>MEKU01000007.1:47931-120263 GCA_001767195.1 Acidobacteria bacterium RIFCSPLOWO2_02_FULL_67_21
GAAGTACCGAAGGCTGATGGACTCGATGCCGGTCGCCCGCTCGAAGTGCGGCAGCGCCCGCTCCACCGTCAGCTTCGTTTCCCCGTACGGGTTGACCGGCCGCGTCGCGTGCGACTCGCGGATGGGGACTTCGCCCGGCTCGCCGTACACGGCGCAACTGGACGAGAACACGAACCGGCGGCACCCTTCGGCCCCCATCGCCTCGAGCGTCGCCAGCGCGCCGTCCACGTTGTTCCGATAGTAGCCGGCCGGATCGCGCATGGAGTCGGAGACACTCAGCCACGCCGCACAATGCATCACGGCGACGGCGCCGCTCTCGCGCAGCGCGCGGCGTACGGCGTCGACGTCGCGAACGTCGCCGACCACCAGCGGCGCGCCCAGCGCCGCCTCGCGGTGTCCGGCGCACAGATTGTCGAAGATCACCACGCCGCGGCCCGCGCGACGGAGCGCCTTGGCGGCGTGGCTGCCGATGTAGCCCGCGCCGCCGGTCACCAGAACCGGGCGGGAATCAGGCGCGGCCAATGGAGTAGTACGTGAACCCGTTCTGTGTCATCTGCGGTGGGGCGAAGATATTCCGGCCGTCGAAGACGACCGGCGTCCGCATCAGCGCCCGCATGCGCGCGAAGTCGGGACGCCGGAACTCATTCCATTCCGTGACGATCGCCAGGCAGTCGGCGCCCTTGAGCGCCTCGTAGTTGCCGGTCGCGAACGTCACCCGCGTCCCGAAAATGCCCCTGGCCACGCGCATCGCTTCGGGATCGTACGCCTGGACTCTGGCGCCGGCGGCCAGCAGCCCCTCGATGAGCACGACCGACGGGGCTTCGCGCATGTCATCGGTCTTCGGCTTGAATGAGAGACCCCAGATCGCCACCGTCCTGCCCTTGAGAGTGCCGAAATGGGCGCGCATCTTCGCCAGCAGGCGCGTCTTCTGGAAGGCGTTGACCGCCTCGACGGCCCGCAGGATCCGGAACTCGTATTTCTTCTCGGCGGCGAAGTGAATGAGCGCCTGCACATCCTTTGGAAAGCAGCTCCCGCCGTACCCAATGCCCGGAAAGAGAAACGAGGGGCCGATCCGGCGATCGGCGCCGACGGCCCGGCGCACCTGATCGACGTCGGCGCCGACGAGCTCGCAGACGTTCGCGACCTCGTTCATGAACGAGATGCGCGACGCCAGCATCGCGTTGGCCGCGTATTTCGACAGCTCCGCGCTGGCACAGTCCATGACCATCACCGGCGCGCCCGTCCGGGTGAACGGCGCGTACAGCTCGAGCATCAGCTCCTCCGCCCGCGGGTCCTCGACGCCGATGACCACGCGGTCGGGCTTCATGAAGTCCTCGACCGCGGCGCCCTGCTTCAGGAACTCGGGGTTGCTCACGACGCTGAACGGATGCGTCGTCTCGCGCCGCACGACCTCGCGAACGCGCTCGCTCGTGCCGACCGGCACGGTGCTCTTGTCGACAATCACCTTGTACCCGTTCATCGCGCGCGCGACGTCGCGCGCCACGCCGAGCACCTGCTGGACGTCGGCCGACCCATCCTCCCCGGACGGCGTGCCGACGGCGATGAACACGACCGCTGATTCGCGCACCGCCCTGGCCAGGGTGGTCGTGAACGTCAGCCGCTTCTCCTGGCGGTTGCGCCGGACGAGCTCCTCGAGGCCGGGCTCGTAAAACGGCACGGCCCCCCGCCGCAGCGTTCTGACCTTCGCCAGGTCTGTGTCGACGCAGACGACGTCGTTGCCGCTCTCGGCCAGGCACGCGCCTGCCACCAGCCCGACGTACCCCGTGCCCACGACCGCGATTTTCATCCGATTCCCTGAGCTTTCGTTTCCGATTCGCCCAAAAACTGCTGAGGCTATCATAAACAAGTCGATGCGAATCCTCGTCGACTACCGACCCGCGCTGCGGGAGCGCACCGGCGTCGGCGAGTACCTCCACGAGCTGGCACGTGCCTACGCGGCCGCCTTTCCCGGGGAAATCACGCTCTTCACGAGCTCCTGGAAGGATCGGCCGGCGCCCGGACTGGCCGCCGACCTGCGGGTTCAGGTGATCGACCGCCGGGTGCCGGTCACGGTGTTGAACCGCCTGTGGCACCGGGCGGGATGGCCGCCCGTGGAGATGCTGGCCGGAGCCTTTGACATCGTGCACGCCGCGCATCCCCTGCTCATCCCTGCGCGGCGCGCCGCGCAGGTGGTGACGATCCATGACCTCTTCTTCCTGTCTGAGCCGGACCGGATGCGCGCCGAGATCCGCCGCGATTATCCCGCGCTCGCCGGCGTCCACGCCAGGCGCGCGGACGCCGTCGTGACGTCCACCGAATATGGCCGCCGCATCATCGGCGAGCGGCTTGGCGTGGCGGCCGAGCGGATCTTCGTGTGTCCGCCCGCTGCGCCCGTCTGGCAGACGCTCGGGCGCGGCCCGGGCGCGACGCCGGGGGGCTGCGTCCTGTTCATCGGGACCCTGGAGCGCCGCAAGAACCTGGGCGCGCTGCTCGACGCGTACGAGCGGCTTCGCAGCCGGCTCCCGACTGCCCCTCCGCTCGTGCTCGCCGGCCGCGCCACCGCGGACGCCACCGGCTGGCTGCGCCGGATCGAGCAGCCCCCGCTCGCCGGCCACGTTCGCTATCGGGGATACGTGCCCGCTGCCGAACGCGAGGACCTGTATGCCGCCGCGCGCGTCCTGGTGCTGCCGTCGCTCGAGGAGGGGTTTGGCCTCCCGGCGCTCGAAGCCATGTCGGCCGGGGTGCCGGTCGTCGCCTCGAACCGGGGATCGCTGCCGGAAGTACTCGGCGGGGCTGGAACCCTTGTCGAGCCGGATGACATTGAAGGGCTGGCCGACGCGCTCGAGCGCGTCATTTCCGACGACGCGGCCGCTGCGTCGATGTCGTCGGCCGGCCTGGATCGGGCTCGCGCGTTCCGGTGGGACGCGTCGGCCGCGGCGCTGCGGGGCGCCTATCTCGCGGCGCTCTCGCGGCGGACGGCGTAGGATGCGAATCGCCATCGACGCACGCGAGCTGCTCGGACGCCCCACCGGCGTCGGTCGATATCTGACGCACCTGCTGTCGGCCTGGGACGTGCTGCCGTCTGCCGCCGCTCACGAGTTCATCCTCTGTGCCCCGCGTGGGGCGGATCTGCCGGCGCGCGGCGCCCGGGTCTCGACCTGCCTCGGAGGGACCGGCTCGGGAACGTGGTGGGAGCAGCTCACCTTGCCGGGGCTCGTCCGCAGGGCGCAGGCCGACGTCCTCTTCTCCCCCGCCTACACCGGGCCGCTGCGCTGCGGTGTGCCGATGGTCCTCGCCGTCCACGACGTCTCGTTTGCGGCGCATCCGGAGTGGTTCGCCCGCCAGGAAGGGCTGCGGCGACGGATGCTGGCGCGCCTCTCGGCGCGCACAGCGGCGCGTGTCATCACGATCTCCGGCTTCTCCAGAGGCGAGATTGCGCGGCACCTCGGTATCCCGGAGACGAAGATCGACGTCATCTATCCCGCCGCCGAGCCGGTCGCGGTTCCGAGGCCGAATGACAACCGGGAGAACGTGGTCCTGTTCGTCGGGTCCATCTTCAGCCGCCGGCACGTTCCCGAGCTCATCGACGGCTTTGCACGGGTTGCCCGTCAGCACAGGAACACCCGCCTGGAGCTTGTCGGAGAAAACCGCACCGCGCCGCCGATCGACCTGGACGCCATCGTCTCGGCCAGCGGCGTCGCGGGACAGGTGACGCTCCGGTCCTACGTGCCGGAAGACCTGCTGGCGGCGCTCTATGCGAGCGCCCGCGCCTTCGTGTTCCTCTCCGATTACGAGGGCTTCGGGCTGACGCCGCTCGAAGCGCTTGCCGCCGGCATTCCGATCGTCGTCCTCGACACCCCTGTCGCTCGTGAGGTGTACGGTGAGGCTGCCCTGTACGTGCCGAGGCCCGACCCCGCGCTGATTGGTGCAGCCCTCGAGCAGGTGCTCTTCGATGCGGCGGAGCGGTCGCGGATCCTCGGCGCCGCCCCGCGCACGCTCGCGCGCTACTCGTGGACCGCCTGTGCCGAAGGCGTGCTGAAGGCCCTGACTCGCTGCGGACGCATCTCGTGACGCCCGCCCTGTCGATCGTGATTGTCACCTACAACTCGGCCGGGGACATCGGCCGCTGCCTCGACGCCCTGACGCGGACTCCGCCCGCCGGGCCCCACGAGATCGTCGTGGTCGACAACGCGTCGCCCGACGGCACCGCGGCCGGGGTCCGTCGACGCTGGCCCGGCATCCGGGTGATCGAGGCGGGAGCGAACGTCGGGTTCGCGCGGGCCAACAACCTCGGCATCCGGCAGACGTCCGGCCGTCTGATTCTGCTGTTGAACCCGGATACGGCGGCGGCGCCCGGTGCAGTGGACGCGCTGGTCGCCGCCCTCGACGCCCGTCCGGAGGCGGCCGCGGCGGGACCGCGGCTTCTCGATGCCCTCGGCCGGCCGGAGCTGTCGTTCGGGTCGATGATCGGCCCCTTCGCCGAGCTCCGCCAGAAGCTGCTCGTTCGCGGCAGCCAGCGGGGCGTCCCGCTGATTCGCCGGTACGTGGATCGGCTGACGGGCGTGCCGCGCGAGGTCGACTGGGTCAGCGGCGCCTGCCTGCTGGTGCGGCGCGCCGACGCGGAGGCGGCCGGCCTGCTGGACGAGCGCTTTTTCATGTACGCGGAAGATGTCGACTTCTGCGCGGCCATGCGCGCGCGGGGCCGTCGGATTCTGTACGTTCCGGTCGGCAACGTCCTGCACGCGCGCGGGCGATCCGCTGCTTCGACGCCCGGCGAGACCGAAGCGGCGTACCGCCGCAGCCAGGTTGCCTTCTATGACAAGCACCATCCGCGCTGGGCGCCGCTGCTGCGCGCCTATCTGAGGGTCCGCGGCCGCCTCCCCGATGGTCCGTAGGGCGGGTGCCGCCGGAGACGCGGTCGCCTCGACCGGCGGACCCGCCAATATAATGAACCCCACATGCGAGTCGCGATCGATGCGCGAAAACTGCACGACTTCGGCATCGGGACCTATACGCGCAACCTGCTGCGGCATCTCGCGCGCATCGACCGCGACAGCGAGTACGTGCTGCTCTGCCAGCGCGCCGACCTCGACATCGGGGCGCAGCTCGGACCGAACTTCCGGACCGTGCTCGAGCCGTCGCCCAATTACTCGCTGCGCGAACAGATCCACGTGCCGTGGGTGCTCCATCGCGAGCGCCCCGACGTCTTTCACGCGCCGCACTACGTGCTGCCTCCGGCGGTGCGCTGCCGCTCGGTTGTCACCATCCACGACTGCATCCATCTGATGTTTCCCCAGTACCTGCCCAATCGGGCCGCGTACGCGTACGCAAAGACCGCCATGTGGTTCGCGGTCCGCAGGTCCGAGCGCATCCTCACGGTCTCCGAGGCCTCGAAGCGGGACATCATCCATTTCTTCAACGTGCCGCCCGAGAAGATCGTCGTGGTCTACAACGCCATCGACGAGCGCTTCCGGGTGGAGCCTGCGGCGCAGGATGTGGCGCGTGTCCGCGAGCGTTACCAGCTCGACCACGGGTTCGTGCTGTACGTCGGCAACATCAAGCCGCACAAGAACCTCGTGCGGCTCATCGAGGCCTTCGATGTGCTGCGGCTGCGCGGGTTCGTCGATCTCAAGCTGCTCATCATCGGCGACGAGATCTCCAGGCTGCCGGCGCTGCGCCGGGCGGTGCACAGCCACAAGCTCCACAAGCACGTCCGGTTTCTCGGCTACCTGCCCGACGAGACGCTGGCCGTGCTCTACCGGCTGGCGGCCGTCTTCGTCTTCCCGTCGCTCTACGAGGGGTTCGGCCTGCCTCCGCTGGAGGCGATGGCGTGCGGGGCGCCGGTGGTGACGTCGAACGTGTCGTCGCTCCCCGAGGTCACGGGCGATGCCGCCGTGCTCGTCGACCCCTACGACGTCGAGTCGATCGTGGATGGCGTGCAGCGGGTGCTGACCGATCCGGCGCTGGCGGCCGACCTGCGCGCGAAGGGAATCGCGCGGTCGCGCCAGTTCTCGTGGGCGCAGTCGGTGGCGCGGACGAGAGAGGTGTATCAGGAGGTCGCGGGCAAGGGGGCACGGGGGCACAGGGGCACGGGGGCGAGGGGGCAAGGGGGCGGACACTGAGGACGGCGCTCGTCCATGACTGGCTGACGGGGATGCGGGGCGGTGAGCGGGTGCTCGAGGCGCTCTGCGAGCTCTGCCCCGGCGCCGATATCTTCACCCTGTACCACCGCCGCGGCGCCGTGTCGCCGATCATCGAGCGCCACCGCATCATCACGTCGTTCGTGCAGCGGCTCCCGTGGGCGGGCGCCTACTACCGCCAGTATCTGCCCGTCTTTCCGCTGGCCGTCGAGCAATTCAATCTGGACGCGTACGACCTGGTGATCAGCTCGAGCCACTGTGCCGCGAAGGCGGCCATCCCGGCCGGCCGCGCCCGGCATCTCTGCTACTGCCACTCGCCGATGCGCTATGCCTGGGATCAGTTCGACGCGTACTTCGGGCCCGCCCGGGTCGGGCGACTGGCGAGCCGGTGGATGTACCGGCCCATCATGGCGCGCATGGCCCGGTGGGACGGGTCCACGGCGTCGCGCGTGCACCGCTTCGTCGCCAACTCCGCGCACGTTGCGGCCCGGATCCGCCGATACTATAATCGCGGAGCGACGATCGTGTATCCGCCGGTCGACACGGTCTTCTACCATCCCGCCGACGTTCCACCCGACAGCCGATTCTTCATCGTGTCGGCGCTCGTTCCGTACAAGCGGATCGATCTGGCGATTGCCGCCTGCAACCGCCTGGGTGCGCGGCTGCGGGTCGCAGGAGACGGCCCCGACCGCGCGCGGCTCGAGGCGGCGGCGGGGCCGACCGTCGAGTTCCTGGGCCGGGTGAGCGACGAGCAGCTGCGGGACGAGTACCGGCGCGCGCTGGCCGTCATCTTGCCCGGCGAGGAAGACTTCGGTATCGTGCCAGTCGAGGCGCATGCCTGCGGCCGGCCCGTGGTCGCGCTCGCCCGCGGCGGCGCGCGTGAGACGGTCATCGACGGCGAGAACGGCGTGCTCTTCGACGATCCGGGCGCGGGGGCGCTGGCCGCGGCGCTCGAACGGGCCGCGCGCGAGCGGTTCGATCCGGCGCGCATCCGCGCGACGGCCGAACGATTTGCGCGCGACCGCCACGTGCAGCGTATGCGCGACATCATCGACGACACGCTCGCCGCGCCGGACGGAACACGATGGTAAGACGCTATAACCGCCTCCTCGTCGCTCTGCACATCTGCGCGGACATCGTGCTCGCGGCGTGGGCGTTCGTGCTCGCGTACGGCATCCGCTTCGAAAGCGGCCTCATTCCCGTCACCCGGGGCTACCCGCCGTTCGAGCAGTACGTCAACGTCCTGCCGTTCGTGGCGCTCCTGACGCCGCTCGCCTTCCAGCTGCAGGGCGTCTATCGGCTGCGGCGCGGCCGCTCGCGCGTCGACGACTTCTTCGCCGTGCTCGTCGGCTCGATTCTCGCGGTCGTCCTCGGCGTCATCTCCACGTTGTACGTTCAGGCGTACTTTGCCTCCGAGGAGGCCAAGGCGCGCGGCGCCTACGAAGTCTCCCAGCTGGTCTGGGCGCTCTTCCTCGTCCTCAACGTCGTCTTCACGTACAGCCTCCGCGAGGGGATCCGCGAGCTGCTCGAGCGCCGGTGGCGGGCCGGCAAGGGCCTCAAGCGGATCCTGATTGCCGGCACCGGAGACCTCGGCCGCATGGTCGCCGACCGGATCCTCCTGCACCGCGAGCTCGGGTACCAGGTCATCGGCTTCGTCGACGATCGGGCCGGCGGCGACCACATCGGCTACCGGGGCCTGCCGCTGCTCGGGACGCTGGCCGAAGTCGGCGACATCGCCCAGCGCGACCGGGTCGACCATCTCTACGTCGCGCTTCCGCTCGAGGAGCACGCCAAGCTGCTCGACCTGATCGAGCTGACCAGCCGCGAGTGCATCGATGTCAAGGTCGTGCCGGATCTGCTCCAGTTCATCGCCCTGCGCGCCCGCCTGGAGGATCTCGACGGCCTGCCGATTATCAACGTCAACGACGTGCCGCTGCAGGGCATCAACACCTGGATCAAGCGCGCGATCGACATGGCCGTCTCGTCGGTCGCGGTGGTCGCCCTCGCGATCCCGTTCGCGCTGATTGCCGCGCTCATCAAGCTCACCTCGCGCGGGCCCATCTTCTACCGCCAGGAGCGCATGGGCCTCGACGGCAAGGCGTTCACCGTCTACAAGTTCCGATCGATGGAAGAGGGCGCCGAAGACTCCACCGGCCCCATCTGGGCTCGCGACGACGACCCGCGCGCGACGGCGGTGGGCCGATGGCTGCGGCGTCTGGATCTGGATGAGCTCCCGCAGCTCTGGAACGTGCTCCGCGGCGACATGTCGGTCGTCGGCCCGCGTCCGGAGCGGCCGTATTTCGTCGAGCAGTTCAAGCACCGGATTCCGTCGTACATGCTCCGCCACAAGGTCAAGGCGGGCATCACCGGCTGGGCGCAGGTGAACGGCTGGCGAGGCAACACGTCGCTCGAGAAGCGCATCGAGTACGACCTCTACTACATCGAAAACTGGTCGGTGACGCTCGACCTCAAGATCATGTGGCTCACGCTGGTGCGCGGTCTCTTCCAGCGAAGCCCCGCCATGTAGGCGATATGAGAGCCGTCGTGACCGGCGCCGCCGGCTTCATCGGGTCGCATCTCTGCGACGCGCTCCTCGCCCGCGGGTTCACCGTGGTCGGCCTCGACAATCTGATCACGGGCGACCTCACCAACGTCGCCCATCTCACCGGACGCGGCTTCGAGCTCGTCCGGCACGACGTCACGCGTCAGATCGCCGTGGACGGCCCGGTGGACGTCGTGCTGCACTGGGCAAGCCCCGCCAGCCCGATCGACTATCTGGAGCTGCCGATTCAGACGCTGAAGGTCGGGTCGCTCGGCACCCACAACGCGCTCGGCCTTGCGCTCGCGAAGGGTGCGCGGTTCGTGCTGGCTTCCACCTCGGAGGTGTACGGCGACCCGCTCGAGCACCCGCAGAAGGAGACGTACTGGGGGAACGTCAATCCGATCGGGCCGCGGGGCGTCTATGACGAGGCGAAGCGGTTTGCGGAGGCGATGACGCTCGCGTACCACCGGTCCCACGGCGTCGACACCAGGATCGTGCGCATCTTCAACACGTACGGGCCGCGGATGCGCCTCCGGGACGGCCGGGCCGTGCCCGCCTTCATGTCGCAGGCGCTTCGGGGCGAGGACGTCACCGTGTTCGGCGACGGCACGCAGACGCGCAGCTTCTGCTACGTGAGCGACCTGGTCGACGGGGTGCTGCGGCTCATGGATGCGTCGACCCACGAGCCGGTCAACATCGGCAACCCGCACGAGATCACGATCGAAGAGATCGCCCGCACCATCATCCGTCTCGTCGGCTCCCGCAGCCGCATCGTCTATCGGCCGCTGCCGGTCGACGACCCGCGGCAGCGCCGCCCCGATATCACCCGGGCGCGCACGCTCCTCGGATGGGAGCCCACCGTGGGGCTCGACACGGGACTGCTGCAGACCGTGGACTACTTCAAAGCCAAGCTCGGCGTGTGAGATGACCTCCGTCAACTCGGCTCGTTGATCAGCTTCCGCAGCTTGAAGAAATAGTCGATCCCCGAGATCAGCGTGAGCGCGAGCGACAGCCAGATGACGGCGCCGATGATCGGGCTCTGCTCGCGCCGCACGTTGTAGTACATCACCACGAGCGCCGTCACGATGTACGTGGCGGTGGCCAGCTTGCCCCAGATGGACGGCGTGAACCGCCGCGGCCCGATCGCGACGCTGACGATCGCCACCACCCCCACGATGACGATGTCGCGGCTGATGACGAAGACGGTCAGCCAGAGCGGAAGGTGGTGGGTCAGCGGCACCCCGGGCAACGTGAGGACGACGAATGTCGTCACCAGGAGCAGCTTGTCGGCCATCGGATCGAGCCAGGCGCCAAGAGCCGTCCGCTGCCCGGCGCGCCTGGCGATGAGCCCGTCGAGCGCGTCGGTGGATCCCGCAACGAGAAACGTGCCGAGCGCCCAGCCAAGGTGGCCGTAGACCACCAGCAGCACGAAGACGGGGACCAGCATCACCCGCAGAATCGTCAGCTGGTTGGCGAACGTCAGATTGCCCACGGGTGATTCAGCGCGAGCCGGCGGCCAGCGCGCGGAGACGGCCGACAGCCTCGACAGCCTCGGCCCCCGATACCGGGCGTCCCACGGAGAAGCGCCCGCCCTCGAGCAGCGGCATGACGCCGGCGGCGACGGCGGCAGCGGCCGCCGGATAGCTCAGGTGACTGGCCGTCATGTCGGCGATCGCCGGCTGTTCCGTCAGCGCCGGGCGGAGCCCGGGACGGTCGCTGGCGAGCCGTGCCACGATCTGCCGCACCGCGCCCGCGAGATCGCCGCGCGTCACGCCGCTCTCCGGCTGGAATGTATGGTTCGCAAAGGGCTCGATGATGCCCGCCCTCGCCACGAGCGCAATCCAGGAGGCGGCCCAGTGGCCGGCGGCGTCGGTGACCACGATTTCACGGGGCGGCGCCGTCCGCAGGACTCCTTCGAGGCGCACGCCGATGAGCGCGGCCAGTTCGCCCCGCGTCATCTGCGTGCTGGCAGGGATCGCCCGGAAGGGCTCCGGCAGCCTCGCTTCACTGGCGCGCTCCAGCACGGCGGCAAGCCGGGCCGATGCCCGCGACCCAGGCTCGAGCGCCGCCGCACGACGGTACGCGGCTTCGGCGCCCGAGAGGTCCTGGCGCGCCTCGAGCAGCTCTCCAACGTCGATCAGCGCGGCCGCATCGGAGGGGTCCAGCTCCGCCGCGCGTCGGAAATGTCCGAGGGCCGCGTCGGTATGCCCCTGACGGCGCTCGAGGATGCCGAGCTCGCGATGCAGAAAGGCGCTCTCGGGCGACGCCGCGACCGCCTGTTCGTAGGCGCGCACCGCCTCGTCCGGACGTCCGGCCGCGGCGGCGGAGCGGGCGCGCTCGATCAGATCCTGCAGGCCGCGGAACCGCAGCACGTCGACGCGCTGCCGCACGCCCGCCAGCGTGGCATCGACAGCCAGGGCGGCCTCGAAAGCGTCGAGCGCTTCCTGATCGCGATTGAGCTCCAGAAGCGCCTGGCCGTGCCCGACGAGCGCGGGCAGGTAGGCCGGCGCCGCCTTGAGCGCCGACCCGAACGCCTCCGTCGCAGCCGCAAAGTCCTTTCGCGCGAGCGCGACGTAGCCAATCCCGGTGCGGGCCGGGTAGAACCCCGCGCGCCCCAGCGCGGCCGAAAACTCGCGGTCCGCGGCTTGAAGGTTGTCGTTCTGCAGAAATCGCCAGCCACGTTCGATCGACTCGCTCGGCCCGCTGCCCGCGGCGCCGGGAACCGCCGGATACATGAAGTCGGGGTACGCCGGGACCGCCGGCAGCGGCGGCGCCGGGTTGGCGGCGCAGCCGGCACACACCACGAGCAGGGCCAGCGCCGCGAATCGGCGCACATCACTCATTCGCGTCCGCTCCTTCGGCGGGGGTCGTCAGCCGGGCGATGTACCGGCGTGGCACGTCAGCCTCGATCAGGACGCGCCCGTTGGTCGCCACATGGCTGACCACGCGGGCCACCCTGTACAAGCGCGCAATCTGGGCGCGATCGAACTCCTTGCCGCTGTCGAAGGCGATCGTAATACGCCGGGTGTCGAGCGCCAGCCGCGCCGCAATCATCTGCACCAGCTCGTTCAGCCCTTCCCCCGACCGGGCCGAAATCAGGGCGGCCGCCGGGTCGCGGTCGGTGATCCGGCGCCGCTCGTCGGCCGATATCAGATCGATCTTGTTGTAGACGTCGACCACCGGCACGCCGGTGGCGCCCAGCTCTTCGAGCACGCGGCGCACCGCCGCCATCCGCTGATCGCGCTCCGGATCGGCCGCGTCGATGACATGGAGCGCCAGGCTGGCCTCGGCGACCTCCTCGAGCGTGGCCCGGAACGCGGCGACGAGCGCGTGCGGCAGCCGGTCGATGAAGCCGACCGTGTCCGACACGAGGAGCTCGCGCCGGTCGGGCAGTCGCACGCGCCGCACGAGCGGATCGAGCGTCACGAACAGCGCGTCGGAGGCGGCTGCCCGCTCGTTGGTCAGCCGGTTGAACAGGCTCGTCTTGCCGGCATTCGTATAGCCGACGAGCGCGACCGTCGGGACCAGCTGCTTCTGCCGCCGCTCGCGCAGCTGGGCCCGGCGCTGCCGCACGCGATCGATCTCACGCTGGATGGCCTGAATGCGCATGCGGATGCGGCGGCGGTCGGTCTCGAGCTTCGTCTCGCCGGGCCCCCGGGTCCCGATGCCGCCGCCCAGCCGCGACAGGGCCGCGCCGGCACCCACCAGTCTCGGGAGCAGATACTGGAGCTGTGCGAGCTCGACCTGCCACTTCCCTTCGCGCGTGCGCGCCCGCTTCGCAAAGATGTCGAGGATGAGCTGGGTGCGGTCCAGCACCTTCCGCTGGAGCACCTCCTCGAGCTGGCGGAGCTGTGCCGGCGTCAGCTCGTTGTCGAACACGACAAGGTCGACACCGGCGCCGGCACAGGCAGTCGCCAGCGACGCCGCCTTGCCGCTGCCGATGAAGGTTTTCGAGTCGGGCTTCGGCCTTTCCTGGAGCACCCGCAGAACGACCGACGCGCCGGCCGCCTCGGCTAGGCCGTGCAGCTCGTCGAGAGAACGATCGGCGTCGGCGCGCCGCATCGAGCCGGTGACCAGGCCCACCAGCGCAGCGCGTTCGGTTCCGGGAGGAAACGACGTACGACGGTCCGTCATCGAAAGCCGCAGCGGGTACTACAATAGCACCCGATCTCACGCCTGAACCCGGTCAGCTCTCCTCGATCGCGGGCGCCGACTCCGCCGGCGGATTCCGCTCGACCATCAGCCGGCGCACGATCACCGCCAGCACGACCAGCAGCACCAGGCCGGCGACGAAGACGGCGCGGATGCTGCGCGCGCCGACCAGGCCGCTCAGCACGGGGCTGATCGCTACGCCGATGAGCGAGGCGCCGGTCAGAAACCCGAATGCGGTGGCGTGCACCTCCTGTGGAATCACGGCCCCGCCGGCCGTATAGGCCGTCGTGATCGACGTGCCGATGCACAGCCCGGCCACGGCCATCGCACACGCCATCAACCACATCGCCGACGCCATGGTCAGGACGCCCAGCGCGCCGGCCGCCACCAGTACCGCCCACGCGATGATCGCGCGGGGCGAGTGCCGCCTGAGCAGTCGGTTGGACAGCTGGTTGCCAAGCGCGCCGGTGAACGCGAGCACGGAGAACAGGATGCCTGCCACCAGCGGTACGTCTTCCTGCGCGTAGCCGATCTCGCCGAGGTGCAGCGGCAGGATCGGGCCGAAGCTGCGGTCGACCAGCTGCAGCGCAAACAGCAGCACCATGATGAGCAGAAAGTTCTCGAACGCCAGGATCGACGCGAACGGCAGCCGGCGCCGGCCGCCGGGCGCCTGGGGCTGCCGCGGCGGCTCCCTGTAGAGGACGGTCACGAGCACGAAGGCCGCCGCGTAAAAGCCGGCCGCCACGAAGAAGGCATTGCGGAGGCCCACAGCCGGCGCCAGCACGCCGCCGATCACCGGGCCGAGTGCCGGCCCCATGCGCTGAGCGGTCTGCACCGTCCCGATGGCCGCCGCCATCTTGTCGCGCGGCGCCGACCGGGCGGCCATCGACAGCGTCAGCGGCCCGTACCCGGCGAAAAACCCCTGGATGGCACGGAGCGCGAACAGGTGCCAGGCCTTCGTGACGTAGGCCATGGCGGTCATGACGACGATGAAGCTGATGAGCGAGCGCTGGACGAGCAGCTTGCTGCCGAAGCGGTCCCCCACCCGCCCCCAGAGCGGCGCCGTCAGCGCGGCAATGGCCGGCGACACGCCGAGCGTGGCGCCCGTCCAGAGCGCGATCTCACCGATATCGCTGACGCCCAGCTGCCGGATGTAGAGCGGAAGAAACGGCATCACGAGCGTGAAGCCGGTAAAGCCGACGAAGGCGGCCGCCGTGATGGCTGCCTGATTGCGCTTCCAGGAATGCACCCGCGAGTTCAGAACCTGATCTTGACGTCCTTGGACGGATTGACCTGAATGCTGTCGATGAACCGGATCTGGTGCGGGTAGGTCTGCATGATGAGCGACGTGGTCCGCGTTCCTTCGCCGAAGAACCGCACCCCTCTCATGAGCGTTCCATCCGTCACGCCTGTGGCGGCAAAGATGATCCGCTCCCCCGACGCCAGATCCCGGGACCGGTAGACCTTCTTGATGTCCGTGATCCCCATCGCCCGGCACCGCTCTTCGTCCTCGGGCTTCCTGATGACCAGCCTGGCGAAGATCTCGCCGTTCAGGCAGCGCATGGCCGCCGCCGTCAGCACGCCCTCGGGAGCGCCGCCGATGCCCATGACCGCATGCACCCCGCTGCCGACGACCGCGGCCGCAATCCCCGCCGAGAGATCGCCGTCGCTGATGAGCCGGATGCGGGCGCCCGTCGCACGGATCTCGTCGATGAGCGCCTCATGCCGCGGCCGGTCGAGCACGATGACCACGAGGTCCTCGACCCTCCGGCCGAGCGCCTGGGCAATCGCGCGCAGGTTGAATCGGACGGGGGCGTCGAGGTCGACCACATCCTTCGAGCTCGGCCCGACCACGAGCTTCTCCATGTACAGGTCGGGCGCGTGCAGCAGGCCTCCTCGCTCCGACGCCGCAAGCACCGCGATCGCGTTGGCGGCGCCGGTCGCGCACAGGTTCGTGCCCTCGAGCGGGTCGACCGCAATGTCGACCTGGGGAAACGAACGGCCGTTCGGCGCGCGGTGCGCCATGCCGACCTTCTCACCGATGTAGAGCATCGGCGCCTCGTCACGCTCACCCTCGCCGATCACAATCGTGCCGTCGATCGGCACGGAATCCATGACGCTCCGCATCGCCTCGACGGCCACCTGATCGGACTTGTGCCGATCGCCCTGTCCCATCGTCTGGGCGCAGGCGATCGCCGCCTGCTCGACGACCCGCAGGAAATCGAGCGACAGATCGGAGTCCATGAACTTTTCGCTCGTCACGTCAGTCCCGGCGCCCGGCGAACCCGCCGTCCGCGTCAGCGTCATTCCATCCTCCCTGGCAGGTCACAAGGCACAAGGCTCAACGTCGCGGCACCTATTGTGACTTGGATCCTGGATCTTGTGCCTTGTCATGATCTGTCCATGCGGGCAGGTTGCACCGGATGGGGCGATCGACCCGGTACCCGAGCGCGTAGTCCGCCTGCATCAGCTTGTGAATCTCCCGTGTGCCCTCGTAGATGACGGCGCCCTTGCAGTTCCGGTAGAACCGGCCGACCGGGTACTCGTCGGAGTAGCCGTTGGCGCCGTGGATCTGCACCGCGTCGCTGGCAGCCCGTTCGGAGGCCACCGTGGCAAACCACTTCGCAAGCCCGGTCTCCCTGGTGTTCCGGCGCCCGCCGTTCTTGAGCCAGCCGGCGCGCAGCCAGAGCAGCCGCGAGGCCTCGTAGTCGGACTCCATCTGCGCGATCATCTCTTTGACGAGCTGATGGGAACCGATCTCGACGCCGAAGGTCCGGCGCTCGCGCGCGTACTTCACGCTCGCATCACGGCAGGCGCGGATCAATCCGGTGGCGCCGGCCGCGACCGTGTATCGCCCCTGGTCGAGCGCGAACATCGCAATCTTGAACCCCTCGCCCTCCTCGCCGACGAGGTTCTCGCGCGGCACCTCCACGTCCTCCATCTTGAAGAACCCGGTGTTGCCCGCCAGAATGCCCCACTTCTCGGTCAGCGTGCCGCTCGAGAAGCCCTTGAACGCGCGCTCGACGATGAACGTGCTGAGGCCGGACGGATCGCGCCGTTTCTTCTTGTCGAGGTTGGTCCAGGCGAAGACAAGGAAGGTGTCGGCCACGTCGGCCAGCGAGATCCACATCTTTTCGCCGGTCAACAGGTAACGGTCGCCTCGCCTGACCGCCACCGACTGGATGCCGCGCGCGTCGCTGCCCGCCGACGGCTCGGTCAGGCCGTAGCTGGCGATCGTCGTCCCCTGCGCCTGCGGCACCAGATACCGGCGCTTCTGGTCCTCGGTGCCCCATGAGAGGAGCGTCAGCGAGTTGAGGCCGGTATGGACGGACAGAATGACGCGGAGCGAGGTGTCCACGTACTCGAGCTCTTCGCTGGCCAGCCCGAGGGCGATGTAGTCCATGCCGGCGCCCCCGTACTCGGACGGCACCGAGATGCCCAGCAGGCCGAGCGACGCCATCTGCGGCAGGATGCCGCGATCGAACCGGTGCGCGCGGTCGAGATCGTGAATCCGCGGGCTGACTTCCCTGCCCGTCCACTCGCGGATGGACTGCTCCAGCAGCCGATGGTCCTCGGCCAGATCGAAATTGACCATCCCGCACAACGTACCACAGGTAAAGTGCCTGGGGTGCCTGAAGTGCCTGAAGGGCCTAGAGCCGGTCTCATAACCGACCACGGGCGCCCAATTCCGTACGTAGTGCCGGGCTTCAGCCCGGCTAACGCCGGGCACTACGTCGGTCATGAAACCGCTTCTAAGGTGCGGGGACTCTCGTGACCGTTACGCGCGCGCCGCGGCCGAGCCCGAAACGCTCGGCGGCGCTCCCGCCGTTCACCGCGACCTCGAGATGCCCAGAGCTGCCGAACAGCGCGCAGATCGAGCCGGAGGGCGCGTCGGCGTAGGTCGCCACGACCCTGCCGACAGCCTCGGTCCCGGCCACGATCTCGAGGCCGCCTGCCTCCGCGAAGCGCTCGAACATCGGCCGATCGATGTTCGTGACGAGATTGCCGAAGCGATCGACGCGCAGCACCTCGCCGGTAATCCCATCCTCCCCCAGCAGCGGCGCCGGCACGTGCAGCGTCTGCCACGACGTCAGCGGCCGCCCGAGCGCGCTGAGATCGATCCCCTTGGCCAGCCAGGCGGCGGCCGGCGCAAACCGATCGCGCCCCTCGAACGTGCGGCTGACCGTGGGCCGGGCGTATCGGCGCTCGGTCAGCTCGACAACCCGCCTGGGCGGTGACTCCTGCAGCACGACCGTCAGTACGCCGTTGTCGGGCGCCACGAAGCGGTACCCGCCCGCCTCCGCGGCCAGCCCCCGGCGTGCGGATCCGACACCCGGATCGACGACCACCAGGAAGACCGTTCCGGGCGGAAAGTACCGGTACGAGGCGGCGAGCTCCAGCGCGCCCGCCAGGATATCGTGCGGCGGAATGTCGTGGGTGATATCCACGCAGGTCGCGTCCGGGCAGATCCCCAGCGCCACGCCCTTCATCGTCCCGGCGTAGTGATCCTTGGTCCCGAAATCGGTCAGAAGAGCGATGACCGGCCGCATTTTATGCGCGCGTCAGCTGCCCGCGGCGGCCGGCTTGGCCTGAGCGGCGGCAGCCGGCTTGCGGAACAGGACCTCGCGCAGGTTGGTCTTGAGTAGGAAATTCTCGGTGATCCGCAGCGGCTCGAAGAGCCGCTGGATGTCCCGGTTGAGCAGCGGCCGCTGCTTGGCGCGGGCCGCCGCGTACGGCCGGTACTGCAGGTGCGACCGGTCTACGACCACATGCTTGGTATACATCGGATGGATCGTCGATCGCGGATCCGTCGTGCTGAAGAACGCGAGCAGTACGCCGTCGGGACGCAGCACCCGCTTCAGCTGCCGGGCGAGCCGCTCGCCCGCCGGCCGGTCCAGATAGTCGAACACGTCCCAGCAGAGAATGCCGTCGATCGTCTCGGACTCCTGCGGAAACCGCGTGTCGAAAAACAGGGACAGCTCCTCGAGCTTCCCCTGCGACACGTGACGGTCGATATCCTTGGACAGATCCTCGACGATGATCTTGCAGCCGACCTGCTCGCCGAAGAAGGTGACGTTCGAGCCGACCACCGGGCCGAGATCGAGCAGCACCGGCTGCGGCCGGCCGCTCAGGCCGGCGAGAAACCGATCGAGAACCATGGTGGGGTGGACGGGGCCGTCCGCGGCGTCGTGCCCATCCTTGCGGCGGCGGGCGAACAGGTCAGAAAAAGCCACGGGCGGGGTACTGGTGACGGATGACGCGTGGCTGGTGCCCTGAGGGGCTCAAGTCACCAACCACGGTTCGCCAGACTGGGTCACGCAGCCCTTAACGCGCTGCGGGCTGCGCCACCTGGGAGGCCGCCGGCGCGGGCTGTGCCGCCGGCTGGGCGGCCTGACGCGGCTGCGCGGGCTGCGGCTGCGCCGCCGCGGGCTGTCCGCTCTTCCGCTGCATGTCGACGCTGCCGCGGAAGTGCGCGCCGTCGGCAATCGCCACACGCGGCGCCACGATGTCGCCGTCGACCGACCCGCCGTCGCGAATCTCCACCTTCTCGGCGGCGGTCACGTTGCCGTGCACTTCGCCGAGCACGATGAGCGCCTTCGTGAACACCTGCGCCCGGATCTTGCCGTTGGGGCCGATCGTCAGGATGTGGTCCTTCAGCTCGATCTTGCCCTCGACCTGTCCCTCGATGGTGAGATCCTCGCTGCCGTTCAGCTCGCCCTTGATGACCACCGATTTTCCGATGTTCACGATGTCTCTCCCTGCTGACTTCGGCTCGGGCTGCGAGGCCGACGAACCGGACGGGGTACTCTGGACGGCCGGTCCCGGGGTTCCCTGACCGCTCGTCGGCTTCACCGCTTCATCACGTTTCCACATAGTGCGTCCTCCACCCCAGAGGGGCTCCTCAGCGGCCTCTCAAGGCCCCGACATGACCAGAGCCTGGGCGGCCCGACCCAGAGTCCTCAGAGTATATCGGCGCGGGAAAAGTATTGTCTAGTCACTATTTTGCCGGGACTTCGCGCGAATGCTACGATGCCCGGAGAGCCTCGTCCGTGCACCGCATCTACCTCGATCACAACGCGACGACTCCCGTCCATCCGGCCGTCGTGACCGCGATGACGGCGGCCCTCAGGGACGAGTTCGGCAACCCGTCGAGCGTCCACTATTTCGGCCAGCGGGCGAAGGCAGCCATGGATGAGGCCCGAAGCGCCGTGGCCGCGCTCGTCGGCGCCGATCCGTCGGAGATCGTGTTCACGAGCGGGGGCACCGAGAGCGACAACTTCGCAATCCGCGGCGTGGCCGAAGCGCTCGAGCGCGCCGGCCGGCGCCATCTCGTGGCCAGCGCCATCGAGCACGAGGCCGTGTTGAACACGGTCAAGGCGCTCGCAAGGCGGGGCTGGACGGCCACCCTGCTGCCGGTCGACGAGTCGGGCATCGTCTCGCCCGACGCGCTGCAGGCTGCGCTCACGGACCAGACGGCCCTCGTGTCGGTCATGCACGCCAACAACGAGATCGGCACCATCCAGCCGATCGCGGAGCTCGCGCGGATCGCTCACGAGCGCGGCGCGATCTTTCACACCGACGCGGTGCAGTCGGCGGGCAAGATTCCGGTCGACATGCGGGCGTTCGGCGTCGATCTGCTGTCGGTCTCGGCGCACAAGCTCTACGGGCCGAAGGGCGCCGGGGCGCTGGCCATCCGGCGCGGGTTGCGCGTCCTGCCGATCCTCTTCGGCGGCAAGCACGAGCGCAACCGCCGCGCGGGCACCGAGAACGTCGCGGGCATTGTCGGGTTCGGCGTGGCCGCGGGCCTGGCCCGGGCGAAGGACGAGGGGGCGCGCCTGTCGCAGCTGCGCGATCGGCTCGCGTGCCGAACACGACCAACATCAGCTTCGATCGGACCGAGGCCGAGTCGCTCCTGATTGCGCTCGATCTCGAGGGCGTGGCGGTGTCGACCGGGTCGGCGTGCTCGTCGGGCACGCTCGAGCCGTCGCACGTCCTGAAGGCGATGGGGCTGCCCGCGCACCGGACCCAGAACTCGATCCGCTTCAGCCTCGGCGCCGCGAACACCGAGGAGGAGATCGATCGAGTCGTCGCGATCCTCCCGGGCCTCGTCGACAAGCTGCGCAGCCTGACCCGCGTTCCCGTCAGAGCCTGATGCGCATCGTCGTTGCCATGTCGGGCGGCGTCGATTCGTCGGTGGCCGCGGCGCTGCTGGCCGCCCAGGGCCACGACGTCATCGGCCTGTCGATGCAGCTCTACCCCGCCGGCGATCACCGGTTCGGAGGATGCTGCACGCTGGAGGACCTGCACGACGCGCGGCGGGTGGCCGCGGCGCTCGGCATTCCGCATTACATCCTCAATTTCGAGCAGCGGTTTCACGACACGGTGATCTCGGACTTCGTCCGGCAGTATGCGTCGGGGCGCACGCCGCTCCCCTGCGCCCACTGCAACAGCGATCTGAAATTCTCGTCCCTGCTCGAGCGCGCGCGCGGCCTCGGCGCCGAGCAGCTGGCCACCGGCCATTACGCGCGGGTCGAGTCGTCCCCGGCCGGGCGAAGGCTCCTCATGCGGAGCGCCGACCGCGAGAAGGACCAGTCGTATTTCCTGTTTTCGCTGACGCAGGACCAGCTCGCGCGCGCCTGCTTCCCGGTCGGGTCGCTCACCAAGCCGGAGGTCCGGGCCGAGGCGCGACGAATCGGCCTCAACGTCGCCGACAAGCCCGACAGCCAGGAGATCTGTTTCGTGCCCGGCGGGGACTACGCCGCTTTCGTCGCCGGTGAGGATCCTCGTGTCTCCCGCCAGGGCATCATCGCCGACGAGCAGGGCCGGGCGCTGCGTCAGCATGACGGCGTGCACCGGTTTACCGTCGGACAGCGGAAGGGGGTGGGGGTGCCGGGGCCGATCCCGCTGTACGTGTCCCGGATCGACGCCTCGACGGGAACGGTCACCGTCGGCCCGCGAACGTCCCTCGAGCGGAGCACCCTGACGGCGTCCGGTGTGAACTGGATCGTGCCGGCGGCTCCACCCGCCACGTGGCTGCCCGCCGCCGCCCAAATCCGGCACCGGCACCGCGCCGCCGCCGGGCGTGTTCGCGCGATCGATCCAGACCGGGCCGAGTTCGTCTTCGACGAGCCGCAGACGGCCGTCACGCCCGGCCAGGCGGTCGTCTTCTACGACGGCGATGTCGTTGTCGGAGGCGGCTGGATCGACTGAGTCCAGGCGGGCTTCAGCCCGGCCTACGATGGAAATGCTACAGCGGCGCGGAGGGATTGACCGCAACCGGTTCGACCGCGCGCGGAGCGCCGACCGACTCGGCGTGCTCGGCCATGCCTTCGAGGAACCGCTCGGCATCGATGGCCGCCATGCACCCGGACCCCGCCGCCGTGATCGCCTGGCGGTAGACATGATCCTGGACGTCGCCGGCGGCGAAGACGCCCGGCACGCTCGTCCTGGTCCCGTGGCGCGTCACGACATAGCCGCTGGCGTCGAGCTCGAGCTGGCCTGCAAAGAGCGCCGTGTTCGGCGTGTGCCCGATGGCAATGAAGACGCCGTCGAGCGGCACGTCCCGAAGCTGGCCGGTCTTGAGGTTGCGGGTCACGACGCCCGTCACCTCGCCTTTGGCCAGGTCCTTGATGTCGGCCACCTCGGAATCCCAGATGAACTCGATTTTGGGGTTCGCAAACGCCTTGTCCTGCATGATCTTCGACGCGCGCAGCGAATCGCGCCGGTGGATCACGGTCACTTTCGAGGCGAACTTGGTCAGGTAGATCGCCTCTTCCATCGCCGAGTCGCCGCCGCCCACGACGGCAATCGGCCGGCCGCGGTAGAAATATCCGTCGCAGGTGGCGCAGGTGGACACGCCATGGCCCGAGAGCTTGCGATCGACGCCGATCTCGAGCCAGCGGGCCGAGGCGCCCGTGGCGATGATGAGCGCGTCGCTCGTGATTGGATCCCGTCCGCTGACGACGGTCGTGAACGGGCGGCGCCGCAGATCGACGGAGGCGACGTTCCCTTCGATGAACTCGGTGCCGAACCGTTCGGCCTGTGCCCGCATCTCGACCATGAGATCCGGACCCATGATGCCGTCCCGGTATCCCGGCCAGTTCTCGACCATGGTCGTCAGCGTCAGCTGGCCGCCGGCCTCGAGACCTTCAATGAGCAGGGGCTTCAGATTGGCGCGGGCCGCGTAGAGCGCCGCCGTCAGACCGGCGGGCCCCGACCCGATGATGACGACCTGTCGATCGGCCATCAGAGGTGCTTCTCCACCATGCGCTTGATGTCTTCCTTGGGCGCCAGCCCGACCAGCGTGTCGGCGAGCTGGCCGTTCTTGAAGACCAGCAGCGTCGGAATGCCGCGAATCATGAAGCGGCCCGGCACGCTGGGGTTCTCGTCGACGTTGAGCTTGGCCACCGTGGCGCGGCCGTCGAGCTCACCGGCCAGCTCCTCCACGATTGGGCCAATCCGCCGGCACGGGCCGCACCATTCGGCCCAGAAGTCCACCAGCGTGACGCCGGCCTTGATTTCCTGCTCGAAATTGCTGTCGGTGAGGGTCTTCAGTTTGTCGGATGCCATACGTCCTTCCTTGGGTTGCTGCGCGGCCCGGTAGCCACCCAGCTGTCTATATTGTCGCGCGTTTGTAGGTTTCGGCATACTGCCGTGCCGACCGGTCCCAGGAGAAGTCCTGCTGCATCCCGGCCAGCTGGATCCTGCGCCAAACGGAGCGGTTCTGGAAGGTATGCAGGGCGCGCCGCAGCGCCGCGAGCAGTGCTTCGGGCGAGTACGGCTCGAAGACAACCCCCGTCCCGCCGCTCTTCCCGCGTTCGACGTTGCGGACCGTGTCAGACAGGCCGCCGGTCGCGCGGACGACCGGCACGGTACCGTAACGGAGGCTGTACATCTGGTTCAGCCCGCAGGGCTCGAATCGGGACGGCATCAGGAAGATGTCGGCGCCGGCCTCGATGCGATGCGCCAGCGCCTCGTCAAAGCCGAACCGCGTGCCGATCCGGTCCGGATGGCGCGCCGCGAGCGCGCGCCACAGATCCTCGTACCGCGGCTCGCCGCTCCCGAGCAGCACGAACGAGGCGTCGAGCGCCGACAGCTCCGGCGCGATGGCGGCAATCAGGTCGAACCCCTTCTGATCCACGAGCCGCGAAATCAACCCGACGAGAGGGCGGCGCCGAGCCTCCGCGCCGGCCGCGAGGCCGAATACCTCCAGCACGAGCCGTTTTGACGCCGCCTTTCCGCGCAGGTTCGACGTGTCGTACGGTGCCGGCAGGTTGGGATCGCGCGCCGGGTCCCACTGGTCCGTGTCGATGCCGTTGAGGATGCCGACGAGGTCGGCCGAACGGTGTCGCAGAATGCCGTCGAAGCCACATCCGAGTTCCGGTGACTGGATCTCCACCGCATACCTGGGGCTCACCGTGGTGATCGTCCGGCTGAAGACGATGCCGGCCTTCAGGAAGCTGATGCGGCCGAAGTACTCCAGTGCGTCGGTCCGCATGAGATCCCATCCCAGACCAAGGCGCGGCAGCCACGCAGCATCGAACAGGCCCTGGAAGGCGAGGTTGTGAATCGTCAACACGGCTGGAGCGCCGCGAAACGCCGGCGCAGACCCATACTCGCGCTGCAGCAGGAGCGGCACCAGGCCGCCCTGCCAGTCGTGCGCATGCACAACGTCGTACGCAGTCCCCGACGAGGCGCCCCATTCCAGGGCCGACCGGGCCAGGAACGCAAACCGCTCCGCATTGTCGCGGTAATCGTCGTTGCCCGTGCCGTAGAGGTACTCGCGGTCGAAATAGTCGGGCTGGTGGACGAACAGGGTGCGGACGCCGTCAGCGACGGTCGCGTACACGTCTGCGGATCGAGCCGTACCGGCCATCCGGACCTGCACTCGCGCCACCGGCTCCCCGCCAGCCACGGAGCGGTAGCGCGGCATCACCACATCGACGGCATGGCCCAGCCGCACGAGCGCCCGCGGGAGCGCGCCGATCACGTCCGCCAGACCGCCGGTCTTCGCAAAGGGAACCGACTCGGACGCCACCATCAGGACGCGCATCAGCTCTAACCTATCAGGTCGTGGAGTCCTTGGGTCCGGACCCGCCACCCGCTATGATGGGCTCAAGTGGCCGATCGAGCAGCTCGTCCGTCGGGTCCCGGCCGCGCCGAATCGCGGGAATCGGCTGAACTCAAGGCGCTGAAGGAGCATCATCCCGAACTGGGCGAAGCGATCGACATGCATCTCGAGCTGCTCGGGATGGAGCGGCGCATCCGGGGCCGGGTGCCACTGCCCTCCTTCGCGCTGAACGCCCAGGTCTTTGCACATCACCGCGCGGACGGCCGTCCGCTGCTTCGGTTCGAGGATATCCCGCTCGACCCGACCGATCTGCGCCTCGCCGTTCGTCAGACGGCGGAGATTCTCCGCCGGTTCGGCGCGCTCGACGAGCCCGAGTTTCAGCAGGCCCTCGGGCTTGGCCGTGAGATGGCGCTGCCGTCCCTGGTGGCCGCCTGGTACCGCGCCATCGCGGAGCGGCACGAGGCGGCGGCCGTCGGACGGGGCTCGTCGACGGCGCCCGCCCTGGACGGCCGCTTCGACCAGATCTTCACGCTGGCCATGCGGCCCTTCCTGTCGCGATGCGCAGAGGTCGTGCAACAGCGCCCCGAGCTTGCCGCCTGGCAGCACCCGCACTGCGCCGTCTGCGGCGGCGAGCCCGACTTCGCGACCATCACGCCGGCCGCCGAACGGCACCTGATCTGCGGCCGGTGCGGCCTCCGATGGAAGTTCGAGCCGCTGACCTGTCCGTACTGCCGGAACAGCGACCGATCGCAGATCACGTCGTTTGCGACGCCCGACGGGCGCTACCGCGTCTATGCCTGCGATGTGTGCACGCGGTATCTCAAGGCGTACGACGGCCGGCACGCTGCGCGTCCCGTCATGCCGGTTGTGGATATGGTGGCGACGCTGCCGCTCGACGCGGCGGCGATGCAGCGGGGCTATACAGGATAGGCTTCGGGCTTCGGGCTCTGGGCTTCAGGCGTGCCGTCCGCTGCGTCAGGCCGGAAGCCCGAAGTCTGAAGTCCGAAGCCAGCCTGTCAGTTGACGGCCGCTTCGAGCGGCGTGCCGAAGAGATCCTGCGCCCGCGTCGAGAGCCAGTTGAAGAGGTGGCGCGTCTCCCAGAAGCGCCCGGCGTTCGACGTGGCGCCGAGCACGACGACAGCGACCTGCGGCCCGCCCTGCGGCAGCCGGAGCAGCGTCGCCAGGCAGTAGCCGGCCTTCCGGATGAATCCGGTCTTGCCCCCGAGCACGTCCACGTCACCCTTCATGACCAGCTGATTGGTGCTGTGGATGTTGATCTGGCGACGGCCGATCGCCACCGTGTAGTGCTGCTTCTGCATGATCGACCCGATCCGCTCGTCGCTGCCGGCCCGGGCGATCAGGCGCGCCATGTCGTAGGCGGTCGAGACGTTGTCGGCCAGGAGGCCCGAGGGGTCTGCGTAATGGGTGCTCGCCAGGCCGAGCTCCGCGGCCTTCTCGTTCATACGGACGACGAACCCTGCCGAGCCGTACGGCGAGATGCGCGCGAGGGCCCTCGCGGCCGCGTTGTCGGACGCAATCAGCAGCAGGTGCAGCAGGTCACCCGTTGAAACCTTATAGCCAGCCCGGAGGTACGTCGTCGACGCGCGATACACGTCGGAGCGCTGAACGACCACCTCGCTCGAGAGGTCGGGCTCGCTCTCGAGGAACACCGCGGCGGTCATCACCTTGGTGATGCTCGCAATCGATCGCTGATCCTGCGAGTTCTCTTCCCAGAGGATGGCTCCGGTGGCCGGGTTGTAGATGATGGCCGCCTCGGCGCGCAGATCGGGCACGAGCGCACCCGTCTCGTCCGTCTTGAAACGAGGCTCCTGCGCCTCCCGGAGCGCGCGGGCCTGCGCGGCAACGCGGGAGACCCGTGGAGCGCTGGCCGCACGCCGCGTCGTGTAGACCGTCAGCCGCTGCCCGGCCTGAATCGCAGTGCCGCTCAGCCCGTTCCACGCGCGGACCGACGCGACCGTGGCGCCGTAGCGGCGCGCAATCGCCGACAGCGTCTCACCGCGGCGCACGCGGTGCGTCACCTTGTGCGAGGCCGCGGAGGTCGACGGAGCAGACGAAGAGGCGGAGGTGGGAAGCGCCAGGGGGGCCTGCGCCTCGCTCGGGCCGCGGGGTGGTGTCTGGGCGAAAACGGCCGCCGACGCCATCAGCATGGCCGTCATGGCAGTGCCGATCAGGTAGCCACACTCACGCCGCCGAGATTGGATCACAGGCAACCCCTTACTCCACAGCTTGTTACGGATTGTGTCGGCATTGTAGCAAAGAAACTGTAGGCTGCAAGAGATTTTGACAGAACCGGGGGGTCGAAAGGTACCCTCTGCGTACATATTCACGTCACCTCAACGGTGATCCGGGCTCAGCCAAACCAAATTCAGTGCCAGCAGAGATGGGAAACGCCGTGCAGACCGAAGCGGTCGAGCTGAGGGTCGCAGAGTTCGCGGCGCTGCGGCGGACCATTTCGGCACGCGGCACGGCCAGGATGGTCATCGCGCCGGTCACCACGGCCGTATGGGCGATCCTGACGCTCGTGCTGTTCCTGCTCGGGCAGCTCCCGCTGGCAACGCTCCTCCCGCTCACGGTGCTGGTGGGCGGGTTCGAGGCGATCCACGCCCTCCACGTGGGAGCCGAGCGGATCGGGCGCTACATTCAGGTGCACTACGAAGCCGCGGCGGACGGCCCGCGGTGGGAGACCGCAGCCATGACGGTGGGACCCTCCCTGCCCGGCGGCGGCATCGATCCGCTCTTCTCGGCCGTGTTCATCGGCGCCGCGCTCATCAACGCGGCGACGGCCTTCGACCCGCCGCCGACCTGGCAGGAGCTGGCCATCGTCCTGGCGGCTCACGCCGCCTTTGTTGTGCGCGTCACGCGTGCGAGACGGGCCGCCTCGCGTCAGCGCGCCGTGGAGCTGGAGAGCTTCAAGGCGCTTCTCTCCCGCGACGGTGAGCGGTAACGCTCACGAAGGCGTATCCAAACGGTTGAAACGACGATCCACAGCGCTGGTGCCGCAGCCACACCAGCGTGGCGCACGGGCCACAGACCCCTGGTCCGACGGCATCCTCCGGGGCGACGTTCACGCTTACTTTGGGCCTGAATCTGCCCGATGAACCGCATCGGCACGCGCCGGGACGGCCGCTGCAACTCAGCGGTACAGAAGTTGCTCCCGTCGAGGTGGGAGCATGCAATGAGTCTGGTGCGGTTGCTCGGGTTTCGTACGCTGCCTTGCGGGTGCGTCATCGGCCGCTATCGCGAAGTGGCGACCAGCCGCGAGGTTGCCTACGTCGAGGAGAAGGGCGCGAGCTGTGAGTTGCACAGCCACCGCCGCAACCACACCGTGACCGCCGATCCGCCGCTCGGGACCATCACCCCCCTCGCCATCCGGGCGTCCTGACACACCGCGACGGCTGTACCCGCGCGGTACAATCGCCGTCGTGCCCCGTCTGTCCCCCCAGGTTTCGTTTCGAACCCGCGGCGCCGCCTATCGTTTCTACCTCGGCGACTGCTCTCGAGGTGCTCGACCGCCTGGAGCCGGGATCGGTCGACGTGATTGTCACCTCACCCCCCCTACAACCTCGGCGTGCAGTACCGAAGCTATGACGACACGATCCCGCGCGACCAGTACCTCGCCTGGACGGGCGCCTGGGTCCGCCGCGCTGCCGCGGTGCTGGCGCCCGGCGGCTCGCTGTTTCTGAACGTCGGCGCCAAGCCGACCGACCCCTGGACGGCGCTCGACGTGGCGCAGGCGGCCCGGCCGCACCTGCAGCTCCAGAACACCATCCACTGGATCAAGTCGATTGCGATCGAAAAGGCGCTCGCCGGCAGCCGCGCCGGCCTCGAAGAGGACCTGGCCGTCGGGCACTACAAGCCGATCAACAGCCGGCGCTACCTGCGCGAAGCGGTCGCGCGCACGCGCGACGCCATCAGAGCGACGGCCTGATCAGCTCATCGATCGAGTTGCACCCATGCGCTGAGCGCATGTAAGCTGGGCCGTGGACCTGCGGCAGCTCGAGATCATCCGCGCCATCGCCGACACCGGGTCGTTCACGGCGGCCGGCGAGAAGCTGCGCGTGTCGCAGTCGGCGATCAGCCGCCAGATCCTCCTGCTCGAGGCCGAGCTCGGCGAGCCGGCCTTTCACCGGATCGGACGGCGCATCCGCATTACGCCGGCCGGCGAGGCACTCGTGCGCCTGAGCCATCGCGTGTTCCAGGATCTGCAGGAGACGGTCTCCGCCATCACCGAGACGCAGGAATCGATGCGTGGAACGCTGCGGCTCGTCGGCAGCATGACGGTGTGTCTCTACGTCTTTCCATCGCTGCTGGCGGAGGTGCGGCGGGCGCATCCGAACCTCGATCTCAAGATCACCGTGGGCAGCGGCGACCGGTCGCTGGCGCTCCTGCGATCGGGCTCCGCGGATCTCGGCCTCGTCACGCTGCCGGTCGATGCCGCCGATCTCGAGGCGGTGGCCGTGCTCGAGGAAGAGCTGCTGCTGATTACCTACCCCACGCATCCGCTCGCCGCCAGGCAGCGGATCCGTCCCGCCGACCTCACCCGCCAGCCGTTCATCCTGTTCGAGGCCGGCTCGATCACCCGGCGGCTGGTCGAGGAGTTTCTGGCCCGCGAGCACATCGAGCCGCAGATCGTCATGGAGACCGAGAACGTCGAGATCATCAAGGCGATGGTGCGGCACGGGCTCGGGATCAGCATCATCCCGTGGCAGGCGGCGGCCGCCGACGTCCGGACCACGCAGCTGCACTGCAGCCGCATTGCCGGCCACGCGCTGCACCGCGATACAGGCTGGCTCTATCCGAAGATGCGCCGCCTGCCGCGCGCCGTGTCGGAAGTGATGCGCGTGTTCGAACAGATCCAGCCGAAGTTCGAAGCGGCCGTCAAGGCCCCGCCGCGCCTCTCGACCGTGCTCGGGGCGCCCTGAGCGGCGTCGAAGGGCGCAACTACTGAGCCGGCGGGGGGCGGAGCGAATACGACGTCCGGGACCACACCTCGACGCCGCTGCGCCTGGCCTTGACCTCGATGCGGCGCGTGCGTTTCAGCGGATCGGGATTGCTGGAGTAGTACCCGAGCACGTAGTAGTCGCTGGTCTCGGCGTCGATCCGCTTGAGCGCGCGGTCGAAGTCGTTCTGATTGACGACCGCAATCCCGCCGGTCTGCTCCGCCAGCACCCGCAGGCTGTCCTGCGTCTCCCGGACGTGCTCGTTCCACTCGGCGGTCTCGACCTCCTGATCGAGGTCAGGCCCGGCCACCAGCCCGCGCGGGTCGATCGTGTAGAACGTGGCGTTCGCCCGGTTGGCGGCGCGCGTCAGCTCCGCCAGCTCGCGCACCAGATCGGCCTCGAGGAACTGCGTCCCCTGGAGGCGCGGATTGTTGAACGGGTTCATCGCCGTGGAATCGGCCTCGTAGCCCGACAACTCGGCCTCGTACTTCAGCCGCGACGTGGCGAACGGATTGAAATCGTAGCCGCTGCTGATGTAGATGACCGCCTTGCGCCGGTTGCGAAGGTTCTCCAGGTTGCGCATCAACTGGTAGGCGGTCGAGAACGCGACGTGGGCCCGGTAGCGCAGCTCGGCAGGGCCCTGCGGGCTCTGCGGCACCTTGATCAGGTCCTCGGGCCGCAGGCCGCTGCCCGTCACCTTCTTGATCGACGCCTCCAGGACCTGACGATCGTAGGTGAGCTGCTCGGAGATCGAGGAGGTGCCGGTCGACACGATGCCGAACATGTCGCCCTCGTGAATGAGATTGCGCAGCATCCGCTGCATGAGGTCGCGCGTCCGCGGCGTCAGGCGGAAGTCGAGGTGCAGGTCGTCGATGAAGATCAGGAACACGCGCCCGGCGGCGTCGTTGGTCGGCCGCGCGGCCGGCAGGATGATGCCTTCCTGCACCGGCGCAGGGGGCGGCGCCTGCACGTTGAAGACCCGGCCGCCGTGGGTGAGGACGAGCGACACGATACTCTGCGGCACGCCGTCCTCGAGCACCTCGAACTCGTCCAGCCTGAGATCCGAGACGAACTGCCCGTTGCCGTCCCGAACAATGACGTCGGTCGTGACCAGGTCGACCTGCACGCGGAACGTCGGCTGCTGGGGAGCGGCGGGCGCCGTGGATTGGGCCAGGCGGCCGGGCGCGCCGCCGGCCGCCACGGCCGCAAGAGGGCCCGCGGAGCCGGACACCGTCAGGATGCCGGCCATCAACGCCGCTGCAGTCAGCCATTTAGCCATGGTGCGCATAGCGCGAATTATACCAAGCTAACATATGCCCCATGCGGATCGCGCTGGCCGCCGACCACGCCGGCTTCGAGATGAAGCAGGACCTCGCCGAGGTGCTGCGCGCCCAGGGCCACGAGGTGCAGGACCTCGGCACCCATTCCACCGCCGCCGTCGATTATCCGGACTGCGCCGAATCGGTGGCCCGGGCGCTGCACGAGCACCGCGCCGACCGGGGGATTATCGTGTGCGGAAGCGGCGCGGGGGTCTCCATTGCGGCCAACAAGTTTCCCGGCGTCAGAGCCGCGGTCTGCCACGACTGTTATTCGGCGCGTCAGGCTGTCGAGCACGACGACATGAACGTGCTGTGTCTCGGCGCCCGCGTGATTGGCGCGGCGGTCGCGCGGGACCTGGTCGAGGCGTTCCTCGGCGCCGCCTTCTCGCGTGAGGACCGCCACGAGCGCCGGCTGAACAAGATTCTCGCCATCGAGCGCCGCTTCACGCGCTCCTGAGCCGCTCCCGTCACGCGGCGTCAGACCACCGCTGCCGGGACTGCTTACAGCGGCTGCTGCCGCTCGATGGCGCGGCGCGACGCCTTCGTGATCATCATCGTCGACACGACGATCGCCCCGACGCCCGCCACCAGCAGCAGGTAGTATTCGGGGGCCCGCGGCGGCGAGACGCCGGCCGCGAGCGCCGCGACGTCGCCGACCACCTTGCCGTAATACGTGTACATGAGGATGGCGGGGATCATGCCGACGAGGGCCACGAGGAAGTCGCGATATCGGACGCCGCTGAGCGCCAGCGCGTAGTTGAGCGGCGTGTACGGGATGAGGGGCGAGAGGCGCAGCAGGAACATGACCCACGCACCCTGCCCGACAATGGCCGTGCGCACCGCCGCGACGCGGGGATACCGCGTGACGCGTGCCATCACGCGCGACCGCGCCAGCGGCGAGACCAGCGCGTACACGATCGATGCCCCGAGTGACGCCGCCACGAACACGATCAGGCTGCCGCGCCAGACGCCGAACATCGCGCCGGCGGCCACGGTGAGGAAGAACGCCGGAGCGAGCGTGACGGCCGCCGCGACATAGAGCAGCACGAAGAGCACCGGCGCCCACGGCCCCACGTGCGTGAGCTGCAGCACCGCCGGCGCGAGCCAGTCCATTACGAGTCGGGGGTGGAAGCCGGCGGAGGCGCCGCCGTCTGGCGGCTCGATTCACGGTGCGATCGGCGGCGCCGCCTCGAGAAGACGTGCGACAGCCGCTCGAGCGCTTCCCCGGCCCGCTGCAGGCCGGCCGTCATCTCGTCGGCGTCGGTCCACGCCGCCGGATTGAGTCGCTCGGCCAGCGCGAGCAGCGCCTCCCGCCGTGCCGGATCGCTCGTCCGCTGCGGAACCCGGTCGCGGATGATCGGATACCAGTGGCGCAGAAACGCGATCTGTTCGTCAGGTGTGGCGCCCTGCAGGCCGGACGGCAGCGGCGCCCGCACCGGCTGGGCCTGCTGGCCCTCCGGCGGCGGCGCGGAGCGGTCGGGTTCGGCGGCCGCCGGCGCGGCAGTCTCCGCCTCGCCTTCGGTCCGCTTCCGCTTCCGGAGCCGCCTCGGCTCGGGCGCCGTCTCGATGACCTGCCGGTTGCCGAGGACGGCTTTCCAGTCGAAGGCGATATCGGGATGCTGCGACTCGATGTCCCGCAGCACGTCGGGCTCGAGCGACTCGCGGCCGACGCGGACGCCGCCAGGTGTTCGGAAGACGTAGAGAATCCTCGAGCGCTGGCGCGCGCCGTCGCGATACCAGTGCATCAGGTACGTCGTCTCGTACCCGCGCTTGTCGCGAATCACGCGCAGGAACGGCACCGACTACTTCCGCTTCTGCGCGCGGGAGGGACGGGAGCTCTTCTTGCGCGCCGGCGCACCACGAGTGCCGGCCTTGGCAGCTTTGCGGCGCACGGCGGAGGTTGCCGCGCCCCGTCGTGCAGGGCGGGCGGCGGCGGACCGCTGGACGAGCGCAAACCGCATCTGGTCGCCGACGTTCGTGAACGCCCAGACCTCGGTGACCGGAATCTGGAGGTCGCCGCAGATCTGCCGCGCCACGTCAACCATCGACTGCGGAACGTAGAGGTGAAAGGCGCCCCGGATCCGCGAAAAGGCCGCCCACTGCGACATCGCCTCCACGCGGTTGACCGATTCGGAGGTCTCAACCTCGACCACGCCCATCACCTTGCGGCCGCGGCCGGGCGCCTGGAGGATCAGATCCGGGTACCAGGGCGATTGCCCTATCGGTACCGAGACGCTCTGCTGTCCCCCAAGATTAACGGCAACTTCAAATTTTCTGCGATATTTCGCCTGCAACAGGCGAATCACCCGGTCGTGCTCGAGCTGCTCGCGAACGGGCCGCATGAGGATCGGGCTCAAGAAGACCTCCGGAGGCGGCGCAAATCGGCTGAATATAGCATGAGATGTCGCTCTGCCTTGACGCCAGATCGCCTGCGTCCCACAATGGGTCGTGTTCTCCCCGCCCGGCGCGGCCGCACCTCGTGTTCTCATTGTTGACGATGATGTGAGCGTGGCGGATACGTTTTCGCGGACGCTTCGCCTGGAAGGATACGAAGTCTGGTCCGCGCTCTCGGCCGACGAGGGCCTCACGCTCGCCCAGACGCATCGCCCGCAGGCCGTGATTCTCGACCTGCGCATGCCACTCACGAGCGGGCTGCAGTTTCTGCGCGCCATTCGCGCCATCCCCGGGCTGACCAACACGCCGGTGGCGATCGTGACCGGCGACTACTACCTGGACGACGCGCAGGCCGACGAGATCCACGCGCTCGGCGCCGAGCTCCGGTACAAGCCGCTCTGGCTCGAGGAGCTGGTCACGCTGGCGCGAGACCTCCTGGCCACGCCTGTCCGGGACTGACGGGGCGTGGCCACGTCCCGGTTTCTGAGGGCCTGTCGGCGCGAGCCGGTCGATGTCACGCCGGTCTGGTTCATGCGCCAGGCCGGCCGGTACATGGCCGAGTACCGCGCCCTCCGCGAGCGGCATTCGCTGCTCGACATCTGCCGGGCGCCGGATCTCGCCACCGAAGTCACCCTCCAGCCGGTGCACCGGATCGAGGTCGACGCCGCCATCCTCTTCTCGGATCTGCTGCTGCCGCTCGAGCCGATGGGGCTGCCGTTCGATTTCATCAAGGGCGAAGGGCCGCAGATCGAATCGCCGATCACGTCGCCGGCCGACATCGAGCGGCTCAAGACGTTCGAGCCGCGCGAGGCCCTCGGTCACGTCCTCGACGCGATCGGGATGATCCAGCGCGAGCTCGCCGGCCGCGTCCCCTTGATCGGGTTTGCCGGCGCGCCGTTCACGCTGGCGTCGTACGCCATCGAAGGCGGGCACTCGAACAACTTCGCGCGCACCAAGGCGCTGATGTACGGGCACCCGGGCGCATGGCATCGTCTGGCCGACCAGCTCGCGGCGCTCGTGGCCGACTACCTCGTGGCGCAGATCGAGGCGGGCGTCGATGCCGTGCAGGTGTTCGACTCGTGGGTCGGCGTGCTGAGCCCGGCCGACTACCGTGAGTTCGCACTCCCCCACACCAGGCGCATCTTCGATACGATCGGGGGGCGCGTCCCCACGATCCATTTCGGCACCGGCACGGCGGCGATCCTCCACGAGCTGCGCGAAGCGGGGGGCGACGTCATCGGCGTCGACTGGCGCATCCCGATCGACACGGCGTGGGAGCGCATCGGCGCCGACCGGGCCGTGCAGGGGAACCTCGACCCGACGCTGCTGCTCGGACCGACCGATCGGATGTTCACGCAGACCGACGACATTCTGCAGCGCGTGGGCGGCCGGGCGGGACACATCTTCAATCTGGGGCACGGCATCCTGCCGTCGACGCCGGTCGAGCACGTGCAGATGCTCGCGCAGTACGTGCACAGCGCGTCGCGACGGATGCGATGAGAGCGCATGAACGACAGCGTCGTTGACGTCGTCGTCGTCGGCGGCGGCATCACGGGCCTCTCGGCCGCCTACGACCTGCAGCGCCGGGACCTCAGCGTCCGGCTGCTCGAGGCGGCGCCACGCCCGGGCGGCGTCATCCGCACCGAGCGTCTGGACGGCTGGATCATCGATGCCGGCCCGGATGCGCTGCTCGTGCACAAGCCGGCCGCCGTCGCCCTCTGCCGCGAGCTCGGACTCGGCGATCGGCTGATGCCGACGCTGACGCCACGCACCGCCTACATCCTTCGCGACGGCCGGCTGTGGCCGATTGCCGAAGGGTCTCTTCTTGGCTTCCCGGTCAGCCTGGCCGCGCTGGCGCGCTCTCCGCTGTTCACGTGGGCCGGCAAGCTCCGCATGGCGGCGGAAGTCTTCATCCCCCGTACCGATGTCGAGGACGAGTCGATTGCATCGTTCGTGGAACGGCGCTTCGGCCGCGAGGCGCTCGACTATCTGGGCGAACCGCTCCTGGCCGGGATTCATGCGGGCGACGCCGATCGCCTCTCCGTCCGCGCGCTGTTTCCCAGGCTCGTCGAGGCGGAGCGGCAGGCCGGCAGCGTGCTTCGATCGATCCGCGCGATGCGCATCGCGCCCTCGCCTTCAGGCGCGTTCGTCTCGCTTCCCGGCGGCGTAGGAGAGCTCGTCGACGCCGTCAGCGCCGCGCTGGCGCCGGGAACGGTGCGGGGCTCCACCCGTGTGACCGGTCTGCGGCGCGCGGGCCTTTTCACCGTCGATACAGAGACGGGATCGATCGCAGCGCGGACGGTGATCCTCAGCCTGCCGGCCTACGCCGCAGCCGCTCTGCTGCGCGCGCTCGACGCTCCGCTGGCCGACCTCTGCGACGACGTCCCCTACGCCTCCACCGCGACGGTGGCGCTCGGCTACCGCCGCGATCAGATCCGGCACCCGTTGTCGGGCACGGGGTTCGTCGTCCCCCGCGTCGAGGGCGGCCCGCTGCTGGCCGGCACGTGGGTGACCTCCAAGTGGCCCGGGCGGGCGCCCGCAGGCTGCGCGCTCGTCCGCGGGTTTCTTGGAGGGGGGCGCGATCCTCACCGGCTCGATCAGAGCGACGAGGGGTTGATGGCCGCCGCGCGGGAGGCGTTGAGCGAGTTGCTGCAGATCGACGGCGCGCCGATGGTCGAGCGGCTGTACCGTTTTCCGCGCCAGAGCCCGCAGCATGAGGTGGGGCATCTCGCCCGCGTGGCGTCGATCGAGCGGCGAGCCGGGCAGATCGGCGGTCTGTTCCTTGCCGGCAGCGGGTTCCGCGCGATCGGCATTCCCGACTGCGTGGCCGACGGCCGCCAGGCGGCCGGTCGAGCTGCCGCGTACGTCACGGAATGTAAAATGCCGAATGCCTAATGCCCAATGACCAACGCAGGCCATCGTCTTTGGACATTGGGCATTGAGCATTTTGCATTTGCCATGAAGCCGGTCCACATCATCGGCGTGCCGCTCGATCTGGGCGCCGGCCGCCGCGGCGTCGACATGGGCCCCTCCGCCTTCAGGATTGCCGCCATCCGCAATCAGATCGCAGCGCTCGGCCGTCCGGTCGTCGACAAGGGGGACGTTCCGGCGCCGATTCCCGAGACCCATCGGCCGGCGGACGAGCGGAAGAAGTACATCCGCGAAATCGCCAAAGTCTGCCAGCGGCTTCACGAGGTGGTGCTCAGGTCGTTCGACGCCGGCGCGCTGCCGGTGGTGCTCGGCGGCGACCACAGCCTGGCGGCCGGCTCCGTGGCGGCCAGCGCCGCGTGGGTGCAGCGGTCGGCGGAGCGCCCCATCGGCGTCCTCTGGGTCGATGCCCACGGCGACATGAACACGCCCGAGACGACGACGAGCGGGAACGTGCATGGGATGCCGCTGGCCGCGCTCCTCGGCGGCGGGCCGGAGGAGCTCGCGGCGATCGGCGGCCGGACGAGCGCGCGGCCGGAGCACACGGTGCTCGTCGGCATCCGGAACCTGGACGAACAGGAAAAGGATCGGATCCGGGACGCCGGCGTCCATGTCTTCACGATGAAGGACATCGACCGCGACGGCATCGCCAGCGTGGCCGAGCGCGCCATCGCGCTCGCCTCCGCCGGCACGGGCGGCATCCACGTGTCGTTCGACATGGATGTCTGCGATCCGTCGATTGCGCCGGGCGTGGGCACGCCGGTCAAAGGCGGGCTGGACTACCGCGAGGCGCACATGGTGATGGAGCTGGTCGCCGACTCGCGGATGCTCGTGGCGCTCGACCTGGTGGAAGTCAACCCGACGCTCGACATCCGCAACACGACCGCGGAGTTTGCGACCGAGCTCGCGCTGTCGGCCTTGGGGAAACGAATCTTGTAGACGTAGTGCCCGGCTTTAGCCGGGCTGAAGCCCGGCACTACGTACACAATCACCTACGATCCCAACATCGCCTCAATCTCGTCCATGATGCGGTTCATCGTCCGCATCGTGACATCGAGCGGCTCATCGCTCGTCATGTCGACCCCGGCTTCCCTGAGCAGATCGATCGGGTAGTTCGACCCTCCCGAACTGATGAACGCCAGATACCGGCGCGTCGTCTCGGTATCACCGGCGAGCACCCGCGCGGCCAGCATTTCCGCCGCCGTGAACGACGTGGCGTACTGGAACACGTAGAAGTCGCTGTAGAAGTGCGGGATGTAGCTCCATTCGTGGGCGACGTCCTCGTCCACGACGAGCACGCCCTGCTCCTGCCCGTAGTAGCGCCGGGTGATGTCGACATAGAGCGCTGCGAGCGCCTCGCCCGTAATCGGCTGCCCCTGGAACGCGGTCTCGTGCATCCGCAGCTCGAACTCCGCGAACTGCGTCTGCCGGAACACCGTCGCCTTGATGCTTTCGAGGTGGTTGCCGAGCAGCGACAGCCGGGTCGGGCCGTCGGTGATGGTCCTCAGCATGTAGTCGATCAGGAGCGCCTCGTTGAAGATCGACGCGACCTCGGCCACGAAGATCGGGTAGTCGGCCGTCGCGTACGGCTGCGTCCGGTTCGAATAGTAGCTGTGCATCGTGTGCCCCAGCTCGTGCGCCAGCGTGCTGACGTCGTTGTACTGCCCGAGGTAGTTCAGCAGGATGTAGGGATGCACGTCGTACGCGGCGCCGTTGGAGTAGGCGCCCGATCGCTTGCCCTCCACCGGATACCAGTCGAGCCAGCGCTCGGCGAACGCCCGGCGCAGCACCGACACGTACTCCGCGCCGAGCGGCGCCGACGCGGACGCGACGAGCTGCTGCGCCTCCTCGGGCGTGTAGCGGAGGTTCACCGACGCCACGAGCGGCGCGTAGAGGTCGTAGTAATGCAGGTCGCCCGCGATCCCCATCATCCGCCGGCGCAGGCGGAGATAGCGATGGAAGGTCGGCAGGTTGCGGTTCACGCCGTCGATGAGGCGCGTGTACACGGACACCGGGATGTGCGGCCGATCCAGCGCCGCCTCGAGCGTCGACGCGTACTTCCGGGCCCGTGCATAGAACATCGACTTCTGCACGTTGGCGTTCATCGTCGTGCCGAACGTGCGGCCGAACGCGCCGAGCGCGCCGAAGAAGGCCGACATCGCCGCGCGCCGGTCTTCGCGCTGCGGGACCGTGCGCAGATCCGCGTAGCCGGCCTGGTCCACCTTGCGCGTGCGCCCGTCGCTCAGCGTGATGGCGGGGTACGGGAAGTCGGCATTGGCAAGAATGCCGTAGATGTTGCCGGCCGCGGCGGAGAGCGGCATGGCGTCGGCGAGCAGCTTCTCCTCGGCGTCCGAGAGCGTGTGCGCGGCGCGGCGCGCGATGTCGCGCAGCATGAACGCGTACACCTCCAACCGCGGCTCCGCCGCCAGAAACCGCTCGATTGTCGCGCTGCCCACGCGCAGGATCTCGGGCTGCGCGTACGAGGCCTCGGCGCTGAAATCCGCGTGAAGCTGCTGCATCTCCTGCTGCATGCCGAGCGGTCCGCTCAGGCGCGTGTCCTCATCCGACAGCATGCTCGCGTAGGTGTACAGGCGGGACAGGTCCCTGTCGAGGCGCATCATCAGGTCGAGCGCGTCGGCCAGTGTCTGGGCCGACGATCCGAGGCGGCCGGCGTAGGCCCGCAGCTTCGGCAGGTCGGCGGTCAACCGGGCCTTCTCGGCGCGCCAGGCCGCCGCGTCCGGATAGATCTCGGCGAGATTCCACCGGTATTTTTCGTCCACCCGCGCGCGATCGCGCTCCTGCGCCGCCAGTACGGTCATGACCCCTAGTTTATGATGCCGTCACATGCGCCGTCTGCCGCTTCGCACCGACTGGGTCGACCTCGACGACGAGGCGCTGCTCGACGTCCGGATGGCCGACCTCCCGCTCGAGATCGAGGGGACGCTGGCGGCACGGCTGAATCAGCTGCGCAGCGAGCTCGACGCCGGCGGCATTGCGTTTCCCGTGCACTTCTACCTCTCGGACGAGTGGTTCACGCCTGATGGATCCACGGCCGTGGCCGTGCCCTTCTATCTCGCGCACCCGCGGCTGGCCCGGCTCGAGGAGGCCCAGATGCTCGAAGTCGAAGGGGGAGAGCACGAGTGGTGCATGCGGATTCTCCGCCATGAGTCCGGCCACGCCGTCGATCACGCGTACCGGCTGCGGCTCCGGCAGCAGCGGCGGCGCATCTTCGGCTCGCCGGCCAGGCCGTACCCGGAGTTCTACACGCCCAAGCCCTACAGCAAGCGATACGTGCTGCACCTCGACGCCTGGTACGCGCAGAGCCATCCGGACGAGGATTTCGCCGAGACCTTTGCCGTGTGGCTCACGCCGACCAGCGAATGGCGCCAGCGGTACGCCGGGTGGCCCGCGCTGAAGAAGCTCGAGTACATGGACGCGCTGATGCGATCGATCCGCGGCAAGCCCCCGCGCGTGCTCAACGCGGCTGACGTGGACCCGCTGAGAAGGCTGCGCAAGACGTTGCGCCAGCACTATCGGAACAAGCGGCGTTATTACGGTCTCGATCATCCGGGCTTCTACGATCGCGACCTCCGGCGGCTGTTCTCCGAGTCGCCCGAGTATGCCGGCAACATCACCGCGGCCCAGTTCCTCTCCCGCATCCGGCGCCCGATGCGCAGGCTCGTCTCCGGCTGGACCGGGATTTATCAGTACACGATCGATCAGGTGCTCGAGGACATGATCGCCCGCAGCCGCGAGCTCCGGCTCCGCCTGGCCGTGCCGGAGGAGCAGGCGCGGCAGGAGTTTGCGGTGCTGCTGACGGTCCAGGCGATGAATTACCTCCACAGCGGCGGCCACAGGGTCTTTCTCTGAGGGGGCAAGGGAGCAAGGGGTTAGGTGAAGAAGCTGCGTATCTTGGCGCTGGTTCACGAGCATCTCGTGCCCCCCGCCGACACGTCGGGGATCGATGTGCGCGAGGCCGAGTGGAAGATGGAGTACGACGTCATCGAGACGCTCAAGGAGATGGGGCACAGCCTGCGCGTGCTCGGCCTTCACGACGACCTCGGTGGCATCCGCGCGACCGTCGGGCTCTTCAAGCCGCACATTGTCTTCAACCTGATGGAAGCGTTCGCGGGGATTACGACGTACGACCAGAACGTCGTGAGCTATCTCGAGCTGCTCCAGCTGCCGTACACCGGCTGCAACCCCCGCGGCCTCATCCTTGCGCGCGACAAGGCGCTCTCGAAGAAGCTGCTCGCCTATCACCGCATCGCCGTCCCCGACTTCACCGTCGTCCGGCACGGCCGCCGCGCGCGGCTCTCGAAGCGGATGCGCTTTCCGCTGATTGTGAAGTCGCTCTTCTTCGAAGCGTCGGCCGGCATCTCGCAGGCCTCGGTCGTGGAGAACGAGGACCAGCTGGAGCGCCGCGTCCAGTTCATCCACGACAGCCTCGGCACCGCCGCCATCGTCGAGCAGTTCGTCGACGGCCGCGAGCTGTACGTTGGCGTCCTCGGCAACGAACGGCTCGAGGTCTTTCCGGTGTGGGAGATGTCGTTCGACCAGATGCCGGAGAACCGGTGGCGAATCGCCACCGAGCGCGTCAAGTGGAGCACGAAATACCAGAAACGCCACGGCATCATGACCGATGCCGCCGCGCTCCCCCACGACGTCGCGGACCGCATCCAGCGCATCGCCAGGCGCACGTACAGGGCGCTCGATTTGAGCGGGTACGCCCGCATCGACCTCCGCATGAACGAGGACGGCCGCGTGTTCGTGCTCGAGGCCAACCCGAATCCGAACCTCGCCTACGGTGAAGATTTTGCGGAGTCGGCCGAGGTCAGGGGCGTCTCCTACGAGCGGCTGCTCGAACGCATCCTTGCGCTGGGCCTCCGCTGGGAACCTGCCAGAACCGGATAACCACGAAGTTCACGAAGACCGCGAAGGCCACGAAGCCCCGATTGATTCTTTCGTGTTCTTCGAGACCTTCGTGCCTTCGTGGTTCTGAGGTTTTGAGGCATAATTCCGGGCCTCGGTGCTCATATTCACTGCGCAGGAGGAAGACGATGATCCGGTTGTGTTGGAGCCGCGCGGGAGCGGCAATCGGCCTGCTGATGCTGCTGGCGGCCCCGGGGGCCGCGCAGGCGCCGGCCCAGGCAGACGAGTTCGTCCCGCAGGTCGGCCAGGCGGGCAAGGACGTGGTCTGGGTGCCGACACCGCCCGAACTGGTCGAGGCGATGCTCGACCTCGCCAAGGTCACGCCGCAGGACTACGTGATGGACCTCGGCTCCGGCGACGGCCGCAACGTCATTGCGGCGGCCAGGCGCGGCGCGCGGGCGCTCGGCGTCGAGTTCAACCCGAAGATGGTGGCGCTCTCGCTGCGCAACGCGGCCGCGGCCGGCGTCGCCGCGCGGGCGACGTTCGTCGAGGGCGACATGTACAAGGCCGACATCTCGCAGGCCTCGGTGATGGCGCTCTTTCTGCTGCCGAGCAACATGCTCGAGCTGCGGTCGAGGTTCCTCGACCTGAAGCCGGGGAGCCGCATCGTGGCGAACACCTTCGGGATCGAAGGCTGGACGCCCGACGAAACCGTCAGCATCTCGGACAAGGGCTGCTCGGCCTGGTGCACGGCCCTGCTCTGGATCGTGCCCGCGAGGGTGGCAGGCAACTGGCGTCTCGGCAACCAGCCGCTCGTGCTCAGCCAGGAATACCAGATGGTCAGCGGGATGCTCGACGGCGCGCCGATTGCCGACGGCAAGCTGCGCGGCGATCGGATCCGCTTCACCGTGGGGACGACCGAATACACCGGGCGCGTCAGCGGCAATCGCATGGAAGGCACCGCACGGGCCGCCGGCACGGGCACCCCGTGGACGGCCACGCGCGGCAATCTGGACGCGAGATGAGCAGGCGGGGCTGCAGCCCCGCCTCGACGACGGCAGGTTGTACTCGTAGAGGCGGACCTTCAGGTCCGCCTATCCTTGAGTTTCGTCTTCGTTGGCGCCCAGCACGTCCTCGGCGTAGGTCGCCCTCCATGCAGTCGCAATGCCAGAGCCCGCCCGGGCTCCCTGGCTCCTTCGGCGCGGCTATTCTACCGCTTGTCCCTCCCCAACGCGGGTGGTAGGCTTCCCCACCATCACGCCCTCCGGACGCCGCAGAGGAGAGATCGCATGCGCGCTCGACTGCTCGTCACGATCGCCGTTCTGGCGGCGGCCGGCACGCTGCCGGCCGCGCAGGGACGCACGACGCTCGACATCTACGTCGTCGACGTGGAAGGGGGGAACGCCACCCTGTTCGTCACGCCGGCCGGCGAGTCGGTGCTGATTGACGCCGGCAACGGCGGCCCTGCCGCCGCCCGCGACGCGGGACGCATTCTGGATGCCGCCCGCGACGCCGGGCTGACCCGGATCGACCATCACATCACCACGCACTGGCATGGCGATCACTTCGGCGCCCTCGAAGCGCTCGCCAGGCAGATCCCAATCGGCGCCTACTACGATCACGGGCCGACGATCCAGCCACAGCCGGCATCGACCGAGTTTCTCGACACGGTCTACCCGGCGCTCGTGGCCAGGGCCAGGCGCGTCATCGTCAAACCGGGCGATCGCCTGCCCCTCAAGGGGGTTGAGTGGCGTGTCGTGACATCGGGCGGGCAGGTGATCCCGTCGAACCTGCCCGGCGGTGGAGCCTCGAATCCCTACTGCGCGGCGTTCACACCGCAGGCGGTCGATACGAGCGAGAACGCGCAGTCGGTCGGAAGCCATGTCATGTTCGGGAAGTTCCGGGCGGTCCATCCGGGCGACCTGACGTGGAACAAGGAAGCCGAGCTCATGTGTCCGGCCAACCGGCTCGGAACCGCCGACCTGCTGATTGTCGGCCATCACGGCCAGGCGGTCTCGAACTCCGAGGTGCTCGTCCACGCGCTGCAGCCGCGCGTATCGATCATCAACAACGGAACGCGCAAGGGCGGGCAGCCCGACGCGATGCGCATCATCCTCAATTCCCCCGGCCTCGAGGACGTCTGGCAGGCGCACTTCTCGCTCCTCAGCGGCCAGGAGTACACCGTGCCGGGGCTGTTCATCGCCAACCCCTTCGACGAACAGCCGGACGCGCTGCCGATCGGCGCGTGGACGCCGCCGCCCCAGGGGCAGCAGCCGCCGGCGCCACCGGTGCACAACGGGAAGGCGTTCTGGTTCAAGGTCCGCGCGCAGGCCGACGGCACGTTTACGGTCACCAACGCGCGCAACGGGTTCACCAGGACGTATCGGGCGGGGATGTAGGACGAGGGGCAAGGGGGCAAGGGAATCGTGTCCGCATGAAGGAGGACGAGATGAGCAGGACTCTTGGTGCGCTGCTGGCGATCGCCGCCGTCGTGCTCGGTGCGTCGATCGGCGCACAGCAGCCGCAACAGCCGCAGCGGCCGCCACAGGCCGCAGCCGCGCCGCCGGCGCCGATTCCGGCCGGCCTGCCGGAGTGGGCGTACGCACCCCCGGTGCCGGGCGCCCCGCCGCCCACGTCGGCGCTGCCGGCCGACGACAGCGTCGTGTTGAAGATTCCCGGCAGCCTCGTCGCGCTCACCCGCGGGCAGGTCCGCGGCCTGCTCGAGATCCCCGACTGGTTTCCAAACGAGCACGGCCCGATGCCCACGATCGTCCGATACGGCCGCAGCACCGAAGACGCGCGGGCCTGCGGGTTCTGCCACCTCGCAGACGGCGGCGGCCGTCCTGAGAACGCTCCCGTGAGCGGGCTGCACCCGGCCTACTTCCTCCAGCAGATGGAGGACTTCAAGAACGGGCTTCGACGCAGCGCGGACCCTCGGAAGGCCAACACGAACAACATGATCCGGTTTGCCACCAACCTCAGGCCGGACGAGGCACGGTCGGCCGCCGAGTATTTCGCGCAGCAGCCGCACCCCAGGCAGATCACCGTCATCGAGCGCACTGAGGTCCCGAAGACGCGCCTCCAGGGCGGCATGCACATGGCCATACAGGGTGAAGGCGCCGGCACCGAACCGATCGGCGAGCGGATCGTCGAAGTGCCGGATGACGCGTTCAGGGCGGAAGCGCGGGATACCCACATCAGCTACACCGCGTATGTTCCCGCCGGCAGCCTGGCCGCCGGCAGAGCCCTCGTCGAGAAATACAGCTGCGCCGTGTGCCACGGGCGGGCGCTCGAAGGCAACGGCCCGATCCCGCCGATCGCGGGACGCTCCCCGAGCTACACGATGCGCCAGTTGTTCGACATGAAGGCCGGCACGCGCAAGGGGCCCTGGTCCGAGGTGATGAAGCCGGTCGTCCAGGCGATGTCGGTGAAGGATCTGATGAACGTCTCGGCTTATGCGGCGTCGCTCGATCCCGGCGGCAGAGGCGCCGCGGGCACTCGCTGAGCTGACGCCCGAAGGGGGTCGTCAGGGGGCCAGGGATTAGGGTCGCTTGCCCCCTGACCCCTCGCCCCCTACTCTGCTCTACTTCGCAGCTTCCCCTTCGAACGGCAAATCGAACGAGACGTGCACGGCCTTGTTGCCCTCGCACACCGCGCTCTCCCACTGCTCCTGCGGCTTGTTCCGGCGAATCGCCATCGCAAGCTTCCACGGCCGTGCGTACACCTTCGGGTCCTCGATCGTGGCGACATAGTCGATCTGATCCGGCTGAGCGAACGTATACCGCTCGGTCACGCGCAGGGCGTCGCTGTGAAAACTGCCGACGATGTCGAACCAGGTCTCGGCGTTGTTGTTGGTGACCTCGACGACCAGCGTATTGCCCTCCCAGCGGCCGCGTGAGTAGCCCATCCACAGCTTGAGCGATTCGCTCGGCACGGGCTGGCCGTCCAGGTGGATGACGCGGTAATGGTGGCCGTACTCCCAGAGCTGCACGATGTAGCCCGGCTTCTGGACGATCCGCATCCCGGACTGATAGAGGATGCGCGGCATCCCCTGCATGAAGCAGCGCACCACCGGGTCGAGATTCTCCAGTTTCTGCGGAGCCCGGTGCTCCTGATTGAGGTACTTCGCGCGCTCCAGCGTCGCCGGGGCGTACGGAATCATGCCGTCCGGAGGGTCGACGATCGGACGGCCGAACTGGGTCGCCTGACCGCCGAGCCGCGTGTGCTCTTCCCGGTCGATGGCGCCCGCCTGAATGCTGTAGGTCGTGATGTCGCTCTGCTCGCTCCAGAAGCCTTCGATGTTCGGCTGGCCGTCCGCCGTCCGCGGCGGGCTCCACGGAGCGGCCGTCTGGGCGAACGCACGCGGGGTGAGGACGAACGACACGGCTACGAGTACAACGCTGAATCCAAGGAAACGTTTCACGCGGCGTGCTCCTGAAAGAAGGGAAGGTCTGGTGGGTATTGTACTCAGGGATCAGGGAGCGGGGAACAGGGATCAGGAAATCAGGGATCGGGGGGTCAGGGGGCTAGGGGAAAAATCCCCTTGCTCCCTTGCCCCCTTCTAGACGGTGCCGCTGGTCGCCCGCGCCGAGCGAGTAATCCTCGCCGAGCGGCGGCGGAACGTCGAAGGTGACCTGGTCCAGGCCGCTTCTCGGATTCGGCTGGCCGTCGTAGTACCACCCGAGGCCGTAGGTCGCCGACGCCTGCCACCGATCGCTGAAGCGCTTGGTGACCGACATGTCGGCCGCATGCCGGTTGTTCCAGCCCTCGAACACGTCCATCGGCACGGCCGCCCAGTTCGGGAACGGACGCCGTGAGATGTCGGTCGAGAGCACCCGCTGGACGTTCGCGAACCGAATCGGTGCGCCACCTGGTTGATCAGCCAGGAGTAGTACTTCCCGACGCCGCCGCGGACGACCGTCCGGTCGTTCACGCTGTACGCAAAGCCGAAGCGCGGCTGGATGTTGTCGGTGTCGAGCGGCCGATCCGCCTCGAGGAACGGCTCGACAGCCAGCTCGTCGGCGAACGTGTCGGTCTCGACGTCTGGACGCGACTGATTTGATTCAGGAGCGGAGTATCTGGAAGTCTGCTACCGGTCGAATGGCAGGTCGAACGCCACGTGCACGGCTTTGTTCCCTTCGCACACCGCGTTCTCCCAGTGCTCTTCCGCCTCGTTGCGCCCGAGCTCCACGTACAGCTTCCAGGGCTGCGTGTAGACCTTCGGATCCTCAATCGTGGCCACGTAGTCGATGCGGCTCTTGTCCACGAACGTCCATCGCTCGGTGACCTTCATCGCGTCGCTGTGGAAGCTGCCGACGATGTCGAACCAGCTCTTGTCGTTCTGGTTGGTGACATCGACGACCAGCGTGTTCCCCTCCCAGCGGCCGCGGGAATCGCCCATCCAGAGCTTCAGGCCGTCGCCGACCGCGGGACGCCCGTCCAGGTACACGACGCGGTAGTGATGGCCGTACTCGTGCAGCATGACGATCTGATCGGGGAACTGCAGAATGCGCACCTCGCCCTGATACACGATCCGGGGAACGCCTTCCTGCAAGCACCGCGAGACCGGGTCCAGGTTTTCGGGCTTTGACGGTCCGCGGTGCTGCAGGTTGAGATACTTGGCCCGCTCCTGCGCCCACGGCTGGTACGGAATCATGCCGTCCTTCGGATCGATGATCGGCCGCCCGAAGGCCGTCGCCTGGCCGCCGATCCGCGTGTGCTCTTCGCGATCGATGGCGCCGGCCTGGATGCTGTACGTGGTGATGTTGCTGCGCTGGCTCCAGGAGCCCTGGATGTCAGGCTGGCCGTTCGCCGTCCGTGGTGGATCCCACGGCTTGACCGGGGCCGGCATCGCCTGTCCCGATACGGCGGGTGCCGTCGCCCAAGCTCCGGCAATTGCGAGCGCAAGAACTGACCCGAGGCAACGGTATCCCACACCGGCTCCTTTCTGCAGTCGCCTGCACCACCTGTGCTTTCGCGAGATTTTAGGAGCGCGCCGCAAGGCTGTCAAGCAAGCAGGCCGCCGCCCCGCCGCCTGGTGGGTGGGCGGGTCCGCCGGAGACTCGGTCGCAACGACCGGCGGACCCGCCGAGGATCTAGAACGCGAAGCGGAGCCCCACCTGCATCATGCGCGGCTGGTAGGCCACGTTCGGGTTGTACGTCGGCCGGCCGTAGTTCCGGTTGCTTTCCGCCGTGGTGTACGACCCGAAGTTTTCGTGATTGAAGATGTTGAACACCTCGATCATGCCGTCGATGGTCGCACGGCCGACGAGCCTGGTGCGCTTCATCAACCGCAGGTCCACGCGCTGCAGCGGGTCGCCCACGAGGTTGTTGCGCGGCGTCACGCCGCCGCCGGCGCTCGCCGGCCTGGCGCGGGTGCTCCCGGTCGTGGTCCCGGTGTTCAACGCATCGCCGCCGTACGTGGTGGCGAACCGCTGGCCGGAGCCGAAGAAGTAGAGTCCGCTCAGCTGGAGTCCGTACGGCAGCTGCCAGATGCCGTTGAAGACCGCCCGGTGCCGCTGATCGGACGCCGCCAGGCCGTACTGCTCACCCAGTGGATCCGCAACGGCAAACGGGATGGTCCCCATGACGCCGCTCCACGGCTCCGGGGTGCCGTCCCGGAATGCCGAGATCGTGTACGTCGCCGACGCCTGCCAGTTGCTGCTCATCCGCTTCGTCAGCGCGACATCGACCCCGTGGAAATTGCTCCATCCGTCGAATCGGTCCATCGGCACCTGGCCCCACGCCGGGTAAGGGCGCCGGCTGATGTCCGCGAAGCGGTAGTTCAGCTGCGTCTCTGGGTTGAAACTCAGATTGATGTTGTAGCCGGTGACGCGCGTCTGGCGCTCGCCGGTGTACGCATAGTCCACCGACACGCCGAGCGTCTCGCCGAGCTGCCGCTGCATACCGATCGACGCCTGGTAACTGTAGGGCGTCTCGGCGTCGGGCGGCACGATCGTCTGGCCGAGGGCCCGCCGGATGCAGCCGGGCACGAAGTTGACGTTGCAGAACGCCTGCTCGAGGTCCTCAGCCTTGGGCAGCGGGCCGTTCCAGGGGTTCACGGCAAAGTCGGCCCGGCCATCGTTGAACACCGAGAGCACGCGCTGCACGTTGGCGAACCGCACCGGGTGCGCCGTCTGGTTCAGGAGCCACGCGTAGTACTTGCCGGCGCCGCCGCGAATCACCGTCCGGTCGTTGAGGCTGTAGGCAAACCCGAGCCGCGGCACGAAGTTGTCGGTGTCGTTCGGCCGACCCGCCGGCAGGAACTCCGCCACGCCCAGCTCGTTCGCGAAGACGTCGGTCTCGAAGTCGTACCGCAGGCCGATGTTGACCGTCAGGCGCGACCCGATGCGCCAGTCGTCCTGGAACCAGCCGCCAAAGATGTTCCGCGGGCTGTGAATGATGCAGTTGCCGAACGAGGCGCGGTACTCGCGGGCAATCGGCGAGAGGGCCGCGATGTTGAAGGTGCTCGGATCGTTCCACACCGGGAAGAGCTGCTCGATGTTGGCGGGAATCGGCCCCGCATCGACGAACAGATTTCCGCGCAGCGTATTGCACCAGTCGTGCCACGTCAGGTACTTGAGGTATTCGCCGCCGAACCGGAGGTCGTGCCGCCCACCGGCATCCATGGCGAACGTGAAGTCGTCGCGCAGCGTGTACACGTCCTGGCCGATGTTCTGCGGGAAGTTGGCCCCGCCGCCGATGTTGAAGCCCCGGAAGGTGAAGACCGGCATGTACTGGCTCTGATTAGCCACCGGATTCCGCGCGCCGTTGAGCGGCAGACTGCTTCCCCACGCCTTGATGTTGGGATCCTGCAGCCACCGGTTCGCCGCCCAGCCGACCTTGATCTCGTTGAACGCACGATTGCTGAGGATCTGGGTGAACGTGCCTTGCACCGCCTCGGCGTACTTGTCGTTCGAGATCTGGTTGATCGGATGGTTGGACGATCCGCCGATCGTCCCCTGCGTGCTGTCAATCGGCGTGAAGTCGCGCCACAGCCAGCTCGAGACGCTCATGCGCAACGCCGAGGACAGCTGCGCGTCGAGGCGCAACGTCGGTTTGTGCTGCTTGCGGTTGTTCGGCAGGTCGATGTTGAAGCTCGGGTACGGGGTGTCGTGTGTCACCGTGGCCGGCTCGCGCTCGTACTCGTAGTTGAAGAAGAAATGCATCCGATCGCGGCGGATCGGCCCGCCCGCGGTCGTGCTGATCTGCTGGTTCGAGTACGGCAGCACCCGCTGCTGAATGAAATCCTCGGCGTTCATGCTGTCGTTCCGGAAGTATCCCGACAGCGTCCCGGACGGCGTATTCGTCCCGGACTTGGTGATCACATTCACCTGCACGCCCGACGAACGCCCCTGCGTGGCGTCGAAGCGATTGGAGATGAACTGGAACTCCGCGATCGCGTCGCGACTGAAGCCCGGCTGGCGCCCCTCGGTGCCGCAGCAATTGTTGGTGACCTGCAGGCCGTCGATGTTCAACTGCACCGTGCCGAGCCCTGTCGTCACGGGCAGCCCGCCGGCGTTCGAATGGTTCGCACGCGAGCCGGGCGCCATCAGCGTCAGGTCCAGAAAGTTGCGCCCGTTCACCGGCAGCTCCGAGAGCTGCCGCGAGTCGATGTTGCCGCCGAGCTGTGAGGAGGTCACATTGACGAGCGGTGCCTCGCCGGTCACCGTCACCGTCTCCTGCACCGTCGACGGCGCCAGTTGCAGGTTGACCAGCGCCTGCTGGCCGACAAGCACGGTGAGCCCGCTCCGTACGACGTTCGCAAAGCCTGGAAGCTGCGCCGTCATCCGGTACACGCCGACGCGCACCGGAATGCGATAGAGGCCGCGCTCGTCAGTGATGCCTTCGAAGGTGTTGCCGGTTGCCTCGTGTACCGCCACGATGGTCACGCCGGGCAGCACGGCGCCCGTGGAGTCGGTCACCGTCCCGCCGATCGTCGCCTCCTGCGCGTAGCCGGCTGCCGGCAGCACCGCGACGGCCGCGACCGCGAATATCCACCGAAATGCACGTCCCATTCTGGCGCTCCTTCCGTAGGCCTTTCGTTGTGAGCCAGCCGACGTTCCATGACGAATCCGGGGCGAATGATGGCGCTGCGGTCGAGACAGCGTCTGTTTACGCCTCTGGGAGGGCGCGCGCAATACAGTTGTTCTTCAGCGGAAACTCAGGGTTCTGACTGTGCGGAATTACCGGATGCGTGGCGGGGTGACTCCGGTCAGGACCGGAGACTCATGGGCGGCGGAGGGGAGAGCGAGTCTGGGCCGGGCTATCTGGCCTGCTTGGCAGCCTGGCTCTCGAGCCAGAGCTCCATCGACTTGTTCCCCTCGACGCAGGCGTCCTCCCACTGTTCGTACCCGCGCTCCGCACGGGCAAACCCGCGGATCCTGATCGTCCACGGACGCGTGAACGCCTTCGGGTCCGTCATCGTCGCCTCGTAGCCAATCGTCTTGGGGTCGTTGAACGTCCACCGCTCAACCACCCGCATCGCGTCGCTATGGATGCCGCCGACGATGTCGAACCAGGTCCTGTCGTTGAGGTTCGTCACGTCCACCACGAGCGTGTTGCCGTCCCACCGCCCCCGGGAATCGCCCATGAAGAGCTTGACCGTTTCCGGAAGCCTCGGCCGGGTATCGAGCGGGATCACGCGGTACACGTGCTGGAACTCGTGAATCATGACGACGTAGCCCGGCGGCTGGACGATCCGGATCACGTTGCCCCCCTGGTAGTTGACACGGGGCACACCCGAGGGGAAGCAGCCGCGCGTCATCGGATCGATGTAGTCGACGCTCGGCGCGTCGGTGTGCTTCTCGAAGATGTCCTGGCGCCGGGCCGCGGCCCACGGCTGATACGGAATCTTGCCGTCAGGCGGGTCGACGACGAGGCCTTTCGCGTCGGTAATCTGGCCGGTGATCTGGAGGTGCACGCGGCGATGGTCGTCGCCCCCCTCAATGCTGTACGTGGTCGCGCCGCCGCGGCCCGTGTAGACGCCTTCGACGTCCGGTTGTCCGTCGGCCCGGCGCGGCGGATCCCACGACGTCGCCTGCGTCTGCGCCGCGGCCAGTCCGGGCGCGCCCAGCGCAATCACGACCGTGAGCACAGCGAACAACCGACCCATCACCTGACCTCCTTCGTGCGGCCCGGCTGCGCGGGGGAATGAAATGCCGGGAGCCTGCTTCGCGTATACGAATAGTACAATAGGGCTCCGCTCCAGCAAGGACATATCTCCGGATCTCAACCAGCATGCATCGATGCCCCGGCCGAGTGCGCCTGACCTGTACGACTGTCCTGCTGACGGCGGTTGCTGCCGCCGCGGCGGCACAGGGCCCGCAGATCGCTGGCATCGAAGGTCCGCCGCCTCCTGCCCCGCCCGACACGATCGCCCGCGACGAACAGGGCCGTGCCACCGTCCGGGCGACGCGGCTGACGGCGCCGCTCCGCCTCGACGGACGCCTCGACGATGAAATCTATGGAGTGGTGCGGGGCGCCGGCGGCTTCATCCAGCAGGAACCGCGCGAGGGGCAGCCGGCCACGGAGCAGACCGAGATCTGGATCTTCTTCGACGACAGGAACGTCTATGTCGCCGCGCGCTGCTGGGACAGCGGCGACCCCGCGCAGTGGGTGGTCAACGAGCTGCAGCGCGACGGCGACGTGACGCAGAACGAAAGCCTCTCGATTCAGTTCGACACGTTCTACGACCGCCGGAACGGCGTCTTCTTCCAGTCTTCGCCCGCCGGCGCGCTGCGCGATCAGGCGTTCACCGACGAGGGGAACCAGAACCTCAGCTGGAACGCCGTCTGGGACGTCCGCGCGGCGCGGTTCGACGGCGGGTGGTCGTACGAAATGGTCATCCCGTTCAAGTCGCTGCGCTATGCGGAATCGGGACCACAGGTCTGGGGCGTGCAACTGCGCCGCATCGTCAAATGGAAGAACGAGGTCTCGTTTCTGACGCGGGTACCGAATGCGTACGGCATGCAGGGGCCGTTCTATGCCTCGGTCTTCGGCACGCTGGTCGGCCTGGAGACGCCCGCCCGGTCCGTGAACCTCGACGTCAAGCCGTATCTGGCCTCGGCGCTCACGACGGATCGCGCGGCGGCTGCACCCTACAGCAATGACTTCTCGCCGAACGCCGGATTCGATATCAAGTACGGCCTCTCCCGCAGCCTGACGGCCGATGTCACCTACAACACGGACTTCGCGCAGGTCGAAGAGGACGTACAGCAGGTGAACCTCACGCGCTTCAGCCTGTTCTTTCCAGAAAAGCGCGAGTTCTTCCTCGAGGGGCAGGGCATCTTCGCGTTCGGGGGCGCCAGCGTGACCGGGTTTGGCGGCGGGACCGCGGCCAACGACGTGCCGATCCTCTTCTTCAGCCGCCGCATCGGGCTCAGCCAGGGGCAGGCGGTGCCGGTCGTCGCCGGCGGGCGCGTCACGGGCAAGGCGGGCGCCTTCAGCCTCGGCGCGCTCAACATCTCCACCGACGACAAGCCGTCGGCCCGCGCGCTGGCCACCAGCTTCAGCGTGCTCCGGCTGAAGCGCGACGTGCTGCGGCGGAGCGCCGTCGGCCTGATCGCCGCGCACCGGTCCCGCACCATGGCCGACACCGGGTCGAACCTGACGCTCGGCGTGGACGCGAACCTGCAGTTCTTCCGGAACGTGTCCGTCACGAGCTACGTCGCACGGACCGACACAGCGGGGCTCCGCGGCGACGACACGAGCTACCGCGCGCAGTTCGACTACGCCGCCGATCGGTACGGCGTGATGGCGGAGCGGGTGATGGTCGGCGAGCACTTCAATCCGGAAGTCGGGTTCACGCGGCGCACCGATTTCAGGCGCGACAGCGCGCTGCTGCGGTTCAGCCCGCGGCCGGGCGGGAGCCGCGCGGTCCGCAAGTACACCTGGCAGGCCACCTATGACTACGTCACCGACGCCGCGGGGGCGAGCCTCGAGAACCGGGATATCAAGGGAACGTTCCGGACCGACTTCAACAGCAGCGACAGCTGGTCGGTCGACTACACGCGCTCGCTGGAACAGCTCCCGACGCCGTTCGAGATTTCGCCAGGCGTCAGGCTGCCCGCAGGCGCCTATCGGTACCAGTTTGCCCGCACGCAGTACGGCTTCGGGCAGCAGCGGATCCTGTCGGGCCGCCTGTCGGCCTCCCGCGGGTCGTTCTACAACGGGGACCGGACGGAGTTCGGCATCGGCGCCGGCCGCGTCAACCTGTCGCCGCATTTCTCGGTGGAGCCCAGCCTCACGCTGAACTGGGTCGATCTGCCGCAGGGCCGCTTCACACAGCGCCTGATCACCGCGCGAACCATCATCATGCCATCGCCGCGTATGGCGATCAGCAGCCTCGTCCAGTACAACGCCACGAACAGCACGCTGAGCTCGAGCGCGCGCCTCCGCTGGGAGTACACGCCGGGCAGCGAGCTGTTCGTCGTGTACAGCGAAGGGCGCGACACGCTCACGCGCGGCACGCCCGAGCTGCTGAATCGATCGTTTATCGTGAAGATCACCCGCCTGCTGCGGTTCTAGAAGGCGGGGCTGAAGCCCCGCCTCTACGGCACCTCTACGGCATATTCCTCTTTCGGAGAGGCGGACCTTCAGGTCCGCCTGAACCGGGGAATAGCTCTTGCGTTTCTCCATGCGCTGGCCATGACGGATCCCTCGACGATCGTCGAGTACGGCGCGCCGATCGACCCGAAGGTCATGATCGAGCCGCCCGATCCCGACACGTAATTCCCGTGCTATAACCGCCGCACGGTGAGCAACGCGCGGCGCGTCGCGCTGGCCAGCGCGGTCGGCACGACGATCGAGTGGTACGACTTCTTCATCTACGGTACGGCGGCGGCGGTCGTCTTCGCGCCGCAGTTCTTTCCCCAGATCTCGCCGCTCGCCGGCACGCTCGCCTCCTTCGCCACCTTCGCCATCGGGTTCGTCGCGCGGCCGCTCGGCGGCATCGTCATGGGCCATCTGGGCGATCGCGTGGGACGGCGCTCGACGCTCGTCTGGTGCCTGATGCTGATGGGAGGCTCGACGCTGGCCATCGGGCTGCTGCCGAACTACGCCACGATCGGCCTCTGGGCCCCGATCCTGCTGGTGGCGTGCCGCTTCGTTCAGGGGTTCGCGCTCGGCGGTGAATGGGGCGGCGCAGTGCTGATGTCGGTCGAGCACGCCCCGCGCCATCGCCGCGGCTATTACGGCAGCTTCGTCGCCCTGGGGCTGCCGGCGGGGATCATCCTCTCGAATCTCGTCTTCCTGCTCGCCTCGACGCTGGTGACGCCCGCCGAGTTTGCGGCGTGGGCGTGGCGCGTGCCGTTCCTCGCCAGCGTGGTCCTCGTGGCGGTCGGGCTGTACGTCCGGCTCGGGCTCGCGGAAAGTCCGGTCTTCGAGGCGGCGCTCCGTGCCGGCGCCCCCCGGCGCCTTCCCGTCGTCGACGTCCTGCGGACCAACGGGCACACGGTGCTGCTGGCGGCCGGCAGCTATCTCGCCATCAGCGCACTCGGCTACCTGGTCATCGTCTACTTCGTCTCGTACGCGACCGGCGAGCTCGGGTTCCCGCTGACCACGACGCTCGGGCTGCTGCTCGTGGCGGCGGTGGCGTTTGCCTGCTCGATTCTCGCCTTTGCGGTCTGGTCCGACCGGCTCGGCCGGCAGCGCATCATGCGGTGGAGCAACGCCGCGCTCATCCTCTGGGCGCTCCTGTTCTTTCCGCTGATCGACACGCGCTCGGTGCTGCTCGCCGGCGTGGCCGTGTGCGGGATGCTGCTCGCCCAGGGCGCCTACATCGGGCCGCAGGCGGCGGTCTTCGCGGAGCTCTTTCCGACGGCCGTGCGCTATAGCGGCGTGTCGCTGAGCCTGACGCTCGGCACCATCTTCGGGGGCGCAATTGCCCCGTTCGTGGCCACCGCGCTCTTCAGCGCAACGGGCCGGTCGACGCTCGTGACGATCTACGGCGCGACGCTCGCGGTCATCTCGTGGTTGTGCGTGCGCGGGCTCACCGAAACGTATCGGCGGGATCTGACCGAAGCGCAGTCCTAAGATTGGATTAGAAGCGGTTTCATGACCCGGCGCCGGCACCAAATCGTTCGTAGTGCCGGGCTTCAGCCCGGCTAAAGCCGGGCACTACGTTGGTTCATGAATCCGGTCTAGACCCCGCCGTCGCACACGAGCGTGCCGCAGCTCTGCCTGTTGCACGGAAAGGACACCGCTCCCTCGTAGTGACAGCCGGGCGGCGGCGCGGCGCAGTCGATGACCGGACATTCAGCCTTGCCGGTTCCACAGGTCAGGTGGCCGCAGGACACCGCGCTACATGGGCCGACGAGCAGCCCGCCGCGGTAAACACATCCGTCGGGCGGATCGATACACCTGATCTCACATTGATCGGGCGCGCCCTGACTCACCAGGTAGCGTGCGGAGATGCCCGATCCAGCCGAACCCGCCGCTCCGCCGCCCATCAGTCCCAACGGCACCGCACTCGGCGCCGCGGGCGCGCCATTCGACCCGAAATCCGAACAGGACACCAGAGCGAGCACGATGATGAGCAGCGACCCCGTGAGAGTGGAGCGCCGGAATTGATTGCACAGTGCGCGTCCTCCGTCTTCAGCGAAGATGTCACGGCCGAGGATACACCCATCCCGGGCGGATCGGGATATCAGCGGTTCCACTGATCGCTGATCCATCGTCCACCGCGCGACAGGGCAGCCATGTAGCCGCCCATGGCGTAGTGGCTCGCGCCCATCAGCGCCTCGAAGCGGACCGGCCGGCCCATCCGCTCGAGCGCTGCCGCGCGCGCCTCCGCCTGCGCGAACGGCACCACCTCGTCGTCACGTCCGTGGATCACGTATGTCGGGATGCGCGCGAGCGTCTCGATCGGCTCGCCGGTCCGGCCGGCGATCACGATCGCACCCGCAAACCGGTCCTGATGGCGCGCCGAGAGGTACCAGGCGCCGGCTCCCCCCATGCTGTAGCCGGCGACGAGCGTGCGGCGGCTGTCGATGGAAAACTCGCGGCCGACGGCATCGATCAGCGCGAGCACCATCTGTTCCGCCTTCGGCTCCGTCCACGAGCCGAGGGGCGCGTCGGGCGCAATCATGATCGAGCCGAGCGCCGACAGCCCGGGCAGGAACACCGAGCGCATATACCGATCGCCGTAGAACAGCATGCCGGCGCCGCCGCCGGGATGGAGCGCCACCACGAGCGGGCGCGGCGATGACGCGTCGTAGCTTCTCGGCACGGCCAGACCGTACCGGGCGATGGTGCCATCGGGCGTCTTGAACGTGCGCCGTTCGAGCCGTGGCTGCCCCGGCTGCGCCACGAGGGCCACGACCGAGAGGGCGAGCAGCAGTTTCATGGTGCGCACAGTGTAGACTGCCGATCCACATGTCCTCAACGCTCACCCACCTGCAATGTTCCAGGCCGACATGCGGGAAGGTCCTCGATCACACGACTCCCAGAAACCTGTGCCCCGAGTGCCACGGGCCGCTCCTGGCGCGATACGACCTCGACGCCGCGCGCCGCACGCTCACCCGTGAGGCGCTGGCGACGCGGCCCGCGTCGATGTGGCGCTATCGGGAGGTCCTGCCGCCCGCGCCGCCCGTGTCGCTCGGCGAAGGGATGACGCCGCTCGTCCGGGCGAACCGTCTCGCCCACCAGATCGGCATCGACCGCCTCTATATCAAGGACGAGGGGCAGAACCCGACCGCCTCCTTCAAGGCGCGCGGGCTTTCGGCCGCCGTGACCATGGCCAAGGCGCTCGGGATCGACACGATCGCGCTGCCGACGGCCGGCAACGCAGGGGGCGCGGCGGCGGCCTACGCGGCGCGGGCGGGCCTGCACTGCGTCGTCGCCATGCCGTCCGACACTCCGGGCGCGATCGTGCTCGAGTGCCGCGCGTTCGGCGCCGACGTGCGCCTGATCGACGGCCTGATCTCCGATTGCGGCGCGTTCATCGCGCAGCAGGCGCCGACGCACGGCTGGTACGAGGTGTCGACGCTCAAGGAGCCGTACCGCATCGAAGGCAAGAAGACGATGGGCTACGAGCTCTGGGAGGACTTCGAGGGCGCACTCCCCGACGTCATCGTCTATCCCACCGGCGGAGGCGTGGGCCTCATCGGCATGTGGAAAGCGTTCGAGGAGCTCGAGGCGATGGGGCTCACGGGCAGCAAGCGGCCGCGGATGATTGCCGCGCAGGCGGCCGGATGCGCCCCGATCGTGCGGGCGTTCGACCGGCGCGCGCCGGCCGCTGAGGCCTGGCCGGACGCGGCCACCGTGGCCGCCGGGCTGCGCGTGCCCAAGCCGCTCGGCGACTTTCTGATTCTCGCCGACCTCTACGCGAGCGGCGGCCAGGCCGTTGCCGTCGATGATGGGGCGCTGATGGCCGCATGCCGCGAGATGGCGCGGCTCGAGGGCATCCTGGCCGCGCCCGAAGGAGGCGCGGGGCTCGCGGCCATTCAGCAGCTCGTCGCGCGCGGCCAGATCGGCCGCGGCGAGTCGGTCGTGCTGTTCAACACCGGCAGCGGCTACAAGTACCTCGAAGCATGGCAGGCGGCGCTCGCCGGGTAGCGTGCTGACGCGGGCCGTGCACACCGTCGGCGCGCCGGCCGTCTTTCTGGCGCTGCTGCTCGTCCCGCTGCCGGGTGTGCCCTACGAGGTCCGCGGCAGCCTCGGGCTGCTCGTCTGGATGTCGTGGTGGTGGATCGCGATGCCGGTCGATCTCGCGGTCACGGCATTCCTGCCGCCGGTCGTCCTGGCAATCTTCAATTTCCTGCCGGTCACCGCGATCCTGCCGGCCTATTCCGAGCCGCTGGTGTTTCTCCTGCTCGGCGCCAACATCCTGTCGACGCTCTGGCGGCGCTGGGGGCTCGACCGGCGGATCGCGCTCGTGTCGCTGCTGGCGATCGGGACAGGCGCACGACAGCAGCTTATCGCATGGTTCGTGGTGGCGGCGGCGCTCAGCTCCATCCTGCCGAATGCGGTCGTCGCCGCGGCCATGATGCCCGTCGTCATCGCGATGCTCCGCTTCATCGGCATCGCGGACTTGCGCACGAGCGTGTTCGGGTCTGCCCTGATCATCGCGGTGGCCTGGGGCACCAGCGTGGGCGGCGCCGCCACGCCGCTCGGCGGGGCGCACAACCTGCTCACCGTCCAGTTCGTGGAGGAGCTGCTCGGCCGCGAGTTCCTGTTCACGACGTGGCTCGTCCGCCTGGCGCCGCTGACGGTGCTTGCCACCGCGGCTGCCGCCCTGTTCATGACGGCCGCGCTCAAACCCGAGCTCGATCGCGTGGAGGGGACTCGCGCGTACTTCTCACAGGAGCTGCACGGGCTCGGCCCGATGTCGGCGCCGGAGCGCATCGGCCTGGCGTTCTTTGCGGCGGCGACGCTGCTCTCCTTCACCAGGCAGCTCTATGCGCCGTGGCTCCCGGGCCTGACGCCGGCCTTCGCGTTCATCGCGTTCGGCATCCTGAGCTTCGTGGTGCGTCACAGGGGCGAGGCGCTGCTGGAGTGGAACTACGCCGAGAAGCAGATGACCTGGGGCCTCATCTTCCTGTTCGCCGGAGGCTCCGCTCTTGGACAGGTGCTCAGCGACACCGGCACGGCGAAGTTCCTGGCCGATCGCCTCATCCCGCTGGCGGGCGGCGGCCCGTTCGCCGCTATCGTGGTGTTCTCGCTGATCGCGGTCGTCCTGACGCAGATCACGAGCAACACGGCGGCCGCGGCGATCGTCATTCCGATCACGATCAGCACGTGCCAGGGGCTGGAGATCAACCCGATGCCCTATGTCTACATCGCAGGCGCGGCGGTGAACTTCGGCATCATGCTGCCCTCCTCGTCGGCTGGGCCGGCCATCGCCGCCGGCTACGGCGCCGATGTGCGGACGATGTTCTGGCAGGGCGCGAAGCTGACGGCGCTCTTGTGGACGCTGCTCGTCGTCGCCGGCTACCTCCTGACACGCTTCTGGCCGGTCTTCGGGTCGGCGTAGCGCCCGGTACCGGGTCGGACGCCGCGGTTGGAGACGCAGGGCGGGTTCCGTGCCGGAGGTGCGATCGCATCGACCGGCGAACCCGCCAATCGCATATCATACGCACCGCGTCGCCGGCCTTTGTCTGTTCCGGCCCTGATCGAGGAGGAAGCATGGCGAAACCGTTCCCATGGACGGCGCTCGTCGTGGCCGCCGCCCTGGCGGTGACGGCATCCCCAGCCGCCGCCCACATCACGCGGATCGTCATCGACCCGACACTGTCGGAGTCGCCCGCCTTCGAAGGGCGGGTGTTCGGGCCGGACGGCCGCGTCGGGCCCTACGAGAAGCTTCGCGGCAGGGCGTACGGAGAAGTCGACCCTGATGACCCGCGCAATGCCGTCATCACCGATCTGGCGGGGGCGCCGCGCAACGCGCGCGGCAACGTCGAGTACTCGATGGACATCGTGATCCTCAAACCGATGAATCCGGGCACGGGCAACCGGCGGCTGATCCTTGATTTCAACAACCGCGGCGACCTGCGGACCGCGGCGCTGAACGATGCCGGGCTGACGAACAACCCGATGAAGGCCGCCGACGCGGGCAACGGATTCCTCATGGACCTCGGCTATGCGATCGCCGGCAACGGATGGGACTTCGGTGCGTCGGCCGAGGCCGGCGGACTCACGATCTCGGTTCCGGTCGCCAGGAATGCGGGCGGCTCGAGCGTCACGGGCCCCTCGTACGAGTACATCGTCTTCGACAATCCGAAGAGCCTGCGCTCCACGCTCACCTACCCTGCCGCGACACTCGACCGGATGAAGGCGAGACTGACGGTGCGCGCAAGGCTCGACGACCAGCCGGTGGAAGTGCCCGCGGACGGGTGGGAATACGTCGACGCCCGCACGATCCGGCTGCGTCCGGCGGGCACGCCGTTCAGGCAGAGCGACATCTACGAGTTCACGTACACGGCGAAGGATCCGGTGGTGGCGGCCGTGGGGCTCGCCGCCACGCGCGATTTCGTCTCGTTCCTCCGGCACGAGGCGAAGGACGCCGCAGGCGCGGCAAACCCGCTTGCCGGCGCCGTGCGGCACACGCTCAGCTTTTCCATCTCACAGCCGTCGCGGACGCTGAACGACTTCCTCGCGCTCGGCTTCAACCAGGACGAACGCGGCCGGCGTGTCGTCGACGGCATGCTCAAGTGGACCGGCGGCGGAAGTGGCGTGCAGATCAACTACCGGTTCGCGCAACCGGGCCGGACCGAACGCAATCGCCAGAACCACCTTTATCCCGAGGGTGTCTTCCCGTTCGCGTATCCGGTCATGACGGATCACCTCAGCGGCCGGGCCGCTGGACGGGGCGCCCGCTGCGAGGCGAGCGGCACGTGTCCCCGGATCTTCGACGCCAACTCCGCCAATGAGTACTGGGTCAAGGCCGGCTCGCTGCTGCACACCGACACGAAGGGCGACGATCTCGCCGATCCGGCGTACGTGCGCTTCTATCTGATCTCGGGACTCTCGCACGGCGTCGGCGCGCCGAACAACCGCAGCATCTGCCAGCAGCTCCTGAACCCGACCAGCCCGTTCCCGGCGCTCCGCGCGCTGCTCGTCGCGCTGGATCGGTGGGTCAGCGACGGCACCGCGCCGCCGCCCAGTCAGGTGCCGCGGCGCGCCGATGGCACCGCCGTGATGGCCGTCCCCAGGCCCGGACGCCAGACCGGCGTCGTCCCGCGGGAGCTGCTCGGCTGGCCGGCCATCCCAGGCGTGACCTACACGGGCCTGATTACGAACCGCTACCATCTCGATTTCGGACCGCTGCTCGACAAGGGCCTCGTCTCGAAGATTCCACCATCGCTCGCCGATCGTCGTTCGTATCCGATTTTCGTATCGCGGGTCGATCAGGATGGCAACGAAGTGGCCGGCATCCGGCTTCCACCCGTCGCGGCGCCGCTGGCGACCACGACCGGCTGGGCGCTGCGGCGCGAGGGCTTCGGGGAGAACGACGGGTGCGAGGCAAACGGTCAGTCCGTGCCGCTCAGGAGAACGCGGGCCGAGCGCCAGGCTGCCGGCGATCCGCGCCTCTCGCTCGAGGAACGCTACGCGAATCACGCCGGATATGTGGCGGGGGTCGGCGCGGCGGCGCGCCGGCTGGAGACGCAGCGGCTTCTGCTGCCGGCGGACGTGCGCCGGTACATCGAAGAGGCGGAGGCGAGCGAGGTGCTTCGATGACAACACGATGCCGAGTGTCCTCGGCCACGATCACGGAATACGAGTGGAACTTCGGCGACGGGAGCAGCCGCACCCGGCCCGTCGCCAATGTGAATCACGTGTACAACGAGAAAGGCATCTTCAGAGTGCGGCTCGTCGCGGTCAAGTCGGGAGGCGGCACGATCGAAACGGAGAGCGACGTCAGGGTTGAATAGGCCATCGGGGAGCCTGTATCATCTGCCGGTGAGACCGCGGACGCTTCTGACCCGCGTCTGGAATCGACTCGGCCTTGCGACGGCGCATGACACGGCGCGTGCGGCCGAGCGGATCGGCAAGCGGCTGGACCGCTGGGAGAAGCGCGCCGAACGGGCTGCCGAGTCGCGCAATGAGCAGGCGACGCAGGCGGCCGCGATCGCCGGGACGCTCGAGGAGCTGAAGGCGTCGGTCGGCAAGCTCCAGGGGGCGCTCGATACCACCAGCGACCAGCTGCAGCGGCTGGCCGTCGCGCGAAAAGGGGATCTCCAGGCGGTCGAGGACCTGCCTCGCTTTGCCGCCACCCTCGAGCAGATGGCCGGCGCCGTCGACGCGCACCTCGAACGCACGATGGCGCGCGCCCAGGTGGCCCGCGACCCCTTCCCTCATATCATCATCGACGAGTTCCTGCCGCCGGCGCTCTACCGCACGATGCTCGAAACGCTTCCCCCGGCCGACTTCTGGAGTTCGAGCGGCTACAGCCGCGACTACTGGGAGATCGAGAGCCACGTCGGCCCATGGCGCACCGAGCTGGTCTGGCGCTTCGTCGATCGCCGCGTCGTCGATGGCATGCTGCGCCCGCGGCTCGAGCAGGCCTTCAGCGACGACCTCGCCCCCTTGTGGCGCGAGAGCTACGGCGTGGATCCCGCGCGCGTGCGCTACCGGATGGCCGAAGGGCGCCTGCAGCTCCGCCGCAAGGGCTACCGCCTGCGCCCGCACCTCGATCCGCCTCATGCCGCGTTGACCGGACTCATGTACCTGGCGCGGCCCGGCGACGATGCCCGGTACGGAACGGCGCTGTACCGGCCGTTGAGCCCGATTCCCGTGAAACGGCAGGGCATCTACTATCCCGAGGACCACGGCATCGCCCTCGAGAACGTCGGCATGGTGCCGTTCAAGGCCAACTCGCTGCTGGTGTGGATGACCGCGCTCGGTCCGCACGGCGCCGATCTGACGGCGGACGACGTGCCGAAATCGCTCGAGCGTTACACGTATCACTTTCAGCTCCTGACCGACGACGAGACCAGGCGGCGTATCAAGGCGCGGTGACCGCCGTCGCCGCACGAAACCGGCGAATTCCGCACGCGGATCCGCCCCGCGTGCTACAGTACCTGCAGCTGTTCTGAGCCTCCCGCCGCTTCGCGGGTTCCTCACCATGGCCTTTCCTGGGAGGAACCCCCTCGTCATGGTGACTCGCCCTATACATCTGAACGCCTACGAATTCGTCGCCGTTGCGGCACTTCGCGCCAAACAGCTCGTCGCCGGGTGCACGCCGCGTCTCGAGGGTGACCACAGCGCCGCAACCATGGCGCAGATGGAAGTGGCTGCCGGGCGCGTGGCGCGTCTCGTGGAGATCATCGAGCCTGCATGACCCTGTGGCTCGCCGCTGTCGGCGGCCGGTTCGCCTATCTCGTGCACCGCGCCCGCGGTCATGCGATGGCGTGGAGGACCGCTCTGCCGGTGGAGGCGCCTCAGCCGCCGAGCTCGCTCTTCGAAAGCCTCCAGCAGGTGCTGCGGGTGGCGGGAGAATGCCCGGCGGGACCTGTGGGCGATGACATCCGTCGAGCCGCCTGCGAGCTCGTCGAGGCCAGCTCCTACGCTGCGCGGCATGCCGGCCGGCGGCGCATGCTGAAGGCGATCGCCCGCATCGAATGGCGGCACGCCTCCGGCCGCAGCCGAGAAGACGACCCGAGCCACTCGACGGCCCGGGATCTGGCCGCGGCACTCCAGTGCGAGCTCCGCGCGGAGTAGCCGGGCGCCCGTAGCGAGCGTGTCGCGCCTGGCGTGCTATACTGGGCGGGTCACGTTGGATCCTGCCGCGTTTGTTCTGTTGCCTGCCCCGTTCCTTCAGTTGCACGCTCCAGAAGTCATCAAGCCAGCTGCCTCCAACACTTTCAATGGAAGTGTGCAATGAGAATCTACGTAGGAAATCTGTCGTTCAATACCGAGGAGCAGCAGCTCGAGCAGCTGTTTGCCCCGATCGGTGATGTCGCCTCGGTCCGCCTGATCCGCGATCGCGACACCGGTCGCTCGCGCGGGTTCGGGTTCGTCGAGATGACGGACGACGCGGCGGGCCGCACCGCGTGCGAGACCCTCGATCAGCAGGAGTTCGAAGGGCGCCGGCTGACGGTCAACGAAGCGAAGCCGCAGGAGCGGCGAACCGGCGGCTACGCGGGCGGCGGCGGCGACAGCCGTCAGCGTCGCGACGCGCGCTGGTAAACACACCGGATGTCGAGGGCCTGGAGATGATCCAGGCCCTCGCCTTGTACGCAGGCAATTGATCTGCGTTCGGACTTCTGGCAGGATTGGCGCACCATGAGATCCTCAAGCTCAGCTCTCACGGGTGGTGCGTGTGCCGTCGTCGCGATCGCTGTTCTGGGGGGAGGCACGCTGTCAGCCCAGTTGCCGCCACTCTCGCCCGCGCACCTCAATCCTGCCGTTGAAAAGCTGGCCTCGGGAAGGCCGATCTACGGTCTCCTGACGCAGGACCTGTCGCGGGAGAATGCCCGGACGGTCGGCCGCCGCGACACCGACTTCATCTTCATCGACATGGAGCACTCGCCGTTCAACCTGGAGGCGCTGGCCAACTTCGTGGCGGCGATGCAGGACAAGGCCTACACCGTCAGGAATGGCGTGCGGCCGCGATCGGCGCTCTTCGTGCGCATGCCTCCGTACGCGGCGGAGAACGCCACATGGGTGGTCAAGCAGGCACTCGACATTGGCGTGATGGGATTCGTGTTCAACACCGTCGAGACGAAGGAGCAGGCAGAAGCCGCAGTGAAGAGCATGCGGTACCCGCCGTGGAAGGCGTTTCCCAATACGCACAAGGGGCCGGTGGGCATCCGTGGCTGGTCGCCGGGCGGAGCCGTGTGGGCGTGGGGTGTCGAGACGGAGGAGTACCGCCGCCGCGCCGACGTCTGGCCGCTCAATCCTGAGGGCGACCTGATGGCGATCATGATCATCGAGACGGCGGAGGGCGTGAAGAACGTCGACGCGATCGCGCAGGTGCCGGGCGTGACCGCGCTTAGCGCGGCCGCCGGCGGCGACCTGTCCTCGTCCTTCGGTGTGCCCGCGAACGCGCCCGAAGTGGAAGCCGCCCGGCAGTCCATTCTGCGAGCCTGCCTGAAGCACAACGTCGTGTGCTGGATTTCTCCGACCAACAAAGCCGATCTCGATCGCCGGATGAAGGAAGGGTGGCGGATGTTCCGGACGTCGAACGGGTTGCCGGAGTAGGCCGCTACGGCAACGGCACGAAGCCGACCCAGAATAGCGACCGGTCGGGCTCTCCGGTGGGCACGTCGTACTTGCGCACGAACTGCAGCCTGCCGTCGGTGCCGATGCGGAAGACGCTCATGCCGGCAGGGACTGTCCGCACTTCCCGGGCCTTCTCGTCATAGACGTTGAACTCGTTCTGGTTGCCGACGACGAGCATTCGGCCGCTCGGATGGACGGCGAACGAGCGCGGCCGAATTCCGTGCGCATCGGCGTTCTGGATGAGCGTGGGCTCGCCGGTGCTCTGATCGATCGCAAAGACCGCGATATTGTTCTCTCCCCCGACGAGCACCGGCTGGCCATTCCTCTGCGTGACCGCCGTTGCGCGGTTGCCGACGTACGCGAACCTGCCGTTGGGATGCAGATGGACGGCAGATGCCGCCTGCATGGGGCGGACGTTGGTGGGATCCGCCAATGTGTTCTTTCGGAAGAGCGCCGGCTCATCGACCGAACCGTTCCTGATCCTGTAGACCTCCAGCTGTCCCTGCCGCTCCAGCGTCAGGAAGAGCCATGGCTGGTCGCGATGGAACGCGACATCCCGCGGCTGGAAGTTGAAGCCCTGGTTCGGCGCGATCGACGTCAGATTCGACAGGACACCGTCTTTGTAGGCAAGAATCTTCAGCGCGCCCGGATCCTCCGGCCTGTCGGGCTGCGGACCGTTGCCGCGGGTGACCAGGGCCACGAACCGGCCCGACGGATCCGTCTGCACGTGATGCGCATAGGTTCCCAGATCCAATCGCCCGGAGGCCGGCACTTCCCGGCCAACGGTTCCGTCAGGCTCGATTGTGTGCACCGTCACGCCGCTCGGGACGCTATAAGCGACCAGCACATGCCTGCCGCGAGGATCGACCGACAGCTGGATCGGGCGTGCGTTGAGCCCAACAGGCCGGCCGTGAGGCTCGAGGGCGCCCGAGGCACCCACACGGAACGCACTCAGGCCATGGCTGTCGCCCGACGGCCAGTTGCCCGTCCGCGTACCGACATAGCTCGCGCCGCCGTTGCTCCAGATGACATACAGGTACTTCCTGGACGGGTGAGGCCATGCGTACTGAGGGTTCGCCGGCAGCGTCACCGTGCCCCGCCGTGTCAACGTCATGCTGTCCGTGTCCACGGCGTACTGGGTCAGCTCATTCCCAACAACGGCGTAGAGGGCCGAGCGGACCGGAGCCGGGACCGCAGCCCCCTCCTGCGCCAGCCCCGAGATGGCGGCGAGCATCCAGACCAGGAGCGCCAATGCCTTGGTTCTCATCATCCCCTCCCACGGACCGAACGGTCCCCTGCGTACCTTACACTCGTAACCGCCTGCGGACCAGGGCCCCTCGATGCGCACACAGAGGAGAACGACCATGCCACGACTGAATGTCGCCATTGTGACGCTGTTGCTTGTCGGCCTTGGCAGCGCGTCGGCCAGCGCCCAGAGCTGGCGACCGCCCGCTGATGCCGAACGCTGTCCCTCGCGATGGGGTCCAGCCGACGAGCGCGGAGCCGCGAATCTGATGACCGCCGAGGTCGTTCTGCGCGCCGCGCGGCTGATCGGGGCCGGCGAGGTGGTCGAGCTGGGCCATCCCCTCTTCGAGGGGATGCCATTCTATGGCGACCGCATCTTCAGCCAGCAGTTGAAGCGGACCACCTGGCCGCGCGGATCGAACAACCGCGGCTCGAACGAGGAGATGGTCACGACGGAGCTTGGCCAGGTCGGCACCCAGATTGACGGCTTCGGCCATCAATCGATTGGCAACGGTCTGTATAACTGCGTCCAGATGGACGCAGTCGCCACACGAACCGGTTTCTCCAGGCTGGGCATCGAGAAGGCGGGCGCCCTGATGACCCGCGGCGTGCTCATCGACGTCGCGGCGCTGCGCGGGGTCGAGATGCTGGGCGATCAGTACGAGATCACGGCCCGGGATCTCGAGGACGCGCTCGATCGGCAGAAGCTCACGCTCCAGGCGGGCGACGCCGTCATCATCCACACCGGATTCGGCCGTCTGTGGGGAACGGACAACGTCCGCTACTACCGGACGCAGCCCGGGCTCGGCATCGGAGCCGCCGAGTGGCTCGTGCGACAGAATCCGATGATCGTCGCTTCGGATACCTGCTGCGTCGAGGTCAATCCGAACCCCGAGCCGAACCTGAGCTCACCGGTCCACCAGATCCTGCTGGTGGCGAACGGCATCTACCTGATCGAGAGCCTCAAGCTCGATGAGCTCGTCCAGAAGCGCATCCACGAGTTCGCCTTCATCGTGCAGCCGCTCAAGCTCAGAGGAGCGACCGGCTCGACGGTGGCCCCCATCGCCGTGCGATAACCATTCGCCACGCGCCCCGACTCTCAGCGTCCGGGCGGATTCAATCGGAATCGAAGCCTGACAACCGTGTCGTCCCCGCACCTCATATTCAAGCCTCGTTGCACGGGCGTCACGGCGTCGCCGCCTGGCCGTCTGACTTTTCTGGCAGCTCCACGCCACGATCAAGAGGACAGCCACAGCGAACCTTGGAACGGTGTGAGTCCCATGGTGCCGCATGGTCGTATCCTTTCCTGCAAAGCGCCGTCAGCGATCAGGGCTGGGACTTGCCCCGCGGATCCATGGCTTCAGCTCGAAGATCAGCTCGCGGACAAACGGTTCAATCGTGTCCTGAAGCTCAAGCCCGTAGCCGCGGTATTGCCGTTCCTGCATCCCTTGAGGGCTGGCGTTCCGGAAGTTGTCACCAGAGACCAGAAAATAGTTCTGCCTGGGGGCGATGTGGATCGTGTAAATGCCACCGATCTCTCCCGAGTCGACGAGGACCACCTTGCACTCGAACTGCCACCCACTGAGCGGGAATGCGCCGGACTCCAATCGACCGGTCACCTTATCCTTCACGCGCGAGTACTGGTCGGTGTTGTAGGAACGTTCGGAGATAGAAACGATTTCCAGAATCAACTGCGCGTTGACTTTTTCTTGAATCAGGCGATAGTCGAGATCCTGATTTGACCGCAGCACGGCCTCCAAGAGACCGCGGTCGCGAACGGTGAAACCGGCTTTGACGAGCTCCCGTTCGATGAGGTTGTACGCCTGATTCATTGCCGTATCACCCTGCGCCTTCTGCGCCTCCGTCACTTGACTCTGCGGCGTTGGCACTCGCAGGACGATCGTCGGCGTCCCCACCGATCGCATGAAGGTCTGAAGTGACGGCTGGCTGACCGGCTCAGGACCTGGGATCTCAGGGGGCGCCACGACAAGAGCCCAGCATCCGGAAACGGCCACGGCCATGCCCAAGAGACACACCAACGCCGTTCGTTGACGCATGCGCGACAAAATTGTAATAAGTATACCTCAGCCTATGGGGCGCTCACCGCGTACTCACCATACGTGCGATCGGCTCTCTGCGAGATCTTCCCGGAGGGCCGGGGGTTATCTCGGCTCCCCTGTACCGTATTGAGCGTGACCCTGCCGCCCCCTGCCCCAGCTGCTCGCCCGGACACACTGCAAGCCGGCTGTTGTCCCTCTTCGACCAGGAGAACGTGCTTTTGCGGCGCTTGAAGCCACGCTGCGCCTGTACCGCGAGTCGGCCTGCATCGCGCAGGACGTTCCGGCGCTCAACGCCCCTCACGCGATCGCTGGCGGCGATCGAAGACACGGCTCTATACCAACCAGGATCCTCGTCGTCGACCACGACTTCATGGGGGCGCACCGCATTGCGATGCGCTTCAGGCAGGCACGGCCGCCCATTATCGGCCGCATCAAGGACGATTGGTTCGTCCTTGACGCGCGCACGATTTTCGATCCTCTGGATCTGGCCCGAATTGGTCTGAAGTATTCGACGGCCCCTCGCCGATACTGCCCTGTGCTCTAGGGCGACGTGCCGTCGCAGGCCTCGTTCTCGGTGACGAAGTCATCCGCGTGCGATGCATGTGCCATGCAGGCCCCGACGCTCAGGTGCAGCAGCACGTGGGGTTTCCGCGAAGACCCCGTTGCATGGCACACCGCGACCTTGTCGCCGCTGGCGAAATAGAGGCACTGCTCATCCGCCAACGACTGGCTGCCGCCCTCTACCGCACTCGACGCCGGGCTCAGGAGTCCGGTTGTGGGCGAAGAGGCCCTGGGGCCGCCGGCCACCGGACCGGCTTGCAGGAGAACGGCGACGACCGACACGATCGCGGCCAGGCCCCAAGCGGTTTGTCTCATCATCCTTCCTTTCGCGCCCGCGCTCCGGCGCGGACTCACGTCGGTACCGTTACGGTGTCCTCTAATCTGACTAATGGATCTGGATATTCCCGCTCCGGATTATCCCTCCATCGTTTGAAACGCCCGGAACGGAAATCGCCAAGGCGTCGGCTGTCCCCGATTCGCCCTCATCGGTCACGCTGACCGTGAACGTGCAGGGAGCGCCGTTGCTGGTGCAGGTGCCCTTGAAGGTGGCTGCGTTGCCGCTCACGGCCAGCGAGGCGAACGACACGCTGCTGACCCTCGCGCCGCTCGCGCGATCGACGTACTGCAGGTTTCCGCGGACCGGGCCGCTCGCTGATTCTGATTCGACGATGAACCCGAAGCTCGCGACGCCGCCGGCCGCGGTGCGAATCGTACCGCCGCCCGTGGTCTTGCCGGCGGTCGTCGACGGCGGCGCCGGGAGGTCGGCGATCTTCGCGACGAACGCGTCTCCGTCGCCCGCCGGCTCTGTCTGGAACGCGCCGGTGGTCGCCGGAAAATCCGGGCCGTTCGCGATGCCCACGACATACGCGTTCGGGCTTGGCAGGGCGTCCACCGCGATACCGTTGGCCTGCTCCACGTACGCGCCGCCCAGATACGTCGAGTACCCCAGCCCCGAGCCCGACGGACTCACCTTCGTCACAAACGCGTCGCCCGCACCGGCGTAGATCTCCTGAAAGCTCCCTGACGTCGTCGGGAAGTCCGCCGACCCTGTATAACCGGTCACGTATGCCTGACCGGCCGCGTCCACCGCAATGCCGAACCCGCTGTCCGTATCATTGCCGCCAAGATAGGTCGAGTAGAAGAGCACGGGATCGATGATCAGCGGCCGCTGCGCATCGTACGCGGCGATCTGAAAGCCAACCTGATGGCCGTCCGCGAGCACATAGCCCCCGGCCACTTCCCTTCGAGCGCCATCCACCTCCTGATACACCGTCGGCTTCTGCATCCGGAGTGTGTCCCCGCCGATCAGGATGGCGAGATCGCCGTCCTGCTCCAGGTGCAGGCCGTCCGCTCCTTCGAACGCCAGCGCGATCCGCGTGGCGTCCGCGCCGGGCGCGACCACGAAGTCGTACTCGAGGTTGCGGCCATGTCCGTAGTAGACAAGATCGACCCCGGGATAGATGTCCTGATACTGGACGCTGGCAAACGTCCGCACGCCGGTGTGCCAGCGCGCCGGGTCGTTGCCGATGTAGTAATTCGCTCTCGCCGGCAGTTCTTCACGCCCGGCGCCGCGCGCCGCAGGATCGGCGCCGACGAACGCCATGCGCAGGACCGCGCCGGTGTAGCGCTGGTGCCCCCCTGCGTGACCTCTCGACGCTGGCTCCGTCCTCGTCAGGGCCAGCACCGCCTCGGTGGACGTGAGAAACAGCGTGTGTCGCGGCCCTCGCGACAGGAACTGCACGGCAGCGGCCGTTTGTCCCTGGTTGGCTTCAAAGTGAAGCGGTAAGGCGACATAGGCATCGGTCACGCGGCCATGTCCAATCGGCGTCGCCCTGGGCGGGGCCACGAACACCGCGACGACGACGAGCAGGAATACAAGCGTGACTGTTTTCATACGGGCGCATGATATGGCCCGCGATCGGAAGGCCCAAGCGTTTTCCACTTGGCCCCACGGTGTACGCCTATGTCACAATGATCTGTCCGGCACCGGCCGGGCGGCCCTCTCTGCGTCCCCATCGTCCAGAGGCCTAGGACGTGGCCCTTTCAAGGCCAAAACCCGGGTTCGAATCCCGGTGGGGACGCCAAATTATTTTCAGCGGGTAAATCAGGGGTTAAGTAATTGAACGCGTGAGTGCTTACCCCGGTTCGAACAAAGCCTTTTCCGTCGAACACCACTCCATCAGGAAAGAACAGCTGCTGCAGACGCTGCCGCTGAACGCGTCCGTCGAGAATCGCCTGCACACGGTAGAACGTCTCTTCGCTGACAAGTGGCTCAAAATCCCCACGCCGCGACACGTCGAATTCCGGAACGTGAATCAGGCCCGCATAGAGCCGATTCGTGAGCATCCGGCCGAAGCTTTGCGGGTTGAGCGTCAACCCCTTGCGCGTGCGGAATCCAAGCCGCGTGATCTTGTCGAGGACTTCGTCTTTCGTGAACCGGCCTGTCGCGAATTCTTCAAACGCACGCTTCACCAGCTCGGCGCGTTCCGGGTCTCGGATCAGACTTTTGCCCGACCATTTTGGAGCGTTGAGATAGCCGAGGGGCGGCACGAACGTCCAGCAGCCTTGCTCCAGCGCCGCTCGCATGCCTGCGCGCGTCCGTTCCGATCGCACGTCGTTGTCGAATTGCGCGAAGGCGGCCAAGACGCCTTCCATCAGCTTTCCAGTTGACGTGTCGTCGATTGGCTCGGTGGCTGACCGCAATGAAATCCCGAGGGACTTCAGAAATGCTCTGAGTGCGAAATGATCGTACTTCTCGCGCGCGAATCGCGTGAGGTTGTAGACGATCACGAAATGGATCTTGCCCTTGTGCGTGCGGCAGTATTTGAGCAGGTTCTGCAGCTCGGTGCGATCCGTGGTCTTGGCGCTCTCGCCTTCCTCCTTGAATCGCTCCAGCACTTCGTAGCCTTCGCGCCGGCAGTACTCCTCGCACGCGCGAAGTTGCGTCGGCAGACTGAGGTTCTCCGTCTGCTCCTTCGTGCTCACGCGGACATAGATCACCGCACCGATCATGGGCCGCAGCTTAGACCCATTCTCCGACGACGGCAAGGTGGTGTGTGCGCGACTCACAACCCAGCTACTCCAGCGTGGCACTGCTCTCCAAGAACATCTCGACGATGATCTGAGCCATCGCGTCGGCGTGCCGCCGAATCAGATCGACTTCGTGATCCGACAGACCGTCAGCCTCGTCGCCCAGCAACTCCCGACAGCGCTCGATCGAGATTGCGTCGGATCCAACGTCTACGTCGTGCGCATGCTCCATGGCTCGCCCCTGCGTTCAACACCGGCAGTTGCTTGTGCTGGAAGGTGCGCGCGCAGCGCGCCGACCTGTGGCCGGCGCGCTGTCTCAGTGGCGCAGATGGCGGGCGTAACGCCGACATCGATCCGCGTGAGGTGTTCACCCCGCACGGCGGTGGTCGCGGTCGATGACCGCGAGCACCAAACAACGCGGGCCTCGGCGCGGTCGCGACGTGTATCGCGAACCGCCGAAAGCCCATGCTCTCAGCAAACGCCGGTCCTGAGGACGAGCACCGCTGAGAGCCGATCTCGAAGTCCGGGATCGTTCGTTCGTGCGCCTGCGGTGGACGAACACTGTGCGGAACTTCGTTTTGTGGCGTTGGATCGTGCCCTGGGGGCGAGGATCGGAAACGCGCTCCGCATGCACTGGGTGCGATGCGGAGGGGGTGTCATGTGACACCGGCGAGATGTTCACAGGATACCGCTGCCTCGAATCGTCGTCAAACTCGACTTTGTGCGATGCGTGCGGCCGCACTCCTGCCGGCCATCACGTAAGAGCCAGATCAGGCGCTGCGCGCAGGCGCGGTCAAGGCCCGAAGCCGCGCTCATGCACAGGCGCGGTCGGCGCGCAGCGCCGAGGCCTTGACGGCGCCGAAGCACAGCTCCACACTCGCCTGCGTGATGGTCGGCGGTACTTGGCGACAGAGGGCGCCATCATCACAACGCTCAGGAGTCTTCGCGGGCAGACCCGCCCACACGCGCAGCCTCAACCGTCGCCAGGAAGACGGCGTGCCTCGAATGTCGAGTGCAGGATGGTCGCGGCTTGTGAGAGAGATCACCACTCCCCACGCACAAGTCTGACGGGCGGTCGGCGGTCTGCCGCCTCACGTGCTGGCCGTGTGGCGCAACGGGTGACGCGTGGGTGCGCGAGCGCGGCGGGTCGTCATGACGCATGCCTCGGCGAGCACGGTTGTCGCCACGATTGATCCAAGACGCGTCCAGGGCGCAGAACCTACCGCTGCTACGTGCATTCCGAGCGCGTGGCGTAAATGACGGCGGCGTCAACGCGGGCGGCTGACACCTGCCATCACGGGCCGCATGCCACGTGGACGGGATGGATGCGCAGCGGGGGCGTGAGCGACCCTCCGGGGCCAGGCGGCAGGGCACCTGCCGCGTTTGGGAGGGG
>MEKU01000007.1:120271-128405 GCA_001767195.1 Acidobacteria bacterium RIFCSPLOWO2_02_FULL_67_21
GCTGCGTCGTGGCGCCTGTCGCAGACGATGGCCGGGGACTCGGGCGGCATAAACCGTCGCCCGTCGCGGTCCACTGCAAGTCCCGCTGCGATAGAGCGTTGCAGATGCCTGTACCTCGCTGGACTGCCACATGTCTGCAACTCGGCCGCAAGACGCGCTGCTCGCCAAGGGGGAACACCCCGCCGAATGAGCGTTCCCCCCTGCGTTCCCCCTCCTCAACCCTCACGAGGTGCGGACCAGGGCGGAGAGATGCCGATAGGTACGGGCCACAACATGGCAGTCCACCTGTCCCGTGCGCCGCACCCAGGCGTCGGCGGTGACGGGCGACGTTGTGGCGTCGAGCACCCCGTCGTGAGATAGAGGACGCGAAACCGCGGTGCCGCGCACCTCGCGCACGCGCGTTGGTACGGACGCCCAGAGGGATCTGCAAGGGGCGTCTGGTGACGTCTTGGTCGGACGCGGCGGCTTCGTCGTCGCATCCTTGAATGCGCCCTTGGCTGCGGCTACTGACATCCGGGACCTCCGCTATCCGGCTGCCTGCATACGCGACCCAGATGATCCAGCTCCACTCGGTATGAGTCGCGGCCTGTTCGTGGGAAGAGAGCGCCGCTTCGTTCCCGCACTTGGGTTCCATCGTGTTCGCACAGAGGAGGATCGGGCGAAAGGGCCAGGCGTGATGCTCAGAGTCCGGTTCGGTTCGTCACAGCCGGCGCGACCCTTCGCGATCGGGCAGTTCTGCCATTTTGGCCTTGGGCTGTTTGCTCCGGTCGTCCCCCAAAGGTAGGAGGAATGATCGTCGCGGTCGTATAATGGTCACCAGGGTGACCACATGAGGATCAGCACGGTCAGGGAGTTCCGGGATAAGGCGACGGGCCTTCTGCGCTCGAGGACGCCGATTCTCGTGACGCGGCGAGGACGGCTGGCCGGAATCTTCTTTCCCCGGCCTGAAATCACCCTTCCAATCGAACTGAAGCGGGAACTGTACGACATGCTGAGCAGCGACGTAGCGCGGCAGCTGAAGCGACGAAAGGTCTCCGAAGACGACGTGCTGAAGGACTTCGAGGCGTCACGGAAGAAGCGCCGTGCAGCTCGTCGCCGACGCTAACGTTCTTCTCTCAGCGGTCATCGGCGGACGCGCCGCCTTGGTGCTCAGGCACGAAGAAGTTAAGCAGGTCTTCACGCCGGCCGCCGCCTACGACGAGGTTTTCGAGTACCTCGCGCCTCTCGCCAAAAAGAAGCGCCTTCGACTGGACACCCTCCTGCTCACACTGGCGGCCGTTCCCGTCACGGTTGTGGAGCGTTGCGGACTCACCAGGTAGAGCCGATCACTGTTCCTGGCGTCGATCCTGATTTCGTTCGGGAGACGCGCGAAGCGCTCCACATGTCCCGACAGGTGTTCGCATTCAAGATTGGAGTCAACCCTCGGACCCTCGAACGGTGGGAACAAGGACGCAGCAAGCCGAACGAGCAGGCCTCCGCGCTCATCCGGCTCGTTCGGAAATACCCGGACACGCTCGAGCGTCCACCGAGGCCTGCGTGAGAAGCGAACTTTTACACCGCCTGTGGCGGGTTGACGATGCGATCCTGAACGCTGAGGCCGGCACGGCGACGTTGGATCGCGCCAGCGCTCGAATGGGTCAGAATCGATGCCTTCCCGCGTGAAATCGTATGGGAGGGTCGGGAAGCGAGAGAAGCCTGGGAACGTGCGAATCGGGCAAAGAAGGGGGACGTTTAGTTACAATGTCGTTGAGGCCAGCTGATGACTGTCAAGGCCATTTACGAGAACGGCGTGTTCAAGCCTCGTGAACCCATCCACCTCGCCGAGCACACCGAGGTCGAGGTCGTGATCCCCGCGGCGACGGCCAGTGACGCGGACGATCCGACCGGATGGAAGGCTGCCGAAGCGCTGATCGGTTTTATCGACGAGGCGCCGGCAGACATGGCTGAACGTCACGATGAGTATCTCTACGGCGCGCCGAAGGCGTGACATTCCTCGACACTGGATTCCTCTTCGCGCTTGTCTCAAAGAAGGACGCGCATCATGCGCGCGTCGTCGAAGTCTTTCGGACGTTCAAGAATCTCCGGCTGGCTGACCACCTTCTGACGACCAATCACGTGATCGCGGAAACGATCACGCTGACACTCAAGGTGGGCCACGCCGAAGCTGCGAGAGTCGGCGAGCAGCTTTATGCGGAGAAGTTGGCGCGAATTCATTGGGCGAGTCCAGACGAAGAGCGAGCGGCCTTCGCCTACTTCAAGCGGCACCAAGACCAGACGTACAGTTTCGTGGACTGCCTCAGCTTCGTAGTGATGGAGAAACTGGGACTCAACGAAGCCCTGGCTGTGGACTCCGACTTCACACACCGGTTTACGGCGCGACCAGGCCCTCTGCGCCGGTAAACGACGGTCTACGCTGCGCGGCGACGCCATCAAGCCGAGCCATTCGACGATGTGGTTCCAACTGGCCGGCAGGAGGGACGCCACTCCCAACCTGCCGATCCACAGAGCTTCCGACCGCACCCTGATACGTAGTCGGAGCCTCGTCGGCGACGACGTCGTCAGCGCGGTTCGTGTTGCGCGCGGAACAGCTTCTCCAATTCTGCCTGGAGGTCGCGTCCGCGTTGGTATCCGCGCTCCGCGATCAGCGTGACGCAGCGCCGTTTCGAGGGACGTCACGCGAGTCGCGCACGTACATCCACTGATCGACCCGGGCAGTCGCCGGATTCAGCTCCCGGTCGCTCCTGCAACCACTCGCCAAGGAGTCGATCGATCTCTTCGCTGTTCGCCGCCGGATGACGTCGTCGAAGATTCTCACGCATCAGATCGAGGCCCGTCTGGAACAAATCCAGCGTTGTGCGGAACGCCTCGGCGGCCGATGACACGGCGGATTTCATTGGTCGACTCACCGCGAGCGGCGCTCGCCCTTTTCGCGCAGCCGCCTGAACGCCTCCTCTCCGTCGATCGGCTCGAGGCGATCGCTCTCGAGATCGGTGTAGCGGCTGTCGAGGGTCTTCCTGACCGAGGCAACCTCTTCCAGGTAGCCAGCCAGCGCATCCTCAACGATTTCTTCGAGTGCACGCCCGCTGGACGTGGCGAGCTCGTTCAGTGTCCTGGCCGTCTCGGGCGTGACATGCACTTCCATGCGGCTACTGTACGGCTTTCGGCAAATGACGGGCAAGCACTCAGGGCGGCCTGCCGAAGCGCGTCGATTTCCTTGACCCAGGCGACGATCCGGTTCCACCTGGGAGGTGTCAGGGACGCCACTCCAACTCGGTCCACGGACATGGGTCACATTTCATCCCGGAGACATAGGTAATACTTTCGGGGTCGCGCAGAAGGCCAGATTGGATGCGGATGCCGCTGTCTTCGATTGTGTCGATCCTGCTCGTCCTGACAACGGTCGCGCCGGCCGCCCGGGCGCAGGCCGTTGGCGCCGGCGATCCGCGCGTGGATCCGCCGCCGCCGCCGCTGCCTGCGATCTTCGTTCGAGGTGAGGACGGCCGCAGCACGATCAGGGCGGTCCGGATCAGCGAGCCGTTGACGCTCGACGGTCGCCTGGACGAAGCCGCGTACACCCTCACGCGTCCGGCCAGCGGGTTCATCCAGCAGGAACCTGACTCCGGCGCGCCAGCGACGGAAGATACCGAAGTCTGGATATTCTTCGACGACCGCAACGTCTACGTCGGGATGCGCTGTCTCGACAGTCGTCCCGATCGCATTGTCGCCAACGAGATGCGGCGCGACAACAACAACATCTTTCAGAACGACCAGGTCACGGTGGTCTTCGATACCTTCTACGATCGCCGGGGCGGGTTCTTCTTCCAGACCAATCCGCTCGGCGGGCTTCGCGATGCCCTGGTCGTGAGGGAGAACACGACGAATTTCGACTGGAACACCGTCTGGGACGTCAAGACCGGCCGATTCGAAGGCGGGTGGACGGTGGAGATGGTGATTCCCTTCAAGTCGCTTCGGTACCCGCGCACCAGGCCGCAGATCTGGGGCTTCAACGTGCGCCGGGGCGTGCGCAGCAAGAACGAGCACACGCTGCTCGCGCCGGTGCCCCGGTCCTATCTTGGCAATGGCGTGCAGAATCTCTCGATTGCCAGCACGCTCGTCGGCATCGAGCCGCCGCCCGTCTCGCGCAATATCGAGGTGAAGCCGTCGCTGACCTCCGGCCTGACCACGAACCGGGCGGCGTCGCCGCCCTTCTCGAACAGGTTCGACAAGTCCTATTCGGTGGATGCGAAGTACGGCCTGACGAACAGTCTGATTCTGGACTTCAGCTACAAGACCGATTTCGCGCAGGTGGAAATCGACGAGCAGCAGGTCAACCTGACGCGGTTCAGCCTGTTCTTCCCCGAGAAGCGGGAGTTCTTCCTCGAAGGCCAGAACGTCTTCGATTTTGCCGGAACCGGCGTCGCCGGCCGGACCGACGTGCCGATCCTGTTCTTTTCGCGCCGTATCGGTCTGCAGGGACAGCCGGTGCCGATGCTCGGCGGCGGCCGGCTGAGCGGCCGTGTGGGACGGACGTCGATCGGCTTGCTCAATATCTACACCGATGACGCGCCGGCGGTGCAGGCGGTGGCGACCAGCTTCCTGGTCGCGCGGCTGAAGCGCGACGTGCTGCGCCGCTCCAGCATCGGTGTGATCGCGACCCGCCGGACGCCGTCGCTCAGCGGCCCCGGCGCGAATGACGTCTACGGGGTCGATGCCAACATGGCGTTCTACACGAGCCTGCAACTCAACGGCTACTACGCCCGATCGGCGACACCCGGACTGCGTGGAGATGCGGACAGCTACCGGGGCCAGTTCAGTTATGCCGCGGATCGCTATGGCGTGCAGATCGAGCGCGTCAAGAACGGTCCGGCATTCAACCCGGAAGTGGGCTTCGTGCGGCGTCCCAACACGCGGCGGACCCTCTCGATCCTGCGATTCAGTCCGCGCCCGCAATCGCTCCCCGGCGTCCGGAAGCTCTCGCTCGAGGCGACCTACGATCGGTTTGTCGGCGATGGCGGTGCGCTGCAGACCCGGCTGGCGCAGGGCGAGTTTCGCGGCGACTTCGAGAGCAGCGATGCCGTCGTTCTCAATTACAACGCGAACTACGAGTTTCTGAGCGCGCCGTTTCGCATCGCGCGCGGCGTGACGGTGCCTGTCGGCGGGTTCCATTTCAACGCCGTGGACGCGAGCTACATCCTCGGACCGCAGCGCCGCGTGAGCGGATCGCTGGCCGCGAGTCACGGCGGGTTCTACGGCGGGGACCGCACCGGTCTGGCCTACACCGGCCGCCTGAATGTGACGTCCCAGCTGGCCATCGAGCCGAGGCTCTCGTGGGATGCCGTGCACCTGCCGCAGGGACGCTTCACGACCAGGCTGGCCGGTGCCCGCACGACCTATACGATCTCACCCCGCATGGTCGCGAGCGCGCTCGTCCAGTACAACTCGAGCCTGAATACCATCGAGACCAACGCGCGGTTCCGATGGGAGTACGAGCCAGGCAGCGATCTGTTTCTCGTGTACACGGACGGGCGCGATACGACGGATGGGCGACGGGCGGAGCTCGTCAACCGCGGCCTCGCGGTCAAGTTCACCCACCTGTTTCGATTCTAAACCGGGCGTACGACTACAACGCCGCTTTCGCGGCTCGACTCGCCACTTCGTCGGCCACCGCGATCAACAAGCGCGTATGTGTGCGAAACAATTTGACTTCACTCTTGGTCGAGTCACTCGGAAACATCGCGTCCAGAGCCTTTACGCCCTAGCCACCCGCCTGACGTAGGCATCTTGTAGCTGCTGTGCGTCAGGCGTCCCGACTGGGAAGTAGTAGTACCGCCACATGACCCAGAACACGGCCAACGTCGTGAAGATCGAGACGACCGGCTCGATAATGGCGACGGCGGCGGTAAGCGAGGCCAGGGTGATGATCGTGAACAGGACCCCAATAGCAATCGCTGCCCTGATTGATTGAATGGTGAGCATGGCGCGGATTACGCCTTCGCTTGTGTTGTGCTCGACACTAGTCGCCGCCCGATGAAGGTGGATGAACCCATAGACGGGTGAGCCCTACAGGTTCGAACAAGCGTTAGGGTGCCTCGGGAAGTTGTGTCGAGTCAACGCGTTGGAGTTGGCGTCCCTGACGGCTCCCAGTTGAGTTGGAACCAGATCGGCGGCTGGCTCAACGAGATTGACGCTCTTCGGCAGGCCGCCTGAGTGCTTGCCGGTCATAGTCGACAAGCCGTACAGTAGCCGCATGGAAGTACAGGTTTCGGCAGAGACGGCCAAGAAGCTAAACGATCTCGCGACGAGCAGCGGTCGTGCGCCCAACGAAATCGTCGAAGATGCCCTCGCGGGCTATCTGGAAGAGTTGGGAGCGGCCCGCAAGATGCTAGACAGCCGCTACGACGACCTCAAGAGCGGTCGGGTCAAGCCTCTCGACGGCGAAGAGGTGTTTAGGCGATTGCGCGAGAAGAGCGAGCGCCGACGCTCGGGCGGATGAGCGGCTACGCCTTCCACCCCGAGGCGTCCACAGACCTCGACGAACTTTGGGAACACATCGCGGTCGACAACATCGACGCTGCCGACGCTCTCCTCGCCAACATCTACGCCACTCTCGGAATTCTCGTCGCCTCACCGCACATTGGACATCGACGCCCTGATCTGACGACGCGACCCTTGCGGTTCCATATCGTGCGCCGCGAGTATCTCATTGCTTACGTGCCAGACGAGAAGCCGCTCTGGATCGTCGCAGTCGTTCACGGTCGTCGTAATCCGCGGCTCGTTGCCGCGATTCTTCGGGACCGCGAAGGCAAGGGAATCGAGTCAACCTGAGACAGCTTGGCTGCCGGTTCAACACCGGTGTGTCGGCGTTCCCGCCTATCTCCCGAACGTGCTTCGCCATCGGTCGCGGTTGCTCATCAAGGTGAATTCACACGTGTTGATGCAGGAGACGAATCGACTTTTGGCGAACGGCCAAAATCCGCCCTTCGTTCAGCTTTCCCCTCCGAGTCTCGTGTGCTCCTCATTCACTGCGACATGGCCTTCGCTTGCGTCTCTAAGTCGACGATAAGCTGGTCGAGCTCTGGCGCGTAGTAGATCTTCGCGACCCCGTTTGGCTTCGGAAGGGCCTCGATTCGTTGCTTCCAGTGCTTGTCAAGTACCGCGAAGCTACCGTATGGCACCCGCTGCAGGGGAAATGGCGCTCGCGATCCAGATCCTTCACGCCGAGCTGCTGCATCCACACGCTTCCCGGCATGTTGCCACCGCCCATGTTATCGATGGTCCACGTGAGCACGGGGCAGCCGGCATCCGACGCGCGCGCAATGACCTTCGGGACGATCGTCAGTTGCGCTCGGGTACCGGCTCGAGCGACAGCTCCACGCTGGTCTTCAGATTCGCGTTGACCTCGATCGGCGTGCCGAATGTCACGTATCGAGTCTGCGAGATGAACAGCCTGTAAGCGCCCCTCGCGACCCGCACCTCCGCGACGCCGCGCTCGTCGGTGACCGCCTGGTACGGATGCATCACGACGCGCGCGCCGGCGAGCGGGGCGCCGCTCTCCGCGTCGATCGCCTCGACGGTCACCAGATGCTCGGGCGAGCCGACGACCCGGATGCCGACGGTCGCAGCACCTTCGGCGTGCGGCCCCGCGACCCCGGCGTCCGGCCCCCTGACGCTCCACGTGTACAGCCCGTCCTCGGCAGGCGCGTCGAGCGCGACCGCTCCGACATACAGGCCGCTCGTGCCCGGCCATCGATCGCCGGACAACGTTCCCGTGGCTGCTCGTGCTCCCGTATGGTCGTAGACGTCAAAGCGGCCGTTCGCGAGGCGGCATTCACTCGAGCACTTGATGCCGACAGTGATCCGGAACCTCTCTCCCGCCGCAACCGCCGAGGGCACGTCCCAGACGACGACACGCGCCGCGTGAGGCTCGGCCCCCCGCCCCGCCGGCTGCTCCGAAGGCTGCGGGGCCATCCTAGCCCGCAAAATTCACGAAGGGGCCGATTTCGGTAGAGACACAAACGCCTCCGCATGGTAGAAAGTCGTTGCGACACGCACCTTTCACCACACGGAGGCGTCTGCGTTGAACGACGAGACGAGACCACAGACTGTTCTCTTGCCGGACCTCTTCGATCGCCCC
>MEKU01000008.1:0-1187 GCA_001767195.1 Acidobacteria bacterium RIFCSPLOWO2_02_FULL_67_21
CGGTTCGACTGGCCTGTACTCGGATTCGGTGCCTCCGGGCCGGCGGACAGCGCTCTTCCGTGGAGCAAAGACGATGCGGCTGCCTTCCTGTTCTATTGTGCCTACGCCCTGCCACTCGTCTCCATGCTGCTTCTCGGGCGCGCGGAGTACCGTCGCAATGTCGTGGTCCGTTCCGCCGTGGGTAGTGCCGTCGTCATGGGGGGCTTCTACGCGGCAATTCTTCTCCGACATCCTTTAGTCGTCCGCGTCCAGGATCTGGCTGCGGTGTACGCGATTCTTGGCGCCTGGTGCGTTGTCGCGCTTATCCACGTGGCCCGGGCGTGGCGCCCGGCCGTGGCGTCCCCGTGGCGCATTCTGCTGCAGGGATTGGTCGCGGTCGCGCTCGCGGCTCTGCTGATCAGCGTCGACGTGCTCGATCAAACACGCGAGAAGCTGCAGGACATGCGCGTGCTGAGGTCCGCGGGAACAACTCTGGAACGTGCGCGTCAGGTGATAACGGGTGGACGAGAATGGCCATGGCGGAGGTACTGGCCCGCCGGGCCACTCGATCCGATTCAGTACCTGGATGCGTGTACTCGCCCCGAGGATCGAATCTGGGTGACGTGGCTCGCACCGGAATACTACGTGTTTGCGCGGCGTGGGTTCGGTGCGGGTCTTCCGAGTTTCCAGGTGCCGCACTCCCATACCGTGCCCGAGGACCAGGCGCAGATGATTGCCCGCCTGGACCGTGATGCGGTACCGATCGTGCTCATCAACGAGTCAGCCCGTTCGGAGTTCGCGGGCGCGTATCCCCAGCTCGATGAATACCTGCGCAGTCGCTACTGGTCACCCTCCGGGTCGTTCACGATCTATGACGGCTCGTTGATTTCGATTGTGGTTCGAAGGGGACTCCGTGCGACAAGCGCCTACGGGTCGGAGGCGTGGCCGTGTCACTTGGAGCCGGATCCGGAGGCAGAGTCGGACGCCATGTCTTCTGGCGCGGGACTATAGTGCCGCAGGAAGAGATCCCTTCTGGAAAGGCGTGGACCGTGACACGAATTACACATGTTCTCTGCCCGGTCGATTTCTCGGACATCTCGCAGCACGCCCTCGACCATGCCGCGGCAATCGCCCGCTGGTACGAGGCGCGGTTGACCGTGCTGTACGTGTTCGTCACCCGACCGACGATGGACCTGCCGCCTTTCACG
>MEKU01000008.1:1267-12770 GCA_001767195.1 Acidobacteria bacterium RIFCSPLOWO2_02_FULL_67_21
GTGCCCCCGCGTGCTCCCGCCGCGGCGCCGGGCGAGCCGGTCCAGTTCCGTCGCATCGTCTGTCCCGTTGACTTCTCCGAGAGCTCGCTGGACGCGCTGACGTACGCGATCATGCTTGCCGAGGAGGCCGATGCGCGGCTGACCCTGCTGCACGTAGTGGAGATGCCGCGGGCCTTGACCGAGGAGCCGATGCTGCTCGCCCGGGACGTCGCGCGGATTCGCGAGACGGAGGCCGCGGAGGCCCGCCGGCGCCTGCACGCGCTGGTTCCAGAACAGGCCCGCACGTACTGCACAGTGGAGACTGCGGTCGTAGAGGGCAGAGCCCACGACGAGATCATCAGGCAGGCCACCGAGGGGCACGCAGATCTGATCGTCATGGGCGTCCACGGCCGCGGCGTGGTCGACCGGCTGCTCTTTGGATCCACGGCGCACCACGTCATTCGTGCGGCGGCCTGCCCGGTCCTGGTGGTGCGGAGCGCGTGACGCGGCTGGAGGGCACGGAGGGCACGACGAAATGTGTTTCCTCAGAGAGAGATCAGGCCAGAGCTGGCACGGCTTCGACAGCCGGGCGCCGGTCGGCGTGAGCTCGTTGCGGCGGTCGACGACGGGAAATCGGAGAGATGTTCATCCACTCGGCCGGCATCTCGGGCGTGTCGGCCGGCCAGACGGCACGCGTGGCCGTGCACAACACCAGCGTCCCCAGCCCAATCATCGTCCCGTTCGAGTACGCCACCGCTCCTCAGTGTATGCCCTGAGGATGTCGCGTTCTGCCGCTTGACGCGCGCACCGGACTCGGACCACATTCTTACGCGTCATGGCCAACCATCCCGGGCGCGTCGATCGGCGCAAGAGACCCGAGCGCAGGTCGGGCGAGGATCGGCGCAAGGTCGATGCCGGACCTCCGCCGCCTAACCCCGAGCGCCGCAAGAGCGAGCGGCGGAGCGGCCGCGACCGGCGGCTCGATCGACAATCTGAGGTACGCTAACGCGCGTGCATGGCGTAAGACGGCGTGCGGGCCGCTTCATCTGCGCGCTCGCCGCGGCGGCGTGGCTGCCGGGCTGCGCCGGCACCGACGCCTCGCGCGGCGGCACGGCCGTCCCGGCGGAGTTCTACCGCGGCAAGACGATCAGCATCATCGTCGGATCCGGTGCCGGCGGAGGGTTCGACACGACGGCGCGTCTGGTGGCCCGCCACATCCAGCGGCACATCCCCGGCAGCCCCACGATCATCGTCGTCAACATGCCCGGCGGCGGCGGGCTGGTGGCCGCCAACCACGTCTTCAGCGCGGCCCCGAAGGACGGCACCACCATCGGCCTGTTTCACGAGGCGCAGATGATGAACCAGCTGACCGGCGGTGAAGGGGTGAACTTCGATCTCCGGGAGTTCAACTGGCTGGGCAGCTCCTACGACGACCCGAACGTCTGCATCATCCGCAGGGATGCGCCGGTGACCAGCTTCAAGGCGATGATCGGCAGCTCCAATCCGGTTGCCGTTGGCGGCACCGGACCGGGCTCCAATACCTACGACGCGCCGCGCGTGCTGGCGGCGGCCACCGGCGCCACTCTGAGGGCGGTGGCGGGCTATCCGACCACGAACGACGTGCGGCTCGGCGTCGAGCGCGGCGAGATCCAGGGGATGTGCCTCGGGTGGGAGTCGGTGAAGTCGGCATCGAGTCAGTGGCTGCAGGACGGCTATGCGAAGGTGTTCGTCCAGAATGGGACCAGCCGGCACAAGGACCTGCCCGACATCCCGCTGGCACTGGAGTTCGCCAGGGACGAGCAGAGCCGCGTGCTTCTGCGGCTGGTGGATGCGCCCGGCTCGATGGCGAAGCCGTTCACGCTGCCGCCCGGCGTCGACCTCCGTCTTGTCGAGGTGATGCGCGGCGCCCTCGCCGCGACCTACCGCGATCCGGCCTTTCTCGAGGACGCCCGGAAGATGCAGCTCGAGTTTCAGCCGAAGGATGCCGGGCAGATCCAGGAGATCCTGAGCGACGTGCTGTCGACCCCCCCGGACATCGCGGCCCGGTACCGCGAGATCATCCAGCCGTAATGACCCGACGACCGACCGACCTGCGCGAGTGGATCGCGCGCGTGAAACAGCTCGGCGAGCTGCAGCACGTCTCAGGCGCGCACTGGGACCTCGAGATCGGCACGATTTCCGAGATCAACTACCGGCGCAAGCCGCCGGCCGCGCTGCTCTTCGACGACATTGCCGGCTACCCGCGCGGGCACCGCGTCCTGACCGGATCGATGAGCAATGCGAGGCGGATGGCCGTGACCCTTGGCCTCGATCCGGACCTCGACACGACGCGGCTGGTGCAGGCGCTGCGCGGCAAGCCGCTGCAGTGGGAGGCGGCCGCGCCGCAGTTCGAGCCCGAGGTCGTCACCTCCGGGCCGATCCTCGAGAACATTGTCAGCGGCGGTGATGTCGACCTGTCGCGCTTTCCGGCGCCGCGCTGGCACGAGCACGACGGCGGCCGCTACATCGGCACCGGCGTCGCGGTGGTCACGAGCGATCCCGACACCGGGCGGATCAACCTCGGCGCCTACCGGATGATGCTCCAGGAGGACGGCCGCACCGCCAGCATCAACGCCGAAGCGGGCAAGCAGGGGCGCGCCCAGTACGACCGCTGGTTTGCGCTGCACGGCAGAGCACCGGTGCTCGCCTCGTTCGGCCACGATCCGCTGCTGCTGATGGTGGCCGGCACAGAGGTGCCGAACACGATCGGCGAGTATGCCTACGCGGGGGCGATGGCGGGGGAGAAGGTGAAGGTCATCCGCGGACAGGTCACCGGCCTGCCGATGCCTGCCGCGGCCGAAATTGTCGTCGAGGGATGGATCCGCCCTGACCGGGTGCTGCGTGAAGGCCCCTTCGGCGAGTGGACGGGGTACTACTCGGGCTCGCTGCGCCCGGTGCCCGCGATGGATATCGAGCGGCTGTACTTCCGGAACGACCCGATCATTCTCGGCGCGCCGCCCGGGAAGCCGCCAAACGACTACTCCTACATGCGTGCGCTGCTCAAGTCGGCCATGATCCAGGACGAGCTGGTCAAGGTGGGCGTGCGCGACGTTCGCGGCGTCTGGGCGCACGAGACCGGAGGCGGGCGCCTGCTCATTGTCGTCTCGATCACGCAGCGTTTCTGCGGCCACTCGCGGCAGGCCGGCTTCATTGCGGCACAGTGCCAGGCGGCGGCCTACATGAACCGGTTCGTGATCGTGGTGGATGACGATGTCGACCCGATGAACCTGGAAGAGGTGATGTGGGCCGTGTCGACGCGCTGTGAGCCGTCGGAAGACATCGAGATCATGCGCAAGTCGTGGGGCAGCAAGGTGGATCCGATGCTGGCCGACCCCTCGGTGCCGTACAACACCCGGGCGCTCATCGACGCCTGCCGCCCGTTCGAAAAGCTCGAGACCTTCCCCCGCGTGGCGCAGGCGAGCCCGGCCCGCGTGCGCGAGACCGTGGCCAGGTGGAAGGAGCTCTTCGCCGACCCGCGCTTTCCGCTGCCCGAGACGGCCGTGCCGTCCCCGGCCGTCGACGAGCGGCCGCACGGCACCGGGCTGACCGCACCGGACAGGAAGGACTAGCGCTGGACGGCTTCTTCCCGGCCCTGCTGCAGGTGCTGGCGCCGCACACCTTCGGCATCATGCTCGTGGGCGTGGCGATCGGTCTGCTCGTCGGCATTCTCCCCGGTCTCGGCGGCGCCGCCACGCTCGCCATGATGCTGCCGTTCGTCTACCCGATGGATGCAATCGGCGCCTTTGCATTTCTGCTGGGGATGCACGCGGTCACGGCCACGACGGGCGACATCACGTCGGTCCTGTTCGGCATACCCGGAGAAGCGACGTCGGCGGCCACGGTGCTCGACGGCTATCCGATGACGCGGCGCGGTGAGGGCGGCCGCGCGCTCGGCGCCGTGCTGAGCAGCTCGCTGATTGGCGCCGTGGTCGGGGCGGTGGTGCTGGCGATATCGGTGCCGGTGATCCGGCCGCTCGTGCTCAGGCTCGGCCCGCCCGAGTTTCTCATGCTGACGGTGCTCGGCCTGAGCTTCATCGTGTCGCTGGCCGGAGCCCGCCTGATCAAGGGCTTCATCATGGCCGGACTCGGCTTTCTGCTCGCGATGGTGGGGCTCGATCCGCAGAGCAGCATTCAGCGATTCACCTTCGGCCAGCTCTATCTCTGGGAGGGGATCAACGTCGTCCCGGTGGTTGTCGGGCTCTTCGGGGGCGCCGAGGTGCTGCAGTTGATGCTGACGCGGCAGAGCATCGCCCACCGGCGCGCCGACGAGCGCCTGGCGGGGGTGATGCGCGGCGTGCGCGACACCTTCGAGCACTGGTGGCTGACGCTGCGGGCGAGCGCGATCGGCTTCGGCATCGGCGTCATTCCGGGGATGGGCGGCGCCGTGTCGCAGTTCGTCGCGTACGCGCATGCCCAGCACACCTCGCGTCACCCGGAGGCGTTCGGCCGCGGGAGCATCGAAGGCGTCATCGCGGCCGGGGCGGTGAACAACTCGCGTGAAGGCGGCAACCTGATTCCCACCGTGGCGTTCGGCATCCCGGGCAGCATCTCCATGGCGATCCTGCTGAGCGTCTTCCTGATCAAGGGGCTGGTTCCCGGGCCGGCGATGCTGACCAAGCACCTGGACGTCACCTACGCGATGGTCTGGATCATCGTGCTCTCGAACGTCATTGCCGTCGGGGTCTCGTTTCTGTTTCTCAATCAGCTCGTGCGCCTGACGTTCGTGAAGGCGCGGATTCTCGTCCCGTTCCTCATGGTGCTCACCGCGTTCGGCGCCTACACCGCGCACAACAGCTTTGCCGACATCGTCGTGATGCTGGCGGCGACGGTTGCCGGCGTGGCGGCCATGACCTGGGACTGGCCGCGCGCGCCGCTCCTGCTGGCGCTCGTGCTCGGCGATATCACCGAGCGCTACCTGTTTCTCTCGTACTCCCTGTATGACTGGCGCTGGGTCGGCCGGCCGCTCGTGCTCGTGCTCGCGGTCGTCACCGCCGCCGGCCTGTTGTGGCCGAGGCTGCGCAGCCGGCGCGACACGCCTGCGCCGGCACATCATCGCGCCGATGCGATCATCGCGGCCGGGGTGCTTGGCATCGCGGTGTGGGCGATCTCGCGCGCGGCGGCCTGGCCGTTCCGGACGGCGGTGTTCCCGATGGCCGCCGGGGTGCTGCTGCTCGTCCTGAGCGCCGCGAAGCTCCTCCTGTGCGTGGGGCGGGTTCCGCGCGCGGACACCCAGCCGTACGTGGGGCGGGTCCCGCGAGCGGACAGCCAACAGTACGTGGGGCGGGTCCCGCGAGCGGAGGGCGAAGGCATCGCGAGCGGACCCGCCGATCAGATCGACGACCTCCCCGACACCTTCGCCACCGCCTCGCGGCGCGAATGGACTTCCGCCATCGGATGGATGGCCGCCTTCTTCCTGTTGTTGTGGCTGGTGGGCGCGCTCGTGGCGGTGCCGATCTTCGCGCTCGTATACCTGACGAGGGCGGCCGGGCAGCGGCCGCTCTGGGCCGTCGTGTACGCGGCGGCGTCCTGGTTCTTTCTGTACGGTCTGTTCGACCGCGCGCTGCGTGTCCCGTTGCCTGCGGGGGTGCTGTTCCGATGACGCACACGATGCAGCTGACGGTCAACGGGGAGTCATGCCGGGCCGTCGTCGAGCCGCGCACGCTGCTGGTCCACCTGCTGCGCGATCAGCTTGGATTGACCGGCACGCATGTCGGGTGCGTGGTCGGCGAGTGCGGCGCCTGTTCCGTGCTCGTCGATGGGGCGCTCGTGAAGTCGTGCCTCATGCTCGCGGTCCAGGCGGACGGGTGTACGGTGACGACGATCGAAGGCCTGAGCACTTCCGCCAGCACTCCAGGCCTCCCAGGCACCCCAGGCACTCCAGGCACCTTAGGCACTCCAGCCATCCTGCATCCCGTGCAGGAAGCCTTCATCCGGCGCTTTGCGCTGCAGTGCGGGTTCTGTACCCCTGGCTTCGTGATGGCGGCCGCTGCGCTTCTGGCCCGCAATCCGAACCCGACCGAAGTCGAGATCCGGCAGCAGCTCGCCAGCAACCTGTGCATGTGCACCGGCTACGTTCAGATTGTCGAGGCCGTGCAGGAAGCGGCGACCCGGTTGCGAGAATGGCAGCAGAGCAGCAGATAGGGCGCAGCGCTCCCGGCAAGGAGGCCCCGCGCCACGTGACGGGCCGCGGCCGGTTCGTTGACGACCTGACGCTGCCGCGCATGCTGTACGCCGGCGTCCTGCGGAGCCCGTACGGACACGCGCGGATCGGCCGGGTCGACGCCGCGAAGGCCCGAGCGCTCTCCGGCGTCCGGGCGGTCGTGACGCCCGAGGAGATCCAGCGGCGGCTCCGGCCGTTCAAACCAGGACGCTACGCGGCAGGGTTGAAAGTGGCCGTTCCCGAGTACGCCGGGGCGGTCGGCAAGGTCCGCTACGTTGGCGAGCCGGTTGCCGCCGTGGCGGCTGAGACGCGGGCGATGGCCGAGGACGCGCTCGAGCTGATCGAGGTGGATTACGACGCGCTTCGGGCGGTCGTCACCATCGAGGCCGCAGCGGATCCAGGCGCCCCGGTGCTCTACGACGAGCTTGGCGGCAATATCGCCTGGCGGGGGCACGTGGCGTACGGCGACGTGGAGGCCGCGTTCACGTCGGCCGATCGGATCGTCCGGGACACCCTCAAGATCCACCGGTACAGCTCCACGCCGCTCGAGCCGTTTGCATGCCTGGCCGAGTGGACGCTCGGGAAGCTGACGGTCTGGTGCAATGCGCAGTCGCCCGACGTCATCTGCGACGCCCTCTCTGAAGCGCTCGGGCTCGATCAGGTCCGCGTCATCGTCCCGGATGTCGGCGGCGGCTTCGGTCAGAAGATTCACCTGATCCGCAAGTACGTCGTGCTGACCGCGCTGCTGGCGGTCGACACCGGCCGGCCCGTCAAATGGATCGAGGACCGGAGCGAGCACATGATGGCCGGCGGCCACTCCTGCGAGCAGGAGTTCGACGTCGAAGCCGCTGTCCGGGCCGACGGCGAGGTGCTCGGTCTCACGATCCGCGACACCGACGATGTGGGTGGATCGGTGAGCACGCTGACGATCCACTTCACCAACAAGCTGAACAACCTGTTCAACGTGTACAAGGTCCAGCACCTGCGGCTGGAGGGGCGGTCGGTCGTGACGAACAAGTGCCCGGTGGTGCCGAACCGCGGCATCGGCAAGCCCGGCATGTGCTTCGTCTGGGAACGGATGATGGACCGCGTCGCCCAGGAGCTCGGGCTCGATCCGATCCAGGTGCGTCGCCGCAATCTGATTGAGGCCGGCGCGTTCCCCTACACGGCGCCGAACGGCAATATCTACGGGAGCGGCGAGTACGAAGCGCTGCTCGACAAGGCGCTCGCGAAGGTCGAGTACGACACGGTGCGCAGGCAGCAGCAGGCGGAGCGATCGTCAGTGGCGCGAACCCTGTCGGGTTCGCGTGGCGAGCCTGACAAGGCTCGCCCCACGGGGACTCTCTTGACCGGCATCGGCGTCGTCATCGGTCTCGAGCCGGGCGGGCGGAATGCCGCGCGCGACATGGCCATCTTTCCGGAGTCGAAGCAGATGCCGGGGGCCGGCGGCGTGGAGGGGGCGACCGTGAAGATCGAGCGGAACGGCTCTGTGGTCTTCACGCTCGGGTCCGTGAGCTGCGGCCAGTCGCACGAGACGACCGCCGCGCAGATCATCGCCGACGTGCTGGGAGTCGGGATCGATCGCGTCTCGATGACGGGCGGCTTCGACAGCGCGCTGTCGCCCTGGGGCGTCTCTTCGTCCAACAGCGGCAACAACTTTCACCTCTACGACGTCGGCGCCGTGCACGGCGCGGCCTCGCGGCTGCGCGACAAGCTGCTGACGCTCGCCGCGCACGTCCTGCAGGCGGACCGGAACACGCTCGCAGTCGACGATGGCGTCGTGTACGACTCCACCAACTCCATCACCTTCGCCGAGCTGGGCCGGATCGCGTACAGCAACCAGGCGCTGCTGCCGCCCGGCTTCGAGCCGGGGCTCCAGGCGACCTGGTATCACAGCCATCCGCATGCCGACCCGTTGATGCTGCCCGACAGGCAGGGCCGGGTCCGCGCGCAGTACACGTTCTCGTCGGCCGTGCATGCCGCAGTCGTCGAGGTGGACGTCGATACGGGTCGCGTCCGGGTCCTCCGGTACGTCATCGTCAGCGACAACGGAACGCTGATCAATCCGTCGGTCGTGGCCGGGCAGATTTACGGCTCGGCGGCGCACGGAATCTCGGTCGCCCTTGGAGAAGGCTTCGTGTATGGCGACGACGGTCAGCTGCTGACGCTGACGCTGCTCGACTACGGCAAGTCAACCACGCTGGAGACGCCGCGGATCGAAATTGAGCACCATCCCGTGCCCGACCCGTTCACCACGCTCGGTCAGAAGGCGGCGGGTGAAGGCGCGGCGATCCCGTCGCCCGCCGCGATTGCGGCGGCGGTGGAGGACGCGCTGTCACCGCTTGGCGTGAAGGTGCGGGAGCTGCCGCTCTCGCCGGAGCGTGTGTGGCGGCTGATAAATGGACTTACAGTCTGAACACGCGGCGCGCGTTGTGTTCGAAGATCGCGGCCTTGTCGGCGGGGACGAGGTCGATCTGGTCCATCGCCTGCAGCGCCAGCTGGATGTACGTGCGGCCGCCGTGCAGGTCGAACGGCATGTCCGTGGCGAACATCACGCGATCGACCCCGAAGAAATCGAGCCCGCAGCTGAGTGCGGGGACCGACCCGAGCGTGATCGTGTCGGCGTAAAACATCCGGAAGTACTGATAGGGATCCCGCGCGAGCGGGATCGGCTCGTTCCGCGTCTGCGCCGCCCTGAGGAGCTTCTCGTAACCCTCGTTCAGCCGCTCGGCCGCAAACGGGACAAAGCCGCCGAGATGGTGCGTGACGACCCTGATGCCGGGGTGTCGATCGAAGAGACCGGAGAAGACGAGCCGCATCATCGCCGAGACGGTGTCGTACAGCCAGCCGATGATCCGCCACGTGTCGAACCGGCTGCCCGGCTCGGAGGGGTAGTCAGCCCGCTCGGGGCCGCGCACCGGATGGAGCAGCACCGCCACGTCGAGCGCGGCCGCGTGATCGAAGATCGGCGCGTACTGCGGGTCGTCCAGAGGCCGCCCGTGTACGTCGGTATAGATCTGCACACCGCAGAATCCGAGCGTGCGCACCGCGCGGTCGAGCTCGGCGACGGCGGCATCGATGTCGTTCATCGGGACGCACGCCGCCGCGCCGATGAACCGGCCGGGGTGGCGCGCCACCAGCTCGGCCATCTCGTCGTTTGCAATGCGCGAGAGCTCCACGGCGTCCGCAGGTCCGGCGAGCCGCTCGACAGGCGGGTTCGCCGTGTTGACGATCTGCACGTACCCGGCCCCGGCGGTGTCCATCGCGCGAAACCGCGCGTCGAGATCGACGAGCGCCGGCATCGCCCGCTCCTGCTCCTGCAGCCGCGCCTCGGGCGGAGCCATCCGCAGGCGGGCGTCCCGGTATCGGGGCGTCACGATGTGGTTGAAGGCGTCGATCTTCATAGGGGGCGAGGGAGCCAGGGGACGGGGATCACGAGAGCGAGGGACAGTGTATCCCAGTGAATTCGAGTATTTCGCGCCGCGCACGGTGGCCGAGGCGGTGCGGCTCCTGGATCAATACGGCGACGCGGCAAAGATTCTGGCCGGCGGCCAGAGTCTGATCCCGATGATGAAGCTGAGGATTGCCACGCCGCAGTGTCTGATCGACGTGAACCGGATCGAAGGGCTCGGCGGCCTGCGGCGCGAGGGCGACCGGCTTGTCATCGGCGCGCTCTGCCGGCATGTGGAGATGGCCTCGTCGCCGCTCGTGGCGGAGCTGCCGATCCTGGCTGATGCGGCAGCGCTCACAGCCGACGTCCAGGTCCGGAATCGGGGCACCGTCGCCGGCAGCGTGGCGCACGCCGATCCCGCCGGAGACTGGCCCGCCGCGCTGATGGCGCTCGAGACCGCCGTCACGATTGCCGGCCCGGCCGGCAGCCGGGTTGTCCCGCTGAATGACTTCATCGTCGACGCGTACACGACAGGACTGGCGGGTAATGAGATGCTGACGGAGCTGTCGGTGCGCATCCCGGCTGCTCCCCGCGGGGGGGCCTACGCGAAGTTCGAGCGGCGGGCGGGCGACTTCGCGTCGGCCAGCGTAGGCGTACAGATTGAGGTCGACGGCGATCGGTGCCGCACGGCGGCCATCAGCCTCGGCGCGCTCGGCTCCACCCCAATCCGCGCCCGCGCCGCGGAGCAGCGCGTGCTGGACGCCGCATCGGCGGTCGATGCACTCGGTGATGCCGAGCGGCTCGTGCGCGAGGCCGCAGAGCCCTTTGCCGACACCCGAGGCAGCGTCGAGTACAAACGGCATCTCGCCGGCGTCCTGTTCCGTCGCGCCTTCATGGCGGCGCTCGAGCGCGCGCGCGGCCGACGCGTCGCAACGCTGCACCCATAACGGCGTCCCATGCATCTGGAAGGCGAGTTCATCGTCAATGCGGATCAGCGGGAGGTCTATGCCTTTCTGACCGATCCCGCCCGGATCGGTCCACACTTGCCCGACGTCAAAGACGTGGTCATCGAGGATGCCGACCGCTTCACCGTGACCGCGAGGGTCGGCGTATCGCACATCAAGGGCACGATGACGATGAAACTCGAGATTCGGGATCGGCAGCCGCCGGTCGGGACGACCGTGATCGGGAAAGGCGCAGGCCTTGGCAGCGTGGTGGACATGGTGACCGGCTTCACCCTGGAGCCGCTGCCGGCTGGTTTCGACGCGGCGCCGGCCGGCCGCTCGCGCGTGAGGTGGCGGGCCGACCTGACGATTGCCGGAAGGCTGGCCGCCTTCGGGCCCCAGGGGCTGCTCGATCGGATCGCTCGCAAGAACATCGATGCGTTCATCGCGGGGATTCAGGCAGGGCTCTCCGCCGGAGCGCGGTAGAGGCTCGTTACCGAGGCGGGACGACTCTCAGGCGCGAGATGTCGCACCCGGCGGGGAGCCATTCGGGCGCCGGGCGCCGGTCGCCGGCATAGCACCCCGGAATCACATAGAACGTCTTTGCCGGTCCCGGGGCCGGCGGCGGCTGGGAGACGATGGGAGGTGCGGCCGGCTGGGCCGGCCGTGCCGCGGGCTTCGGGCTGCGCGGTTCTGGTGGCCGATAGATGGCCGCCGGCGGCAGGTACCAATAGGGGGCCGGCCACGCATACGGCAGGATTACCAGCGGCGGATCCCGCCTGGGGTCGGGCGGGCGGCGGTAGAAATCGGGCCCGACGGCAAAGAGGTCGGTCCCCGGCCTGACGACCGAGGGCGCCCGCTCGGGCAGGGCCGCACTGCGCAGGCCGTCCTGCGCGGAGGCGGCGGTTCCGCCACCCGCCACCGCCAGCACCGTCGTCAGAACCAGGAAACGGCTGCGCATCGGCGTCGTATTCGTACTATATTCGACTC
>MEKU01000009.1 GCA_001767195.1 Acidobacteria bacterium RIFCSPLOWO2_02_FULL_67_21
AGGTGGAGGTCAAGAAAGCCGCATAATCAACCGGCTGATCCCAACAGTTTCTTTCTAGGGCAGAGTCGGCGTCCACAGCTCGCACTTTCGAGGCCTGCTCAGGATTCACTCACGTTACGGCCCGCCTGCTTGCTCGACGCACCTCCGTGCGCCTTGTGTCTCCGGGGCTTCAGCGACGATGGTTGCCCACCCTCGCCGCCCGGATAGCTACCGAGCTGTACCGACACGTGCTCGGGTGGGACTTGCACCCACTGGTTCTCTGTGCCTTTCGTGGCACACCCTAACCGATCACAGGATGCGAGTCGAGCGGACGCGCCTCATCCGGCGGCAACTCCCGGACCGGCGCACCAACGTACGTGGCATCAGCCTTCAGTCGCGAGAACTTCGGAACGAGACTGAGTGCACCGACCTGGCAGCGGGCGCCTGCCTGCACACCGATGCCGACAACGGTTCCCAGTCCAATCGTGACGTGGTCGCCGAGCCGAACGGCCGCCGTCTTGACGACCCCGTGTTCCACGGTGTGCCCCGACAGATGCACGCCGTCGCCGATCATGACACGGTCGCCGAACTCCAGAAGATTGTGGTCGTTGACGGCGAGGCTGTTGACATAGACGCCGCGACCGAGTCGTGCACCGTTGAGACGTAGATAGAACGTCCACAGCGGAGTGGCGCGAAAGACCGAGCCCGCAAACAGCCGGACCACGTGCACCGATACCATGTACCGAACCCAGCACAGGAGCGGCCACTCCAGCGCCTTGATGGGCATGTCGACGTTCACCGGTGTTCGCCATCCCAGCCAGCGCGTGGAAAGCGCCGACAGGACCATGAGGCTGAACGCAAACAGACCATATGCGGGCACAAACGCCATGCTGAGCACCACGATGCGCACGAGCACGAACGGGTAGGTTCGAAGCGCGAAGAACTCCCAAAAGAGGGCACCGGGCAGCATGGCGAGGCCAAAGACCAGACACTCGACGAGAAACACGGAGAGGAGCGCCCACGTGACACGGAACCGCACGCTCATCGTCGCGAGCCTTCGCCCCGATGTCCCGTTTCGGTCGTCGCTATCCTGTCTTCGCACGATCGGGACCTGCCTACCGATCGGCATCGCCCGGCGCGAGTAACATGTTCCGCATGGGGGCTGATGCCTTCGGTCGATCGCAGGCCGAGCACGAAGCCTGGACGAGGTGATGCATTCAGCCATCCTCACAAGAGGCGTTCGATGAAATGGTCGACAAAGCTCGGCACGTTCGCGGGGATTGACGTCTACGTCCATACGACGTTCCTGATTCTGATCGTCTGGGTGGCTTTTGCGCATTGGCAGACAGGGCACAGCGCAGCCGCAGCATTGAAGGGGGTCGCGTTCATTCTGGCGTTGTTCGCATGCGTCGTACTGCACGAGTTCGGGCATGCCCTCACCGCGCGACGATTCGGCATCAAGACACGCGACATTACCCTCTTACCCATCGGGGGACTCGCCCGGCTCGAGCGAATGCCTGACGATCCCAGGCAGGAGTTGTGGGTGGCGCTCGCAGGACCCGCCGTGAATGTCGTGATCGCGGCGTTGTTGTTCGCGCTCTTACAGGTCACCGGCACCTTCACGCCGATCGGCACGCTCGGCGTGGCCACAGGCTCCTTCCTCGAGCGACTCATGATGCTGAATGTGCTTCTCGTGGGCTTCAACATGCTTCCGGCCTTTCCGATGGACGGCGGGCGTGTGCTGCGCGCGACGCTGGCGATCCGCATGGACTACACGCGGGCGACCCAGATTGCCGCCAACATCGGCCAGGGGATGGCGTTCGTGTTCGGACTGCTTGGGCTCTTCTTCAACCCGTTCCTGATCTTCATCGCCCTGTTCGTCTGGATCGGCGCTGGCCAGGAAGCCGCAATGACCCAGATGAAGGCGGCCCTCGGGGGCATTCCCCTGGAGCGGGCCATGATCACGGACTTTCGAACGCTCGCTCCACGGGACTCACTTGCGCGTGCCGTCGATCTGCTGTTGTCCGGTGCGCAGCAGGATTTTCCGGTCGTGGACAACACCGCAGTCGTCGGCATTTTGACGCGGGCGGACCTGCTCACGGCGCTCGCACGTCAGGAGCGAGACGTTCCCGTAGCCGACGTCATGCGGCGTGACTTCCTGGTGGCCGACGCGTCGGACATGATCGACGTCGCGTTCCAACGGCTGCAGGCGCATGAGTGCCACACCGTCCCGGTCATCCGCAGCGGCACTCTGATCGGGTTGCTCACCATGGACAACGTGGGCGAATTCCTGCGTGTCCAGATGGCGATCGGAAGCCGACACGAGGCACACACACGACGCAACAGGCTCGGCCACGAATCGGCGTGACCGGCCGGCGATTCGCCAAGGGCTTGCCTGAAGGCGAGCGCTGACCGAAGCTCTGTGCGACGTGCCTGCAGGAGAATCCATCGTCATCGCACAATGAGGACGGGCACGGGACTGCGGTTGAGCGCCCCTTCGGCTACGCTTCCGAGCAGAAGGTGTCGGATTCCTGTGACGCCCCTTGCGCCCACGACGAGAAGATCGACACGTTTCTTGCCGACAGCACCAATAAGCTCGCGGAGCGGCGCTCCTGTCGCGACTTTTGCATCAACCTTCCAGCCCGCCGCCGCGAGCAACGTGCTGGCGCGTTCAATCTCCCTTCGAGCGCGAACCAGACGTCCCCGGTTGATGAAGCCAACCTCCGCACCCACCGTAGCGCGGGTACCGAGCGGCGCGAGTGCCTGCGCGGGAGCCCGCATTGTATCGATGGCGCTCAGGAGCAAGACCCGGCCGCCGCGAGGTGGCTGGAGCCTGGTGATGAGTGCAATCGCGCGTCTGGCATGAGAGGAGCCATCGACTCCAATCACGACATGCTGCACTCGCCGAACCGCGCGCCTGACGACAAGCACCGCGCAGGGAGCGCGGCGGACGACACCGCGAGACACGCTGCCGGTCAGAAAGCGGCGAACAGCCCCCTGGCCACGCCAACCCATGACGATGACATTCGCGCCAATTCGCGTCGCCTCACGGACGATCGCGTCAACCGGCGACGTGTCCACCACGTGCACCTGAACGTCAGGCCAGCGCCGCGCCAGAGAACGCGCGGCGCTCCTTGCCACGAATTCTGCAGTCTGATCGAGAGCGGCCAGCAGGATGGAACGCCGTGACTCGACCCGCACCTGCTTTGCGACCACCACGAACATGTCGGATCTAGGCGGCCATGGAAAACCGATTGCCGTGGACGTCGCGGCCTTCGCCGCGGTCGAACCATCGGTCGCTAACAGGACGCGAAACTGTCTGCCGCGGGCCATCTGTCCCCCTCTCGAAAGCTATGCGTCGATTTGAAGTTCAGAAACAATCGTGATGACCTCAGTGTGACGACACGCCGCTCGCCGGCAGGTGCTGCGCAACCGACCGATCGCCCACAACCACGCTACCGTTGAGGGGAAGTCGCAATGCGAAGAGGGTCCCATTCGGCTCCGCGGGCCTGACGTCGATGGTGCCACCGTGGCGCCGCGCAATTTCCATCGCGATGCTGAGGCCGAGACCGAGCCCTGGCGCCGCCGCCACCGCTTCCGGCGCTCGGAAGGATGCCTCAAAGATGCGCGGAATCACTTCCGCGGAGACCCCGATGCCGTGGTCGCGCACGGCGACGACCGCGTCGCTGCCGTCTGCGGCGAGCGTGACCTCGACCGTTCCACCATGCGGTGAGTACTTGATAGCGTTGGAGAGCAGGTTCTCGACGATACGCTGAATCCGCGCTGTGTCAGCGTGCACAATCAGCGGCACGTCGGGAGCGTTCACGATGACCGGATGGCGCTCCGAGATCCGGTCGAACACCTGAACGATGGGCACCACGACGTCGCGCAGGTCCGCCATCGTCTTTCTCAGCGACAGATCGTCACCACGTTCGAGCACCTGGGTGTCACGCAGAGTCTCCACGAGTGAGGTGGCTCTGGATGCCGCGGTTTCGAGACGCACGAGAAGACGTCTCATATCGACCGACGTCTCGCCTCCGAACCGCTGTGCACACTGCACGCTGCCCTGAATGGCGTTCAGGGGAGTCGCGAGGTCATGGGAAATCGTCGCGATCAGCCGATCGCGGGTCTCTTTTGCCCGCCGCTCCTGCTCTGCCGCCTTCTCGGCCCGGAAGCGGTCTGCCCTGGCCTTCGCGACGAGCCAGCCAACCGTCACCGCAACGATCACGAACAGCATGAGATCGATGAGGTCCCGGACGCCTGTGATCGCGGGCTGTCCTATTGGTTCCTGCAGCAGGAGGTTATCCCCCGCCACCGCGACGATCGCGCTGACAACGGCTGGTCGAAGTCCCCACCGGACAGCACATCCGACGACCAACAGCACGGTCACGTGCTCAAACACGAACGCCGGCAGCCGCAAGCGTTCAATGACGAGCAGGACGACGATCGGCAGGAGCAGCGCGGCGATGTAGCCGCCGACCCCCGAGCGGGATTTGGTCCACAGACGTGCCCAAACGGCCGTACGGATGCGTGTGATGGTGTTACTCATACCTACGGCCGATCAGTTCCACCGTGAATATGACGTCGAGGATCCATGATCTGGCGGATCGTGCCGAGGCGTGGCACTTGAAGGGACCTTTGTTCGGTAGCCGCCACGGTCGCGTGATGGTTGGTCTCTCTGCGCGCTGACAGACTCCTAGGACGCGGCGGCCACACGCCTGGTACGGCCGAGATCTGCTTTCGCGACGCGATGTCGCGTCTCTCCATCGGTCGGCCGTGTGTAGGCTCCATCTGCAGCGACGTAGAGGAACCGTTCCTTGACCAGGGCATCCAACACCAATCTGCAGGGCACGGACTCCAGTCCCCACAAGCGCTGGGCCTGCTCAGGGGTCAGCCGCAGTCCAGGCATTTCCAGATACTCGGCGCGAATACGAGTGAGCAGTCTGTCGTCTGGCACGTCAACGCCTCGGCCTACTCCTCGCAAGATTCGACGCACCTCGCAGTTCACGCTCGGCCTGCAGCCAGTCATCAACGTCGAGCCCGGGCTCGCAGCCGCGGGCCAGGAACAGATCGTAGGCGCGGCGCGAGATCTCGCCGTCGGTTGGCGCTCCACGTTGCGACGTCACTTCCTGTGCCTGGTCCGCAGCATTCGCCGTCCTGCGAGCCGCCTTCGTTCTAGCCATCAACGCACCTCTTCACTTCTCGTCCGACAGATATTGGTCAGAGCCTGGCGCGGTGCGCAGAACGTAGACATGCGCTCCCTCTCGCTTTTCTTTGCGAACCATGACGTCTCCAGGTTCTGGCGATGTGGACGGAGTCATGAACCGGAATCCGCAATGGCGCGCGCCAACATTCCCAGGGACAGCGCGCGGTGACACGATCCCTTATACGGCCTTCGAGGAAGAGCATCAACAGAACTCCGTACGTGGTTCAGGCAGATAGGCACCTTAGTGCTATCACCTCGATCGCTAGTCTGATGTTCCCGCAGCTCCGATGCGCATACGCTCGCGGCACTCGACCCGGGGCAACGTTCGGTACACTTCTACGATGCGGCTGACGTCTCCGTTTCTTCAGAGCTACCGCTTCGTCGGCAGGCCGCCAGTGCAGCTGGAGCGGGTGCTGGCCGTCGGCCGTGCGTTCCTGACCGCGAGCGCACTCGTCGCCATCTATCTCGACCCCACCGAGCCGGCGAGACTGCGCGCGATCACGTACAGCGTCCTCCTCGCGTACGCGCTCTACAGTCTCGTCGTGCTCGCCTATGTCCATCGAGCGGCGCGACTGACGCCCGGACACGGACGAGTGCTGCACGGCTTGGACATTGCCTGGACATCCGCACTGACGGTCGTCAGCGAGGGGCCTGTCAGTCCATTTTTTCTGTTCTTTCTGTTCGTGGTCGTCGCGGCGGCATACCGCGGCGGTTTTCGGGAGACGGCTGGCACCGCCGTCATCATCGCCGCCGTGTTCCTCGTCGAGACCGCAATTGCCGCCGCCGGTCCATGGAACAGCACGTGGCTGGCATCGAGCGGATTCGAGCTCAACCGCACGATTCTGCGCGTAGCCTATCTGCTACTGACGGGCGTGCTGCTTGGTTATCTCGCGGAACAGGAGAAGCAATCGCGCGCCGAACTCGCCGCGATTGCGGATGCGACGCGTCAGCCTCGGGTCGATTTGGGATTGGGAGGGTCCGTCACCGCGGTCGCCCGAATGCTGCTCTCGACATTCGGGGCAAGCGCGGTGTCCGTCGTCGTAGACGACCACGACAACAGGCGATCCCTCCTGTGGCGTTTCGATCGCTCGATGGCTGCGAAGGAGCAGCCGCGAGCGCGGCGAGTCGACCTGAACGCGGATGAGCAGTCGACGTGGCTGTTCAAGGACTTCGGCCATGCGTGGCGAGCCACGACCAATCACGTTCCGGGAGCTGGTGCAGACCTGCGCGTGATCGACCCCGGAGTCTGGCCCTTGAGGCGGCTGCGCGCCGAGTTGCCGGCGGGTCTTCTCTCCGCACAACCGTTTGAGACGGTAACCGCCGTCAACATGGGCCTGCCGGGTGAATGGCATGGACGCATCTATCTCTTCGACGCGCTGCAAGCAGACAGTCCCGAACGCTCTCTGCACTTCCTGGAGGCGCTCACGGAGCACGTCACTCCGGCCCTCACGAATGTTTTCCTGCTGCGACGGCTCCGTGCGCGGGCCGGTGCGGCAGAGCGCGCACGCGTGGCGCGAGAACTGCACGACGGCGCGATTCAGGCCCTGTTCGGTATCGAGATGAAGCTGGAGGCCTTCCGTCGCAGTACCGACCGATCGCCGAGCGTCGTCGATCGTGAAATCGGTGAGACGCAGGATCTGATCCGCCGGGAAGTCCTGTCGCTTCGTGAGCTCATGCAGGCTCTTCGTCCGATCGAGCTCGAGGGAACAGAGCAACTGCCGGACGTGCTGGCGGGCCTCGTCGAACGCTTTCGGCGGGATACGGGAATCTCCGCTCGATTCGTGGCGACCGGTGGTCGCCTAGCAATGGCTCCCAAGAAGGCACTGGAACTTGTGCGGATCGTGCAGGAAGCGCTGGCAAACGTGCGCCGCCACAGCCACGCCATGAACGTGCTGGTGAGCCTGGCTGGCGATGACGGAGCCTGCCGTCTGGTCATCGAGGACGACGGATGCGGCTTCGAGTTCGAGGGACGCCTGTCCGCTCAGGAGCTCGACGCGAGCCGCGTCGGTCCCGCCATCATCAAGGAGCGTGCTCGCATGGCTGGTGCGCAGCTCACCGTGGAATCCACACGTGGCGTCGGTGCGCGTCTGGAACTCGCGATTCGTGAGGAGAGCGACCATGGGTAGCCCCGCACGACGCGTTCGGATTGCGATTGCGGACGATCACCAGATCTTCAGAGACGGATTGCGGCGCCTGCTCGAAAGCGAGCAGGGCTTCGAGGTAGTTGCAGAAGGCGCTGACGGCCTGGACGCCCTCCGCCTCGCGCGGGACGTCCGGCCGGACGTCTTGCTGCTCGACGTGGCGATGCCGCGCATGGGGGGACTCGATACGCTTGCGGCTCCGGAGATCCAGGCGACACGGGTGATTCTGCTGACTGCGGCCATCGAGCCTACGGAACTGCTTCGCGCTGTTCAGCTTGGAGCGCGAGGCATCGTACTGAAGGAGTCCGCGACGCGGCAGTTGATTGACGGCATTCACCGCGTGATGGAAGGCAAGTTCCTCATCGGGTCCGAGGTCGCTGACGATCTCGCACAGGCCGTGCGGCAGATCGGCGAGCAGAAGGAGAGGCCGTTCGCGCTCACCGCTCGAGAGATGGAGATCGTCGAGGCCATCGCCAGTGGCGACAGCAATCGCGACATCGCCGCGCGGTTGAATATCAGCCTTCAGACCGTCAAGCATCATCTGACCAGCGTTTTCGACAAGACGGGCACGTCGACACGCCTGGAACTCGCCCTCTTTGCCATCCGGCAGGGTCTCGTCAACGCGAAGTAGCTGGATGGATGCATAGGGTTATCGGGCACTTTGGTGCCATGCCTCTGGACTTACGGTCGATTTTCAATCATCCCCAATCCCGCATAGCCTGCAATCAAGGCACGATTCGCACGCCCGGCGCATCTTGACCGATGTTGGCACGTGCGCAACAAGTGAGAACCCCGCGATGACACATGTGCGTCTGATGGCGCTGATAGTGCTGTGCGCGCCGCTCGTATTAGCAAGCTGCGGGAAGAGGGTGCAACCGGTCGCCGCAGCTATCCCGCCTCCGCCGACGGTCGAAGAGGCGCCGCCTCCACCGCCTCCGCCAGCACCAGAACCGGATCCACCGGCACCACCCGCCGCAGCATTGACGGAGGAGGAGCTCTTCGCGCGCAAGACACTCGACGAGCTCAACGCGGAACGCCCGCTCGGTGACGCCTTGTTCGATTTCGATCAATGGACGATTAGGGAAGATGCACGTGCGATCCTTCAGGCCAACGCCGAGTGGCTGCGTCGTTGGCCCTCCACGCGCATCAATGTCGAGGGCCACTGCGATTCCCGCGGCACCAGCGAGTACAACCTCGCACTTGGGGAACGCCGCGCCAACGCCGTGAGGGAGTACCTCGTCAGCCTCGGCGTCGCCGCCGATCGGCTGGTGGTGGTCAGCAAGGGCGAGGAGACACCCGCCTGCTTCGAGGAACATGAAGGCTGCTGGCAGCAGAACCGGCGTGGGCACCCCATCATCACGGCCAAGTAGGGTTCCGCGCCGATTAAGACGGCAACCACCGCCAGTGCGAAGGCGAAGCCTGCGGCCGGAAAGTCAACCTCTGTGAAGTCCGCGCCGACACGAAGGCCCGCGGGGCGACCCGCCACGAAGTAGTCGGGCCGCGTGCAGCGGTTGGCTAAAGCCGCACACAAGTTGGCGGACCTCGCCACTGGGAGCCCGGCATGGTGCCGGCGCGGTGAGGTTCCGCCGTCCCCTGCGATGGGCACGGGCAGTGACTTCCAAGTGACGTGCACGGCCCACGACCTCCCGTTTCACTGGCCCGTACACCGGAGACCGCGTGCTGAACATCGGCAGTCGATCGGTCTTCGTCGATGTCGCGCGAGCGGCCGCCATCATGATGATGGTGCAAGGACATACGCTCCACGTCGTCCTGGCCACCGATCTTCGTTCAGAAACCGTGTTTTACGTGTGGTCGTTTCTCCGTGGCCTGACATCGTCCACGTTTCTGCTGCTGTCGGGATTCGTCTTTGCCCTGGCCACGCATCGTCATTGGACGGACCAGTTCGTCTCACGCGCGACGACCGGCCGGCGTTTTCGGCGTCTTGGCTTCTTCCTGCTGCTTGGTTATGCCTTGCACTTCCCGATGGCAAAGCTCGGGCACCTGTACGGGATGAGTGACGAGCGTTGGAAGAGCTTCTTCGTCGTGGACGTGCTTCAGTGCATTGCCGTGATGCTGGCAACGCTCCAGGTGCTCGTGTGGCTTGTCCGCAAGCCCCACCGTCACACGATCGCTGCAGCAGTCGGCTGCGCGATGATTATCGCGTTCACGCCGACCATGTGGCGGATCGACTGGACGGCGCTCGCGCCGACGTTGATCGCCGCATACCTCTCGCCGGCAACGGGTTCGCCATTCCCGCTGTTTCCCTGGGGCGCATACATCCTGCTCGGGGCCGCGCTCGGCGGCCTCTATGTTCGCTCGCGAATGGATCCTCTGACGGGGTTCGCGGACCGCGTTTTGATCGGCGGCGGTCTCGGAATGCTGCTGGTCGCGTTTGTGTGTGTGCGGATACCCCTGCAGCCGTTCGGTCCAACCGACTTCTGGACAACCAGTCCGAACCAGTTTCTCGTGCGGGCCGGCTGCATGCTGCTCGCGCTTGGTCTGCTCGCGCAGATCAGCCGTCTCATCTCGAAGCCGGCGTACGCGGTTCAGGCGCTGGCGCACGAGTCACTGACTGTGTACGCGGTCCACCTCGGCATCGTCTATGGGTCCGCATGGAACCTCGGTTTGCGCCAGCATGTGGGCCCGACGCTCACCCTGTGGCCGGCGCTGGCATACGTGGCCGCCATGTGGGCGTCGATGACGGCGCTCGCGTCGGGATGGCACTGGTGCAAGCACCGGCAGCCGGGCATCGCCCAATGGGTCCGGGTCGGAGTCGGCGGGCTCCTGCTGGGGCGCTTGCTGTAGGCACTCGAGCAGCCATGGATCCCTCGACCATCTCGAACGTCCTCGGCACGTGGGGCTATCCTGCGCGGCTCCTGCTGCTCATCCTGACCGGCATCGGCTCGCCGATTCCGGAAGACCTGTTGTTGCTCACCGCTGGCTATCTGGTGTACGTCGACGTGTTCGGCTGGCCGGTGGCGTTGACTGTCTGCATTACTGGCGTCGTCGCCAGCGATCTGATGCTCTACGCCGCAGGACGCCACCTCGCGTGGCATTCTTCACGCCTCGCAGAAGGTCGCCTGCTCTCGCCGCAACGCCTGCAGCGAACGACACGATGGTTCGGTCGGCTGGGCGATCGGCTGGTCTTCATCGCGCGCCTCATCCCGGGAACACGGGCGCTGGTGTTCGTGACCGCTGGCGTTCGAGGAGTGCCGGCATCGAGCTTTCTTCGTTACGACATGCTGGGAGCGGCACTATGGGTGCCCTCGATGTTACTGGTGGGATACGCGTCGGGATCTCGGATCGGGACTTTGCACGACGCAGTGAGCTCGCTGAATCAGAGCGCGGCATGGGCCATCGCTCTGGCGGGGCTTCTACTCGTGATTTGGCTCTCTTGGGGCCGGGAGGAATCAAAGCTGTGACACACTTTCGTCAAGGGAACATGATCAGATCTACGTTCAGCGGGGCTCGGTGGGCGCCGTCCGCGGTCGCCTCAGTATTCATTCTCTTGGTTTCCGCCGCGCCAGTTGCTGCACAGAGCGTCGGCATTCGCGCGGGCGTGTCGGCTGACCCCGAACAGTTCTATTTCGGGGCGCATGTGCAAACGCCGCCGCTCGTCGACCGACTCTACTTTCGCCCGAATGTCGAGATCGGTGTTGGCGACGACACGACGATTACGGCACTGAATGTCGAGTTCGCGTACCACTTTCGGTCGCCGGAGGCATGGAATGTCTATGCCGGCGCGGGCCCGGCACTGAATGTCATCCACAGGTCCGGTGAGACTGACGCAGAACCCGGCCTCAACGTTGTTGTCGGTATCGCTCATGAGGATGGCCTGTTCGCGGAGGTCAAGGCGGGCGCGCTGGATAGTCCGCGGCTGAAGTTCGGAGTCGGATACGCATTCAGGTGGCGCTGAGGAGTGCCCCCAGGAACTAGGCAGGTCACACGTCGCGCCTGGCGTTCGGCGGAAGGTCATGAATATGGATCGATTCAGAAGCATCCTCGTTGACGTTGACGCACTGGCGGCGGTGCACCCCGCGATGGAGCGAGCTGTTGAAGTGGCGCGCGCGTGCGGCGCTCGACTCAAGGTTGTTGACGTCGTGGCGATACCCGGTGACGTACGCGGCTACCTGCCCCAAGGCATCGAAGAGGTCATCATCCGACAACGGCGGGAACGACTGGCGGCAATCGGTGCGGCAGCAGCCGGCGTGGCCGTGGAATGCGACGTCCTCCGGGGACGGGCGTCCATCGAACTGATTCGGGAAGTGCTGCGATCCGGGCATGACCTGCTCATTCGCTCGCACGCGCGCGACCTGGCAGCTCCAAGGGCCTTTGGCGCTATCGACATGCAGTTGTTTCGGCAGTGCCCATGCCAGGTATGGGCGGTCGGACCTTCCGCGACGACGGCACCTCGACGGGTGCTGGCGGCGGTACACGCCACTGCGGACGATGCGGAGGAACAGGCGCTGAATCGAAAGATTCTCGACGCGGCCCTTCTGCTGGCCGGATTCGGCAGCGGCACGGTGACCGTGTTCCAGGCATGGTCGGCGTTCGGAGAGGATCTGTTGCGCAGTCACTCGAAGCCCGAGGAAGTGGCGGCGTACGTGAAGGCGGCGTCGGATACGGCACGAACCGCCCTTGACGACCTCGTGAAATCGTTCGGCAACCGTCTGGGATCAGCGCGTGTAGAGCTGAAGAAGGGCGAGCCTGAAGACATCATTCCTCGCTTCGTGGTATCGGAGGGTATCGACCTCGTGGTCATGGGGACAGTTGCACGAACCGGCATCGCAGGATTCATCATCGGCAACACCGCCGAACGGCTGCTTCAGCGGCTGGTCTGTTCCGTTTTCGCGGTCAAGCCTGACGGCTTCCGTACGCCCGTCCGCCTTGACGAGTAAAGGGTCTGGGCCGCAGCCTGAGGGTTCACATGCCACCATCGAAACGGTCGTCATCACCCAGTAAGTCGCGCCGCCCTTCGCTCAGCCGGCTCGACGTGGACGAGGCGCTTCTCGCGCTTCTGATCGGCGCGATGAACGCCAATGATCACGTCTCGCCGGAGGAAGGCGCTCGTGCTCACAACATCATCTGGTCGATGCGGAGGTTTCGTCGTAAGTCCGGGGAGACCGTGGAACGGCTCATCGAGCGGATGCGCCAGCTCATCGAAGAGCACGGCCCCGAACGTGCCGTGGCCGCGGCGGCGCGTGCCCTGCCGGCCCGCCTTCGCAAGTCCGCGTTCGCGGTTGCGGCGGACCTGGTACTCACTGACGGCAGACTCGAAGGATCGGAACGACGTTACCTGATCGCCCTGGGACATGGCCTGACCCTCGACAGCAAGATCATCAATGGCATTCTCGAAGTGATGCGCGTCAAGAACGCCATCTGACCAGACGGGTGTAAGACCACGTATATCGCTCGAGCGAGGTCCTCTCCAAGAGCACCAAGGTGCCATGCGCACACACGCGCGCTGAGCCGCTGGATCTTCCACGATGGTGGGGCCTTTTTCCCATGCTGCGATTGTTTTGTAGATGACCGTCCTCGCCGCCCGTCGAATTTCGACAAGCGCCCGCCATTCCCGCACCTGCGGCACCGCCTTTTGTGAGTGATTTGCGTATCGTAGGAGGAGACAGGAGCACTGGCCACCTGCACGCTTCGCGCCTCGACGGCCATCTAGCGGCACGTCGATTGCCAAACGTCTGTTCGGGATTGCGAGAGGACATCTGCGTGGCGGCGGTGGATGCGCTCGCGGACGCCGCGCTGGACCAAAACGAGCAAGGCCGTGATCGTGTTCAAGCAGATCCTCTGCCCCATCGATTTCTCGGAGACAGCGACCCGCGCGCTGGCCCATGCAGCCGCCCTGACAAGGTGGTACGACGCACAGCTGACGGTGATTCACGTTGTGCCGGTGTTCGAAGACAACATGCAGTCGTCGTTCCCATTCAAGGGTGACGAAGGCCGCACGCCCTACGCTCCGGTGCGGGCCGACGTCCTCGAGCAGATGCGCCGGTCAACCGATCAGGCTGGTGCCGCGGCGCTCAACCCGACGCTCCTCGCGGAGGAAGGGCGCACACACGCGGCCATCATCGATCGCGCGGTCGCCATTCATGCAGATCTGCTTGTCGTGGGGACGCACGGCCGAGGGGGATTCAACCGGCTGCTCCTTGGCTCTCTCGCCGAGAAAGTGGTGCGCACTGCACCCTGCCCGGTGCTCACTGTGCCGCCATCCATATCCCGGCCGCCTGCGACGGAGGTCATGTTCAAGAACATTCTCTGCCCGATCGACTTCTCGCCATCCTCGCTCAAGGCGTTCGAGTACGCCCTCGACCTCGGACGTCAGGCAAACGGGTGCGTGACGGTGCTACACGCGCTCGAATACATGGACGAGGACGAGCCTTGCGAGCATGTGGACGCGGACGTCCGCCAATATCGCCAGCAGGTCCTCGACCGGGCTCGCCAACAGATGCATGCGCTCGCCACCGAGCACTCACAGACCTGGTGCGCCATCAACGAGGCCGTCGCGATCGAACGCGCGTACAAGGCCGTCTTGCAGCGGGCCTCGACCCACGACACCGATCTCATCGTGATGGGTGCGCAGGGACGCGGAGGCGTGGAGCTGATGCTGTACGGCTCGAACACGCAGCACGTGGTGCGCGCGGCCACGTGTCCGGTGCTCACCGTTCGCGCCTGAGGCGCAACCTGGGTTGAAGGATGTTGACGATCCTTGGACACTGCGCGGCCGACGACCATCGATTCCGAGCTCGACTCGACGACAGACATGGCGCGCGATGAACGGACTGTCCACCGCTGAAGCGACTGATCAACTGGCTCGTGTCGGGCCGAACGCTCTACCCGAACGGGCACCCGACCCGCTCTGGCGCCGGTTCGTGCGTCAGTTCCAGAGTCCGCTGATCTACATCCTGCTGTTCGCCCTCGCCTTCGATCTTGGCCTCTGGCTGTACGAAGGCGCGCACGCCTGGCCCATCGAGGCGACGGCCATCGGTCTGATCCTTCTGTTCAACGCGGCGCTCGGCCTCTATCAGGAACAGCGGTCTGAAGCCGCCTTGACGCGGTTGAAGGCGCTGGCTGGCGCGCAGGCATGGGTCATTCGCGATGGCCACCTCGTTCGTCTCCCATTACACGCCCTGGTTCCCGGCGACGCGGTGCGCCTGGAAGCCGGCGACCGCGTCCCGGCAGACGGCACCCTCATGGATGCCCGTGGCGCCATGCTGGATGAATCCATTCTCACCGGCGAATCCATGGCCGTCGACAAGAGCGACGGGGACGAGGCGTTCAGCGGCACCTTGCTCGTCCGCGGCAAAGCCTACCTGGAGGTGACGAGGACCGGCCGAGCCAGTGCCATGGGGCGACTCGCCACCCTGCTCGGCGACATCCAGGCCGCGAAGACACCGCTCGAACGGCGCGTGGATCAACTGGCCCGCCAGATCGCACGATGGGTGCTGGCCCTGGCCGCGGTGCTTGGCCTGCTGGGCGTCTTCGCCGAAGGGGTCAGCCGCGCGCCGGAGATGATCATCTTCGCGGTGGCGCTGGCAGTGGCGGCGGTACCAGAAGGGTTGCCGGCGGTGCTCACCGTCGCCCTGGCACTCGGTGTCGAGCGCATGGCCCGGCACCGCGCGGTCGTCCGGCGCCTCTCCGCGGTGGAGGCGCTCGGCTCGGTCACGGTCATTGCGACAGACAAGACGGGCACGCTGACCGAGAGCCGCATGGACGTCCGCACGCTCGATGCGTCCGATCTCCCGCGCGCATTCGCGGCCATCGTGCTGGCGAACGATGCGGACCTGACGACCGGTGCGGGCGATCCGCTCGAACTTGGCCTGCTGCGCCATGCCGATGCGCATGGCATCGACATCGTGCGGCTGCGCGAGGAACACCCGGTCGTTTCCAACCGCCCGTTTGACAGCGCCTGGAAATTCGCCAGAGTCACGGTGCGAGAGCGCGGACGGCTGGTGAGCTACCTCAAGGGCGCACCCGAGATTCTCTTCAGCCGCTGCGCACTGTCGACGGAGGACCGCGAATCCTGGGTGGAAAAGGCCGACGCGTACGCGCGCGAGGGGTTTCGCGTATTGGCAATCGCCTTCGGCGAAGGCGACACCGAAGAACACCTGTCCCTGCTCGGTCTCGTTCTTTTCTGGGATCCGCCGCGGCCAGAAGTGCCGGACGCTGTTGCCAAGGCGCGGGCGGCGGGTATCCGCGTCATCATGATTACCGGCGATCATCCGGCGACGGCGCTGGCAGTCGCGCACTTGATCGGCATCCCAGGCGTGCGGGTGCTCACCGGAGAAGATCTCGATGAGTATCAGGGTGCCGCCCTGGTCGAGGCCCTCGGCGAAGTGAACGTCTTCGCGCGCGTCCGGCCGGAACAGAAGCTGCAGCTGGTGGAACTGCTGCAGGCGCAAGGCGAGATCGTCGCGATGACGGGAGACGGCGTCAACGATGCGCCCGCGCTCAAGCGGTCGGACGTCGGGGTGGCCATGGGCCAGCGGGGCTCGGATGTCAGCCGTGAGGTGGCGGACCTGGTCCTGCTCGATGACAACTTCGCCACCATCGTCGGCGCGGTCGAAGAAGGCCGCGGTATCTACGAGAACATCCAGAAGTTCCTCCGCTTCTTGTTCTCGACGAATCTATCGGAGGTGCTGCTGGTGGCGGCCGGTGCCCTTCTCGCGTTCGCCCTCAACCTTCGCGACGACACCGGGTCCCTGATGCTCCCGCTCACGGCCGCACAGATCCTGTGGATCAATCTCATGACCGACGGCGTGCCCGCATTGGCGCTCGCGTTCGATCGCACACCCGGCGTTATGCGGCAGCCGCCGCGCCCGGCCCGTTCTCCACTGCTGGACGGGCCGTCGGTCCGATTCGTCGTCTCCGCGGGCAGCATGAAGGCTGTTCTCGCGCTCGGCGTGCTCGGGGTCCTACCGCTGTTCGGGTACTCGCTCGATGTGACGCGAGCTGCCGCGTTCCACTTCATGGCCGTCGGTCAGTTGTTCCTGACCTACCCATCCAGACACACGTGGATGCGCCCGTTGCCCAACGGCTATCTCCACGCGGCCGTCATCGCCGGTATCGGCATCCAGTTCGCGGCGGCCTCGCTGCCGTTTTCGTCCGAACTGCTGGGAAACGCCGCGATCCCCGTGGAGCTCTGGGGCGTAGTGTTCGGGGGCGCGCTGCTGGCGTGGGGACTTGCCGAAGCGTGTGCCCGATTCGTTTGGCGGCAGCACGTGAACAAAGGCGGCGAACGATGATCTGGATTCAGTTTCTGGCGACGGCGCTTGTCATCGTCTTCGCAGGGGTGCGTCTCGCTCGGTACGGGGACGTCCTCGGCGAGAAGACAGGGCTCGGCCGAAGTTGGATCGGCGTCGTCCTGCTGGCGGCGACGACGAGCCTCCCCGAACTGTTTACCGGCTTCGGCGCGACCGCGTTGGCCGCACTCCCAAACATCGCGGTCGGGGACGTCCTGGGCAGCTGCATGTTCAACCTGTTGATCCTGTCGCTCATGGACGCCGTGCAGCCAGAGCCGCTCAGTACCCGCGCGCATCAGGGACATGCGCTCTCGGTTGGCTTCGGGCTTGTGCTCATCGGCATCGCCGGACTCGGTCTGGTTGGCGGGATCCGGTTTCCGGCGTTTGGGTGGATCGGGCTGTACACACCAGCGCTCATCGCACTGTATTTCGTGAGCATGCGCGTCATCTTCACGCATGAGCAACACCGGCGTACGCGAGAGATACAGGAAGTGGCGGAAGAACTGCGGTATGCAGACATTCCGCTGCGCGTGGCCGCGCTCCACTATGGCATTGCAGCCGTTGCGGTGGTCGGCGCAGCGCTTTGGCTGCCCCGGCTGGGAGCGGAGCTGGCACGTCAGACCGGACTTGGTGAGGCGTTCGTCGGCAGCCTCTTCATCGCGATCACCACATCACTGCCGGAGATCGCCGTGTCCCTGGCCGCCGTGCGCCTTGGCGCGATCGACCTCGGCATCGGCAACGTGCTCGGCAGCAATCTGTTCAATCTACTGATCCTGGGACTCGATGATGTGTTCTATCGCCACGGTCCGCTGCTCGCGGATGTCGCCCCCAGTCACAGCGTCGCCATCGTGGCGGTCGTCACCATGAATGGCCTCTTTCTCGTCGGACTGACCTACCGAGTCATCACGAAGCGCTTCGCCGTCGCGTGGGACACCGGTGCCATCGCCGCGGTGTATGTCACCGCGGTAAGCCTGGCGTACGTACTGAGGGGGTGATGGGGAATCCGTTCGCCGAGATTGCGCTGGTGCTCCTGGCGGCGGCCCTCGTCGGAGCGATTGGCACGTGGCTCCGTCAACCGCTCATTGTGTCTTTCATCGCTGTCGGAATCCTCGTCGGACCCGCCGGGATCGGTCTCGTCACGCAGCACGATCAGATCGAGCTCCTCGCGAGCATTGGCATCGCGCTGCTGTTGTTCGTGGTCGGCCTCAAGCTCGATTTCCACACTATCAGGACGCTCGGACCGGTGGCGTTGGCCACGGGCATCGGCCAAATCGTCTTTACGTCGGTCATCGGGTTCCTCATCGCCGTGGCCCTCGGAATGGACGCGCTCACCGCAGGCTACGTCGCGGTCGCCCTGACATTCTCGAGCACCATCATCATCGTCAAACTCCTGTCGGATAAACGGGAAATCGACGCGCTGCATGGCCGCATTGCCGTCGGCTTTCTCATCGTGCAGGACCTGGCGGTCATTCTCGCGATGATTGGCATCACCGCGATCGGCGGCGAGCGGACGGCGGAGCAAAGCCTGATCGTCCACGCCGCGACGATCGTGTCCAGGGGCCTCGGGTTCCTGGCCGCCATCGCGATGCTCGCCCTATTCGTCCTGCCGCGCGCGACGACGTTCCTGGCCCGCTCTCCCGAGCTTCTGGCGCTGGCGGGCATTGCCTGGGCCGTCGCGCTGGCGGCGGTCGGTGAGGTCCTCGGGCTCAGCAAGGAAGTCGGCGCGTTTCTGGCCGGCGCGTCGCTGGCCTCAACCCCCTATCGCGAGGCGCTCGGCGGTCGTCTGGTGACGGTTCGGGACTTCCTGCTGCTCTTCTTCTTCATCGATCTCGGCGCGCGGCTGGATCTGTCAATGCTCGGAGCCACGGCGGTCCCTGCCGTCATCTTTTCCGCGTTCGTGCTGATCGGCAATCCCGTCATCGTGATGGTCATCATGGGGGTGATGGGTTATCGCAAGCGAACGAGCTTTCTCGCCGGGCTCACGGTCGCGCAGATCAGCGAGTTCTCGCTGATTCTCGGCGCGCTGGGCGTGAGCGTCGGCCACATCGGACCCGAGACGATGGGCCTGGTGACGACCGTCGGACTGATTACGATCACGCTGTCCACCTACATGATTCTGTACTCGGGCCGACTGTACGAGTCGATCGCGCCGTGGCTCCGCGTCTTCGAGCGCCGCGTACCCTATCGCGAAGGGGACGCCGCGGCAGCACCCGAGGCTGACGTCGTGGTGTTCGGCCTGGGGCGGTACGGCAGCGGTATCGTCCACCATCTCCTGTTGAGACGTCGCCGGGTGATCGGCGTCGATTTCGACCCGGACGCGCTGGCCCGCTGGCGAGCGGAAGGCGTCCCCGTTGTCTATGGCGACGCCAGCGACCCCGAGCTGTTCGACCGCCTGCCGCTTGCCGGCGTGAGCTGGGTGGTCAGCACCGCACCTGACATCGACACCAGCCGGATCTTGGTTCATCACCTTCGGGAACGTCGGTTCCGCGGCAAGGTCGCCGTCGCGCATCGAACGGCGGATGAAGGAGACGCGCATCGAATCGAAGGCGTTGATGTCCTGCTCAGGCCCTACGCCGACGCGGCCGAACAGGCCGTTGACGCCATCACGACGGCGATAGAGCGACTGGGCATCGTCGCGAGTGCTGTGCCTGGTTTGTGCGAAGTACGACTCGGGTCGGCGTCGAAGTGGGCAGGCCATCGCATCGCCGACGTCCCGCTGCGGGGAGAGTTCGGCGCAACCATCCTGGCGGTGAGTCGTGGCGGGCGCAGCTTCTTCAATCCGGGCCCAGGATTTCAGCTGTTCCCTGGGGATCGCGTATTTCTCTCGGGCGAGCCGTCGGCGCTTCGCCGGGCCGCCGAGTATCTCACCAGCGTCGACCACCCAGCCGACGCGGCCGACGAAGGGGCGTTCGCGATTGAAGACGTGCCCGTGCGTACGTTCGTCGGATGGGAGGGAAGAAGCCTCGCGACCCTCGACCTGCCGGGGCGATTCGGCGTTACCGTGCTCGCCATCAACAACGACGACGGCCAGTTGTCGGCGCCGGACCCGCAGCGGCCACTATCGGATTCCGACCGGCTGCTGCTCGCCGGCACGCCAGACGCGCTTCATCGCGTTCGCACGAGCGGCGGGGAGCTAGCGTCAGCGAGCTCGGAGCCATCGCACGGCTGAATCAACGAGCCGCCTCGAACAACGCGGCGAACTTTCGTCGCTGCTCGAGACTGCCGAGCACGAGCAGCACCGCACCTTCGTCGAGGGGCGTCTCGCGCGTGAGCTGTGTCCCGAGCACGTCATCGCGCTCGCTCCCGATGACGCTCATGCCAGTCCTGGAGCCGATTCCCGAATCGACCAGCCGCCGTCCGCTCAACGACGGGGGGACGGGGATCGAGAACAGCTCCACGCCTTCCCCGAGCACCCCGACTCGCCGCCGCGCAGCAGCGACATGACCGCTTCGGCGCCGAGCGTCGTGTAGCTCAGCGCGAAGTCGGCTCCTGCCCGGTGAATCGCTTCGACATTCCGCTCGTGCGTCACGCGGCTGACGATCCGCAGCGATGCATTCAATCGGCGGCAATACACCGCAAGGTAGATGTTCATGGCGTCGTCGTTCGTCGTGAGCAGCACGGACGACACGTGGTCGATGCTGGCGCTGTCGAGCACGCGGCGGTCGGCCGCGTCTCCGGGAAACACACCGGCAACCTCGTCACGCATCTGCTCGAGGGCTGGCCCGTTGCGATCGATGGCATGGACGTCGATGCTTTTTCGCCTCAGCGCGGGGATGGCAGCCTGCCCGACCTTGCCCGCTCCAATCACGAGCACAAGCGCCGCCGGCCGCTTCTCGTCGGGTATTAATGCGTTCAGCGCCGCAATCTGTGCTGCCGTGCCGGCGAGCACGATGACGCGGTCGGACTGGATAACGGAATCGGGAAACGCAGGTCGCAGCTTCCCTCGCTCCCAGAGACCAACCACGCTGGCGCCGGTCGTTTCCCGAAGACGGGTGTCTCGGACGGTGACGCCGGCGAAGACCGTGTCGCGCGGGGGAAGCTCGACGATCTGCAGCCCGCGGTACGCGCCGATCACGTGCGCGCCGCTGCGGCCGGTATGAGGGCGGTTGGCGAGGTACTCGCCGAGCTGATGCTTGAGAGGCAGCACCGTAGTCGCGCCGCTCAACTGCAGGACGTCGATCGAGTCGACTTCGTCCGCGATCGCAGCAATCGGCTATGCTTCTGGCCAACTGCGAAGACACCGTGAACACGAACATCACGCTCACGGTGCGGGAGGTCGCCCCGGCCCAAAGTGGTCATCACGACCAGCGTCCAGTAGAAGCCGGTGATCCACGTGTGCTGCTCGCCTTCGACCCGGCCCTTGATCACATGAAACAGGATGGCGTGCAGCGTGATGACCGCGAGCAGCGTCAAGAGGTACTTGAGCAGCGTGCGGAGATTGGCGCGCGCGTCTCGGTTTCCAATCAAGTACGCCAGCTGGCTGCTGAAGAATTTCACGATGGTCTGTCTAAGTGCGTGGGGGAACTCGATGCTAACATCACACCATCCGCACGGAGACCGTGGCTATCGAGGTCCACGCGCTCGTTCGTCGAGGCGACCGTCCGGCCAACGCGGCGCGACACGACGACGTCGGCACGGACGTGGCGCCCCGACAGGTATGATGGAGCATACGGCGCCAGCCGGTGCTCTCCGCCCTAACCATCGCCGTGCTCGTCTGGTCAGGATTCGCGATTGTGCGCGTCCCGGCCCAGTCGCCCCCTGCGGTCGTCTATGCGATCCCCATCGAAGACGTGATCGACCTGGGCCTGGCGCCATTCCTCGCGCGCACGCTCCGCGAGGCCGAGGAGGCCGGCGCCGCCGCGGTGGTGCTCGACATCAACACCTTCGGCGGCCGGGTTGACGCTGCAGTGGCGATGCGCGACGCGCTGCTGAACTCGCCGGTCAGGACCATCGCCTTCATCAACCAGCGCGCGATGTCCGCCGGCGCGCTCATTGCGCTGGCCTGCAACACGGCGATCATGACGACAGGTGGCACGATCGGCGCGGCCGCGCCGGTCGTGGGCGGCAGGAGCGGCGAGACGCAGCCCGCGGACGAGAAGTCGGTCTCCTATGTGCGGTCGGAATTTCGTGCGACGGCCGAGACCCGGAACCGGCCCGCCGCCATTGCCGAAGCCATGGTCGACGCGGACGTGGAGATCGCGGGCGTGATTGAAAAGGGCAAGCTGCTCACCCTGACGACGTCCCAGGCGCTCGAGCACAAGGTGGCCGATTTGAGCGCGGACACGCTGGCTGCCGCGCTCGCGGCCTCCGGAATCCCGGATGCAGACGCACGGATTGCCCAACAGACCTGGGCTGAAACCCTCGTGCGGTTTCTGACCCACCCGGTCGTGAGCTCGCTGTTGATGACGGTGGGGCTCCTGGGGCCCATCGTGGAGATCCGCACCCCTGGCTTTGCCGTACCCGACACCGTGGGCCTCCTCTCGCTCGGGCTCTTCTTCTGGGGGCACTGGATCGTCCAGCTCGCGGGCTGGGAGGAATCGCTGCTCGTGTCGCTCGGTGTGGTCCTGGTCGCGATCGAGGTGTTCGTGCTGCCGGGGTTCACGGTCGCCGGGCTTGCCGGAATTATCGCGCTCGTGGCCGGGCTCGGGATGACCCTGGTCGGCGCCGGCGCCACGAGCAACGCGATCATCGTTGCGCTCGGCCGCGTCGCTCTCTCAATCCTGGTGGCGATGGCGGCCGCCTTCGCGCTGGTTCGTCTGCTGCCGCGGCTGCCATTCGGCCGGCGCCTCGTGCTCGAGACCGGGATGCAGACCGACCTCGGCTACGTCTCGGCGCCGGAGAGCGACCGCCAGTGGCTCGGGCGAACGGGTACCGCCCTCTCGCCGCTGCGGCCGGCCGGTATCGCGGGGATTGACGGCGCTCGTGTCGATGTCGTCTCCGACGGCGGCTTCATCGAAGCCGGAACCCCCATTCTCGTCACGCGCGTGGACGGCAACCGGATTGTCGTCCGGGCGTCGGCACCGCACCTGGAGGCCCCACATGCCTGAACTCGACCCCACGGCCATAGGCGCCATCGGCCTGCTGGTTCCGGCCGTTGTCCTGTTGATCGTCGTGCTGTACCTCGTCCCGGTCCCGCTCTGGATCGCGGCCTGGTCGTCCGGTGCCTACGTCGGGCTGATGACACTCGCCGGCATGCGCCTCCGCCGGGTGCCTCCGGCGACGATCGTCAACGCCCGGATCAGCGCGGTCAAGGCGGGACTCCAGATTTCGATCGACGACCTCGAAGCGCATTATCTGGCCGGCGGCAATGTCGTGCGCGTCGTCAATGCGCTCATCTCCGCCGACAAGGCCAACATCGAGATGCCCTTCAAGCGCGCGGCGGCGATCGACCTCGCCGGACGCGACGTGCTCGAAGCCGTCAAGATGTCGGTAATCCCGAAGGTCATCCAGACCGCGCGGGTGGCGGCCGTGGCGAAGGACGGGATCCAATTGATTGCCGTCTCGCGCGTGACGGTCCGGACGAACATCGACCGCCTCGTCGGCGGGGCCGGGGAGGAGACGATCATCGCGCGCGTCGGCGAAGGCATGGTGAGCACGATCGGCTCCGCCACCACCCATAAGGACGTGCTCGAAAACCCGGATCACATTTCGAAGAACATCCTCAGCCGCGGCCTGGACGCCGGCACCGCGTACGAGATTCTGTCGATCGATATCGCAGATGTCGACGTCGGCGACAACATTGGCGCCACGCTGCAGATCGATCAGGCGAACGCGGACAAGCAGATCGCGCAGGCGAAAGCCGAGGAGCGCCGTGCGATGGCCGTCGCCCTCGAGCAGGAGATGCGTGCGCGGGTGGTCGAGGCGGAGGCGGAAGTCCCTCGCGCGATGGCCGAGGCGTTCCGCCAGGGCAACCTCGGGATCATGGATTACTACCGCATGAAGAACATTCAGGCCGACTCGTCGATGCGCGAGTCGATTGCCGAAGGTGGTGGCGACGAGTCGACGCCGCCGCGCCGGTGAGGCCCGCCGCCGATCGGGGACCGTTGGCCGATGTCGCTTGAAGGTCTCCTCCTCCTGGCGCTCTTCATCCTGCTGCCGCTCATCGAGCGCATGCTGCGGGCGGCACGCCGTCCGGACGGGGACACGCCGGATCAGGGGGCGGACGTGCCGCGACCTGCGTCCCGGCCCTCGATCCCTCCGCCGACGCCTCAGCGGCAGCCACCCACGGACGCGCCGGTGCCACCGCCGGCCGACATTCCACCGGTGCCGGCCAGCCCCGCGCCACGACGGTCGCCACGCCCTCCGCCCGCCGCCGCGGGTACGCCCCGCGCCCTGCCCAGAGGCAGCCGGGTCGAGGAGCTCCGCGCTCCGCTCGCCCTGCGCCGCGGTGTGGTGCTGACAACTATCCTCGGACCCTGCCGCTCCGTGTCTCCGTACGAGTGGGAGGGCGCGTCTGGAGCAGCCGGGCGAGGTTGACGCCGCTCGAGATCACGCCGATGTGGCTGAAGGCCTGCGGGTAGTTGCCGAGAAACGCCCCGCTTGCCGGATCGATCTGTTCTGGAAGGAGGCCAAGCGGGCCGGCGCGTGCGCACAGCGAGTCGTACAGATCCATGGCCTCGTCGAGGCGGCCCTGCCGCGCGAGGTTCTCCACGAGCCAGAAGCTGCACAGCAGGAACGCTCCCTCGTGCCCCGGCAGTCCATCGGGCGACGCCTCGGGGAGATAGCGATTCAACAGTCCGCCCCCCGCGCCCAGACGCTCCTGGATCGCGTTCGTCGTGGCCACCATGCGCGGATGATCGGCGGGGAGCACCCGCCGCAACGGCAGCGCCAGCAGGCTGGCATCCAGACAGCCGCCGCCCAGGTGTTCGGTGAGCGCTCCGAGCTCCGGATCCCAGGTCTCCTCGACGATGGCGTGCCGGATTCGATCGGCGTCGGCGCGCCACGCGCCGATGTCGCCAGGGAGCCCGAATCGCTCCGCGAGTCGAGCGGCGCGGTCGAGCGCCACGTGGCACATGGCGGCCGAATACGTGAATGGCCGCCCGGCGGTGCGCACCTCCCAGATCCCATGATCCGGCTGCCGCCATTCACGGCGAGCGGCGTCGGTGAGCCGGACGAGTCGGTTCCACAACACGTCGTCGATCGCACCATGGTGCGCGGCCCACTGGTACGCACAGTCCACAATCTCGCCGTAGACGTCGTGCTGCCGCTGCTCAGCCGCGCCGTTACCCCACCGCACCGGCGACGAACGCCGATAGCCTTCGAGCTCCGGATCCGTCCGCTCGGGCCCTGGTAACCGGCCGTCGAGGTCGTAGAGAACGCGCGGCCGGCCGTCGCGCTCCACAGCGGCGAGCACCCAGGCGAGAAACCCCGCGGCCTCGTTCGAGAACCCGATCCGGCGCAGCGCGTACACGGAGAACGCCGCGTCGCGGATCCATGCGTAGCGGTAGTCCCAGTTGCGAACACCGCCGAGCGCCTCCGGCAACGAGGAAGTCGGGGCGGCCACGATGCCGCCGCTCTCGAAGTGATCGAGCAGCTTGAGCGTGATGGCCGAACGCCGGACGGCCGCTGGTTGCGGACCGTCGTAGTCGAAATGCGTCATCCAGCGCCGCCACGCGGCGATCGTCTCCTCCAGGAGCTGTGCGGGGGGGCGCGGCCGGTGACGGCCGCCCGCGTGCGACCAGCGCAGCAGGAAGGAAGCGGTCTCACCCGCGCGCAGCGCGACCATCGACTGCAGCCCCTCGAGAGGAACGGTCGCCGCGAGGTGCAGATCGAGATCCGTGCGCTCCAGGCAGAGGATGCGCAGTCCTCCCGCGGCAGGCTCGGCGCGCGCCGCCCCACGCGGCGCCACGTCGAGCTGAACGCGAGCGGTCCCCTCGAGGGCCATCACGTGCCGGAGCAACTCCTGGCGCCCCATGGACACATCTTCGGTGAGGTCCGCGCCCGAGGTGAGCGTCAGCGCGTCGGTGATTCGGATGAGCGACGAGCGCCCCCACAGCTCCGTCACGAGCACGCCGGTGTCGGCTTCGTAGAACTGCCGTGATTCCACGAGATCGTGCGGTGCCAGCCGAAACGCGCCACCACGCGCGGCGTCGAGCAGACCGGCGAACAGTGGGGGCGAATCGAAGCGCGGCACGCACATCCATGACAGCGCGCCGTCGCGTCCGACCAGCGCGGCGGTGGCGCCATTGCCGATGAGCCCATGATCCGCAATGGGAAGATAGCCGTCGGTCCGTTCGATGGGCATGAACGGCATGTGTTGGGCGGGCACCACGCGAGAACGTTCAGGATACAGACGGCTCGAGGGAACACGAATCACCCGGACGACCGTCCGACGCTGTCGGTATCATGCCAGGACCCTCCTTCGCCAGCGCCGACGCCGCACAGCCGTTCTGTGTGACCGTACCACAACGCTGACGGCGGCGGCGGTGCTCCGGCGTCCCGGAAGGATACGAAGTAGAGTCAGAAACGCGAAGCCAGTCTCTCCGCCACCGGCGTCATCTCCCGGCTCGGATCGACCGCCACGGCACCTTCGTGTGCGAGCCGCCGGCGATGATGGACGCGGTCGAAACGGCGCTCGTCAGCCTCGGCGTCCCGGGCGACTCGATC
>MEKU01000010.1:0-2663 GCA_001767195.1 Acidobacteria bacterium RIFCSPLOWO2_02_FULL_67_21
ACGGTGACGTATTTTCATGATCATGCGGCCGGCCGCACCGGCTCGGCAGTCTTCGCGAGTGTGGCGAGGAGCTGATACGGTGACGTATTTTCATGATCATGCGGCCGGCCGCACCGGCTCGGCAGTCTTCGCGAGTGTGGCGAGGAGCTGATGCAGGTCCGCGCGGGTAAACGTCCAGCGGAAGGGCCGCGCAGCCACCTGATAGCGGTGTTGAAAGGCCATCAGAAAGTGCTCCAGCGTCGCCAGCGTCGCGAAGTCGTTCGGTGTCAGGACCTTGCGTTGCACGATGGAGAAGTAGATTTCGATCTGGTTCAGCCAGCTGGCATGCCGCGGCGTGTGGACCGGCACGAGCGTGGGCCAGCGATCACGCAATCGGGCGTCGCCTTTGGCGCCGCGGTGGGCCGAGCCGTTGTCGGTCACGAGAAACACGCGGCGCGCCGAGCGGTATGGCTCTTGACTCATCACCTGGTCGACGAGACGGTCAAACGCCGCGATGCCGCTCCGCGCCTCGCATCGCCCAAAGAGGCGCGCGCGGTGGACATCCCACGCCGCCAGATAGGCCCACGCGCCGCCTCGACGATATTCGTGCTCGACGCGTCTCGCGCGCCGAGGCGCGACGGGGGCCGGAGCATGGCGACGCTGCCGGGCTTGAATGCTGGTCTTTTCATCCGCCGACAGCACGTAGTCGCGCGGCCCCAATGGGCGGCCATCCCAGCGGCGCTCGTAGAGATCCAAGATCGGGTCGGCGCATTCGGCGAACCGCGGGTCGCGGGGAAACAGCCAACTGCGATGGCGCCACGGCCGGATGGCATCCGCATCCAGCCAGCGCCAGAGCGTCGTGCCACTGACGGTGGCGACGAGTCCGCGCGCCAACACTTCGCGGCGCAACTCCGGCAACGACCACCGGGCCAACGGGACGCCAGCGTCCATGGGAAGTTCACACGCGATCCGCTTGACTTCAACGACGACGTTGGGGGGAAAAGCGGGCTGGGCGCCCGCCTCTCGGCTCCTCATCGAGGCCGGCGAGGCGTTGGTCGAAGAAGCGGTGGCGCCACTTGCTGATAATCTGTCGCGGGGTATCCAAGCGCCCCGCGATGACATCGTTGGACAGCCCCTCGGCGGCCAGCAAGACCAGCTTCGCGCGGATGACGTCTCGATACGGTGACGTATATTGTCGGGTCCTGGCCTCGAGCTCCCGGCGTTCCTCGCGGGTAAGCCGGATACGAAATGGGCTGTGACGTGGCACGAGCGCGGCACCTCCTCACCATGAGGATAGCCGCTTCGGCCGGCCGATCGCAATGTATAATACGTCACCGTAATTATGGAATGCGGTACTTAGTCAGACGAGCCAGCGCCAGAAACGGGATCGGGGATGCTGAAGAAGGAGAAGGAGCAGTTCGACATGCTGGAGCATGTCGTCAAGGGCGTGCACGTCTACGGCGCCGAACGGAACAACGGCCGCGTGGTCGCCCGGCCCCTTGATCGGATCGAGGACCGCCCCCCGCGTCGCCGCCGCAAACCGCCAAAACGGCGTGACGACATGCGCTAGAGGCGATGGTACGTAGTGCCCGGCTTCAGCCGGGCCACGCCTTCAGCCGGGCTGAAGCCCGGCACTACGTACCGCACCGAGAAGTACGTAGTGCCCGGCTTCAGACCCTATGTAGGGCAGACGATGGGTCGGCTGTATGTTGAAACTCATTTGAGCGCTAACTCGAAAGGAGTTCGACATGATGAGCACGACCCATCAGGCGGAGTGTACTGCGGCGGCGTTGTATGTGGCAGTCGAACTGAGCACGAAGGAGTGGCTGCTGACGATGAGCCCGGGGCCCGAGGCCAAACGGTACCGGGTGCGGGTGCGGCCCGGCGATCAGGCGGCGGTGGTGCGGGGGCTGGCCGAGACCAAGGCGCGGTGCGGCCTCGCGCCGACGGCGCCGGTGCGCAGCGTCCAGGAGGCTGGCCGGGATGGGTTCTGGCCGCATCGGCTGCTGATGGCGCTGGGGGTGGAGAGTCTGGTCGTGGATTCCTCGAGCATTGAGGTATCGCGGCGCGCGCGGCGCGCGAAGACCGACCGGCTGGATGGGGAGAAGTTGCTGCGGATGCTGCTCCGGCACTGGGGCGGCGAACGCAAGCTGTGGCAGGTGGTCCATGTCCCGTCGCGGGAGGCGGAAGATGCGCGGCACGCGAGCCGCGCGCTGACGACGCTGCAGGCGGAACGGACGCGCTATCGGAATCGGATTCACGGGCTGCTGACACTGCACGGCGTACCGCGGCTGCGGATCGATGCGCAGTTTCCGGCGCGGGTCGCGGCGGCCACCGATTGGGCGGGGGCGGCCCTGCCGGCCGGCGTGCAGGCCCGCGTGCTGGAGACGTGGCGGCTGCTGCAGACCGTCGAGGCCGAGCGCCAGCGGGCGCGGCGGACCGAACGGCAGCAGGTGCGCACGACGGCCCCGACCACGGCGGCGCAGCGGCTGGCGCAACTGCGCGGGGTCGCAGCGCGCAGCGCGACCGTGCTGGCGCAGGAGCTCTTCAGTCGGAGCCTGCGCAATCGCCGCGAAGTCGGCGCGCTGACCGGGTTGGTGTCGGCGCCGTATCGGAGTGGCACGATCATGCGGGATCAGGGCGTGACGCGCGGGGGGCTGCCGGCGGTGCGGCGCATCGCGGTG
>MEKU01000010.1:2767-9149 GCA_001767195.1 Acidobacteria bacterium RIFCSPLOWO2_02_FULL_67_21
GGGCCTGGCTGCGGTATCAACCGACCAGCGCCCTCGCCCGCTGGTATCACGAGCGATTTGGGCGTGGGGGCGCCGTCAGTCGTCGCATTGGCATTGTGGCCTTGGCTCGGCGCGTGATCATTGCGCTGTGGCGGTATGTCGAACACGGGATCGTCCCCGAGGGCGCGTTGCTGAAAGCGTAACCCTCAGGACGATCCCCGCGCGATACGCTGCCCGTTGGTCCGGTGGGGTCGCCGCGCGACCCGGGCTTCAGAGGGGGCACGTAGAACGGTGTCGGCCAGCGCTTGACGCGCATAGAGGATCTGGTGCTCGGCTCGACCGACACGCATAGGAGCTGGTGGCGAGTGGACTCGCCCAAGCAACGACACCGCGCGCGGACGCGACGACGAAGACGTCACCTCCGCGGGACCTCAGGCTGGGGAGGAGGTCCGCTCCGGTGACGTCTGTCGAAACGTAGGAGACTTGACATCAGTCCGACTCATAGGAGCCGGGCCACGCCTTCAGCCGGGCTGAAGCCCGGCACTACGTACGGAATTGGGCGCCCGTGGTCGGTTATGAAACCGGTTCTAGTCAATCGCGAAGCAGTACACCAACCCCGCGCCGCCGGTGGCCACGAGATCCGGCTGGCTGCACCCGCGCGAGGCGTGCGCCGAGTTCCAGGAGCTCACCGCCGACCCTTGGCCTCGACGGTCGTGATGGCCCACCTGCGCACGTCCGGCGGTGCTGGACGTCCAGTTGCGGCACGTCAGATCGTCGCTCGCCTCGTACGCCGTCCCATCCGGCTTCGACCCGGTCAGGATGTCGTGCATATTCGGGGAATCGCCCACGCCGTTCACCTCGTCCAGCCGCTCGGTGACCGCAGTCTCCTTGGTGAACTGGTTGTTCTTGTGGAGGTCGTCCAGATCCGAGGCCACGAGGAGGCCGCTCGAGTTGTACCAGGGGCCCTTGCCGATGCGGTCGCGCGCGTTGACGGCGGGCTGCGTTGCGGTGGCAGACGTGCTGAGGTACGCGCGCCAGGTGTGGTCGCCGGACCCCTCGGCCTTGGCGAGCGCCTGACAATGCGCATCGGCGCCCGCGAGCCCGCCAAGGTCGCCGCCACGGCCGCTGCCCTTGCTGGCCACGAAGAAGGTGGTCACCGACTTCGTTTCGCCCATCGCGCGTTCCCGGGCCACCTGCGGCGACGCCTTCACGGCCGCCACGAAAACGATGGCACCCGCCCCAAGAAACGCCGCGCGACCCAGGGTCCTTCGTCCCAACGCTGCCATGCTCATCCTCCTGAGCGAGATTCTAACTTGGCCGGGCTGAAGCCCGGCACTACGTACCGCACCGAGAAGTACGTAGTGCTCGGCTTTAGCCGAGCCGCCGTAGTGCTCGGCTTCAGCCGAGCCGCGCCAGAAGCGCCCGCGCCTTGGCCTTGAACTCCTGGTCCTCGGGCGCCCAGTCGGGATCGACCGGCGCATCGAGCACCTTCTCCAGCTCCGCCCGCGCCTCGGGCCGCCGGTTCATGTCGAGGAGCGTCTCGGCCAGGAAGAACCGCGAGGCGGTGCTGTCCGGGTTGTCCTTCGGATCACGCGTGAGCCGCTCTTCCCAGATGGCCACCGCCTGCTCCGCGCTCGCGATATTCCCGCGGTCGGCATAGAGCTGATCCGGATCAGGTACCTGAAGTGCCGCGATCGAAACGAGAGCAGCCAGGAGCATTACTGAAGATTCACCGTCACGCACTTCCGCTGCGTGTAGCTGTCGAGCATTCCTTCGAGCGAGTACTCGCGCCCGATCCCGCTCTGCTTGAACCCGCCGTAGGCCTGCCCCGGGACGATGCCGAGCCCCTGGTTGACCTGGACCCACCCCGACTCGATGGCGTGCGCCGTGCGCAGCCCCCGCGTGAGATCGTGCGTCCAGACATACGCAGCCAGCCCGTAGTGGCTGTCGTTGGCCATCCGGATGACGTCCGCCTCGTTCTCCCACGGAATCGCCACCAGCACCGGGCCGAAGATCTCCTCGCGCGCAATCCGCCACGCGCTGCCCACGCCCGCGAAGATCGTCGGCTCCACGAAATACCCTTTCGCGAGCGGCCCTGTCGTTGGCGGCAGCCCGCCGAGCAGCACGCTCGCGCCCGGCTGCTTCAGGCCATCCTGGATGTAGGCGCAGACACGATCGAACTGCTTGCGGTTGATGATCGCCCCCATGTCGGTCGCCTCGTCCAGCGGATCGCCGATCGTGAGCGTCGTCAGCTTCGACGCCAGCTTCCCCAGGAACGAATCGAAGATATCGCGGTGGAGGAACAGGCGCGACCCGGCGGTGCACGACTGCCCCTGCCGGGTGAAGCGCATGCCGGTGATCACGCCATCGACCGCGCGCTCGTCGTCTGAATCCGGAAACACGACGGCCGGGCTCTTGCCGCCGAGCTCCAGCGACACCGGGACGATCCGGTCGGCCGCCGCGTGCATGATCAGCCGGCCCACTTCCGTCGAGCCGGTAAACGACAGCTTGCGCACGAGCGGATGCTGCGCGAGGGGGGCGCCGCATTCCTCGCCGTACCCCGTGAGGAGGTTCACGACCCCGGGCGGGAGGTGCTCGGCGCAGATCTGGGCGAGCCGCAGCAGCCCGAGCGGGGCATCCTCGGCCGCCTTGAGCACGAGCGTATTGCCGGCCGCCACCGCCATCGCAATCTTCAGCGTGCCGAGGCTGACCGGCGCGTTCCACGGCACGATCCCGCCGACCACGCCGATCGGCTCGCGGCGGGTGTAGCAGAGCACGTGCTCCCCGAGCGGGATCGTCTCCCCCTTGGCTTCGCCGGCGATGCCGCCGAAGTAGCGGAAGATGTCGACCACGCTCTTCATTTCCGGCCGCGCCTGCGTGCGGATGGCGTTGCCGGTCTCGAGCGCGACCGTTCGCGCGATCGCCTCGAGCTCCCGCTCCGCGGCATCGGCAATCCGCAGCAGCCGCTGCCCGCGCTCGCGCGCCGGCACGAGCCGCCACCCGGCAAACGCGCGCGCCGCGGCGCCGGCGGCGCGGTCGACGTCGGCTTGGCCCCCGCGCGGCACCTGCCCGATCGCGCTGCGGGTGGCGGGGTTCTCGACGTCGATCGCGCGGCCATCCGCGGCCTCCTCAGGCCTTCCATCAATCAGCATCAGGGAGAGTGTGGTCATAATCCTCGTGCAGATGCGCAGGTTCCTGCTCTTTGCCGGCGTGGCCCTCCTCGCCTTTCTGCTCTGGCGGCTGGGCCCGGCCGAGATTCTCGGCCTGCTGCGCCGGGTCGGCTGGTATTTCCTGCTGGCTGCCCTCTTATATACCGCGCATCACGCCGCACGCGCGCTGGCCCTGCGGCTGTCGGTGGTTCGGCCCCACCTGCTCGGATATGGCGACGCGCTCGCGATCCGGTTGTCCGGCGAAGCCATTCAGTCGCTCACTTCGACCGGTCCGCTGGTCTCCGAGCCGGCCAAGGCCTGGCTGCTCACGCGCCACGGCCTCACCGCGCAGGAAGGCTTTGCGGCGGCGATCGCCGAATACCTGATCAATGCGTTCGTCGCGGCCGCGCTGTCGATTGTGGCGCTCGTCTACCTGATGCAGCGCGTCGCCTTCCCGCCTCTTGCCGACCGCATCGCCATCGGCATCATCATCGCCTTCAGCGTATTTCTCGTCGCATCCGTCATCGCGATCGTGCGGCGGTTCTACCTCATCGGTACCATCCTCGCCGGGCTCGCGAAGATCGGCGCGCTGCGCGGACGCCTGCGGCCCGACATCGCCTGGATCAACCGCATGGAGGACCTCCTGCTGGCGATCCTCCGCGAACGCCCGGGCCGCCTGCTCCTCATCGCCCTCATCGAGGTGGCGGCGCAGATGATTCTCGTGCTGGAGCTGTTCTGGCTGCTCCGGGCGCTCGAGACCCCCGCCTCGCCGTTCTTCGCGTTCCTGCTCGAATCGTCGGTGAAGGCGATCGGCTTCGCGTTCTCCTTCATCCCGCTCCAGGTGGGCGTCGCCGAGGGCACGTATGCACTGGTGTTCGAGCTGGTGGGCCTGCCGGCCGCGGTCGGATTCGCGGCGGCCTTTCTGCGACGCATCCGGAGCCTGGTGGCCGCCAGCGCCGGCCTGGGCGCCCTGACGCTCCTGACCCGCGGCGCGCCGTCGCGGCGCGCTATTTGACAGCCCCCGGTTCCGCCCTTACAGTTAAGCCTCACGCCCACAACAGAGTCAGGTTCTACCCTATGAGGTCCTGGGTTCGCCGCGCGCTGGCGCTCGGCAGCGCTCTTCTCCGCATTCCGCCGGTCCGCCGCATTGCGTCGGCGAAGCTGCCGACCGAATATGGCGAGTTCGACATCTTCGTGTTCAAGAACGCGTTTTCCGACGAGACGCACGTGGCACTCGTGCGCGGCGAGATCGGCAACGGAGAGAACGTGCTGACGCGCGTCCACTCCGCCTGCCTCACCGGCGACCTGTTTCACTCGGCGCGCTGTGACTGCGGCCGCCAGCTCCACTCGGCGATGCAGCAGATCGTGGACGAAGGGCGCGGCGTGCTGCTCTATCTGGATCAGGAAGGGCGCGGCATCGGCCTCGCCAACAAGATCCGCGCGTATGCGCTCCAGGACCAGGGGGTCGACACGGTCGAAGCCAACGAACGTCTCGGCTTTCCCGCCGACCTGCGCGACTACCGCGCCGGCGTCCAGATTCTTCGTCAGCTCGGCGTCAAGACGATGCGGCTGCTGAGCAACAACCCACGGAAGCTGGCCGGCGTCACCGGCGAAGGCCTCTCGGTGAGCGAGCGCCTCCCGATCGAGATTCCACCGACCTCCTCGAGCGAGCGGTACCTCCGGACGAAGAAGGAGAAGCTCGGGCATCTCCTGTCCTCGGTATAGTAGTGCCGCGACGGTTTCTCTCCGGCTGGCTCCTCTGGCCGCTGCTCGTCCTTTCGCTCCTCCTCCTCAACGCGTCACTGACCTTTGAGAACGTCTGGCCCACGCCGAAGATCCGGGCGCCGCGCGAGCTGACGCTCTCGGTCGAGCTGGCGGTCTGCGTGCTGCTGCTCGCCGTCGCGCACCGGTGGGCGGGCCGGCTCGTCCAGCGGGCGCTGCCGGCGCTCTGGGTCCTCCTCGTGGCCGGCCACTACCTGAACGTCACCGCGCCGGGCATCTTTGGACGCGAGTTCAACCTGTACTGGGACTCGCAGCATCTCGGCAACGTGGCCGCCATGCTGGCCTGGTCCACGCCGTGGTGGCTGATCGCGGCGGTGGCCGGGGCGGCGGTCCTGCTGATTGGATCGCTGTACCTGCTGGCGCGCGCCAGCCTCACGCACGTCGCCGCGGCGGCCGAGCGGCGCGGCGGCCGGGCGGCGCTTGCCGCGTGCGCCACGCTCGCCATTGCGATCTTCTGGCTGCAGCAGCTGTCGGCGGCGGTTCCGGTGAACGTCGCCTTTGCGGATCCGGTGACGCCGGCCTACGTCCGGCAGGCGCGCTACGCGCTCGCGCTGGCCGGCCCGGCCGTGGTGACGCCGCTCGGGGCGAGCCCGGCCTTCGATGCCGACCTGGGGACCCTGGCGGGCGCCGACGTGCTGCTGATCTTCGTCGAGTCGTACGGCGCGGTGACGTTCGAGACGCCGGAGATTGCCGGCCCGCTCGCCGCCAGCCGCGCCGATCTCGATGCCGCCATCCACGAGACCGGCCGCCACGTCATGTCGGCGTATGTCGACTCGCCAACCTTCGGAGCCTCGTCCTGGCTCGCACACCTGTCGCTCATCTCGGGCGTCGACGTGCGCGACCAGTACGCCTACACGTCGCTGATGGCGTCACGCCGCGAGACGATCCTCTCCAACTTCACACACGCCGGATACCGGACGGTGGCGTTGATGCCCGGGATGCGGCAGGCGTGGCCCGAGGGCGCCTTCTACGGCTTCGACACGATCTACGGGCGCGCGCAACTCGACTACCAGGGCCCGGAGTTCGGCTGGTGGAGCATCCCCGACCAGTACGCGCTCGCAAAGCTCGATGCGCTCGAGCGGAGCCGTGCCGGCCGCGGGCCGCTCTTCGTCGTCTTCCCGACCAGCACGACGCACGCGCCGTTCGGCCCGGTCGCGCCGTATCAGCCCGACTGGCCGCGCGTGCTCACGACGACCGCGTACGAGCCGGCCGACGTCGAGCGGTCCATGGCGTTCGCGCCGGATCTGACGAACCTGCGGCCGAGCTATACGCACGCGATGGCGTACGAATACCGATCGTTTGCGGGGTATCTGCGCGCGCAGCAGGACGATCCGGTCGTCATCCTCATCGGCGATCACCAGCCGCCTGCCGCGGTGAGCGGCCCGGGCGCCTCCTGGTCGGTCCCGGTCCACGTCATCGCGAAGCGGACCGGCGTCCTCGACCGCCTGGCGGCCCACGGCTTCCAGCCGGGG
>MEKU01000010.1:9202-38960 GCA_001767195.1 Acidobacteria bacterium RIFCSPLOWO2_02_FULL_67_21
TGAGCTACTTCGACAGACTGTACGGGAGCTTCTTGGCACCGATGGCGAGCGCCAGCAGGCCGCCGAGGACCGGCAGGCCGTACGCGTTGATCAGATAGTCGAACCGCAGCATCACGTCGGCCGCGAGGTGGATGTTGATCACCATGAGCAGCGCCATCACCGCCGCCAGCCGCGTCCAGAAGCCGAGGATGAGCGCCGACCCGGCGGCCAGTTCGGCCAGCGGCACGATGCGGGCGAACATCGGCACGCCGGGCAGGGCAATCGTGTCGATGTACCAGCGCGCGAGCGGCCGCGCCATGGCGCGCCACTCCTGCAGCCGATTGGCGAGGATGCTGCCGTCCAGGAACCAGGAGATCTTGTCGAGCCCCATGAACAGCAGGAATACGCCAAGCATGATCGACAGCACACGCAGCGCCATGAAGTCTCCTTCTCGTTGGCCGGGCTGAAGCCCGGCACTACGTACGGTACGAAGGGTACGTAGCGCCCGGCTTCAGCCGGGCCAGCCAGACAATATCCACCGCAAACGACCACGCCAGCGCGGCCAGCGTCACCGCCGCCACGGCCGCACTCTGCGGCATCGGGACGATCGGCGCAAGCGCCACGTTCAGGCCGACGACCTGGCAGACCGCCACCGCTTTGCCGCGCCGCGTGGACCGGAGCGGCCGTCGCAGCCAGGGCAGGAGCCATCCGGCCGCGACGAACCCGTAGCGCATCAGCCCGCACAGCAGCACCCATCCGCCCGCCTTGCCGTGCTGCCAGACGAGCACCGACAGCACCAGGATCAGCGCGGCGTCCGTCTCCATGTCGAAGCGGGCGCCAAACTCGCTGAGCATGCGCGTGCGGCGGGCGAGCCACCCGTCCACGCCGTCGAGCAGCGCCACCATGGTCGCCGTTCCGATCGCAAACCACAACACGCGCGGCGCCTGGGGCAGGACGATCAGCGCAGCCACGCCGGCCACCAGCACCGCCCTGACCGTCGTGACGTAGTTGGCCGGCCCGAAACGGTCGAACGGATGCGCGGCGTTGTATCGGCGTGGGTACCGCATCAGAATGTCAGCCGTGGCGCGTACAGCACCTGAGCGTTCGGCTCGTGCCTTCTGGGTGGCCGCACCTGGCCGCGGCGAGATCCGTGACGAGGCGCTCGACGCCCCCGCCCCGGGCGACGTGCTCGTGCGCGCAATCTGCAGCGGCATCAGCCGCGGCACCGAGGCGCTGGTCTTCAACGGCCGCGTCCCCGAGTCGGAACGGTCGCGCATGCGCGCGCCGTTCCAGGCCGGCGACTTCCCCGCGCCCGTGAAGTACGGCTATTCGATGGTCGGCCGCGTTGAGGAAGGCCCCCCGGCACTCACCGGCCGGGCCGTGTTCGTGCTCCATCCCCATCAGACACGGTTCGTCGTCCCTGCCCAGGCTGTGCACGTGTTGCCCGACAGTGTGCCACTGAACCGCGCGGTCCTTGCCGCCAATATCGAGACAGCGCTCAACGGCCTCTGGGACGGCCGGCCCCATATCGGGGATCGCGTCACGGTCATCGGCGGCGGCACCGTGGGGTGCCTGACGGCGTGGCTGGCGTCGCGCATGGCCGGCTGCCGAGTGCAGCTCGTCGACGTGAACCCTGCCCGCGCCGCGATCGCGCGCGCGCTGGGCGTCCCGTTTGCCGAACCTCCTGGGGCTGACCGCGACGCCGACCTTGTGTTTCACGCCAGCGGCACGCCGGCAGGGCTCCGGCTCGCCCTGGATCTCGCCGCCGCCGAAGCCACGATCGTGGAGTTGAGCTGGTTTGGCGATCGGGACGTGACGCTGCCGCTCGGCGGCGCCTTTCACGCCAGGCGGCTCACCATCAAATCATCACAGGTCGGACACGTGGCCGCCTCGCAGCGCGCCCGATGGGACACGGCCCGCCGCATGCAGCTGGCGCTCAGCCTGCTGGCCGATCCCGCGCTCGACGCGCTCATCACAGGTGAAAGCAGCTTCGAGGAGCTGCCGGAGGTAATGGCGCGCCTCGCCCAGGCGCCCGGGGATACCCTTTGCCATAGGATTCGATATGTGTAGCGCGCGCAATCAGGAGCACCCATGTATAGTGTGACCGTGCGCGACCACATCATGATCGCGCACAGCCTCAAAGGCGACGTCTTCGGCCCCGCGCAACGCCTCCACGGCGCCACCTTCGTCGTCGACGTCGAGCTGAAGCGCCAGAATCTCGACGCCAACGGCATCGTCGTCGACATCGGCCGCGCGACCGATGCGCTGCACAAGGTGCTCGGCGATCTGAACTACCGCAATCTCGACGAGGTGCCGGCGCTGGCCGGCCGCAATACGACAACGGAGGTGCTGGCGAAGGTGGTGTTCGACGGCATCGTGGCGTCCATTCGGCGCGGGGACCTGGGCAGCGACGCGGCGGCGGTCGAGCAGATCCGCGTGACGCTTCACGAATCGCACGTCGCGGCGGCCTCCTTCGAAGGGCCGGTCGGACGATCGTAATGGCGCGATCCGTGGTGCTCGCCGCGCCGGGGCCGCTCGACGCGCGGACCGGCGGCTACGTCTACAATCGGCGCATACTCGGCGAGCTCGCCCGCCGCGGCTGGGCCGTCTCGACCCTGGAGCTCGATCCGAGCTTTCCTTCCCCCACGCCGGCCGCCCTCGAACAGGCAGCCGGATCACTGCAGGCCATTCCGGACGGCACCATCGTCGTCGTCGACAGCCTTGCGCTCGGGGCGATGCCGGCCGTCGTCGTGCGTGAGGCGTCGCGGCTCCGCGTCGTGGCGCTGGTGCACCTGCCGCTGGCCGCCACCGCCGGCCTCGATGCCGCGACGGCCGCGCGATTCCGGCACGATGAGGGGATCGCGCTCCGCGCCGCCGCGCTCGTCATCGTCACGGGGCGCGCCGCGCTCCCGCTGCTCGTCCCGTACGGAATCCCGGACGATCGAGTGCTCGTGATCGAGCCCGGCACTGATCGCCCTCTCCGGAACGATCCGCCACATGTGGCCGGGCTGAAGCCCGGCACTACGAATTCGTACGTAGTGCCCGGCTTCAGCCGGGCCGATCCGCCTGCGTACGTAGTGCCCGGCTTCAGCCGGGCCGATCCACCTGCGTACGTAGTGCCCGGCTTCAGCCGGGCCGACACCGTCATGCTCATCTGCGTCGCCACGATCAAGGCCGGCAAGGGCCACGAGCTGCTCCTTGCCACGCTCGGCGCCGTCCCGCATTCCAACTGGCACTTGACGTGTGCCGGAAGCCTCACTCGCGATACCGCCACTGTTGACCGCGTGCGAGCGGCGATCGAGCGCTTTCACCTCGAAGATCGCGTGACGCTTGCCGGCGCTCTGGAAGGCGACGCGCTCGAGGCGTGCTACGAACAGGCGGACGTGTTCGTGATGGCCACGCAGCAGGAGACATACGGCATGGCGGTGGCGGAAGCGCTGGCGCACGGCCTCCCTGTGGTGGCCACCAGGACCGACGCGGTTGTCGATCTTGTGGGAGACGAGGCGGGGCTGCTCGTGCCGGTGGACGACGAGCCGTCGCTCCGCGATGCCCTGACCCGAATCATCGGCGACGCGTCGTTGCGCGCGCGGCTGGCCGAAGGCGCCCGGCGCGCGGGCAGCCGGCTGCCCACGTGGGATGAGGCCAGCCGGAAGATGGCGCAGGCGTTCGATCGACTGGCTGCGCATGGATGAGCAGCTCTCGCGATGGCTCGGCCTGCGCGAGGCGGCCGACGCGCGCGCACGCTCCGACCGGTTGACGCGCGTGATCGTCGACTCTCTGCCGGCTGCGGGGCCGATCCATGTGGTCGACCTTGCGACCGGAACGGGCGCGAACGTCCGGTATCTTTCGCCGAGGCTCCCTTCGCCTCAGCGCTGGCTGGCCGTCGACCGCAGCGCCGATCTGCTCGACGAGCTGCGCGGGAAGACGACAGCGCCCGGCTGTGCGATCGAAGTCCGCCAGGTGGATCTCGGCTCGCTGACCGATCACTCGATCTTCGCGGGACAGCAGCTCGTCACGGCATCGGCTCTTCTCGATCTCGTCTCCAAACCATGGCTGCAGGCGCTGGCGTGGCATTGCCGCGAAGAGGGTGCATCGGCGCTCTTCACCATCACCTATAACGGCCGCTCGTCGTACGATCCGCCCGACCTCGAGGACGCGATGGTGCGCGAGCTGTTCAACCGGCATCAGCATCGGGACAAACGCCTCGGTGGCCCGGCGGCGGGCCCTGACGCGGTTGACGCGACCGAGCGATGCTTCACGAAGGCCGGGTACCGCGTGGCGCGCGAGCCGAGCGACTGGGTGCTCGAGCCCGAGAGCGCCGACATGCAGCGCATGCTGATCGACGGATGGGCGGAGGCCGCCACCGAAGTCGCACCAGACCGCGCTTCGCGGATTGCCGACTGGCGCGGGCGACGCCTGGCGCACGTCGACGCCCGCCGCTCGCATCTCACCGTCGGCCACGACGACCTTGCGGCCTGGCTCCCTCGGACAATTTGATTTGGATCTCTGTGGCTCTGTGCCTCTGTGGCCCGTCTGCTATCAGATGAGCGGTTTTGACGTTTCCGACGTTCGGCGCTTCTACGACCGCCATACACCCGCGTTCCTGAAGTACGGCCAGGGCGGCGGCGCCGGGGTCATTCACCGTGCGGTCTGGGGGCCGGGCGCCGGCACGCGCGAGCAGGCGTTCCACTATGTCGACGATCTCATTGCCGAACGCGCGCGGTCGCTGCTGGGGGGCTCAGGCCGCACGCTTCACCTCGTTGATCTCGGCTGCGGCATCGGGGCGAGCCTCTGCTATCTCGCCGGGCGCCTGCCGATGCGCGGCACCGGCGTCACACTGAGCCCGGTGCAGGCGCGCTATGCGGCCGAACGGATTCAGGCGGCGGGGCTTGGCGATCGACTCGCCTGCGCCGAGGCGGACTACACCAGCCTGCCGGCCTCCATCGGCCCGGCCGATCTCGCGTACGCGATCGAATCGTTCGTGCACGGGCCGTCGGCCGAGCGCTTCTTCGCCGAAAGCGGCCGCCTGGTCAGGCCGGGCGGGCTCCTGATCCTCTGCGACGACTTCAGGCGGGCGGCCGCCGATCCCTCAGCCGAGCGCCTGATTCGGCGCTTCCGCCGCGGGTGGCACATCAACACGCTGTTACAGCCGGACGAGCTGCACGCTCTCGCCCGCGCGGCCGGCTTCGAGCACGAGTCGACGATGGATCTGACGCCGATGCTGGAGATGCGCCGCTCGCGCGATCGGATCGTCGACCTGCTGGCCGGGATCATCGAGCGCCTGCCGCTCGGCCGCGATCGCGTCGACTATCTGGTGGGAGGCAGCGCGCTCCAGTCATGCCTCGCCCGCGGCTGGATCGGCTACGACCTCGTCGTCTTCCGCCGGAAGGTCGCGGGGCGCGGCTAAAGCCGCGCACTACGTATGTCGTAAGTACGTAGTGCTTGGCTTCAGCCAAGCCATGCCTCACGCCCTCATACGTAGTGCTTGGCTTCAGCCAAGCCGTGGCTCTGCTCTTGCCTGCATTGCACGCGTGCGCACCGGCAGACCCGAACGCCTCACCGGCTTCGACTATCGTGGACTCCACCGCTATTTCCTGACCTTTTGCACGTATCAGCGCTGCCGTTTGTTTGTGTCGGCCGATCGTGTCGAGATGGTGCTGCGTCAGATCCTGCGTGCAGCCCACGATCAGCACTTTGCAGTTCTTGCGTACTGCGTGATGCCAGACCATGTGCATCTTCTGATTGAAGGGCAGGCGGACTGCTGCGATTGCCGCCGGTTCATCTCCACGGCGAAGCAGCTTTCCGGATTCCACTACCTGAGGATGTTTGGCCAACGCCTATGGCAGCCCTATGGATTCGAGCGAACGCTGCGCGAGGACGAGGACTCGTTGAGCGTCGCGCGATACATTGCCGAAAATCCCGTGAGAGCAGGCTTGACGAGGTCGCCCTCGGAGTACCCGTTTCTCGGCTCAAGTGTCTACCCGCTCAGCGAGATTCTGGAAGCCGTGCAGTTCGGGAATCGATGGTGGAAATAGCGCGAGGCCCGGCTGAAGCCGGGCACTACGTACGTGACGGAACGTAGTGCATGACGGAACGTAGTGCGTGGCTTTAGCCAAGCCATGCCTCACGCCCTCGTACGTAGTGCTTGGCTTTAGCCAAGCCACGGCGTGAAGCCCGGCTGAAGCCGGGCACTACGTACAGAGTGGTTACGTACAGAGTGGTTACTGCGTGCTGGTGGTGCGGCGGAATGTCGCCACGACCGGATGATGGTCGGAGACTTCGCCCAGGCCGAGCGTGGCGGTGTCGATGACGGTGACCGTGTCGAGCGTCAGGGTGAAGTCGGGCGCGGTGAGCACGTAGTCGATGCGCGACACGCGGTTCGGCCGCGTCGAGCCGGTGGGGACGCCGTCGATGCGCCCGCGGGCGGCCGCGGCGGGCCACGCGTCACGATAGCGCGCGAACACCGGCGCCAGCTCCGGCGCGTTGGCCACCGCGTTCAGATCGCCCATCAGGACTCCCGCGCGCTGCTTCGCAGCCCACGGCAGCAGCACCTCCAGCTCCCGCGCGCGATCCTCCTGCCCGGACCGGTTCGGCGAGAGATGCGTGACAACGATGGAGGTGTCCGGCAGGCCGGCGACGCGAACCGCAAGGCCGATGCGCCCTTCGCCCAGGCGCACCCAGTCGGACCACAGAATGCGCTCGCGCGAAAAAATGACGAGATCCTCGGTCTCGACGCCGTCACCGCGGCCGCTCGCCAGACAGTCGCGCCGCTCGTAGATCCAGGCCGGCTTGTGCACGTACGTCCACGCGTCGCCGGTGCGCTGCCGCAGCCCGGCCGCGATGAGCGCCGGCTGGTCCGCGCAGCCGGTCTCCAGATGATTCCGCATCACCTCCTGCGCGCCAATCACATCCGCCCCCGACCGCGCCATCGTCTCGATGGTGCGATCGAGGTGATAGCGGCCGCGCCGGTCGGCGCCCTTGTGGATGTTGTAGGTGGCGACGCGGACCGTCTCGCGGACGCGTGGCTCCTGGCCGGCGTAGCGCCCCGACGCCGCGGCAACGACAATCACGAGAACGATCGGCAGGGCGATTAGCTTGCGCATGGATACGGCCCGGCTAAAGCCGGGCACTACGTCAGCATGGATACGGCCCGGCTAAAGCCGGGCACTACATCAGTCACGAAACACCCCAGGCACCCCAGGCACTCTAAATAATCCTGTGCACCGTCCCTGGCGCGGGCGCCTCGACGGCATCCGCCCTGACGTTCAGCTCGCAGTCGAACAGCACGTCGCCGCCCATGCGGAAGACGCGGTAGCTCGGACGCCTGCAGTCCTGCAGCCGCGTCTGCGGCGCCAGCCTGATGGCGGCGCGGCCGTTGCCGATGAGGACGGGCGCGATCGCAATCTGCAGCCGGTCGAGCAGGTTCGCCTCGAGAAACGTCGACACGGTGACGCCGCCACCTTCGACGAACACGCGCGCGCAGCCGCGCCCGTGCAGCAGCCTCAGCGTCTGCGCCGCCTCGTCACCGGAATCGCCGCCGTCGATGACCGCGATCTTCGCCGCGCCGATGTGCGTCTCCCCCGGCGCCACGTGCGCGCGGCCGCAGACGTACAGCGCGGGCCCCACGCGATCGGTGAAGACACGGAACTCGGTCGTCAGGCGCCGGCCGGGATCGAAGATCACGCGCAGCGGGCTCGGCCCCGGCACGTGCCGCGTCGTGAGCTGCGGGTCGTCGGCGGCGACGGTTCCCGCACCCACGATCACGGCGTCGGAGAGCGCCCGCATCCGATGCACATGGATGATGTTGTCGCTGCCGGTGACGAACTGGGAGTCGCCCGACGGCGTGGCAATGAAGCCGTCGAGGCTCTGGCCGAGATGGCCGATCGTCATCGGCCGCGCCATGGTGGCGCTGCAGATCGGCAGATACAGGTTGACGAGCTCGAAGCGCGGGTCTTCGAGCGGCAGCCGCGATTCCCAGCCGCTGCCAGGCCGCCATGCCAGCACCACGTCTGCCCGCTCGCCGGGCGAGCGGCGCAGCCCCTCACCGGCATCGGCTGCGAACAGCGCGAACGCCTTCCCGCGGTCGAGCTGTCCGGCCAGCGAGCTGGCGGCGCGCAGCAGCGCCCACGCAAACTCAGCCGCCGAGCCGTGCTGCGGAATGGATGCAGCGGCCTGAGAAGACATCAGATCCGCCACTATGCCACAAGGCGATGCGAGAGTGCCTTGAGTGCGTAGAACCGGTTTCATAACCCACGTAGTGCCCGGCTTTAGCCGGGCTGAAGCCCGGCACTACGTACGGAATACAACCGACGGAATACCTACGGCGCGAGCAGCCGGACCCACGGCCCGCTGATCGTGAACGCCTCTCCGTTCTCGTCCTGCCCCTTGAAACGCGTCTGGGCGTAGTGGAACTTCCCGTAGCCGCTGCACCAGCGCGTCTTCAGCACGACCGTCCCGTTCCCTTCGATGCGGAACCGCTCCGTGTTCTTGCCGACGAAGCGGCCGTCGAAGAAGTTCTCGCGCTCGTTGATCGTCAGCGCGATGCCGGTCTCGGCATGCAGGAACTGGTCGTAGAACCAGGTGTGGCGCAGGATCTGGCACGACCGCACGTCGGTGATCGGCCGGCCGCTGTACGGCACCGGCTCCGGATCGACCTTCAGCCTGAGACGGAAGTGCGTCGACGGCGGCGTCGGCACAGGCACACCCGGCGCGGCCAGCGGCGGCGGGCCAGGCGGCCATGAGTCGGCAGGAGCCGGCGAAGGCGCCGGAGGCGGAGCGGGCGCCGGTTCGCCGGGCGCAGGCGCCGGTTCGCCAGGCGCAGGCTCCGGCGGCGGCGTCTCATCCGCGAGCGTCACGAAATACTCGACCGGAGCCCCCTGTGCGAGCGGCGACGACAGAGTCGGCGACGTTGGTAGTCCAGGTTCGGTACTGCACGACCCGACGATGAGCGCGACGGCCACGAGCGCGAGCCCGGGCGCAAACGATCTGAAAGGCATGAGCTCAACTCTCCCCTCAGGCGCTACGCAAGACCAGCACCATGAGCTGAGGCGCAATCCGGGCACGAAGTGCGCGATCCGGCATGCGATTTTGGGAAAAACAATGGCCGTAATGGGCAAACGCCGAGCCGCGGTCGAGCTGCGCAGTACAATTGCTTCAGACCGCCAATGGCCGGGCTGCCCTTCAACTCAATCTACCGGCACGGATTCGTCCGCGTGGCCGTCGCCGTGCCTCACGTGCGGCTGGGCAATCCGGACGAGAACGCCGAACGCACGATCGCGCTGGCGCGCCAGGCGCACGAGGCGGAGGCCGCCATCGTCGTGTTCCCCGAGCTCGGCCTTTCGGGCTACTCCAACGAGGATCTGTTTCATCAGGATGCGCTGCTCGACGCGTCGCGCGCGGCCCTCGCCAGGGTCGTCGACGCCAGCCGGACGCTGAGACCGCTGCTGCTCGTCGGGGCGCCGATTCGAGTGGATCAGAAGCTCTTCAATTGCGCGCTGGCGATACATCGCGGGCACATTCTCGGCGCGACGCCGAAGATGTATCTGCCGAACTATCGCGAGTTCTACGAGCGGCGCCAGTTCACCCCCGGCACGCACGCCTCGTCCCGCGACATCACGCTCCTCGGGGCCCCCGTGCCCTTCGGCAGCGATGTGCTCTACGAGTTCACCTCCATCCCGGAGTGCATCGTCCACGCGGAGATCTGCGAGGACCTCTGGGTGCCGGTACCCCCCAGCAGCTCGGCGGCGCTCGCCGGCGCCACCATCCTGACGAATCTGTCGGCCAGCAACATCACGATCGGCAAGTCGGACTACCGCCGCATGCTCTGCGCGTCGCAGTCGGGCCGCTGCATGGCCGCCTATGCGTACGCGGCGGCCGGGTCGGGCGAATCGACGACCGATCTGGCGTGGGACGGCCACGGCATGGTGTACGAGAACGGGCAGCCGCTGGCCGAGACCGAGCGCTTCGCCACCGCCGAGCAGCTGATCGCGGCCGACATCGATCTGGATCGGCTCGTCCAGGAGCGCGTCAGGATGACGAGCTTCAACGATGCCGCGCTCGCCTGGCGGGGGCAGGCGCCGGTCATGCGGCGTGTGGCCGTGCCGTTCGAGGTGCCCGGGGCCGCCGTTCCGCTGGCGCGCCATGTCGAGCGCTTCCCCTACGTGCCGAGCGACCCCGCCGCCAGAGACGAGCGCTGCCGGGAGGCCTACAGCATTCAGGTCCAGGGGCTCGCGTCCCGTCTCGCGAGCACGGGCACGACGCGGACGGTCATTGGCGTGTCAGGCGGCCTCGATTCGGCCCACGCCCTGATTGTGGCCGCCCGGGCGATGGATCGCCTCGGCCTGCCCAGGACCAACGTGCTCGGATACTCGATGCCCGGTTTTGCCACGAGCGAGCGGACCCGCACCAATGCGCTCGCACTGATGCAGGCGCTCGGCGTCTCCTCCCATGAGATCGACATCCGTCCGTCCTGTCTGCAGATGCTGAAGGACCTCGCCCATCCCTACGCGAAGGGCGAGGCGGTGTACGACATCACCTTCGAGAACGTGCAGGCCGGCGAGCGGACGTCGCACCTGTTCCGTCTGGCCAATCAGCACGGCGGCCTCGTCGTGGGCACCAGCGATCTCAGCGAGCTCGCCCTCGGCTGGTGCACGTATGGCGTCGGCGACCAGATGTCGCATTACAGCGTGAACGCCTCGGTGCCCAAGACGCTGGTCAGACATCTGATTCGATGGGTCATCCGGAGCCGGCAGCTCGACGAGGCGGCAGGCCGCGTCCTCCAGTCAATTCTCGACACGCAGATCTCGCCGGAGCTGATTCCGGCAGGCGAGCACGCGGCCGCGCCGGCCCAGGCGAGCGAAGCCGTGATCGGTCCGTTTGCGCTTCAGGATTTCTTCCTCTACTACGTCAGCCGGTTCGGGTACAGGCCGAGCCGTGTCACGTTTCTGGCGGAGCACGCGTGGCACGACAGGGATGCCGGGACGTGGACGGACGAACTGCCCGACGACGAGCGGCAGGAGTACGACCGGGCCGCGATCAAGCACTGGCTTGCGGTGTTTCTGCGGCGCTTCTTTCAGACCAGTCAGTTCAAGCGGTCGGCGCTGCCCAACGCGCCGAAGGTCGGGTCGGGGGGGTCGCTGTCCCCGCGGAGCGACTGGCGCGCGCCGAGCGACGGCCATGCCGACGCCTGGCTGCAGGAGCTCGCGCGCGAAGTGCCCGACTGAAGGCGGACCTGACCACCTTCGCCAAGGCTACGGTGGTCCGCCGTAGCTTCACGCGAAGGCGGAAGGTCCGCCTCTACGATCGTCTATTCGAACAGACGTTACTTTCCAACGCCGAACACGCGCGACCAGAAGCCCCGCTTCTTCGGCGGCGGCGAGGCCGCCTCGGGCGCAGCATCGAGCGGCTCGGTGGGCCGCACCTCTGGCACCGGCGAAGCCGCCGCGGCATCCGCCGGTGGCGGCGGCAACTCGACACGCGCCACCCTCGTCGAGGCGGCGGCGATCGGAAGCGTCTGACGGACCGTGTGATACGGGCAGTAGTCGACCGGTTCGCTTCCCTGCTCGAAATACTCGGCGTACACCGCCGCGCCGGGGTCGCGGTCACAGGCAGGCGTCGCGAGGCGGCCGCTCAGCGGACAGATCCTGGCGACCGTGACGGAGGAAGGCGCGGCGAAGGCCTCCGGCGTGACGTCCCGGGTGGCGGCCAGCATGAATCGCGTCCAGAGCGGCACCGCGAGCTGGGCCGCGTAGCCGTCGCGCATGATCGTCCGCGGCTGGTCGTAGCCCAGCCACACGCCGGTGACGAGGCCGGGCGTGTAGCCGATGAACCAGGCATCGCGGTACTCGTTGGTCGTGCCGGTCTTTCCGGCGGCCGGACGCGTGAGCCCGAGCCGCCGCGCATGCGCGGCCGTCCCGCCATCGAGCACACCCTGGAGCATCGACGTGACAAGGTACGCAGTGGCCGGCCGGACAACGGGACGCACATCGGGCGCCGCTTCATAGAGCACCTCGCCGGAGTTCGCCGATACCCGGCGGACGAACGAGGGCACCACCAGCTCGCCGCGGTTGGCAAAGGCCCCGTACGCCGACACCAGCGACAGCATGGTGACTTCCCCGGACCCGAGGGCCAGCGAGGGGACCGGCGGCATCGCCGTCATGCCGAAGCGGTCGGCATACTCGACGACGGCGGCGATTCCGACGTCCTGCAGCATCCGCACCGCGGCACGGTTGCTCGAGATCCTCAGCGCGTGACGCATCGTCAGCGCATCGGCATCGACGTGGCCGTCGGCCGGCGCCCATGCGCCGGCCGGGGTCATCACAGGCTCCGCGAGCCCGCGCAGCACGGTGGCGGCGGTGAATCCGCGCTCGAGCGCTGCCGCATATACGAACGGCTTGAACGCGGATCCGGGCTGCCGGCGCGCCTGGGTCACGCGGTTGAAGCGGCTGTCCGCGAAGCTGCGCCCGCCTACGAGGGCTCGCACCTCGCCGGTCCGGGGGTCGAGCGCGACCAGCGCCGTCTGCAGCTGTCCGGATGCCGCGCGGGCCCGGCGTCCCTGCCGGCGCTCGACCTCCGCCAGCGCGCGCGCGACTTCCGCCTCGGCCGCCGTCTGGAGATCGAGGTCGAGGGTCGTTTCCACCCGCAACCCCTCACGGTAGACGCGCTCCCACCCGAAATGCTCGACCAGCCACTGGCGGACTTCCTCCTTGAAATACCGGCCGTAGCGTTCCTCGCGCCGAAGCGCATCGCGGAGCGTCAGGGGACGTCGTCGAGCGGCCTCGTACGACGGCTCGTCGATGGCGTCCCACTCACGCATCGCACGCAGCACCAGGTTGCGGCGCTGGAGCGCGCGATCGGGACTGACCGTCGGAGCGTAGGCGGAGGGCGATTTCACGAGGCCCGCGATGAGCGCCGCCTCCGCCACGTCGAGGTCGGCGGCGTGCCTGCCGAAGTAGCCGAGAGCCGCCGCTTCGACACCGTACAGACCGTCGCCGAAATACGCCTTGTTCAGGTAGAGCTCGAGAATCTGGTCTTTTGAAAACGCCTGCTCGAGCCGTCTGGCCACGACCACTTCCTGCAGCTTGCGGCGGAGCGTGCGCTCGGGCGTGAGAAACGCGAGCCTGGCGAGCTGCTGCGTGATCGTGCTGCCGCCCTGCTCGGCGCGCCACGACAGCATGTTGTTCCAGCCGGCGCCCACAACCCGGATCAGGTCGAAACCGCCATGGCTGAAAAATCTTCGGTCCTCGACGGCCAGAAACGCGCGGATCAGGTGGGGCGAGATGCGCGACAGCGGCACGTGGAGCCGCTGCTCCTGGAAGATCGTGAACGCGTGCCGCCCTTCGATGTCGGTCAGCGTCGTCGCGCGCGGCATCGATCCAACCGTGCGGACGGCGGCGTAGTCGGGAGCAGACGCCACCGCCAGCGCGACGTACCCGATCGTGGCGCCGATCCCAATCCAGAGCCCAAGGCACACGACCAGGATCCCCACAGCGAGGGAACGCGGCCGGCCGTGCAGGCAGTCAATCAGGGACTTACGGGTGGGAAGAGCCACGGGCCGATCGACGGCAACGGTTGTGCCAAGGCGGCTCAACCGTGGAATTGGTTAGTTACGAGGTGGTCGGCGCCACGAGCGTGTAAGAACGCCATTCCGTGTACCGGTTCCTCAGTGAGGCCATGGCCACGGCGGCACCCGCAAATACCATGAGCGCCAGCCCCTGGTCGAAAAGTCTCGCGCGCTCGGGTCGCGGCGAAGCAGGTTCCGTGGCTGTGTCGCCGAGCCACCATTCCGCCGCGAACTCGTCGGTCGGCAGAACCGCCACGACCTCGGTGCGTACGCTGGGAGTCAGCGTCGCTCCAGGCACCGGCCGCCTCCGAGGGAGGGACGCGATCACATGAGCGCCGACCACGCTCGACGGCACACCGACCGCCTTGTAGTACGCGTCGGTGAAGTGCGCGATCCGGGACGGGTGCGGCACCACGTGGAATACCAGCTGCCGCCACTCGCCGACGAACATGAGATCGCCGGCGTCGCGCATCGCGGTGAGCACGCGCTGAATCTCGCGAATGGTGTGAAGCGGCGTGTTCACGAGCGCGATGTCGAAGGCCAGCCCCATCGCATGCATGGGCACCGACGTAGTTGCATTCGCATTGCTGGTCCTGAGATTCTCCTGATATTCGCCGTGCCGAACGAGGCTCGTGACCTCGATCGGCCCGGATGTCACTCTGGACGCCACGTCCAGGAGCAGCCCAAGCGTGGCAGGCCGGGCTGCAACATAGCTATGCTGGCGATCGAGATCCATCTCGCCAATCGGGTGCAGGCCGTCGAGCCGGGGACCTGACTTGGGCGAGCTCGAACCAGATCGTCGTGTGGCTGAGGCGGATCGAGCGGCTCCGAGCGCTAGAGAATCGGGCTTAGCTCGCTTGAACCACGTCAACTTTCGCGCGATACCCCAGCCGGGAGAGGTAGCCTTCGAAGTCTTCCCAGGTCAGCCCGAACTCTCGGACGTCGGCCAGCCCAAGCCGTCCGGTGATTTCACGGATCGTTTCGAAATCCTGATTGTCGAACTCTTCGTCCATCATCGCGTGCTCGGCCCAATCGACGAGGGCCGCGCGCGTGATGCGGCGCTGCAGATAATCGCGAAGCTGCGATGCCAGTGTGTCACGCGTAATCATGGCTCGTTACCTGTGACCTGCTGATGGCCGAGATCCATGGGGTACTTGTGATGAATCTCTCGTAGCTGTCCGTTGCCGTCGTACACTTCTTGGTAGAACTTGACGGTTGTCTCGCTTCCGTCAACGGCTTTGACGTATCGCGCCGACCATCCTGCGCGACCTTTGACGTCGAACCAGTATCGCCGACCGCCGCCGGGTAGCTCTTCCCAACTCTCGAATTTCCGTTCGTTTTGCGCACGTTTCTGGGCGTCCATGAGGCGATAGAGCCAGTCTCATTGTAGCCCTATGTTAGCTCTCACGTTAATCCACTGACGATTTCTCAGGCTCGTTCGAGAGGCGCGGACGCGCGATTCTCTGATTGGTCCGTGCTCGGCGATGCGGCGCGCGCCGGGATCGGCGACGGTGAGGCGTGAGTGCGCGGGCCGGCCGCCATCGGCCGGCCCGGGTCGGTGGGCGCCTGGGTCAGGCGATTTCGGGGAGTGCGGCCTGGACGTGATCGGCGGTGGCGAGTTTCGCGCGCGTGAGCGCCGCCGCGAGCAGCGTGTGATGGGCGAGCAGATTGATCTTGCGCGGCAGCCCGCCGGTCGCCTGGTAGATCGCTTCTTCGGCCGGCGGATCGAAGAGCGGCACCTCGGCGCTGGCGAGGCGGAGGCGATGGGCGAGATACCCGGCGAGTTCCTCGCGGGTGAGCGCGGCCATGTGATAGCGGACGACGATGCGTTGCGCGAGCGCCTCGTGCACCGCCATCGTGAGGCGCCGACGCAATTCGGTCTGCCCGAGCAGCAGCAGGCATAACCGCGGTTCGGCATCCATCTGATAGTTGGTGAGCAGACGGAGATCCTCGAGGACATCAGGGCGGAGGTGGTGCGCTTCGTCGACGACGAGGATGGGCCGGGTGCGCGCGTCGGCGCAGAGGCGGGACACCTCGCTCTTGATCTGCCGGTAGAGCGCGGCGCGGGAGCGCTCGACGCTCAGGCCCATCTCCCAGGAGATGGTCTTGAAGAGGTCCATGACGTTGCCGGTGGAGAGCGACACGTAGACGACGCGAGAGAGGCCGGTATGGAGCTGCGTGAGGACGCGGCGCGCGGCGCAGGTCTTGCCGCTGCCGCTGTCGCCGGTGACGAGGCCGATGCCGCGCAGGTCGAGCAGGTGCGCAAGGCGGACGTCGAGCTCGCGACTGCTGGCGGAGGGAAAGAGGTCGTCGGGCGCGATCTCCTGGCCGAAGGGATGGCGCGTGAGGGCGAAGTGCTTGCGATACATGGTTAAAAGTCCTCCTCGAGTTTCCGCAGCGGTAACCCGGGCGCGGGGACGCTGACGGTGCTGGGGGTGAGGAGCTTCGTGCCGTGGTCGCGGCGCACGAAGCAATTGGCGTACGCATCCACGCGTTTGGCGGTGCCGACGGCGCGGCCCTGGACGACGACGGTGACACCGCGCGTGAGCCGCGCGAGGCCGTAGCGCAGCGTGACGGTCTGACCGACCAGCGCGGCGTCGACCTCGAAGACGACGCCGTGGAGGCTGACGGTGCAATCGTGCTGGACCTTGCGCTTCTCCTCGAAGAGAAAGAGCGCGGTCAGATCCTGTGTGGGGAGCGTGACGTGGTGGGCGGCGCGGGCCCACTGCTCGCGCGGCGTGGCGTCCTGCAGGCCGCGATGCGGCGTGTCGAGATACTCGTCCTCAATCCAGGTCCAGAAGCGCTGATTGAGCGCGTCGAGGGAGCGCGTGTCGGTCTCGAGCAGGGTCGGCAGGAGCTGGAGGCGGACGGTCCGAAACCAGCGCTCGAGCTTCCCCTTCCCTTGCGGCGCGAAGGGGCGGGCGTGGATGAGCGTCACGCCGAGTTTGGCGCACGCGAGGGCGAGATGGCGCGCGCGATACGCGCTGCCGTTGTCGACATAGAGGCGCTTGGGAATGCCGCGGCGCAGGATCGCCCGCTCGAAGACGGGTAAAAACGCCGTCACCGTTTCGCTGCGCGTGAAGGCCGCGTACGGAATCAGGCGGGTCGCATCGTCGAGCAGCGCGATCAGGTACGTCTTGTGGCGCCGGCGATCCTCCGCGTCGAGGACCGTCGGCCCGTGCATGACATCGCTCATCCACAGCTCGTTGGCGGCGTCGTAGCTGAAACGGCGCCGGTCCTTGCTCGTGGGCGCGTCAGTCGGACGCGCCCACAAGCCGTGGCGACTGAGGAGGCGATGGACCGTCGCCGACGCGAGCGGGAGATCCGCCGGCACGCGCTGCTGCGCGCGTGCGGTCGTGATGATCGTGGCGACGCTGTAGGTCGGATGCGCCTCTTTCAGCACGCAGAGCTCGTCGGCGACGGCTTGCGGGAGCGCGCGGGCGTGCCCCTGATCGGCGCGCGGGCGCGGCTTGAGGCCATCGACGCCGGCGCGGCGATAGGCGTAGAGCCAATCGCGCAGCGTCTCGGCGGCGACGCGACGGCGCGTCGTCCCGGGGATGTCGTACTCGCGCGCGGCCGTCTCGCGCAAGCGCGTGTGGAGCGAGCGGTCGCCGGCCGCCAGATGGAGCAGATCGGCGATCAGCCCATAGCGAAACAAGGCGACGGTGTCGGCGTGGGTCGTGGGATCGGGTGGCGGCATCGGTCCTCCTCGCCGCAGCATCGCGGCGAACGGGATCCTCACCCGTCGGGGCCGGCGCGGTCTGCCCCCATCCCGTGTGGGGGCTCCGCCACGCGCGCAGCTCGCCGGGAGGGCCGGGGGTGGAATCCGAGCGGCGTGGGCAGCGCCACCAATGCGCACGGTGTGGCCAACGCGGCGCGCACGACCGCGAGCCGGGCGTCACCGGTGAAGCGATCTGGCAGGAGCGTGACCACCGTGAGGAGCGCGAGACGGATCGGCCTCAGTCGCCGTCGCACCCAGCGCACGGCGGAGGGGAGCGTGATGTCGGGGCGCAAGACGTCGGCCGCCGCTTCCACACTGCGCGCGGCCTCGACGGTGGCCACGACGTGCTCGATCGGGTCGAGCGCACCCGGAAAGTGACTGGCGAGACAATCCGGCAACAGGCTGAAGGTCTGGTGCGCCGTCGGACAATAGCACCGGGCGATGCGCATCCCCACCGGCGTCCGGCGGCCATAGGTGCCGTGGCCCACGCGCAGTCGTGATCTCATGAACTGAGACACAGTGGCGTGCGAATCGTCACGAAGAAAAGGAGGAACGACTGTCAAAGTAGAACAACAAGAACAAGTTTGGTGGGCGTACGTTGAATCGAATCGGGTCCGGCGGCAGCCGGGGACGCGACCGCGAGACAACCGGTCGTCGCCAAGATTCGGAGTTGAATCCGCATAAGCTCTTGTGTTACATGGAGTTGAAGCCAGTGTAGCATCCGGATCGAGCTCAGCGGCGCGCTGGGTGTATCCTGACTCCCGACCCTTTACTCAGGAGACTCGCGATGAGCATCACCCTCAGGGTGAATGGCAACACCCGCACCGTGGATGTCGATCCCTCGACGCCGCTTCTCTACATCCTCCGCAACGACCTTGGACTCGAGGGCCCGCGCTTCGGCTGCGGTCTCGGCCAGTGCGGCGCCTGCACCGTGATCATCAACGGCGCGGCGGTCCGGTCGTGCGTGACGCCGTGCTCGGCCGTCAAGGGCGAGATCACGACGCTCGAGGGCCTGTCGAAGGACGGCGTGCTGCATCCGATCCAGCAGGCGTGGATCGACGAGCAGGTGCCGCAATGCGGCTACTGCCAGAACGGGCAGATGCTGACCGCCAAGGTGCTGCTCGACCGCAACCCCAACCCGAGCGACGCCGACATCCGGAAGTTCATGGCGGGCACGCTCTGCCGCTGCATGACGTACTACCGCATCCAGGCCGCCATCCGGCGCGCGGCGACCGCAATGAAGACGGCCGACACGGCGTCGAACGAGGGGGTGGTCGCATGACGACGTTCACGACCGTCCCGAGACAGATCGAGGATGCGCTCGAACGATGTCACGGCGCGTCCCGCCGGGACTTCCTCAGAACATCGGGCCTGCTCGTCGTCAGCTTCACCGCCGCAGCGCTGGCACCGTTCGAGGTTGAGGCGGCCGCGCAGGGTGCGCCTGGCGCCGGGCCGTACCCTCTCGTCGATTTCAGGCAGCTTGATTCATGGATCGTCATCCACGAAGACAGCACCGCCACCTTTTACGTCGGGAAGACCGACGGCGGCCAGGGCACGGGAACGGCGTTCCGCCAGCTCATGTGCGACGAGCTCGACCTCGCGTACGACAAGAGCACGCTCATCATGGGCCGCACGGATATCACGGTCGACCAGGGCGGCTCCGGCGGCTCGGACGCGCTGCAGGTGGACGCGTGGCCCGCGCGGCGCGTCGCCGCGGAGGCGCGCCGTGTGCTGCTCGAGCTCGCAGCCGCGCGGTTTGGCGTGCCTGCCGGCGAGCTGTCGGTGCGCGAAGGCGTGATTACCGTCTCGGCCGACCCCTCGAAGCGTGTCACGTACGGGGAGCTGATTGGCGGGCGCCGCTTCAATGTCGCGCTCACGGGCCAGAACATCGACGCGACCACAGGTGTCGCGAAGCTGAAGCCGGTGCAGGAGCTGAAGATCACCGGCCAGCGTCTCCACCGCTATGACATTCCAGCCAAGGTCGATGGCTCGCTGAAGTGGGCGTCGGGCGCGAAAGTGCCCGGCATGGTGCACGCCCGCAACGTGCGGCCGCCGGTCGCGGGGGCGACGCTGGTCAGCATCGACGAGTCCTCGGTCAAAGGCCTGCCCGGGTTCATCCGCGTGGTGAGCCGCGGCAACTACGTGGCGGTCGTCTGCGAGCGCGAGGAGCAGGCGATTCGCGCCGCCCAGCAACTCAAGGTGCAGTGGCAGAAGCCCGCGACCCCGCCGTTCCCGGGCTCGGACAACCTCTACTCGTACATCCGGAACGCCACGCCGACGTCCTCGTCGAAGCCGGACATCGTCGGCAACCCGGACGCTGCGTTCGCGGGCGCCGCGACGGTGATCGAGAGCGAATACGAACATCCCTTCCAGGGCCACACCGCGATCGGGCCGGCGCACGCCATGGCGGACCCCTCAAACGGCCAGATGACGATCTGGTCGAACGACATGAAATCGTACGGCCTCCGCCTCGGCGTGGCGAAGTTCCTCGACATGCCGGTCGACCGGGTACGCGTCATCTGGATGGAGGGGCCCCAGCTGTACGGGCGCACCGCGGCCGACGATGCGGGGTTCGAGGCGGCGTTTCTGGCGAGGGAGATCGGCCGGCCCGTCCGCGTGCAGTGGATGCGCCACGAAGAAACCGCGTGGGACACCAAGGGCCCGGCGTACGCGTTCAAGCTCCGCGGCGGTCTCGACGCCCAGGGGAATGTCGTGGCGCTCGAGTACCACGGACGCGCCGTCGACCACAATCACCTCGGGTACAACGAGCCGGATACCGTCCTGATTGCGCAGCTCATGGGGATCAGGCCGGCCGCTCCCGCGACGGGCGGCGCCGTGGCCCCGTCAGAGATGTATGCGGTCCCCAACCGCCGGCGGGTCGCCGACGTCGTCAGCCTGCCGCTCGTATGGGAGTCGCCCCTCCGCACCGGCAACCTTCGCGATCCGAACGGCCCGCAGGTGCACTTCGCCAGCGAGTCATTCATCGACGAGCTGGCCGCGGCGGCCAAGGCCGACCCGGTGGCGTTCCGCCTGAAGCTCCTCACGGCGGAGACACGTGACGACTCGGCGTTCCGGCGGGCGCGATCCATTGCGGCCCTGAAGGCGGCGGCAGAACTGTACGGGTGGGATCCCCGGCCCTCGCCGAAGCCGATCGGAACCGGCGCCCTGCTCACCGGTCGGGGAGTCGCGTACTGCTACCGCAACCAGACGATCGTCGTCGAAATTGCCGAAGTGGAGGTCAACCGCGAGACGGGCCATGTCTGGGTCAAGCGACTCGTGTGCGCCCATGACTGCGGCCTGGTCGTCAACCCCGAGGGCCTGGAGCGGGTGCTCGAAGGCAACATGCTGTACGGGCTGAGCCGCGCGCTGCACGAGGAGGTTCGGTTCGATACCGAGAAGGTGACCAGCGTCGACTGGACCACGCATCCGACGCTGACGCACCTGGATGCTCCGGCGAAGATCGATATCGTGCTGGTGAACGGCGATCCCGACGCGAAGCGGCCCGATCTGCCCCACTACGGCGCGGGCGAGGCGGCGTGCCGGCCGACAGCGGCGGCCGTCGCCAACGCGATCTTCGATGCGACCGGTGTGCGCCTCCGCCGCGTGCCGTTCAGGGACGCGCGGGTGCTGGCGGCGCTCAAGGCCGCGCGGGTGTAATCAGATCCCGTCCGATCGAAGAATCGTCCGCACCTCGTCCACGGCGCCGGCGGCTTCGTGCACGACGCTGTCGGCGCGGCGGAGCGCGCGACGCACCTTCCCCAGCCCCGAGGCCAGGTCGTCCAGTGCCGTGTCCATGTTGTCGAGCGTGCGTCGGCCTTGCGGCGTGAAGATCAGATACGCCGCCATCGCGCCGAGCACGGCGGCGACGGCCGCCCCGGCCATGACTTTGTCGTCGCGGGTCATCGTGACAGCAGCCCCGTGATCTCGCGCTCGAAGGTCTCCTTCTCACCGAGCCCGGTATGGCTGCGGCAGATCCGCCCCTTGCGGTCGATGATGAAGGTGGTCGGCAGGCCCGCCATCGGCCCGAACGCCTTGAGCACGTCGTCTCTCCCCTGGCCGACGAGCACCGGGTAATTCATCTTCATCCTGGTGGCGTATTCCTTGAGGACGGGGACGGGTTCGTCCACCGCGAGCCCCAGCACTTCGAGCCCCTGCCCGCGATACGTCGTGTAGAACTCGATGAACCAGGGGATTTCGACCTTGCAGGGGCCGCACCAGGTGGCCCAGAAGTCCAGGAGAATGACCTTTCCTTTGAGCGCGCTCAGAGCGACGTCCTTCCCGGTCAGGTCCTTCAGCGTGAAATTGAGATTCGCGATCTTGGCGTCGGCTGAACATCCGGCCGGTTTGGCCGCCTGCCCGGCAACCGGCGACACGGTCGTCGCCAGCAGCACCAGCCCCACGGCCACTCGCGTCCAGCGACTTGGCGTAACAGTCATCCGTTACGATCCTAGCGTACGACCGTCCGGGCAACGGGCTCCAGGCGCGCTTGTGAGATATCTCACAACAACGGCCGGCGGGACCTGCTTTAGACTCGGACCCACTTTCTCCTGAGACTCCCGTACTCTAGACTGGCATATACGGTGCTGAACAATCTCTGTACTTCCCTGCGGTCGCTCGCCTGCGCCACGATTTTCCTGGTGGGAGCCAGTGCGGCTGAGGCGCAACTGCTGCGGCCTTCGCCGGCGGAGGTGACGCCGCTGCTGGCCGCCGACGGCGTGCGCGCCGGCGGCGAGGTGCGTGCGGCGATCCGGGTGCGACTGGCGGAAGGACTGCACGTCAACTCGAACAAGCCGCGCGACCCCTCACTGATTCCGATCGTGCTGACCGTCGACGCCCCGTCGGGCATCGCCGTGGAGGAGATCGTCTATCCCGAAGCCACGGATCTGGAGCAGCAGGGCGCCCCCGAGCCGCTCGCCGTCTACGAGCGTGAGTTTTTCATCGGCGTCCGTCTTCGCGCCGACAGCGGCCTGGCGGCCGGCGAGATCGTCGTACCGGCGCGCCTGCGGTATCAGGCCTGCGACGAGCGCGTGTGCTACGTTCCGGCCACCGTCTCCAGCAGCTGGACCCTTCGCGTCGCCGCGGATGCGGCGGGGACGCCGCTCAACGAGGCGGTGTTCAAGGCGATTCCCTTTGGCACCGGTGAAGCGCCGCCCGCACCCGAGCAGCCGCCGGCAGCCGCGGAAAGCCTGAGCGCCGGCGATCCCGTCGCGCTGCTGGATCGGTTCACGATTCAGGGCACCACCGGCGGATATCTCGGCCGCGACGACTTCCTCACGTTCGTGCGGAACGCCGAGGCCGGCGTCACCGAGAAAGGCTGGTTCGAGGATCGCGGCCTGCTGGCGATTCTGGCGATCGTCCTGGTCGGCGGGCTCGCCCTCAACCTGACGCCCTGCGTGCTGCCGATGATCCCGATCAACCTGGCGATCATCGGCGCGGGCGCACAGGCCGGCTCGCGGCGCCGGGGGTTTCTCCTCGGCACGACGTACGGCGCCGCCATGGCGATGGTCTACGGAATCCTGGGCCTCGTCGTCATCCTGACCGCGGGGACGTTCGGGACGATCAATGCGTCTCCCTGGTTCAACGTCTCGATTGCCGCGATCTTCGTGGTGCTCGCGCTCGCGATGTTCGACGTGATCACGATTGATTTCTCGCGGTTCTCGACGCGTTTCAGCATGGGCGGCGCCGCCCGCGGCTCATTCGTGGTCGCGTTTGGCATGGGGGCGGTCGCGGCCCTGCTGGCGGGCGCCTGCGTGGCGCCGGTGGTGATTCAGGTCGTGCTGTTCTCGAGCAACCTCTACGCGACGGGAACCACGGCTGCGCTGGCGCTGCCGTTCCTTCTCGGGATCGGCATGGCGGTGCCGTGGCCGATCGCCGGCGCCGGCATCAGCGCGATCCCGAGGCCGGGCGCCTGGATGGTGCGGGTCAAGCAGGCGTTCGGCGTCATCATTCTCGGCACGGCAGCCTATTACGGCTATCTGGGGTACACGCTGTTCGCGGATCGCTGGGTCGACCCCGGCGAGGTGGCCGCAAGCGTCGAAGCCAAGCTCAAGGAAGGCTGGTACGCATCGCTCGCCGACGGCCTGGCGGCGGCCGAGCGCGAGCAGAAGCCCGTCCTCGTCGACCTGTGGGCGACGTGGTGCAAGAACTGCCTGACGATGGACCGGACCACGTTTGTCGACCCGTCGGTCACGGAGGCGCTCGCCGGCTATACGAAGATCAAGCTTCAGGCGGAGAACCCGGACGAACCGCCCATTCGGGAGATCATGCAGCGGTTCGGCGCCGTGGGCCTGCCCACCTACGTGGTGCTGCGTCCGGGCACCTGAGAGACGCGCCGGGTCCACGGCTCGATGGTCACCCGCTCGCCGTGGCACCCGGTCCACGTACAAGAATGGGTGTGGGGCGGGTTCCGCGGCGAGCCTGGCGTCCATCGAGTCGCGGACTCGCCGGAACCACCTGGAAGCGAATGGGGCCCGGTGGCCCTCCCGGTCTTCAAAACCGGCGCGCTCCCCGCATTGCGGGGAGGCTGGGTTCGACTCCCAGGCGCTTCCGCCAACTCCGTGAGATGTTTCGCGCTGACGTGTGACGCTGGCTGCTGGTAGCATGGAAGGGTTCGGACCCACCCTGTCCCGACAATGACGCGAGCCCGCGGTCACCTGGTCTCGATAGCAGCGGCAGTGCTGAGCATGCAGGCCCTTGTCCTGGCGCTCGGCATGGCGCGCGTCTGCTCGGTGCCCGACCACACGCATCGCGGACGACCGGCGCCGGACTGCCGGATGCATCACCAGTCGCCGCCGGGCGGCGGTGCTCACGCCCGTCATGTCCACGGCGAGAGCGCGGCACAGGCGCCTCTGCCTGACGCGCAGATCTCGTGCAAGTGCTCCAGCAGCGTGTTCGAGACGTTCGGCGGCGGTGTCGCGGTGCTCACGCCGGGCGCCTCCGCGCCTGCCCGGATCGCCGCGGCGCTTCCCGTGCCCGCCAGCATTGATTCCAGCGGCCGGACGCGCGTTCCTCCTCTGCTGCCCCCGCCCCGACCGCTCCCGCTCTGACGTATCCACGTCTGCCCGGGCCGGGCTGAAGCCCGGCACTACGACGGCCTGCGTTCCGTACGTAGTGCCCGGCTTCAGCCGGGCTGCCGGGCGTTCCGTACGTAGTGCCCGGCTTCAGCCGGGCTGCCCGGCGTTCCGTACGTAGTGCCCGGCTTCAGCCGGGCGCCCGGCGTTCCGTACGTAGTGCCCGGCTTCAGCCGGGCTCCCGGGCGTTCGACACGTTGCGACAAAAGGAGTAATCGCCATGACACGACACTTTCTGTTCGTTGGGGCCTGCGTGTGCGTGATGTTGACGGCCGATCGGCCGGTCAGCGCCCAGCAGGGCGGCCGTGGCACGCAGATGCCGGCCGATCACATGGATCACCGGTTCGACAACCCGGAGCAGTCCGCAAAAGGGTTCGACGATCCGGCGCGCGACGCCTGGCAGATGCCGGATCGCGTCATTGAAGCGCTCGGCCTCAGGCCGGGCCAGGCGGTCGCCGACATCGGCGCCGGCACGGGGTACTTCACGATCCGGCTCGCGAGATCGGCCGCGGCGCCGACCGTCTACGCGGTGGATCTCGAGGAGGCCATGGTGAAGTACGTCCGCGACCGGGCAGCAAAGGAAGGCCTCAAGAACGTCGTCGCCGTGCAGGCGGCCGCCGACCGGACGAATCTACCCGCCGCCGTGGACGTCGTCCTGATGGTCGATACCTACCATCACATCCCGAATCGCGTGACGTACTTCCGGGAACTGCGGAAGTCGATGAAGCCGTCGGCGCGGCTCGCCATCATCGACTTCAGGAAGGGCGTTCCGGGCGGACCGCCCGATCACTTCCGTTTCACGGCGGAGCAGATCACCGCGGAGCTGACGAAGGCGGGCTTCACCGCGTCCGCGCAGCACGATTTTCTGCCCCGTCAACTGTTTCTCATCTTCCAGTGAATGGACGGCGGCGAGGAGCACTTCGAATGACAGCAATAAGAATCAAACCCTGGCGGCTGCTCGCGGGCGCCGGACTGTGGTGGCTGGCGCTCGCCGGACCGGCGGCCGCCCAGGACGAGCCCGTGCCGCAGGTTCGGGCAACGGTACTGACCGGCGCGCCCGGGCCGGATATCGACGGCCGCGTGACCGAGAGCGTCTGGACGTCGGTGGAGCCCTACAGCACGTTCACGCAGCAGGAGCCGAACGAAGGGCTGCCGGCGACCGAGCGCACGGAGGTGCGGTTCCTGCTGGACCGCCGCAACCTCTACATCGGCATCATCAGCTTCGACACCGAGCCCGACAGGATCATCGTCAGTCAGAGCCGCCGTGATGCCGACCTGAACGACACCGACTCGGTGCAGATCCTCCTGGACACCTTCAACGACGGGCAGAACGCCTTCGTGTTCGGCACCAATCCCTTTGGCATCGAGTACGACGGGCAGGTGATGGGCGAAGGCCAGACGGGCGGTGGCAGCGGGCGTGCCGGCGCCGCCGGATCGCAGACCGGGCAGGTGACCGGCTTCAACCCGAACTGGGACGCCGACTGGGTGGTGCGGGCCGCGCGCACGGAGCGCGGATGGGAGGCCGAATTCGCCATCCCGCTCAAGACGCTGCGGTACAACCCCGGCGACGACCGGACCTGGGGCGTCAACGTCATGCGCAATATCCGGCGCAAGAACGAGCAGGTTTACCTGTCGCCGGTGCCGCGCGGATACGGGCTGCACCGCGTGTCGGTGGCGGGCAAGCTGGAAGGGCTGAGCCTGCCGGCCCGGCGCGACCTCAAGCTGACCCCGTTCGTCGCGGGATCGATCAACGAGGACGCCACGCTGCGGACCGGCGGCGTCGACCGTACCGGCGACGTCGGCCTGGACGTCAAGTGGGGCGTCCGCGCCGACCTGACGCTCGACGTCACCGTCAACACGGATTTCGCGCAGGTCGAGGCCGACGAGCAGCAGGTGAACCTCACCCGGTTTCCGCTCTTCTTTCCAGAGAAGCGGCCGTTCTTTCTGGAGAACGCGCAGACGTTTCAGTTCGGGCAGCCGCAGGCGATCGACCTGTTCTTCTCCAGACGCATCGGGCTCTCGCCGAGCGGCACGCCGATCGACATCCTGGCCGGCGGCCGGCTGAGCGGAAAGCTCGGCGGCTACAACGTCGGCCTCCTCAACATGCACACCGCCGAAACGGTGGACAGCCGCACGGGTCAGACGATTGCGCCGTCCAACAACTTCTCCGTCGTGCGCATGCAGCGTGAAGTCGGCCGGTCCAACTTCGGGGCGATGTTCGTGAACCGGCAGGGCGTCGGCGACCGCGCGGCCGCCAGCGACTTCAACCGCGCCTACGGCGTCGACCTCGCGTGGCAGGCGACCACCAACGGCAAGCTGTTCGCCTTTCTCGCCCGGACCGATTCTCCGCAGGCCAAAGGGGGCTCGGGACATGCCGGCCGCCTCTTCTACAACTACGCCAACCCCCTGTGGACCGGCAGTGCCGGCTACGCGCAGGTCGGAGAGACATTCAACCCCGAGGTCGGGTTTCTGCCGCGCCGGGCGTTCCGCCAGTACGAAGGGCGCTACTTCCTGACGTACCAGCCGAAGCGCTGGCCCTGGATCCGGCGCATCTCTCCGCACATCAATTACGCGGCGTACACGGATCTGCACGATCGGCTCGAGAGCTCGCGCGGCCACTTTCACTTCTTCGAGATCCAGCCGCTGCGAGGCGGCCGGTTCGGCTACTACATCGATACCCAGCAGGATCGGCCGATCCGGCCCTTCACGGTGTATCAGGACGTGACCGGCCGCCGCGTCGTCATTCCCGCCGGCGAGTACGCATGGGCCATCGGTGTCGGGGAATTTTTTTCGGACCCGAGCGCTCCGATCGGCGTGCGGCTGCGGCCGAAAATCGGCACCTTCTACGACGGCGACTACAGCGGCTGGGAGGCGGCGCTCGGGCTGCGCGCCGGCGCCCGCCTGATCTCGGAGATCGGCTGGAACCGGGACGACGTCGTCCTGCCGGTCGGCAGCTTCAAGAACGATCTCATTCCCGTGAAGGTCAGCTACGCCTTCACGAGCCTGGCGAATCTCCAGGGGCTGATCCAGTACAACCGGCAGACCTCGAGCATGTCGTCGAACATCCGTCTCGCGCTGCTCAATCGCAGCGGGACCGGGATCTTTCTGGTCTACAACGACCGGAGGGACACATCCGACCTGACCGCCCAGGAACTGCTCGGGCGCTCCTTCGTGGTCAAGTACACGCGGCTCATGGACTACTGACCCGGGCAGGTTACAGCCGGCGCCGTCTGGCGTAGACTTGCGGCCTTAATCGTCCGCTCTGTAACTTTTTGCCGGTCGGCGACGAATACCCCCACTAAGGAGTCTGCGATGAAAGTATTCGCCAAACGGAACGCGGTCCCACTCGGTGTGCTGGCGGCGGTGCTGGCAGTCATCAGTGTGGTGTATACGGCCCAGGGAGCACCCCCCCCTGATTACCAGTCGTTGCAGGCCGACAAAGAGGCGCTTCAGCGGCAGCTGGCCGCTGTCGCGCCGACGATGCTGGTGCAGGCCGGCCAGCTGGCACCGGCGCCCCCGGCAAGGCCGCAGGCGACCGGCTGGGACACCGAGGAGTCGATCCGCGGCGGGCTCAAGGTGTATGCCACGTACGACTCCAGCGGCCCGGACGCCTGGGATGTCAGGGCTTCCCCGCTCGTCTACTTCACGAGCGAAGGCGTCGGCTCCTCGGGGTCCACAACCGGGAGTGCCCAGATCGCATTGGCCGGCGGCAAGCAGCAGTCAGGCGTGCATGTAATCGACGCGTACGCGAAGAAGGTCATCGCGTCAGCGCTGTACGACATCGGAGACCGCACCAACCTCACACAAAGCCCGCACGGCGTCGGGATATCGCCCGACGGGAAATGGCTCTACGTCGGCGAGGAATATCGGGCGAGAGCTGTCCTCCTGGTCATCAACGCCCGGACGCTGAAGCTCCACAAGGTGCTGGAGGGGCCCCGGCGACAGCGGTTCCACCACATCATCGCCTTCAAGGACTCGCGCGGCCGGGACCGCGTCATCCTGGGCATGGGAGCCGGCGCCAACGGGGGGCCGCACTTCGTGCTCGACCCGAACAACGACCAGAAGGTGGTCAAGACGATCTCGATTGAAGACATCGGCTACAAGATCGGCCACCCGTACGTCACCGTCGATCCCACCGGAACGTTCATCTACATTTCCGTGGTTGCGCCGCCGTGGCGGGGGCAGCTGCACAACACCGGCGGTATCGCGAAGTACAACCTCGAGACGGGCGCCGTCACGATCATCCCTTACGTGGGTGACCATCCGATCGGTATGGCGCATACGGCTGACGGCCGGTTCACGTATGTCAACGACGCCCACAGCAGCTACGTCTATAAGATCGACAACAGCACCAATACCGTCGTCGACAACACCACCGCCGGCGTCCCAGGGCCCTACGGTCTCGCGCTGAACTGGGACGAAACGCTGATCTACCCAGTGGGCAAGGGTGAGGGGAGCCACAACAAGGGCTCGGTGCTTGGCGTGGTCGACGCCAAGACCTTCTCGCCGGCTCGCGTTCTTCACAATATGCCGATCTACCTCGGGGGCTCGGCGTCGAGTGTCGACCACGCCATCCTCCATCCCGACCCGAAGGTCAACGAGATGTGGATCAGCAACATGAACGGGTGGGAGACGATCGTGCTGGACCTCAAGACACACAAGGTCGTCAACTACATCCCGACGCCGAACGGGGGCGACACGCACTCGGGTGGCTTCGTGCGCTACCAGCCGGACTGGACGGGCGAGCTGCAGACCGACATGGGCGGCCCCAAGCGGGCGATGTCCGAGACGATGCGGAAGATGGCGGGCGCGAGCGCGCCGCCGGCTGCCGCCCAGGCCGCAGCGCCCGCCGCCGCACCGGCTGCCACGGGCGGCGATCTCGTGGCGCAGGGGAAGGTGATCTTCGAGAAGACGGCCGGCGGCGTGGGCTGCCAGTTCTGTCACGGGATGGACGGCCGCGGAAACCTGAACATGGGCGGCCCCGACATCCGCGGTGAGACCGAGGCAAGGATCCGGGGCGCACTTCGGGATGTCGGTCTGATGAGCAAGATCACGCTCACCGACGCGGAAATTGCGGCTGTGGTCGCGTACCTGAAGGTCTTGAGCGCCCAGCCATGAAGGTCGTCCTTCCGCCGCTCGCAGCGTTCTTCGCTGCCTTCATCCTGCTCGGAGGCCAGGCCGCGGGGCAGACTGCGGCCCCGCCTCCGCACCAGGCGCACGAGACGCACGCCGCCTCGGATGATGCCCTGCTGGATGAGCCAGGCCGGTACTTCACCGTGAACGTTTCCATCGACGATGAGGGCATCGAGCCGTCCGCGCTGTTCCTCCCTGTGGGACGACGCGTGCAGCTCATGCTGCGGACCCGGAATGTGGCCGAGCACCACTACCGGGTCGTGGGGCTCGTGCCGACGGGGCTGACATGGATCG
>MEKU01000010.1:38967-43700 GCA_001767195.1 Acidobacteria bacterium RIFCSPLOWO2_02_FULL_67_21
CTGGCGGGGGGCCTCTCCAGGGGGGATTACGCCGACCGGCCGGGAGGTGCACGGGTACGTGACCCCGGAAAAGGGCGTCGACGTCGTCGTGTTCACCGCGACGAATACCGGAACGTTCGAGGTCCGGTGCGATCTCCATGCGGAGGTGCTGGGCAGCGTGACCGTCTTCAACGCGGGGGGCGAGGAGGCATCACCGGCTGTGGGCGCCGGAAGCACGGCGCTGCCCAGGGCGCTCACACGAAAACTGGCAGCGACGCCGGCGGCGGGAGCTGGGAGCCTGGACGTCGAAGCGACGTTCGTGCCGGCGAACTTTGCCGCGCGGTTCCCCGGAGCAGCACCGGCAGCGGGTGAGCCCGTCCGATCCGCGATGGTGCTGGTGACGGAGCTGACCCACACGGAAAGCCTGCCGGGCGCCACGCCTGCGCCGGCCTTGTACGTCGGCGGCGATCGGCGCGCGCCGATCGACTCGACGGTGGTCGCGACCTCATCGCACCACCGGATGACCGCTCACCGCTTTGCGGTCGAGGAGGGGTTCGGCAAGAGCCATCAGGTGATGACGCTGCGTCTCGCCTCCGGCCAGGAGGCGACCTGGCACCTGCCTGTCGTCCTGCCGGATGTCGGAGAGGCCGCAGGCGTGCCGATTGGGCTCGGCCAGAGCTGGGCCCTCATCCTGGCGCTCCTCGGCGGCATGGTGGGGGCGATGTGGCCGTGTCTCTTCCAGCTCACCGTGTACTTCATTCCGGCGCTGGCGGGCATCGCCATGCAGGAGACGGGCGACCTGTCGAAGCAGGGCCGCCGGCGGCAGGTGCTGCGGGCGGCATTCTTCTTCATCCTTGGCTTTACGCTGGTCTACACGGCGACCGGGGCGGTGATCGGTTACGCCGCACAGCGGCTGAGCGACTCCTCGCAGCTGGAGGTGTGGCAGCGCTACTTCGGCATCGGCGCAGGCATCATCGTGATCGCCCTCGCCCTGCGGGTCGCCGTCAAGGTCAGGGCGCCGCTCGTCTGCCGGATGCCGGTGCTGTCCTGGATGGCGCGCTCGAAGAAGACCGCCAGCCCGGTGGAGATGATGCTCGCCGGCCTGGCGTTCGCGACGAGCTGCATGACCTGCTTCGGATCGGCGCTGGTGGTCGTGATGGTGGTCTACGTCGGCCTCGCGCAGTCGGCGCTGTACGGGGCGCTGGTACTCTTTCTGTTTTCGCTGGGGATGGGCATCCCGCTGGTGATCGCGGCGGTGGCGATGGCCCGGGCCCTGCCAATGCTGCTCAAGCTGGAGACCGTGGTCCCGTGGATGGGCCTCGGCAGCGCCATCCTGATGATCGGATTCGGCGTCCTGCTGATCACCGGCAACTACATGGTGGTCTCGGAGTGGACGTTCCGGCTGGTGGATGGTTCGGCCTCGATCCCCGGCGCCGGCAGGGGGCTCCTCTGGGCCAGCGCCGTGGCCGGCGGTCTGGGTGTGCTCGGCTGGCTGGGCTGGATGGTGGCGAACGGGAGAATGAGAAGGCCTGGCGGCCTCGACCTCGGAACGCCCTAGAGTAGTTTTCAAATCGCTGTCGCGGTGCTTCGAGTGCGGTCCTCGCTCGAATCCCGGGCCACCGACCCGTGGCGTGGGCCGCTCTGGCCCACCAGATCTGGTGCGTGCGGATCTCCGTTAGATCTTCACCGATCTGAAAAATGCGTTGAGCGCCGCTGAATTGACGGCCGCGCTGAGGCAGTAACGCGGGACCCGCAATGGCGCCGGTCAGATGACCGCGCGCCCCGAGTCAGCCTGGCGCGCGGGTCAAGAAGATCTAGGTCAATTCGACGGCAAGTTGGCGAATCGCGCGTCCGGCACCGCGTCCGAGAAGAACAGCTTCTTGCCGTCGGTCAGCGTGATGTTCACGCCGACAGCCAGGTTCTCGCCGCTCCGCGCCTGATAGCCGTTGACGGTCAATTCGGTTCCGACCGCGAGCGTGTTCTTCGTGACCCCGCGACGGATGAGCGAGTTGGGGCTGCCCCCCTCGAATCCCCACGTCGTCTTGGTGCCGTCAGGGTTCTCGATTTCAATCCAGAACCACGAATGCGGGTTGATCAACTCGACCTTCGTCACCTTGCCCTTGAGGATGATGGGCTTGTTCATGTCGAACGTGGCCGCGAAGGAGTGGTGCGCCGACACCGGCACACCAGCCGCAAGCAGCGTTGCACAGACACAGACGCCCAAGATTGCCCTTGCCATCTGACTCCTCCTGCCTGAAACCCTGAGAGGCGGGGCGGCGCGCGTACACACACACTCCGCCGATGGTAAGCGTTGATGCACATCACGCACCAAAGCCCAGGCGTGCGCCGGCGCGTCTGCGTTCATCAGCGCACGTCGCGCCACATGGAATTGTTCGCGGGGCGGGAGAAAATCTTCGCACTCACCAGCGTGGCGGAAGGCTCGCGGGAGAAGGAATGACGCGAGGGAAAAACCCCGCACGACACCCGGGCGGTACAAAGAAGAAGAGCGCGAAGCGTGGCGGTTACACCACGACTCCGCGCTCGGAGGAGTGCAGGACCGATCGGGATCGGCCGGCCTAGCGGCCGCCCTGCGCGCCGGGCGGGACGTCGTCGGCGAAGAACAGCTTCGTGCCGTCGGACTTCGTCATGTTGACGCCGACGCCCTTGTTCTCACCGCTGCGCACCTGGTAGCCGTTGACGATGAGCTCGGTTCCCACAGGAAGCGTGTTCCTCGTCACGCCGCGGCGGATGAGCGAGTTCGGGCTGCCGCCCTCGAAGCCCCATTCCGTCTTGGTCCCATCCGGGTTCTCGACCTCAATCCAGAACCACGAATGCGGGTTGATGAGCTCAACCCTCGTTACCTTGCCCTTGAGGACAATGGGCTTGTTGACGTCGAACGTTGCTGCAAACGCATGGTGTGCCGAAACCGGGGCGCTCGGCAACAGCAGCGTCGCACCGACAAGCACGCCCATAAGTGCCCTTCGCATCTGACTTTCCTCCTGTGTGAACCGCCGTGGCCGCGGGCCTCTCCGCAGACTCCCGCGCCGCCGGCCTACGTACGTCGGTCGGCCTACTGGTCGCCCCCACCCCGCATCGCCGTCGCGGGGTCCTTGCCTTCCTTCTCCAGCTTGCGCGCGCCCTCCAGCATGTTCACCAGCCCGTTGTTCCCTTCATGGCACGCGTACTCGAACAACGGTCCCTCGATCCTGAAGAGCGGGATGACTGCCGTCCATGGCTGCGTCCAGGTAGACGGGTCATCAACCGTATACCTGTACTCCATCGTGTCTTTATCCATGAGGGTCAGCCGTTCGGTCAGCTTCACGGTCGCCGGATTGCTGCCCTGCGGCGCCGTGCCGGAACGGAAATTCGACGTCTCGATCACGAGCGTGTCGCCCTCCCAGCGGCCGCGCGAGTCGGCGCGCCACGGGCGGATGCTGCCGGCGAGATGCGGACTCGACGCGAGCGGAACCAGGCGGGTCGAGCTGCCCCACTCGTACTCGATGATGACGGCGTCCCTGCCCTGATGGATGAACGTGTTCTGGTTGTAGGCGCTGCCGGCCGGGATGGGCGGGCCGCCGAACGAGAAGCACCGCACGCCCTGCCCGAGATCCTCCGGACCGTCGTAGCGCGCTCCCCCGCGGCCGCGGCCGCCGCCCACCGCCTCGGGCGTCATCGCGGGGAGCCGGCCGTTCGGCGGATCGACGATGAGCGAGGTCCGCGGGTTCGGCCGGACGCCGTTCTGCCACGCGTCCAGCGAATAGACGGTGGCGTCGTACACGGGCGTGTCGGCGGAGTTCGCAAACGTGAACTCGTACGACCGGTCGACGCCCGTCTTGAATATCTGATCGATTTCCTCGCTGGTGAGGAACTCACGCGTGCCGAACTTCTCCGGCCGCTGGAGCGGAGTGAAGCTGAGGCTGGTCCAGTAGCCCTGAAGGTCCGGGTGGCCGTTCGCCGTCTTCGGCGCCTTCCAGCCGGGCACCGGCTTGACCGCGGCCGGAGCCGGCATCACGGCGGGGGCGGCGCCACCCGACGGTGCTTGCGCAGCCAGCCAGGCGGGCCCGGCCAGCAACGCCGCCGCGGCCACGCCGAGCAACCCAACTCGTCTTGGAGAAATCATGTGCGTCTCCTGAGCGCGCGAGCCTACCGGCTTGAGCCGGTCTGTTTGTCCTGGGCGCGCTGGCCTTCGAGGATGTTCACGAGGCCGTTGTTCCCCTCGTGACAAGCATACTCGAAGAGCGGACCATCGACCTTGAACATCGGAATCACCGCGGTCCACGGACGCGTCCAGGTCGACAGATCATCGACCGTATACCTGTACTCCATCGTCTTGTCGTCGAGCCGCGTAAACCGCTCGGTCAGCTTGGCCGTCGCCGGGTTGCTGCCCGCGGGGGCGCCCATGGGCCGGAAGTTGGTCGACTCGATGACGAGCGTATCGCCCTCCCAGCGGCCGCGCGGGTCGCCGCGCCACGGCCGGATGCCGGGCGACAGATGCGGCTTGCCGTCGAGCGGGACGGCGCGCGTGATGCTGCCCCACTCGTACTCGATCACCACGTGGTCTTTGCCCTGCAGGATGAAGGTGTTCTGGTTGTAGTTGCTGCCGGCCGGAATCGGAGGGCCGCCGAAGGTGAAGCATCGGACGCCGACGCCAAGGTCCTCCGGCCCCATATAGCGCGCGGTGAACGCCTCCTCCCGATTCGCCTCCGGGCGCATTCGCTTCTTGCCTTCCGGAGTCCGCTCCGGGAATCGCCCGT
>MEKU01000010.1:43752-49512 GCA_001767195.1 Acidobacteria bacterium RIFCSPLOWO2_02_FULL_67_21
CCACGCGTCCAGGCCGTAGACGGTCGCGTCGTAGACCGGCGTTTCCGCCGAGTTGGCGAACGTGAACTCGTACGAGTGGTCGACGCCGGCCTTGAAGATGTCCTGGAGCTCCTGGGGCGTGAGCAACTCCCGGGTGCCGTATTTTTCGGGCCGCTCGACCGGCGTGAAGCTCAGGGTATTCCAGTACCCCTGTAGATCGGGATGGCCATCGGCCGTGCGCGGCACCTTCCAGCCGAGCGCCGGCTTCACCGGCGCGGGGGCCGGCATCTCGGCCGGAGCGCCGCCCGACGGGGCCTGCGCGGCGAGCCAGCCAGAAGCGGACCACAGCGCCGCGAGCAGCGCAGCAACGAGAACGGCGAAGCGGTTGGAACGAGCCATCATCAAGGCCTCCTCACGGCCACAACAGTGTCAGCGACTCTCCGGCCGGCCCTTTTCCTCGTTGCGGGCCCCCTCGAGGATATTCACCAGCCCGTTGTTCCCTTCGTGACACGCGTACTCGAAGAGCGGACCGTCGATCCTGGCCAACGGCAGAATGACCGTCCACGGCCTCGTCCAGGTAGATGGGTCGTCGACCGTGTACTTGTATTCGATGGTGTTCTCGTCGAACCGCGTGAATCGCTCGGTCATTCGCAGTGTGCGCGCATTGCCATCTTCCGGGGTGGCCTCGGGCCGGAAATTGGTGGTCTCGACCACCAGCGTGTTCCCCTCCCATCGTCCACGCGGATCCCCCCGCCACGGGCGGATGTTCGGAGAAAGGTGAGGCCGCCCATCCAGTGGAATGACGCGCGTCGCGCTCTCCCATTCGTACTCGACAAGGACGTGGTCCTTGCTCTGATGAATGAAGGCATTGCGGTTGTACCCGCTGCCGGTGGGAATGGGCGGCTGCCTGACTCCGAAGCAACGCAGCCCGAGACCGAGGCGTTCCGGACCGTCGAACGACTCGCGCGGCGCCCAGCTGCGTTCCGCCTTGGCCTGCGGCGTCAACGCGGGCAGCCGGCCGTTGGGCGGATCGACGATGAGCGAGGTCCGCCTGTTGGGGCGGACGCCGTTCTGCCACGCGTCGAGCGCATAGACGGTGGCGTCGTAGACCGGCGTGTCGGCCGAGTTGGCAAACGTGAACTCGTAGGACCGTTCCACGCCCGCGCTGAACATCTGCTCGAGCTCCTGATCGGTCAGGAACTCGCGCGTCCCGAATCGCTCGGGACGCTCGAGCGGCGTAAAGCTGAGGCTGGTCCAGTACCCCTGCAGATCCGGGTGGCCGTCCGGCGTCCGCGGCGGACGCCACGCGGGCGCCGGCGCGGTCGGCATCGGGGCGACCGGCGCGCGCGCCGCGGCCGGCGGAGTATTCTGGGCAGCGACGTCCGGCGCCGCCAGCCACATCAGTCCGGCTGCCAGCGCCGCGGTCCGAACGATCGTAAGACCGCGTTCAGTCATGTCGCACCTCGCCGCTACTCCTGCGGGGGAAACTTCCGCTCCTTGCGCAGATGGTCGTACAGGAGATCCTCGGTGAACGGCACGCAGTTGAAATCGAGCAGCTGAACGTTCCGTTCCATCCGGCGGTACAGCGGGAAGCTGACCTTCCACGGGCGCGTGAAGACCTTCGCATCGTCGATGGTCGCCTCGTACATCATGTGATACGGGCTGACCGGCGTGAAGCGCTCGGTCACTTTCAGCGCGTCACTGTGATAGTTGCCGGCGCGGTCGAACCAGGTATAGGGGACGAAGCCGGAGGTATCGATCACCAGACTGTTGCCGTCCCACTTGCCGTTCGACCACCCCATCCAGCTCTCCGCGGGCGCCTCGGAGGGATTGGTCATGTTGATGATCCGCAGCGCGTTCGCATACTCGTGCAGGATCACGATCTTGTCCTGGCTCTGGACGATCTGGAACGGGAACGGCATGTAGACCGCGCGCGGAAGGCCCGCGCGGTAGCACTTCAGCTCCGGATCGCCGGTGTCGTGCCGCCGGGAGTCGCTGTGAATCTCCACCTTCATCCGGTTGGCGACGTTCTCCTTCTTCTTCGCCAGCGCCTCGGGCCGATACGGGATCTCGCCTCCCTCGACGATGCCCTGGCCGGCGGGCCACGCGCCGTAGGCGCCCATGATCTCCGGCCGCGGACCGGGCTGTGCGTCGTGGTCCTGAATATCGATGTTGGCGGTCACAAACGCCTGCCAGATCCCGTTCAGGTCGGGCCGCTTGTCTGCGGCGAGCGGCGGCGTGTACGCCGGAAACTGGCCGGGGACCGGCACCTGGGGGCGAGCCGGCGCCTGGCCGGCCAGCGGCCCCACCGCTAACGAGAGGATGGCCATCGTCGCACCGGCGACACCCAGTCCGACAATGCCTTGCAACCGATTCCGCATGGGATATACTCCCTCCCGCAAAAGAAATTAGGCCTGAAAGTTTACTTCAAAGACAGACTTGTCGGGTGAAGACAGGATACTGTCCACGCGGAAGTTAAGGCCGAAACGAGCCAAAGTCAAGGGCGCAGGAGGCTGCATGCGAATGATTCTGAGCTTCGTGTCGGCGCTGACCATCGCGGCCGGCGCCGTAGTGGCCGGCCAGGCGGACAGCATCACGACCGTCCCCGCCACCGGCGGCGACATTGTCGTGACCCCGCTGATGCGCATGAGCGTGCAGATCGAGCACGCAGGCAAGGTCATCCACGTCGATCCCACCGCGATCGGCGCCGCGCCGGCCAAGCCGGGGGATCTGATCCTCGTCACCGACATCCACCGGGAGACGCTCGACATCGATCAGATCGCGAAAATCCGGAAGCCCGGCGCTCCCGTGGTGATGCCCGCCGCGGTCGCCAAGATGGCCGGCGACAAGATTGCGGGGCCCACGAACGTCGTCGCCAACGGCGAAACCGTGAAGGTCGGCGACATCACCATCGAGGCCGTGCCGGCGTACAACGCGAGCGGACGCGGCCCCAAGCCCGGCGGTGAAGCGTATTTCCCGAAGGGGCGTGGCAACGGCTACGTCGTGACCATCGGCGGCAAGCGGCTCTTCTTCGCGGGCAAGACCGAGTGCACGCCCGAGATCAAGGCGATCAAGGACATCGAGGTGGCATTCCTCCCGATGCAGATGCCCGAGACGATGCAGCCGTACGAGGCCGGCGAGTGCGCCAAGGTCTTCATGCCGAAGACGGTGTACGCCTACCACTACGATGGGCACAAGAACGACGAAGCGTTCTTCCGCGCGGTCCTGAAGCCCACGCCGATCAACGTCAAGGTTCAGATTCAGTAACTAATCAGCCGGTAGGTGGTAGCCGGCAGGTGGTAGGAGCCAGTAGCCGATAGTTGGTAGCGCCGATTTCCGAGCTGCCAACTATCGACTACCAACTACCGACTAGCGGAGGTTCGGCCGGAGCTGCACGCGCGCGACCTTGCCGCCCTGCTGCTGCGGCAGCCACGGCTCGGGAACCGCCGGCGTGTTGTCCACGTCGATGTTCCGCGCGTTCGTGCTGCGCGTCGGGAGCGGGTAGAACGTGAACCGCTCGGTCTTGGGGTCGAACCGCGCCACGTGATCCGTGTTCGACATCGCCAGCCACAGCATGCCGGTCTTGTCGATGACCGGCTCGTACGGGCTGCCGAAGCGGAACGCCCCGGGCAGCTTGTAGTCGGTCAGCTGCTTGGTGCGGATGTGGATCTTCGAGAGATACCCGCCGAAGTGCGACGCCACCCAGACGTAGTCGCCGCGCGGGTCGGCCTGCAGCCGGCGCGGGCCGCGCCCGTAGAGCGGCTGATTCCAGGTCCACCCGCGATTGACCTTCTTGTCCTCCTCGGTCATCGGCTCGTCGGTGATGGGCGGCAGCGTGACTTCGCCCACGTCGCCGGTGCGGCCGTCCACATAGCCGACCTTGTCCACCGAGATCTGCGCGAACCACGCCTTGTCCTCGCGGTCCACCGTCAGGCCGTACGGACGGCCGAGCGGCGTCACCGACGGATACAGCGTCCACGTGCCGGTGGCCGGGTCGAGCTTGTAGGCGCCGGCGGCCGTGGCGGCCCAGTAGTTCCCCTGCGAGTCGATGCCCTTGCCGTTGTGCATCCCCTCGTACCCCTTGGGCAGCGGGAACACCGAGAACTTCTCGGCCTTCACGTCGAACTTGACCGCGCCGTTCGTGCTGAACCAGACGTTCCCCTGCGGATCCAGATCGCGGCCGATCCCGGGAGGCAGATAGACGTACCCGTCCTTGCCCACTCGGATGTCGTGCTGGCCGAGCTCCTGGAACTGGTTGCGGCCGCCGCGCGCCCAGTCGTGGCCGTCGCGGTACGGGTTCAGATAGAACGGCGGATTCTCGACCTTCGTCGTCGATCCGTCGCGGCCCAGGTTGAACACGGTGAACGTGCCGGTCTTCGGATCGAGCCGTCTGATCGTGCCGCCCTCGGGAACGTGGTACTCGATCACGACGTGCGACGCGCGCTCGCCGGTCGGACGCGGCAGCGGCTTCCACTGGATCGGATAGTCTTCGGGCCCGCGCACGCGCGTCAGGTAGTCGATCAGGTCCTCCCGGTAGAACTGGAGGATGCGGCGCTGCGCGCCCATCGGCTTCCCTTCGGGATCGAGCATCTTGTCGGTGAACTTGCCGCCTCCAGGAATGTCGTCCTCGTACTCGGCGCCGCGCGCCTTCTCGGTGATGTCCTCGCCGTCATAGGGCGGGTCGGCGCGGAAGCCCGACCAGCGCGACATCCGCTCCCACACGAGCTCCCAGTCGGCCCGCGAGTACCGCTTGCCCATCAGGTACCCGGTGTTGTGGCACTGCGTGCTGCAGTTGTGATGGATGACGCGCTTCATGCGCCCTTCCATCCCGCGGTCTTCCGGCGTGTTGCCGGGCAGGCTCTCGTACCATTCGATGTCGTCGAACTGCCGCCACATTTCCGCATAGGGCGGCAGCGTGAAGTCCTGCTGCACGGCCCCGGAGCCGGCGAGCTTCGGGGTCGCGACGGTCCTGGTGAATCCGACCGCCTGCGCCCAGACGTCGTACGCCCCGGCCGGCATCGCCGGGAACACGTACTCGCCGCGCTGGTTCGTCCAGACCGACGTGGTGATGATGGAGCCGTTCGCGCGGGCGGACACGGCTACGCCCTCGAGCGGCTTGCCCTCCGCGGCCTTGATCGCGCCGCGCAGGACGGAGCCACCCTGCGGTGCCTGCGAGGCGACGGGCAGGCCGGCCGCCAGCCACGCAACAGCCAGCGCCCCGAGCAGGGCCATGTAACGGAATCGAGCCATATGAGTCCTCCTGCCGATGCCTAGCGGATCTTCAGGTATGCAATGAGGTCGTCGACTTCCTTCGCGATCAGCGTGTAGCGAAAGCCGGTCATGCGTTTCGGGATCCCGTTCAGAATGAGTGCGCGCGCGACGTCGTCGCTCGGGTTCTTGGCCTTATACAGGCCGATGAGTGTGGGACCAAGGAACTGGGCCACCAGCCGGCGCTTCTGCGCGTCGTGCTCGTGGCAGAACGTGCAGTTCTGATAGAAGACGGCCTCGCCGCTCATCTGCTGATCGGTCGTCGGCCGCCCCGGGGTCGGCGTGCCGCCAGGAGCCATGCCCTCGCCCTGGGCGGCGAGCGCGATCGGAAGCATAAGGATGGAAAAGGTCAGAGCCAGGAATGCAGAACACGGTCTCGCAGGGCGCTTCATGTTCGACCCTCGGACTCACAACGAACGATGTTACACCGGGGAGGCAGGCGCGCCTCCCCGGTGTGCCTGAGCTAGAACCCGACCTGCACGCCGAGCCGGAACACGCGGGCCGACATGGCGT
>MEKU01000011.1:0-38716 GCA_001767195.1 Acidobacteria bacterium RIFCSPLOWO2_02_FULL_67_21
TCTCTTAATCTGCGGGTTGGGGGTTCGATTCCCCCCCGGCTCACCACCTTTTCATCAGCACCTTCGGTCGGCGCCAAGTAGTTGAAAAGTGGTGCCGTTGCGGCGGTTCGATTGAATCGATTTCCGTCGTACGCGATTCCGTCCGGGAAGAACAGCTCCTGTAGCCGCTGCCTGTAGTCGAGCGACGCCTGCACCCACAGGTCTGACGCGCGCGGCAGGATGCGTTCTGCGAACGCCAGGATGCCCTCGCCGAGGTGTCCGCACTGTGCCTGGCGTTCGGGAAAGTACGTCTCCAGCGCTTTGCTGACACTCGGGTTCATGGGCATCCAGAGTTCCTCGCGGACGGCGGCTTTGTAGAGCGCGACGGACTTCCTGAAGCGGCGCGGGACAAGCAATCGGATCGTCCATGTGTGCAGGTAGCGGAACAGCTCCGCGTGGCGAATCAGGCACTGCCGGAAATCGACCGGCACACACCGGTTCACGAGGTAGAGGAACACCAGGTGGCTGGTACTGTCCTTCTCGACGTCGATCGGCAGCTTGTCGGGGAAGCAGCGAATCGTCTGCTGGCGCCCGGACCCGAAGGCGATGTGCGGGTAGTCCTCGGGCCGTAGCCAGTTGTCGCGCATCAGGCCGAAGAAGCGCCGCTTGTCATCCTCGGGACTGAGCCACCAGTAGCACCGGTCGCCCAGCACCGCATCGAGAATCATCACCCGCTCGACCATTCGACCGAGCGTCCGCAGACGCCGATTGCGGTTGTCGACTCGCCCGATCGCTTCGTAGAGCGGCTTGTGGTGGACGTGGTACAGCCGTCCGCGTCGCACCGGTCCCGGCTCCATGGCGCGGGCGAGTCCTCGCGCCACGAGTCGGGCAACGAACTCGCGGCTGTTCTGGCCGCGCGCCGTACCGGTGAACGCGCAGTACTGCCGTTCCAGGACGTGGTGTACTCGTTTCGGTACCGTCGAGACTTGCCGCCCGCCATCGCGAAGACATGCTCCGCCAAAGAGAGTTGGTTTATCTTCCCCGCCGGGCACGCGAAGTACCGATTCGAGCGACGCGCGGCGAATCCCTTGGTCCCTCGCACGGACTTGCAGCAGATCAAGATTCCGAACGCGACTCCGGAGATCATTCGTAAGTACGCGCTATCGGACGAACAGGCCCTGCTTGCGATCGTGCGGTACAACCGATTGATCGACATCTTCACCGGCGTCACTACCTACTCCCTGCAAAACCATCTACGGACGTCCGTTGCCGGAATCGGCCAGATCGAAGTGGACGAGTTGTACATTGGCGTCAACACGAAGGGCGTTCATTTCGTGATTCCGGTGCAGGCCAAGGGCCGAACCGACCGCTTGGGCATCATTCAGGTGTGGCAGGACGTTAGCTTCTGCAAGTCCCAGTTTCCGGCGCTTGTCCCTCGACCGATTGGCGTGCAGTTCCTGCCTGACGGTGCCGTCGCGATGATGGAACTGGCCGTTGAAGGTGAGAACGTCAAAATTGCTGAAGAGCGACATTACAGACTCGTCGCGAAGGACGAACTGACAGACGCTGAGCTGGCCAAGCTTCGTACACGCGCCTGAAGACGTACGAGGTGAGTCAGGCTGCACGCCTAAAGGCGAACGAGGAGCTGACGATGGGTCCGGCTTGGATGACGCCGGCTGACACTTGGGTCGAAGCGATTGAGCGGTACGTCGCGTTCATCCAAGTTCCCGCTTGGCGAGCAAGAGCGCCCGGGACGGACGGGACGGAACCACGGGAGTGCTTACCGGCAGCTGAGGCCGCCCGTCTGAAGGCGTCGATGCGCCGGGTGGCCAAGCTTCTCGCGTCGAGACGGGGCCTGCGACACTCTCGGTGTCGGCCCGAACGTTCAGACCTTGACGAACTGCTGAAACACTGTGGGCGCGGCGTCGGCAAGGAAGAACGCTGCTCCCTCCCTCGGCGGTTGCATTGGCATTTTCAGCGGGCGCTCTTGCTCAATAAAGCGGGCTACGCCTGTCGCTACTGTGGTCGCAGCGGCTGGCCCTTCGTGAGAGAAGGCCCAAGCGAGCATCGATCCTCCGAGCACCGCCTCGATGATTCGCGCCAAGGCGCGGACGTTCGTGTTCGCCTTCAGCGCGACGGCCCGCACGGCGCCCTTCACCAAGAGCCGCGGCCCAATGCGCGTCCGACGCGCCGGTGCCCGTAACCGGGTCTTCAGGCCGCGCGTGTCGCATTCGAAATACGAGCGCCAGCGTGAGCCCGTGCTTATGACCCGGTGATCTTTTCAATCGACGCCTTGAGATCATCCAAATCGTCGCTGAGCACATGGCGGACCTTGCCCCCAATCGCCCAATCGAGCGGCAGCAGCACCGCCGGCGGCAGCCCCTCAGGGTGCAGCTCGAACTCAATACTGACCTTCGTACCCGCGGGTACTGGCTCGAACATGAAGGTGGTATCGATGCGCACACCACTCCCAAGAACTCCTCCCTTGTGGTGGGTCACCGTGTAGGTGCGATTCCGCTCGAACGACGAGATCTCCATCGTCGCGCTGTCGAGACGTCCCATGACCTCTCGGGTTTCGGTCCATCGATAACCCAGGTTGAACGGACCAGTTGACATGACTTCGATCTTCTTGATCCCGGCGACACGCTCCGCCGCATGCTCGATGTCCGTGAAAAGCTCGAAGACCCGCTCGACTGGAGCCTTTACTTCGGTGGAAACCTTTACCTTCGCCATCGTGAACCCTCCGGTGGTGGATCGGGCCCATGTGGACCCGGTGGTGGGTAACTCTATCATTCGCATGCGCTCTGGCACGGAGAACTCGTCCTGAGCGAGAAACGTTGATACCAACTATCGATGCTGAATACGGAGCGACCGTCGATCCGACGGCTGCCCGAAGAAAACCCGGCCGAACCGCCCGAATCTCTACCGACAGCCCGTTGTGACCCACTGAAATTGCCTGTGAACACTGATTGAAAGTGGTGTGTGCATGGAAACGATCTAGCGTGAAACAGGCGAGAACCCGAGCGCCGCACTGGTCAACACTGCGGCGTTGAGGACCTATCTCGGCGAGCCAAACGTTTGCGAGTTGGAACCGGATCGTCAGCTGGCTCCGACAGCTCGATGGCCTCCGAGGGGCTGGGTGATCGCGACGTGACGGCGGCACTGAGATCACACCGTCGAGGCGGCCCGTTCGCATGGCTGGGATAACTTCAGACCCGTCGAGTGGGTCAAGTGCAGGGGCGCGGTCGGCACCCAATCCGTCGTCGTGTCCGTGGCCAGTGTGGCGAGCGCGGCGGGGCGCGGGGAAGTCTGATCCCTCACGCGGGCGCGGTACGCCCGCTGGTGATCGCAATGGTCGAGGCGCCCTTCGGGACTGGATCGATGACGCTGGCGGGCGGCGCAGACCACCGGTGTGACGATGTATTTCTAGTACACGTCAGCGCGTCGCGGCGCGATAGACTGGCTGTCGACCTCGCACACCGACCGTCGCACCGCGTTCGTTGGGCAGCAGCGCCCTCGCGCAGGCGCGACAGGTATACGGCGGTGGCTCCGGCAACAACGAACGCGGCGCCGAACTAAAGGAAACGCTCGCAGGCCCCGCCCGTATTCTCCCTTCGGGTCGAACAGGCGCCGGGTGGTGCGGGCGGGAGTCCTGCCTTGACAGGCCTCTTTCACGGCCGTTATGATTAGCAGTCACATTAGGTGAGTGCTAACTCACCGTGTCGCCTGCCTCGATTTCAAAGGATTTGCACGGGCCTCCGCGGCCCGGCGCCGCTCCCACACAGTTGGAGTTGTCATATGAACGTCAGACCGCTACACGACCGCATCATCGTTCAGCGCCTCGAGGAAGGCGAACAGAAAGTCGGCGGCATCATCATCCCCGACACGGCCAAAGAGAAGCCGCAGCAGGGCAAGGTGTTTGCCGTGGGCGCCGGCAAGGTCAAGGACGACGGCACGCGCCAGCCGCTTGACGTGAAGGACGGGGACACGATCCTCTTCGGCAAGTACTCGGGTCAGGACATCAAGATAGACGGTGAGGAATACCTCATCATGCGCGAGGACGACGTGCTCGCGGTCACCGAATCGAAGGGGAAGTAGACATGGCAAAACAGATTATTTACGGCGAGGAGTCGCGGCAGGCGATTCTGCGCGGGGTCAACCAGCTCGCCAACGCGGTGAAGGTCACGCTTGGTCCCAAGGGCCGCAACGTCATCCTCGACAAGAAGTTCGGCTCGCCCACCATCACCAAGGACGGCGTGACGGTGGCCAAGGAGATCGACCTGAAGGATCCGCTCGAGAACATGGGCGCGCAGATGGTCCGCGAAGTGGCGAGCAAAACGTCCGACACGGCCGGCGACGGCACGACGACGGCGACGGTGTTGGCCCAGGCGATTTATCGCGAGGGCGCGAAGAACGTCGTGGCGGGCGCCAACCCGATGGAGCTCAAACGCGGCATCGAGAAGGCCGTCGAGGCGATCGTCGAGGAGATCAAGAAGATGGCGCGCCCCGTCTCGGGCAACATGGTCGCCCAGGTTGGCATGATCTCCGCCAACAGCGACCTGACGATCGGCAAGATCATCGCGGAAGCAATGGACAAGGTCGGCAAGGACGGCGTCATCACGGTGGAAGAGGCCAAGACGCTGGAGACGTCGCTGGACGTCGTTGAGGGCATGCAGTTTGACCGCGGGTACCTCTCGCCGTACTTCGTGACGGACGCCGAGCGCATGGAAGTCGTGCTCGAGAACCCCGTCATCCTCATCCACGAGAAGAAGATCAGCTCGATGAAGGACCTGCTGCCCGTGCTCGAGCAGGTCGCCCGCCTCGGCCGTCCACTGCTCATCGTGGCGGAGGACGTTGAGGGCGAGGCGCTCGCGACGCTGGTGGTCAACAAGCTGCGCGGCACGCTGCAGGCCGCAGCCGTCAAGGCGCCCGGCTTCGGCGATCGCCGCAAGGCGATGCTCGAGGACATCGCCACCCTGACCGGCGGCAAGGCGATCACGGAGGACCTCGGTCTCAAGCTCGAGAACATCAAGATCGAGGACCTCGGCACGGCCAAGAAGATCACCATCGACAAGGACAACACCACTATCATCGAGGGCGCCGGCACGAAGGCGGCCATCGAAGGCCGCGTGAAGCAGCTGCGCACACAGGTCGAGGACACGACGTCGGACTACGACCGCGAGAAGCTGCAGGAGCGGCTCGCCAAGCTGGTCGGCGGAGTGGCCGTCATCAAGGTCGGTGCGGCCACCGAGACCGAGATGAAGGAGAAGAAGGCGCGCGTCGAGGACGCGATGCATGCGACCAAGGCGGCCGTCGAGGAAGGCATCGTGCCGGGCGGCGGCGTGGCGCTGCTGCGCGGCGCCAAGGCACTCGAGAAGCTGAAACTCGAAGGCGATCAGCTGGTCGGCCTTCAGATCATCAAGCGGGCCGTCGAGGAGCCGATGCGTTGGATCGCGATCAACGCCGGCGAGGAGGGGTCGATCGTGGTGGCGAAGGTGCGCGACATGAAGCAGGACGAAGGCTTCAACGCCGCGACCGACACCTACGAGGACCTCGTGAAGGCGGGCGTCATCGACCCGGCCAAGGTCGTCCGCAGCGCGCTGCAGAACGCTTCGTCGATCGCGTCGCTCCTGCTCACCACCGAAGCCCTCGTCTCTGAGATTCCTGAGGAGAAGAAAGACGCGCCCCAGATGCCGCATGGCGGCGGCATGGGTGGGATGTACTAAGCTCGAGGTTTGAAGCGGATAGCACGCAGGCCGGGTCCTTTCGGACCCGGCCCTTTTCTTGTACCGGCGCGTACAGTGAGGTCGGCTTGAGCCTGCCCGGAACGAGCGTGAGCGAACACCCGGCGATGCCTACGTATGCAATGGCAATGGGCCGATTGAGTGTCTTGGTGCCCTCCGGAGAGCCCCTTGTCACCCAGGCGGGCACTGTTCGGTCCACGGCATGTGCAAGGTGCTCAGCGTTCCCGGGGCCCGGCTCGTTCATGCGGCACTCCCGTTGCGCCGATACTCCGTGCGAACGGGTTTGACGAATTGTCGCGGCCCGCTGGAGGCCGGGAGGCGCCATGGGTCCACTGGGGGAACTGCTCGCGACCGACCATCGGCAGACGCTGGAGTTTTTCATCGTTGGCCTTCAGGACGTGTCCGAGCCCACCATCGATCGAGAAGAGCTGTTGTATAACGCCAGTGTGCTGGCGCACTACGCTCAGGTCTCGACACAGGCCGGCGTCGAATGGCCAGCTCCCGCGGATCTCAGCGAAGTCTTCGACCATTTTGTGTCAGACACCACCCTGCTGCGCGACAGCCTGATGATGGAAGTGGCCGGCACGCAATGCCTCCTATTGGCGGGGTTCTTCGAGGATCAGATGCGCCGGCGGCACAACATCCGCTGGTACGCGGAGTTGGGCTCCGGTTTCTTCAGCCAAGCAGCCGTCCACGAACGGTCCTCGCGCAAAGCCCGGATCCTCGACTCGATTGCCCGGCGCTTCGAACCGTGGCGTCAACGGCACGCGCGGCTGAGCCGTACATTGCGGGACCAGCCCTATCTACTAACCCCCTCCTAACCGCACCGCTCCGGTAGTCCCAAAGCATGTTCGAGGGCTGGAGTATTTCTGGTCTCTGCTCTGCTCTGGAGCAGTGCGGTCAAGTCCCAATCTTCCTGTAAAAGCGCGAGGCGTGGCATCTCCACGCAACGTTAGAAACGAACGGAAACTAGGACGCCTTGCCGATTTTTTCCAAGAACTGGTGAGAGCGTCATGCCTCGTGTCTGCTGAGGCGACGCATAAGGAAAAGAGCGCTGATATGTAAACAGCCCTCGTCGAAATCTCGGCTCAATTGACAACCGAAGTCATATCAACGCTGCAACTGAGCCGTGGCGCGCGGGAGGTCGAGCCGTCGGCGATGGCGTCGAAGACGGTCCCCGGCGGGCCCAGACGGTCAGATCTTAATCACGCCGGCGAAGCGCGATTCGAGGTAAGGTGCATCGTGGTCCTTCCGCGAACAGACGATGAGTGCGTATGAAGATGACCCCGCGCGTACGCTGCTCGAGCGCCTCCCAGCGCTCCAGCGTCCCTGCGATCTCGACCTGTTGGTGTTCTTTGCCAAACACCCGCGAACCCTGATATCCAGCGAGCAACTCGCTCGGCTGCTGGGCTACCAACTCGAGGAGATCGCTCGGTCGCTAGGTGTCCTGCTTGCGGCGGGCTTCCTGACGCAGACACCGACCGTGGCACGCCTGGCGCGGATGTACGTGTTCACGACAGGCGGCACGGACGGCGGATCGCTCCCGGCAGTCGTGGAACTCGCATCCACACGCGAAGGACGTTTGGCGCTGAGGCGGGCGCTGACACACTCGCCGGCAGGAGGCACGGACGGTCTGGCGGCGCAAGCCGGAGACGACCCAGGAACGGTCGTCGGATGAGCAGCAGAGGAGAAACGGTGATGGCAGATCGCGATCTGGTCAAGACAGGTATCAGCGGGCTGGATTCCATCCTGTCGGACGGAATTCCGCGCGGCAACCTTATTCTTCTCGAAGGCGCGATCGGCACGGGCAAGACGACGCTCGGCGTCGAGTTCGTCTATCGTGGCGCCAGTCAGTTCGACGAGCCCGGTATCATCGTCCTGTTCGAGGTATCGCCCGATAAGATCGTCCGCGATGCGGCGCAGCTGGGGTGGGATCTCCCGGCGCTCGAGCGCGCGCGCAAACTCAAAATCATCTTCACGACCCGCCAGGTGTTCGGGCAGGAGCTGCAGCAGGCAGACAGTGTGCTCCTCGAAGAAGCGGCGGAGATGGGCGCCCGACGCATCTTCGTGGACGGCGTGCCTGGCGTGATCGGTGTCCCTGGGAACGGCGGGGGCGTGGAGGCTCGGGACACCTTTCACGTCCTCGCCGAGGGGCTGCAGCGCGAGAATCTCACCGCGGTCCTCGCGGTGGAGGCGACGGCGTTCAACGATCAACGGCTGCTGGCTCTGCCAGAAGAAACCATTGCCGACACGGTCATCCGGCTGCGGATGGAAGAGGTGACCCGCGCCGCGGTGCGGTCGATTGAGATCGTCAAGTCGCGCGGCCACGATTTTCAGATGGGCCGGCATACGTTCAAAATCGTCGATGGCCGCGGCATGGAGGTGTATCGGCGCGTGCAGGCGCCGCGGAGGCCGAGCCGGGACGAGGCCGCGGCGTTCGATCTGACGACGCGCATCACCACAGGTGTGCCCGGCCTCGACGCGCTGGTGAATGGCGGCTACCTTCTCGGGAGCACGACGGTGATCTCCGGCATCTCGGGCGTCGGCAAGAGCGTCATGGGCCTGCAGTATGTAGCCGAGGGGGCCCGTTGCGGGCAGCGCAGCCTGATGCTCTCGCTGGACGAACAGGTCCCGCAGATCATCCGCAACGCCAACAGCATCGGGATCGATTTCCAGCAGCTCATCGACAGCGGCATTGTGCTGGTGCAGTACGACACGCCGCAAGAAATAGAGATTGACCATCACTTCCACGGCATCGAGCAGCTCGTGCAGGAGTTCAAACCGACGCGCGTGCTGTTCGACAGCCTCTCCACGTATGGCTCGAACCTGGGCACCGAGGGACGCATGTTTCGCGACTTCTTTCACGCGCTGGTCGCGCTGATGAAGGAGCACCAGACCGTGACGGTGTACAACCACGAGAACCCGGAGATGCTCGGGATGGCGTCGATGATGGGCGATTTCCACATGAGCTCGCTCGTCGACAACATCCTGCTGATGAACTGGATTGAGCTGGGCGACGCCTTCCGTCTCGGGCTGACCGTGGCGAAAATGCGCGCGAACCCGAATACGCGTGCGACGCACGAGTGCGAGATTCTGAACGGCCAGGGTATGCGCGTCCTGCCGCGCCAGATTCCGGCTTCGATGGTTCGTCCGTTTTCAAGTTACCAGAACCTGATCTCGCGCAATCCCGCGCGGCGTCCGGATCCCAGCGCGACGTAGACGCCCACATGGGCCAGCCCACAGACACCTTGTTCGACATCGCGGTGTGGGGGTCGGCGCTGGAGAAGTACGGCGCCGTCGTCCAGCTGAGCGCCGCGCTCTACGGCGTGGACGAGCAGATCGTCTGCGGGCCCATGCCGACCACGCCGATCGTCGCCGTGTTCCAGAAGCACGGGTACGAGCCCGGCGCGTTCGCCGAATGCGTCCGGAAATGCCTCGCGCAGCCCAGCGACAACCGGCCCCCGGTCGTCGTCACCGCGTCGTCAGGACTGGCGGTGGTCGGCGTCTCGCTTCTGCTCGACGGGCACATTGTGGGCGCCGCGGTGGCCGGCTACGCGCTGGTCGGGTTTTGTGAATCCACGACGATCGCGCGGCTCGCGCGCGAGTCCGGTACGCCCTTCGTGGAACTGTGGGACCTGGCGCGGAGGCTGCCACCGATCCCGGCGCGACGGCTCGTCCTGCACGGAGAGCTCCTGCAGGTGCTCGGTGACACGCTGCTGCGGGAGAACGATCTCAGGCGGGAATCCGAAGAGACGGCGCTCCAGTTGAGCAAGACAGGGGCCCTGCAGAACGCGATTTTCAACAGCGCCAACTTCTCGAGCATCGCCACCGACGCGACGGGCGTCATCCAGATCTTCAACGTCGGCGCTGAGCGGATGCTGGGTTACACCGCCGCCGACGTGATGAACACCATCACCCCGGCCGACATCTCCGATCCGCAGGAAGTGATCGCGCGCGCCACGGCGCTCAGCGTCGAGCTCGGCACCCCGATTACGCCAGGCTTCGAGGCCCTGGTCTTCAAGGCCGCACGCGGGATCGAGGACATCTATGAATTGACCTACATCCGCAAGGACGGCAGCCGCTTTCCGGCGGTCGTGTCGGTCACGGCGCTGCGCGACGACCAGGACGCGATCATCGGCTATCTGTTGATCGGTACCGACAACACGGCGCGCAAGCAGGTCGAAGAGGAGCGGGAGAAGCTCGACCAGCGGCTGCGCGACCAGCAGTTCTACACGCGCTCGCTCATCGAATCCAACATCGACGCGCTGATGACCACCGACCCACGCGGCATCATCACCGACGTCAACAAGCAGGCCGAGGCGCTGACCGGGTGCACGCGTGACGAGCTGATCGGCACGCCGTTCAACAGCTACTTCACCGATTCGGGCCGGGCCGAGGCGGGCATCAAGCGGGTGCTGAACGACGGCACGGTCACCAATTACGAGCTCATCGCGCGAGCCAGGGACGGCAAGGAAACGGTGGTGTCCTACAACGCGACCACCTTCCACGATCGTGACAGGAGTCTGCAAGGTGTGGTCGCCGCGGCGCGCGACGTGACGGAGCTGAAACGCTTCGAGCAGACGCTGCAGGAGAAGAACGTCGAGCTGGCGCGGGCCAACGATCTCAAGGACGAGTTTCTCGCCACGGTGTCGCACGAGCTCCGGACGCCCTTGAATGCTGTCCTGGGATGGGCGCGCATGCTGGGGTCGAAGCAATTGCCGCCCGATCGCGCGGAGCACGCGACCGCGGCCATCGAGCGCAGCGCCGCGGCTCTGGCGCTCATCATTAACGATCTGTTGGATATGTCCCGAATCGTGGCGGGAACCCTTCACCTGGCGCTGCAGCCCGTCGATCTGGTCGCCGTGGCGCAGGCGGCGCTGGACGTCGTCCGGCCGCTGGCGGTGACCAAGGACGTGCACCTGGCGTTTTCACCCGATCTCCCGGCCATCGAAACCGTCAGCGGAGACGCGGGTCGACTCGAGCAGGTGATCTGGAATCTGCTCGCGAATGCGATCAAGTTCACGCCTGAGGGCGGACGTGTGGCTGTCTTCATCGAAACCTCGAAGGACCACATTGAGGTCAGGGTCGTCGATACAGGCCAGGGCATCAGTCCGGATTTTCTGCCGCACGTCTTCGAGCGCTTCCGCCAGGCCGATGGCACGACGACGCGACGTGACACCGGGCTCGGTCTCGGGCTGGCCATCGTCCGGCAGCTCGTGGAGCTGCACGGGGGAACGGTGCACGCGGCCAGTGAGGGCGTGGGACGCGGCGCGACGTTCACCATCCGTCTGCCGATGTCAGCCGGCGAGGCTCAAGGAGGTCACGCGGCCGCGGCCGGGGAGCGACGGATCGCGGCGTCGACGGCCTCGCCCATGGCGCGCGGACCGCGGCTCGATGCGCTGCGCATCCTGGTGGTCGATGGCAGCGCCGACGGGCGCAGCCTGACGTCCTTGGTGCTGACGCAGGCGGGCGCCAGCGTGACAGCGGTGGCGTCTGCCCGGGAAGCCCTTGAGATGCTCAAAGCGGAGCGGCCCGACGCCCTGGTCAGCGATATCGGCCTGCCGGATGAGGACGGGTACGGGCTGATCCGGCAGATTCGGCAGGATGAAGCTGCACACGGAGGGTTTCTCCCCGCGGTCGCGCTGACGGGCTACGCGCGCGCCGTAGATCGGGCTCGCATCCTCGCGGCAGGATTTCAGGCGCATGTCCCGAAACCCGTTGATCCAGTCCAACTCACGGCCGCGATCACGACCATGACGCACCATCTGCGGGACATTGGCCGCTGCTCAGATGGTTCGCCGGTGGAACGTGCGCCGAATTCAGATCTCCCGGTTCGCGCGAAACTCCGTCGCCGCCGCAAGGGCTTAGAACGCCCCTAGTGTGCGGCCTGGTTGTTGTCAGTGACGGGCTCAGAGCTCTTCGACCTTCATCAGCTAAAGGAGGATTTCATGGACTGTCCTGAGTGCGCGAAGAACGGCAAGACCGTCGCGATGAAGAAGGACAAGGGGCAGCGGCCAGGTCGGCGACCTGAAAGAGCAGAGCCGATATTCATTGAAGATGATATGTGGGTCTGCCCCACCTGTGAGCACGCGGAAGTCGCCAAGGATTCGAGAGGCGGTCAGACGCGGGGAACTTCGAGGTGCGGCATCGGGGCTGCGGTAAAGAGCCGGCGGCACGGACCCGCCATCCAGCGCGCGACCCGAGCCGATCGTGTGCGTCGGGCGGAATCGGTCGCGATCCCGGTGTTGGCATACATCTGTCGATATAACTTCGAGCTGAGCACGAACGCGAGCCGGCCCTTCCACGTCCCGGCGACCCGCGATCGCCGCCAGACCCGTGGCAGGGCATAGAAGTGGTCCCACACCGCTTGCGTGCGGCGCCGGATTTCGTCCGGCGACATCACGGGATGCGCTGCGTAGGCCTTCGGACGGTCCGCCTGCGGGATGAGCCAATGCCGCGTGATGGGGATGCCGCTGACGGTCGCGGCGTCGCCACCCAGCTCGCGTTCCCACTTCTCGAAGTCGATGGTACCCGGATAGGGCGTCAGCATCACGAACTGCGCGAAGGTGATGCCCGCACGCTCAGCCAGGTCGGCGGTCGCCTTAAACGTTGCAGCACGGTCGCTCGGCAAGCCGAAAATGAACGACCCCAACACGTGCACGCCGTGCAATCGGAACGTCTGCAGGCGATCGACGAGCGGCTCGCCCACCAGATTGAATCCCTTGTGCACGTCCTTTAACCCCTCCGGTGTGACCGCCTCGACGCCGACGAGCGCGCCGCGGATTCGCGCGCGCTTCATGGCCTGCAGGAACGCCGGATCTTCTGCGGCTTCCATGGTGATCTGGGTGAAGAACACCATATCGTCAGGGAGCTTGGCCAATCCGTCCATCAGGGCGAAGCGCTCGGCGCGAACGGCTTCGAGCTCGCGCAGGTGCGACGGGTCGCTCCGGCGCGCGGCCTGGGCCATGTCTGCCAGCGTCACAGGGTAAAAATTGTCGTCAGCAAGCGCGATGAACCGGAACCCTCGTCGTCGTAACTCCACCGCCTCGCGGATGACGTTCTGGACGGCCGCTTGCCTCGCGGTCTGGCCATCGGTGCGCCACACCGAGCAGAACGAGCAATGCTTCGGGCACCCGCGCACCGTCTGGATCGATCCCCACATGTACCGGTCTTTCGGCAGGAGATCCCACCGGGCGGGCTTGAAGGTCTCGCCACCGATTCTCCCGCCTTCGTAAATCTCACGCGGCGTTCCCGCGGCGCAGTCGTCGATGACGGTCGCCCACATGAGATCGCCGTCCCCGCGGACAACGGCGTGTGCGCCTCCGCGTGCATGGGCCTCGGCCGGAAAGAGCGTCGAGTGAATACCGCCGAAGACGACGTAGGCGCCGCGCGCACGCGCGAGCTGTCCGATTTCGTAGCCACGCAGCGCATTCGCGGTATGGATCCCGATGCCGACGACATCGCCCGGAGCCAGCTGCGCGGCTTCAAAGGGATCCAGCGTTTCATCAGCGACGATCGGATCGCCCCATCGAGACGGCGTGGCGCCCGCGAGCACATATAGCCACCGCGGCGTAATCACAGCGGTGCCGAACGACACATGACTCGGGTTGATCAGGAACACACGCACAGCGGATCCTCCACGAGGAGTGCGACAGAAGGCGCACGGTTCAATGAGGCTGAAACTCGTTCGCGACAGCTTTGCCGGCGCGTGTAAAGAAACGACCGATTGAGACACCGGCGCTCCGGGCGTGGGCGGCGGTCGCAACAGCGGCGCGCGCAGCTCCGCTGGCGGCAGACGTCGTGGGGGCCCTGACTGCGTCCCAGGGGGGCGCGACAGGCGCTGGCGCCGAAGCGATGCCAACCGGGGGTGCCGAGGGCAACGGTACTGCGACCACGGGCACGTTGACGTCCGCCGCAATGACGCGGCTGTCGAGTGGCACCGTCGGAGGGGTGTCCGGCGTTTCGTGCGTGCCCGCGAATGGGTGAACTGCCGGTTCCGATGGGCCGGACTGTATCGGACGCGTCACCCGCGGGGACATGTGGCGTTGCGGCAGCTTCAGCCCCACCGCGGTGGCGTTCACCTTCGTGCGAGGTGCCGGCGCGCGGCGCACCTCGATTGCTTGCGCGGCGGCGGCGGCCGGGGCGTTGACGGCAGCCGTCTCGAGGAACATCACGACGGGGGCCAGCTGCGTCGACATGACGACGGCGAGCGCCAGAGCGGTCACGCTCACGAGGCTCGTCGCGCTCGCGAGTCGCGCGCCCCGGTCGCGCCTGGGATCGAGCAGGCGGCTGACGCGCACGCGTAAGGCCGACGCCGTCGTTGTCGCGGTCGGCACGCCGGCGGCGGAGGCAATCCTACCGGCTTTCGGACTCGATGCCGCAGCCGCCGCAAGCAGGGAGGAGGCGTAGCGGCGCGTGGCGCCAGTGCGCGACACGACGCGATCGTCGCACGCGGCCTCGCGGTCGACATCCATCCGTCGCGCGAGGAATCGCACGGCCGGGTGCAGTCCGGCCAGACTGCCGACGACGGCCTGCAGCAGCTGTGACCAGTCGTCGTAGCGATCGAGATGCGCCTGCTCGTGCATCACGATCTCGTCCAGCGACTCGTCGTTGACCGCGTCGGCCACGGAGCGCGACACGAGGATGACGGGCCGGCTGAGGCCGAGCGCGCACGCTCCCGTCATGCCGTCGGAGGTTCGAAGTTCGGCTGCCCGGTGGCCGCCGCCACGAGAGGCGACCCACAGCGGCAGGCGCGCTTCGCGCGAACGGTCGAATGGCGAGGAGGCGCGCTTCAGCCGCCCGAGGGCACGGCAGCTCCTCGCGACCCGCAGCGCGCCGACGGCGGCTGTCATCGCCCAGATGACAACCGCGCAGGCCACGACGCCGTCCGGGATCGCCGGCAGCATCAGCGCACCGGCGGCATCGAGGGGTGTCAGGTCGGGCGCCGATGGCGTACCGGTTGCGATCGCCGCGAGTCCGTGAGCGACCGGGATGGCCAGCACGGCGGCGAGCGCGAGCCACCAGATGGCATGACGAGTCGCGGCGTTGAGCCGCGGCATGGCCCGAACCGCCGCTGCCGTGATCCAGGCGATTGCCAGTCCCTGCCACATCCAGGTCACGATGAGGGTCATCGCCGGCGTCGCCTCTTGCGTGTGGCGTCGCCAGTATCCGGCGGACCGTGTTCGATCAGCTCGCGCACGCGGCGGAGCTCGTCGGCATCCGTTCGCTCGTGTCCGAGCAGATCGAGCACCAGCAGACGAGGCGAATCGTCGAAGAATCTGTTCAGGACCTGCGACAGCGCGCTGTGGCGCGCCTCGCTCCGATCGACGGTCGGCAGGTACGCAAACGCACGCCCGTGCTTCTCGTGCGTGACATAACTCTTCCGCTCCAGAATGCCAAGGGTCGTGAGGACGGTGTTATACGCGGGTCTATGCGTACCGGCGAGACACTCGACCACGTCCCCGACGGTTGCGCGCTTGCGTTCCCAGAGCACCCGCATAATGCGCAGTTCGGCGTCCGTGAGCCCCGGCGACGGTGGTCTGGCCATGCCGTGTTCCCTTGAGCACCTAATTAGTTAGGGGCACGGAAGCAGCCTACCGCGAGCGTCCCGACCTGTCAACTAATTGTTTAAGAATTAGCCGGTTCGACGCATGGCCTTCAGGCGCACGGCTTCGTTCACCGACGCGAGGACTCGATCGGCGCTGCGTTTCGCACGCTGGACATTCCTCCCCTTGACCGTGTGGACGATGTGGTCGAAGGCGAGGGTGTGCACTGACGCGCCAGGTTGCCAACCGGTCCATTTCGACCGACGAGCGCCACGCGCTGGAGGAGTTTTTGGGGACCCGATTTGGTAAAGCATTCCTCGGTGACGACGGCCACATTACGGTCGGCCAGAACGACAAGGATGATGAGGTCGCACGGCGGCGGCGCCACGACGACTGGGCGATCCTCGCCATCTCGAGCGGAGACGTGCTGGTCGATGACGACGCCAGGCAGTCGACCACCGAGAGCCTGTTCGGGGAAGCCCCGGTCAGGAGGGAGCTGTGGACCTTGATGTGGCCCTTGTATTCGATGAAGCCGAGGTCCCGGAACTTGTTCATGAAAAAGTTGATGCGGGAGCGGGTGGTGCCCACGATCTCGGCGAGCGTCTCCTGCGACAGCTTGAGCTGGAGCGGCTGGTCCTCCTTGCCGTAGCGCGCCAGCAGGAGCAAGGCACGCGCGAGGCGCTTTTCGCTCGAGTTGAACAGCTGATCGACAAGGTCTTCCTCAATCCGGATGTTTCGCGCCAGCATGTGCGAGAGGAACCGGTCGGCCAGCGACGGCCGCGTGTGCAGCATCTCGAGCATCTGGGGTTTCTCGACGACGAGCACCGTGCTCGCGCTCAGCGCCATGGCGGTCGCCATGCGCCGCGGCTGCCCCGCGAGACACCCCTCGCCAAAGAAGTCCCCAGGCCCCAGGATCGCCACGACCGCCTCTTTGCTCAGCCGCGACAGCACCGAGAGCTTGACGCTCCCCTCCTGCAGGTAGAACACATCGGTGGCGGGATTCCCTTGCGAGAAGACGACGGCCGACCGGGCGTATTTGGTGATTGTTCGAGCGATGCCGGCTGAGTCGAGGAACGAGTGAAGCTCGAAAACCGGGAGCGGCTGGCTGCCACACCGGCAGCCAGGACGTGAGCGACCCCCGGAACGGGCCCGGGAACAGGTTCGCGTTGCCGGAGAGTCTCATCAGCCGCACTCGACACGTCACACGGAACGTGACGCGGTGGCGCGGCGGAACGATGGTGGTACGCTGGGTCGCCGCCGGCGTGCTCGAGGCCGTCAAAGGCTTCCGCCGATTGAAAGGACACAAGGCGATGCCGCAGCTCGTCGCCGCACTGCGGGCGCGTGATCAGCAGCTCGGTCTTGTCGTGGATGTCGAGGAGACCCGTGGGTACCTCGCGCCACGCCAACAGCAGGCGGCACAAGTGCGTCACGAAAACGAGCAACGCTTCGCACCAGCGGGCGTGCGCGATCGTCTCCTGGCCCGCCGCGGTTGAGCAAGCACCAGGATGTTCGAAATCATCGGCGACATCACGAACATCCAGGTTATCGCCACCGGACGGGGCATCAGGCGTTTGAAGCACCTGCAAAAACGCCATGGCGGCAGGCGCTGGCGGAAACTCAAAGGCGATGCTACTGTTCGACTTGTGAATGGATCGCTTCGGCGGGCCGAGATCCATTGGTACGAGGCTCACGGCGTCGGCAAGAAGGGGTTGAAGATCAAGCGTTTCCTGGATTGACGATCATGAGAGTCCAGCAATCGACGGGGTCCTTCGCGCTGTGCGTGGAAGATGGCGGTTCAGAGGACCTGGAGGCGCGAAAGCTCTATCAAGTGCTCCCCGACCGCGAAGCTGCACGGGAGGGCTACATTCGGGTCGTCGATGAATCCGGCGAGGACTACATGTACCCTTCCGACCTGTTCGTTCAGGTACGGCTCCCCGCAGCCGTTGTGAGAAGGCTGAGAGGGTCGGCGCGAGCGGGGTCAGGTGTGGCCCGGCGTCAGATTCCACGAGCGCGATAGCAGCAGTAAACCGTGCTTTCACGGTTGGCGAATGCTAGGTACCGACGGTGACTACGACACGCTGGCGGACAAGTCGGGTGGGGTAGTGGCCCGTGTTCATGGCAGCATGCACCACGGCGAACTGCTCCCCTTCCAACTCGTCCAGTCAGTTGGCTGGCGCGCCAGCGAAGGCTGTCTCGCCGAAGCGGCGCAGCCGCGACGACGGGCCTGAACATCGGGATCAGGCAAGGTCGAATCGATCGAGATTCATCACCTTGTCCCACGCCGCAACGAAATCGCGCACGAATTTCTCCCGTGCATCGTCGCACGCGTAGACCTCCGCGAGGGCACGGAACTCGGAGTTCGAACCGAAGACGAGGTCGACGCGGCTGCCGGTCCACTGGAGCTCGCCCGTCCCGCGACCGCGGACCTCGAAGGTCTCCCCGGCGTCGGACGTCGGCCGCCACTCCGAGTCCAGGGCGAGGAGATTCACGAAGAAGTCGTGGGTCAGCGTCCCGGGCCGCTTGGTGAACACGCCGACGTTCGACTGCCGGGTGTTCGCATCCAGGGCACGCATGCCGCCCACGAGCACGGTCATCTCGGGAGCGCTCAGTGTCAGCATGAAGGCCCGCTCGATCAGCAGATGCTCGGCCGGCAGCTCGTGTCCCTGTCCGAGGTAGTTGCGGAACCCGTCCGCGTCCGGCTCGAGCACGGCGAAGGATTCCACGTCGGTCTGCTCCTGCGACGCATCCGTGCGTCCCGGCGTGAAGGGCACCTGCACGTCGTGTCCGGCGTTCTGTGCGGCCTGCTCAACAGCGGCACACCCCCCCAGCACGATCAGGTCGGCAAGCGACACCCGCTTCTTCCCGCCGGCCTGCGCGTCGTTGAACGCCGTCTGGATCCCCTCCAGCGTCTGCAGCACCTTCGCCAGCTCGGGTGGATTGTTGACGTCCCAGTCCTTCTGCGGCGCGAGGCGAATGCGAGCCCCGTTGGCGCCACCGCGCTTGTCGGTGCCGCGGAACGTCGATGCCGACGCCCAGGCAGTCGAAACCAGTTGGGAGATGGACAGTCCCGATGCGAGGACCTTGGCCTTGAGGGGAGCGATGTCCGTGGCTCCGATCAGCTCGTGGGTGACCGGGGGGACGGGGTCCTGCCACAACTGCGGCTCCGCAGGCACCAGCGCGCCCAGGTACCGCGAGACGGGCCCCATGTCGCGGTGCGTCAGCTTGAGCCACGCCCTGGCGAAGGCGTCTGCGAACTGATCCGGGTTCTCGTAGAAGCGCCTCGAGATCTTCTCGTAGTCAGGATCGAACCGCAGCGAGAGATCGGTGGTCAGCATGGTCGGCGCGTGACGCTTGGATGGGTCGTGGGCATCCGGAATCGTGCCGGCGCCTGCGCCCCCCTTCGCAATCCACTGATGCGCACCGGCCGGGCTCTTCGTCAGTTCCCATTCGTGGCCGAACAGGTTCGAGAAGAAGCTGTGGCTCCACCTGGTCGGCGTGGAGGTCCAAGTGACTTCCAGGCCGCTGCCGATCGCGTCGCCGCCCTTGCCGGTGCCGTAGCTGCTCTTCCAGCCCATGCCTTGCTCCTCGATGCCGGCGGCTTCGGGCTCGGGACCCACGTGGGTGGCAGGGCCGGCGCCATGGGTCTTGCCGAACGTATGCCCTCCGGCGATGAGCGCCACCGTCTCCTCGTCGTTCATCGCCATGCGGCGGAACGTCTCTCGAATGTCCCGGGCGGCGGCGATCGGATCCGGGGTGCCGTTCGGCCCTTCCGGATTGACGTAGATGAGGCCCATCTGCACGGCGGCGAGCGGATTCGCGAGTTGCCGGTCGCCGCTGTAGCGCGCGTCTTCGAGCCACGTGTGCTCGGTCCCCCAGTTGATCTCCTTGGGCTCCCAGACGTCCTCGCGCCCGCCGCCGAAGCCGAACGTCTTGAACCCCATCGACTCCAGGGCGCAGTTGCCGGCGAAGACCATCAGGTCGGCCCATGAGATCGTCCGGCCGTACTTCTTCTTGACCGGCCACAGCAGCCGTCGCGCCTTGTCGAGGTTCACGTTGTCCGGCCAACTGTTCAGGGGCGCGAAGCGCTGCTCGCCGTCCCCCGCACCTCCGCGGCCGTCGCTGATGCGGTACGTGCCCGCACTGTGCCACGCCATCCGGATGAAGAGCGGTCCGTAATGGCCGAAGTCGGCCGGCCACCAGTCCTGCGAGGTCGTCATCACCTGCTCGATGTCCTTCTTCAGGGCATCGAGATCGAGGGACTTGAACTCTTCGGCGTAGTTGAACTCCGCGCCCATGGGGTCGCGTGCGGGCGGGTTCTGGTGAAGGACCTTCAGGTTCAGCTGATTCGGCCACCAGTCCCGGTTCGACGGGCCGCTGTGCGCTTTGCCCGGGAACGGGCACTTCTGTTCGTTGTCCATGCTGACGTTGACCTCTTACGGTGATGGAGTGCCGCCCCGCTGGCTTCGGCGTCGGCGTGTCGGTGGGTCAGAGCGGGATGACGCTGGGGACTGAGCCAGGCAATCCGGACAGCGCCCCCAGTAGGCGACCTCGGCCTCGTCGATCTCGTAGCCCATGTCGTCGACCGCCGTGAGACAGGGGGCGGAGCCGACCGCGCAGTCGATGTCGACCAGGCGGCCGCAGATTCGACAGATCAGATGGTGGTGGTTGTCGCCGACCCGATCCTCGAAGCGAGCCGGTGATCCGGCGGGCTGAATGCGCCGGATAAGGCCCCCGGCGACCAGGACGCCGAGGGCGTCGTACACCGACTGGAGCGAGATGGCACCGATCTCGGCCCTGACGGCCTCGGCCACGGCGTCGGCCGCGATGTGGGGCTGGCCCGCGACCGCCCGCAAGACAGCCAATCGCTGGGCCGTCACCTGGATACCGCGTTGCCGCAGGAGGTCAGCCGGCGCAGTGGCCACGCCAGTCAGTATAGATCAAGTATTTGATTGGCTCAAAGATTTGACCTCAAGGGAGCTCTACTTCGCAGGGTTTCGGCTCACGGCTGAGTCAAGGATGGAAAGATGCACCGTTATAATATTCGCCGGTCATGTCCACATCGGGGTCCCAGGGGGTTGTGCTTGTTGTGGAGGACGATCCGACGGCCCGGGAGTTCTATCGTTCCGTTCTCCGTCAGGCGGGGTTGAGCGTGGTGTCGGTCGAGGACGGCCTGGCGGCATTGCACGTGATCGAGGCCAGACCTCCCCAGGTGGTCGTCCTGGACCTGGCGCTTCCCCGCGTCAGCGGGCGCGACGTCTACCGGGAGTTCAAGGCGCGGCCCGAGACGCGCGGCATCCCGATCGTGGTCGTCACCGGCCACGACGTCAGCGATCTGGACGAAGCCGATTTTGCCGGCGTCCTGCACAAGCCGCTCGATCCGAACGACCTGATCTCGGCGGTCAGAGGGTGCCTGCCCCGGGCAGGCAGGCCGTTCGAGCCAACCTGATCGGGCCCGATTTCCCTCTGGACAGCCCGGCCTCGAGTCGGGTACCGTGTGCTCCGTGAAGAAGCTCTGTGCCGTCGTCGGCGCCCTGTTGGTGGCTGCCCTGGCGAGCGCATCCGTCGCCGGACAGACCAACGCCAAGCTGGTGGTCTACGGAGACCTCGTCTACTTCTTCGGGCCCGGCAAGCCGCTGAACTGCACGATGAGCAACCGGTTCAAGCGGGGCGAGCCCGTGGGGTTCCGCGCGGCCGCCGTCGATCCGGCCACGGGCAAGCGCGACCGCGCATCGCAGCTCGTCGTCCACCTGTCGTACGGTGGCAGGACCATGGACGTCCCCATGCGCGATCGGCAGACCGAGCAGCAGCCGGAGCGCGACTTCTGGGTGGCCAAGTGGGTCGTGCCCGACGATGCCCCGATGGGCGTTGTGAAGTACACGATCGCGGCCAGGGACCCGCAGGGGCGGACCGGCGAGTTCAAGCCATTCGACGTGCTCGCGTCGCAGATCACGATCGTCGAATAGCGGGACCGCGATGCGGTGGGCCGGGTTCGGGACTCTCGTCGCGCTCGCCACGGCTGTCGCCTGCTCGTCCACCGGCGCGTCACCTTCTGAGGAAACCGGCGACTCCCCGGCCGCGTCCTCCGGCGCACCACCCGTCCAGACCCTGACGCTCACATACGACAGGCCGATCGTCGGCGCCGCGGTTCGCGCGACCACCGCCGGCCTGCCCGCGGGCAAGACCGTAGAGCTCCTGTGGGCCACCGTGAGCGGCGGCTGGGTGATCGAGGACTCGTACCACTTCCGGGGCAAGAAGTACGTCGACTCGAGCATGCCGCTCGGCCAGTTCGCCGTCGATGCGACGGGCCGGCTGGACGCCCGCTTCACGATTCCTGAAGACTACGGCGGCATGCATGACGTCGTGGCGCGGATCGACGGCGTGCCCGTCGCCCAGAACGGCGTCGAGGTCACACAGACCTTCGAGATGACCCCCTCGTCGGGGCCGATCGGCACGCCGATCGAGCTCCGCGTCACCGGGCTGGGGTGGCGGACGATGGAAAGCACCTGGGTGGTGAACTGGGACAACAACCTTGTGGGCTTTGTCTCCGCGGCCGGCACCGGCGGGTCCGCGGTCGCACGGTTTCGCGCAGCCGGACCGGCCGGCTCCCATGTCGTGAAGGTGCTGACCGGCTATCAGGGGCAGGGGTACCTCAACTACGAGCAGTCGCCGGTCGCGCACCTGCCGCGCCCGCAGTTCACGTTCGAAACGACGCCCGGCCAGGCCGCGATGCCGCCAGTGTACGCCGAACCGTACCCGCGTCAGCCCGTCCCGGATACCGAGATTGCGGTGAGTGGTGCACAGCTGTCGCTCAGTCCGACCCAGGGGGCAGTCGGGACGCGGGCCGCGCTCCGCGCCGAGGGGCTTCCCGCGGGCGCGACACTGCAGCTCGTGTGGCAGACCTACGTCGGCAACCGCGTGAGCGGCGACGGCTTCGAGCCGCAGGACCAGCCGATCGGCCCCGTCACGGTCGGGCGTGATGGCCGCATCGACGCGCCGGTGGCCATTCCCGACGACCTGGGCGGACTCCACGGGATCGCGCTTCGCGACGGGACGCGTACGCTCGGGCGCGCCTTCTTCGTCATCGAGACCAGCATCGTCTCGATGTCGCCGCTTTCGGGGCCGGTCGGGACGCCCGTCACCATCCACCTGAAGGGCGTCGGGTGGACGGAGTACGACAACATCTACATCGCCACGTACGACAATGCGTACATGGGCTACGCGTGCGGTTTCAACAGCCAGGGCGATGTCGTCATCAACTTCACCGCCACCGGCACTCCGGGCCCGCACATCATCGATCTCTATCCGGGCATCTACCAGGGGCCTCCGTCCGAGTCGCAGCTGCTCTATCGGCAGCCGCAGCTCACCTACGCCGACGATCATCCGGGCAACCGGATTCCCGCCCTCCGCTTCATCTTCGAAGTCACGCCGGCACTCACGAGCCGGTTCATAACCGACCACTGATTCGTACGTAGTGCCGGGCTTCAGCCCGGCTAAAGCCGGGCACTACGGTCGGTTATGAACGCCCGGCGCAACTGGTTGACACTCCGCAGACTCCCCGGCCATCATCCAGAATCCGCTATGCAGCAGCTTCCTCGTGTCTTTCGTCGCGTTTCTGTGCTCGTTCTGCTCCTTGCCGTCCTGGGTGCGCCGGCCGCGCACGGCCAGACGGCGGCCATTGTCACCGGGACCGTGAGCGATGCGTCGGGCGGCGTCCTGCCGGGCGTGCAGCTGACGCTGCGCCACACGGCAACGGGCCTCACCCGCGCGACGGCCACAGGACCGGATGGACGCTTCGCCTTTGCCGGCCTGCCGGCCGGCGATTACGAGCTCGCCGCGGATCTGTCGGGATTCCGCGCGCTCCGGCGCGACCTGGTCGCCACGGTCGGTGAAATCGTGTCGCTGCCGCTCGTCATGGAGGTCGGCGTCGAACAGGCGATCACGGTCAGCGGCGACATGCCGCTCGTGAACACCGCGACCTCCGAGCTGAGCTTCCTCGTGGGCCAGCAGGCGATCGAGTCGCTGCCGCTCAACGGCCGCAACTTCACGGACCTGACGCTGCTGCAGCCCGGCGTGCTGCCGTACCCGTCGCGCGACGGCGGGTCGGTCGTGGCGCACGGGCTCGGCATGAGCATCAACGGGCAGGACTACCGGTCGAACGTCTACCTGCTCGACGGCACGCTGCTCAACGACTTCACCAATGGACCGGCCGGAAGCGCCGCGGGCACTGCGCTCGGGATGGAGTCGGTCCGCGAGTTCCGCGTCGAGTCGAACGGCTACAGCGCCGAGTTCGGCCGCAACTTCGGCGGACAGATCAACGTCCTCACCAAGTCGGGCGCCAACACGGTTCGGGGAAGCGCGTACGAGTTCCATCGCAATGACGCGCTCGATGCGCGCAACTACTTCGACGTCGGCGCCAAGCCCGACTTCGTGCGCAATCAGTACGGCGGGTCGCTCGGCGGGCCGATCCGGCGCGACCGGTTGTTCTACTTCGTCTCCTACGAAGGGCTGCGCGAGACGCTCGGCAAGACGATCACCAGCTTTGTGCCCGACGACAACGCCAGGCGCGGCCTCCTTCCCGACGGCCCCGTCACGATCAGCCCCGCCGTGCAGCCGTATCTGGACGCCATTCCCGCCGCCAACGGCCCGGCGCTCGGGAGCGGGCTGGCGCCGCACACCTTCGGCTTCGACCAGGAATTGAACCAGGACTTCGCCCAGGGACGCCTCGACTATCAGGCCGGCGCCGAGCACCGGGTCTTCGGCCGCTACACGTACGACGACGCCAGCCACCGGCTGCCGACCGATTACCCGCAGTTCCCGCGGTCGTTCATCTCCAGCAACCAGTTCTTCACTGCGGAATACCAGCACGTGCTGTCCGATCGGACCCTCCAGACCCTCCGGTTCGGCTACAGCCGGACACGGATCGGACAGAACGTGGAGGCGAACCTGTCACGCGGGCTGCCGCCCTTCGTGGCGGGCCGGGCGATTGTCGGCGACATCGACATCGGCGGCATGCAGCGGTTCGGCCCACAGGTATCGGCGAACGTCCGACTCGCCCAGAACGTCTACAGCACGCAGTACGACCTGACGCACACGCGCGGGCGGCACCTCATCAAAGCTGGCGTGCTGGCGGAGCGCTACCGCGACTTCATGACCAACCCGACGTTCAGCCTCGGGATCTATGCGTTCGCGAACGTCAGGACCTTCCTGCAGAACCAGCCGCTCCGGTTCGTCGGCCTCGGCCCCCAGGGCGACATCGATCGCGACTGGCCCTGGACGCTCTACGGGCTGTACGTGCAGGACCACGTGCAGGTGGCGCCCCGGCTGACGCTCAACGCCGGGCTGCGGTACGAGTTCACGACGATGCCGATCGACCAGGGCGGGCGCGACTCGGCGCTCGTAAGCCTCAGCGACACGGCGCCGACCGTCGGGCGGCTGTTCGACGGTCCGTCGCGGACGAACCTCTCGCCCCGGATGGGCCTGGCCTGGGACGTCTTCGGCGACGGCTCGACGTCGGTGCGCAGCGGCTACGGGCTGTACTTCAACACCGCCAACCAGCAGAACCTGATCGTGACGGTGACGAACCCCCCGGCCACGCCGCGCTTCGTGATCCCGGGCGCGACGTTCCCGAACCCGCCGTTCGAGCGTGGCATCGGCAACACGATCCGGCCGATGGACTGGAACATCCGGGATCCGCGGCTGCACTCCTGGAACGTGAACGTGCAGCGGACGCTGCCAGCCAGCATCATCGCCACGATCGGCTACGCCGGCTCGCGCGGGACTCACCTGTTCCGCAACACGGACATCAACATCCCCACGCCGTCGGCCGGCCCGGACGGCCGGCCGTTCTTCGCCGCCGGCCTGCCGCGGCCCAACCGCAGCTTCGGCACCATCGAGCTCAAGAGCAGCGACGGCGAGTCGTGGTATCGCGCGCTCATCGTCGAGCTGCGGCGCGCATGGACCAACGGCCTGTCGCTGCAGTCCTCCTACACCTGGTCGCGCAGCGAAGACACGACGCAGGCGTCGACCTTCTTCTCCGACTCGACGAATGGGACGACGGTGGCGTTCCCCGAGATCGATCCCGGCTACAACAAGGGGCCGTCGGACTGGGATACGCCCCACAACTGGGTGTTCAACGCGGTGTGGGACGTCCCGGCGCCGGCCGGGCTGAGCGGCGTTCCGCGCGCGCTGCTGGCCGGCTGGCAGGTCACGGGCATCGGCACCGTGCGGAGCGGGCAGCCGCTGACCGTGTTCGTCCAGAACAACTGGTCGCGGTCGCAGTGGTCGCCGTCGATCTCGCCCACGAGCGGTCTCGACCGTCCCGACCTGGCGCCCGGGCGTTCGCCGGAGAGCGCGGTGATCGGCCAGCCTGATCAGTGGTTCGATCCGTCCGCGTTCGTCCTGCAGCCGCAGGGCACCCTCGGCAACAGCCCGCGCGGCGCGTTTCGAGGCCCCGATCTGCGCACCGTCGACCTGTCGGCGGTGAAGCGGATTCCGCTGCGCGGCGGGGCCCGGCTGGACGTGCGGCTGGAGGTCTTCAACATCTTCAACCGCGCCAACTTCGGCAATCCGACGCTCATCGCCTTTGCGGGCTCTGGGGCCGGGGACGCGCCGCTGTCGACGTTCGGCCGGACCCGCTCGACCGTGACGTCGGCGCGGCAGATGCAGCTCGGGATGCGGCTCGTGTTCTGAGCGAACGTGGGGCGGGTCGCTCCCTATGAAGCTTCACAACAAGCTCGCGATCGCCCTCCTCCTCGGCATTGCGCTCGGCGCGATGCTCCACCCGTATGCCGGGGCGCCGTGGCTCGCGGCGATCAGCACGCACGTGCTGCGGCCGATCGGGCAGATCTTTCTGCGCACGATCTTCATGATCGTGGTCCCCATGGTCTTTTCGGCGCTCGTCGTCGGCGTCTATCAGCTCGGGCGGGGGCACGATCTGCCGGGCGTGGCCGGCCGGACGCTGGCGTTCACGCTCCTGCTGAGCAGCACGTCGGTCGCCATCGGCATGATCCTCGTCAACGTGCTCCAGCCCGGGGCCGGCCTGCAGCTTTCCGCCGGCGACGCGGCATCGGGCGTAGACGTCCTCCGCGCGAACGCCGCGGCCGCTCAGCCGCTGAGCGACATCCTGATTCAGCTCATCCCACGCAACCCGCTCGAATCGGCGGTGCGGGCCCTCGACGGCGAAATGCTGCCGCTGATGGTGTTTGCCGTGATCTTCGGCGTGGCGGTGAGTCAGATTGCAGGGGGACAGGGGGCAAGGGGGCAAGGGGGCGAAGACCCGGTGCTCGTGCGGGTGCTCGAACAGATCTTCGACGCCTGTATGTGGATCGTCCACCTCGCGATGCGGCTGGCGCCTGTCGCCGTGTTCGCCATCGTGTTCAACACGGCGTTCACGTTCGGGACCGGCGTCTTCGCGACGCTCCTCTTCTATGTCGTCACAGTGGTGGCCGGCCTGCTCATCCAGCAATTCGGCGTCTACGCGGCGCTGCTGTGGACTGCGGCGCGCCGGCCGCCGCTGGAGTTCTTCCGCAACTGCCGCGAGGTGTACCTCTACGCCTTCTCCACCGCCTCGTCCAACGCCACGCTTCCGCTGTCGCTCGATGTCGCCGAGCGGAAGCTGCGCCTGCCGCCGCAGATCTCGCGCTTCGTGCTGACGGTCGGCTCGACCGCCAATCAGAACGGCACGGCGCTCTTCGAAGGCGTGACCGTCCTCTTCCTCGCACAGGTCTACGGGCTGGACCTCACCCTGGCGCAGCAGATCCGCGTGATGGTGATGTCGATTGTGGCCGGGATCGGAACGGCGGGGGTGCCGGGCGGCTCGCTGCCGATGGTGATGATCGTCGCCCAGTCGGTCGGCGTTCCCGCCGAAGGCATGGCGCTCATCCTCGGCGTCGACCGCTTTCTGGACATGTGCCGGACGGCGGTGAACGTCAGCGGCGATCTGGTGATTGCGGCGCTCGTCAGCGCCCGGCCAGGGCGTGCGTAGTGCCGGGCGTGCGTAGTGCCGGGCGTACGTAGTGCCGGGCTTCAGCCCGGCCACATCGATCGTGGTGCGGAAGCGGGGACTCGAACCCCGATGGCCTTGCGGCCACTAGCTCCTGAGGCTAGCGCGTCTGCCAATTCCGCCACTTCCGCTCGTGGAGAACACTCTCGCAGGCAGGAACGCTCATTGTACAGGAACGTTGACGTGGCGCGAACCCTGTCGGGTTCGCGAGGCGAGCCTGACAAGGCTCGCCCCACATGGGGCCCGGACGCCGACTCGGCACATGGAGCTGCTGCTCCACATTGAGCCGCCGCGCAAACTGCAGCGCCTGCTCCCGCCTCGCGCGGTCGGCCATCGTCGACGCGACACGGAGGAGTCAACCAGCGCCGCACCGGGCGTCTGGCTCGGCTAAAGCCGAGCACTACGAGCACTACGACCGCATGCTGAAGTCCGCCTAAAGCGGACACGACGTCGAGTGTGAATCGTTTCTTACGACGTTTTCAGGAAGCGGTCACAGTCCAGAGGCGGGCCCTCCTCACCCTTGAGCAGCAGCGCAACCGCGCCGTACACGCAGATGCCGGGCGCGCCGCCCTGCCCCGCTTCGGCGGCGATTCGCCCTTCGATGTGCCGCAGCAGCATGTCGCTCATCGGCGGATACCGGCAGCGCTCGTTCGAGTAGGCCTCCGGAAATCGGACGTGCGCGTGCAGGTCTTCGATGGCGTAGATCCCGTACGGCGGCTTCAGATACCGCCACAGATACGTGAGGCTCGCCACCTGATCGTCCGACATGTGGCTTCCGTCGTCGATGATGAGATCAAAGCTGGAGCCGGCGGCGGCGACGAGCAGCTCGAGCACCTCGGGATCCGACTGGCTGCCGATGAAGATGCGGCTCCGGTCCGATGCGTAGACCGCGTACTTGGACTTCATCTCGACGCCGAAGATGCTCGCGTTCGGGAAGTATTCCTCCCACACGCGCAGGCTGGCGCCCTTCTTGGTCCCGAGCTCCAGCACGCTCCTCACCTGCCCCCGTCGCTCCTCGTCGAAGAAGAAGCCGTACGGAATGTCGAAGCGATGCTCCGCCTTGTCGGTCTGGTACTTGTGCATCAGATCCAGGAGCGTCATCGCGCGTCTCCGTGCATGTTGAACAGCAGGAAGCCGCCGCCGGCGCCGGCGATTTCGACCGCCTCGGATGCGGGCCGCGGTTCGTGCAGAACGCCGCCCAGCGGCTGGACGTGCGTGAAGTGCGCGGCCAGCCGTTCGCACGTCCGCCGGACCTTCGGTCCCGAGGCCTGCATGACGTCTGAAGGAATCTCGATCTGCCACACCACATGCCGGTGCTTCAGGAGGAGGACGGCGCCACGATCGAGGTCCATGTTCCAGTCCTGCAGCGCCACCCTCACGAAGCGGATCGTCCGGGGCCGCATACGAAGGCGCGTCATCCATGCGTCCACTGTCACGAAGGGGACTTCTTCGACGCCGCCGCCGGCGCGGCGCACGGTGCCTGGACCGGCCGAGCCCGCAATGGCGAGCCGTTGCGGCAGCACGCGCCCCTCGCAGCCGTTGTCGAGCGTATTTCCGACGAGACACAGGTAGGCGGCCGAATCGGGCTCCGCAGCCTGGACGCGCGCACAATCGCCGAGCAGCACCCGGGGGATGGCCGCGCCTCCGACATGCGCGCCCACATCCAGCATGACGCCGCCGACCGCGAACTCACGGACGGCGGCCAGGTCGTCGAGCGGCAGCTCGGCGTGCTGAAGGATGCGCCGCGACCGCGCGTCGGCTGCCCCGGCAGGCACCGACCACTGGAGCCTGGCGACCGCCACGCGGCCGATCTCAAACGGCGCGTCGCCGCGGCGCCAGCGGGCCGTCGCGTCGGCATAGTCGGCGGAGATCGAGGCCAGGTGCGCCGCACGCCGGGCCGCCGCGCGCGTGATACCGGCGCGACGCGCCGACTTGGCGGCAATCGCCAGCTGCGCGAGCTTGAGGCGACGGAGCGCCTCCGGCCGGCGGGCCATCGCCGCCTCGGTGCCCCTGAGCGCAGCCACCGCCTGGCGCAGGGCGCCGGACTCGGCCTGCTCGGCGGCGAGACGCTCCTGCGTGGCCCGGAGTCTGTCGGTGAGCTGGGTGACCCTGTTGTTGGCGACCCCGATCTCGCGATTCGCCCGCGCCCGCTCCGCGCTGCGGACCTCGGCCGCTCGGCGGCGCTCGCGTTCCAGGCTGGATGCGCGCGCGACGCCTGCCGCGGCAAGCAACCGCGTCAACATGCCCTTAGCCGTGCGATACACGGAAGCCGGCACGCCGCATGGGAACCTGGCTCAGGAGCAGCGGCTCCCCGTCCGCTCGCCGCGAACCCAGCCGGCGAGCATCTGCCACTCGGGATCGCTGCGGCTCTGCCACCGGCGCGGGCCGTTGTGCGTGTACGAGCCGCCGCCGTCGGGATGCAGCGGCTTCAGCAGAAAGCGGCTCTGCTCGGGGCTCCCCGGGATGACGAGCCGCGAGATGACCTGAAACGCCGCCTTCGCCTGCGCGTCGCTCCATCCCCCGCCGCCGGCAGGCACGGGCGCAAAGCCGGCCAGCCCGCTGTCATGACAGTTGCTGCACCGAATGTGGCCTTCCCGCGGGTTCGCGAAGATCGGCTGCACGCACGCGCGGAAGAACTCGAAATCGAGCGGCGGGCCCGGCTTCGCGACATAGCGATCGGCCGGGAAGCTGCGGATCCACGTCAGGATCTGCTGGTACTCGGGATTCTCCTTCGATGTCCAGTAGGTGCCACCGGTGTGACCGAGGCCGCCCGCCTGGGGGGACAGCGGCTTGAGCAGGAGGCGGCTGCTCTCCGGATCGGCCGTGTTGATCACCTGCGTGACCACATCGAAGTTCCGGCGCGACTGCGCCGGCGTCCATCCCTGAGTCGTCTCCGGCGTCTCGAGGCTGAACCGGAGGCTCGTCTGCCAGGTATGGCACATCACGCATGCGGCATAGCCGGGCATCGAGCCGCCCCTCGGCCGCACGAACAGCAGCTCGATGTTCTTCCGGAAGGTCTCCAGATCCGCCGGACTCGGAAACGCTGCTACCTGTGCCGTTCCGGCCTGGGCCCGGCTGAAGCCGGGCACTACGGACGCCCGGGGCGCGCCCGATGCTGCCAGCGTCGATGCGGCCACCCAGCACAGTGCCAGCAGGAGCATGGCGCGGTATCGCATGGCGGTCACCGGCTCGCCGGCATCGGCGGGTTGACGCGATCGATCGGGAGCACGGCGGTGCTGATCCGGGCAGGCCGCGCGCCGGTCTTGATCTTTGCGACGACGGCAAGCTTCTTCACGTCGATCGCCAGCGTGTAGTCAGCCCCTGACACGGCGACATACAAATACCGGCTGTCGGGAGTCGACGTAATCCAGTTCGCGCTCGGACCGACCTCCACCGAGCCGATGTACTTCAGGTCGGGCAGCGACCATGCGTACACGCGGCTGTCGAGGCGGCTCGAGGCCCACAGCGCCGACCGATCGGGCAGCACCTCGAGGCCGTGCATGTCCCCGGTCTGGATGCCGTCGGCATTCTGCCGCCAGAGCGGCAGCGGCGGCGGCCACAGCATGTCCACGACCGTGCGGGTGTTCCAGTCGATGACCCAGACGGCATTGATGCCGGTCGCCTGGGCGAACATCCGCTTCGGCGAACCGTCCGGATTGGCCTCGAACGCCATCGGCCGCACCTCGTGGTTATCCTTGCCGTACTGCCGGTAGCCGGTCAGCTCCATTCCCCAGATCACCGTGTCCGTGACCGGATCGATGACCTGGATCGTCGGATCGCCCGGCTTGAGCTCGCCGAAGCTCAGGCCCGCGACCACGTAGTTGTCGTCGGGCGTCACGTAGGTGTTGTGCACCGGCCCCGCGACCGGAATGCTGCGAATCACCTTGTGCGTGCCGATGTCGATGACGTCAACGACCGAGGCCGCGCGCTCGATCTTCTGAAACCCGGCGCCCGCGGCGGCCGCCGACACCACCGAAATCGCCGCATAGATCTTCCTGTGCTTCTTGTTGACGACGATCTTGTTGGGGCGCTCCGACAGCGGGATGCGCATCACCTGCTGCAGGGTCTTCGTGTCGAAGACGTCGACGGTCTTGTCCTGTTCGTTGGCGCAGTAGTAGTAGAGCCCGTCGGGATGCACCGTGAGATTGTGCGCGTGGGGGCAGCCGCGGATCACTCCGACCACCTGCTGCACCGCCGGGTCGATGATGTGATGGACGTTGCCGGCGTTGTTGCTCTGGAGGATCCGGACGGCGACTCCGTCGTAGGTGTCGAGCCTCGGAACCTGCTGGGCCTCGGGCGGCGCCGCCAGCAGAAGCAGCCCGGCGATCGTCGTCAGCGCACGGCGCGTGGCACTCGGCATGTCAACCTCCGTGACGCCTGAGCCTACCACGGGGCGTGGCCCGGCTGAAGCCGGGCACTACGTACGATCCGCGGCCCGGCTGAAGCCGGGCACTACGTACGAACTGGTTGCGGGAAGGTGGCCGGCGCAGGAGCCCCCGCTGGGAGGGACTCCTGCGCCGGAAGACGTGCTACCGCTGCGCGGTCATCGGGGACCGCTGCTCGCGGATGTATAAGTAGCCGACCTTGAATTCGGGCTGGACGCCGTACCACATGCGGCCCTGCGCATCCACCCACATGTCCCGCGTGCCGCGGCTGATGTAGGGGCTCGGATACGCCACGACCTTGCCCGACGGGTCGATCCGGTAGGTCGCCTCGTTGAAGTGCGAGACGCCCCAGATGTTGTCCTTCGCATCCACGCCAAGGCCGTAGATCGTCGGGTAGGGTCCGGGCAGCTTGTAGACGGTGAACTTCTCCGTCTTCGGCTCGAACTTGGCAATCGAGGCGTTGAAGTACTGCGCGAACCAGATATTCCCCTTGGAGTCGACCTTCAGACGCCGCGGCCGGCCGTTGTGGATGTCGGGCGGCGGGGTGTACTTGGTCACCTTGTCCGTCTTCGGGTCGACTTTGCCGATGCTGCCGGTCTCAGCGGCGTTGAATTCAGCAAACCAGACGTTGCCCGCCTGGTCGACAGCGATGCCGTAGAGGTCGGGCACTTCGGGGAATGCCTTCCACTCCTTCGTCTTCGGGTTGAACTTCACGAGCGGACGGCCCGACGCCCAGATGTTCCCCTCGTGATCCACCACCGCGGTGTGCTTCCGTCCGAGCACGCCCTCACCCGGCTGCGGCTTCGGCTGGGCAAAGATCGGGGTGTTCGGATCGACCTGCTTGACGCGCGGCGCCTTGTAGGGGTCGGCGTAGATCTCGAAGTCCTGCGTCCGCGAGTTGAAGCGGGCCAGCTTGTTCGCGCTGGTCACCGTCAGCCAGACGCTGCCGTCAGGCAACGGCAGCACTTCGTGGACGCCGCCGCCCTGGCCCGCCGGCATCTGCCACAGCGTGCTCTGGCCCGTCTTCGGATCGATGCGCGCGACGCCGTTTTCCATCTCCATCCAGACGTTGCCGGCCTTGTCGGGATAGCCGGTGCCCGGCCGGTTCGTCCCCTGGCCGACCGGGTAGTCGACGTAGACGATGTTCAGCGCATCGTCGCTCCACTGGATCTGAACGTCCTTCCAGGCCGGGAGCTCCTGCGGCGACTGCGGGGTCTTCGAATCGGGACCCAGCACGGCGGCCAGATACTTTGCGACTTCGTCGGCCACCTGCGGGTTGACGGTCGTGATCCCGCGGCGCCGCATCCCGTCCATCGCGTCAATCCAGCCGTCGTAGTCGCGGCGGCCGGAAATCTGCCCCATGCCGTGGCAGTTCATGCAGCTCGTCATGAACCGCTCACGCCCTGGTGCTTCGGGCAACAGCACCGCCGCCTGCGCCTTGCTCAGCTCGTGCCACTGCACCGGCGCCGCGCGCATCGTGAAGGCCGCCTTGGCGGTCTGCCCCTGCTGCACCGCAACGTTCATTCTCGCCGGCGCGCCGCGGTAGCCGATCGACCAGGTCCAGACGTTGTAGCTGCCTGGCTCCAGGCCATCGACGATGAACTGGCCCTGGCTGTTCGACAGGACGCTCGTGGTCTTGTGCGTGCCCTCGCTCCCGCGCATCTCGTCCACGTTCGCGTTCGCGGTATGCTCGGCCCGCACGAAGACTGCGCGCAGCGGCTTGCCGTCAGGCCCGGTAATCGTGCCGGCGATCGAACCCTGAGCAGCGGCGGATCCGGCCGACAGCAGAACCGCCAGACCCGCTAAGAGTGCCAACCTCTTCATAGTTCCTCCGTTTCGTCAGAAGCTAACCTGGGCCCCCACTCGTATCAGTCGCCCGGCAAGAATTTCCTGCGCGTTCAACCACGCCGGCCCGTATCGACTGTTCAACTGCTGGACCGAGTTCGCGTTGAACGCGTTATAGAGGTCTAAATTGCCTTCCACCCGGAACCGTCCGAGCTCGAAGATCCGCGTGAACCGGAGGTCCACCTGCTGTGACCGTTCCTCAAACATCGTCTGAGGCGGAATCAAGTTCAGGGTGACCGTCGCATTGCATACGGCAGCGCCCCGGCAGGACCCCATATTACGCCCGAGCGATGGCGCAATCTCGGCATTTCTTGCCACGTAGCTGGCCTGGACGGGCAGACCGGGAAGGTTCTGGTACACGGCGCTCGCCCGGAAATCCCATGGTAACGGATAGACCAGCAGGAACTTAACCTGCGTCTCGGCCGACCAGGGCGGCGTCACGCGGCAATGGTAGAGGTCCTGGCCGGAGTTGACCACATAGCAAGTATCGGTCACCGTCCGACCGGTACTCACGCCACCCTGCAGCGTGACCCCCTGGCCCATCCGGGCGCGGACGTTGACATCGACGCCGTTGAAGACCTGAGACGGCTCGCCGAAATTGTCAGCCTGGGTGATCACATTCTCCACCCGCCCGAACACAGCGGGCCTGATGTCGTACAGGCCGCAGATCCGGCTGCCGCTGATGCCGCTCGGCAGCCGTGAATCGGTGGGGGCCGTGATGCAGTACTCGTCGTACTGCGATGGATCGACCGCCTGGTTCCTGGTGACCTGCTGGTTGCCGTACGACGTCCGGAAGTACCCGACATTGACGCCGAGCCCCGGACGCAGCTCGTGCTCGATCGCGATCGACCCTCGCCACAGAAACTCCTGCGCGTCCTGGAATCCGTTCAGGATTTCGTCGGCATACCGGGTGCCCCGTAGTCCGGTGAGCACCTGCCCGAAGTTCTGGTCCGACAGCGCGCCGCACTCGCCGTTCGCGCCGGGGATCGCGGGGCCGAGCTCGCAGTCGGGTATGTAGTTGCCGTTCGCGTCGTTCCAGGTGCGCGTGGCGCTGTTGGCCTGCTGCAGAATCGGCTGGTTGAGCGCGACGTTGTTGTTGCCCGTCGACGATGTCCCGAGGACGTACCGGCCGACCGACGCCTTCAGCGCCGTGCGGCCGTTGCCGAAGATGTCGTAGGCCACGCCAAGGCGCGGGTTCAGGTTCTTCCAGTCCGGCACGTTCGTGACTTCCGGGAAGTCCCGCGCGGGCACGAAGTAGCCGGCGGCAAACGACTGCGCGACCGCCGTGGCATTGAACGAGTCGTAGCGCAGGCCCATGTTCAGCGTGAGCTTGCGGATCGTCCACTGGTCCTGCACGAACGCCCCCACTGTGGTCGAGTCGCTTGCACGACCGAGCGGCGTGGCGTAGACCGTCACGGACAGCGGCACGCGATCGCGGAACGCGTACGACCGCGCGCCGTGGATCTGATCGATCGCACGCTGATTCTTGTTCCGGAACGTGTACCACTGGTAGGTGAATCCGGTCTTGAACGCGTGGGAACCGGTGATGTACGACGTGGCAAATCGCCAGTTGTACTGGTCGTTCACCGACTGCGTCGAATAGCAGCACGGGTTGCCGATGTTGCCCGGCGTGATGCTGCCGGCGCGCGCGCCGTACGTGATGCCGAGCGCCTGATCGGTGATGGCGAAGTCGGTGATCTTCGTCGGTTCCGGGCGCTTCGAGTTGATCGTCGTCTTGTTGAGCGAGGTGCCGCCCTCGAAAAGGAGGCGGGCGGTCATCGGCCGGCTCCACGACGCGGTGATTGCGGTGCTCGGGTTGTAATGGTGGTCGCCGTTGGCCTCCTGCGACGCCGTCGCGACCACCGAGTTCGGGCAGTTGCAATTGTCCTGCACGCTCCAGTACGCCGCAATCTTGTCCTTGGCCGACGCCTGCCACGTCAACCGCAGCGAGGCATCCTTGAAGTAGTCGTTCGAGTACGCCGGCCGGCTCGCATCCGGCTCGTAGAACAGCGTGGTCGGCCGCCGCGGATCCGCCGGCAGCGGCGATACGCCGTGCAGCCGGTTGAAGAAGTTGCCGGCAAAGTACCGCGACGCCACCCAGTCGCGGACGCTCCCGAAGTACCACAGCGTGTCTTCCTTGATCGGCCCGCCGGCACCGCCGCCCCACTGATAGCTTTCGCGCAGCGACGGGGTCGACGTCACGCCCCGGCGGCGGAGCGAGTCGCTCAGGTTGTCGCTCTGCAGATCCGGATTGCTGTAGCTGAAGCCGAAGTTGCCCGCAAAAACGTTGCCGCCTTCCTTCGGCACGATGTTCACGCGGACGCCGCCGCTGAACGTCTCCGCCGAGGTGCCCGCCAGCTCCACCGCGACCTCGCCGACCGAGAAGGGATTGAAGCTGTACACGGAGCTGTTCAGCATCGTGAGGTTCAAGCCTTCCTGGTTGACGTTGATCTCGTTGGTGCGGCCGCCGTGGACCGCGAAGGCGGCGCCCCGCTCGCCGGAGATGCCGCCGACATCCTGGCTGGCACCGCGCGCCGCAGGAATCATCGTGGCGTACGACCCGAGCCGCCGGGTCGTGGGCAGCGCATCCAGCGTCGCGGCCGAGAGCGTCGTCTGCTGCAGCGTGTTCCGCGTGTCGACGAGCGGCGCGGCGCCCGTGACGGTCAGCGTCTCTTCGAGCGCGCCGACCGGGAGGTCCGCATTCACGGTGGCCGTGAAGCCGACGGTCAGCTCGAGCCCCTCGCGGCGGACCGAGCCGAAGCCAGGCAGGCTGAAGGTCACGGTGTACACGCCGGGGCGGAGATCGACGATCTGATATCGGCCCTGGCCGTCGGTGACTGCCGTCCGGACCTTCTCAATCAGGGGGGGCTCGCAGCCTCGACCGTGACGCCGGGCAGCACCGCGCCCGACGTGTCGCGCACGACACCTGCAATCGAACCCGCCGCCACGCCTTGTGCGGACGCGTTCGACGCCAGCACGCTCCACGCGGCCATGACCACGCAGCACGCCACCCTCGAACTGCTCGGCATACCCTGACCCATTCCACATCTGCCAACGTAGTGCCCGGCTTCAGCCGGGCTGAAGCCCGGCACTACGCACCGAAGAAAGCTCGAAATACGGGGGCATCCTACGCCTGACCGGAGGCGATGGTCAATCACGCAGCCGATCGATCAGGGCGCGCATGTCGTCGGGCAGGGGCGCTTCGAACGTCAGGAGGCGGCCGTCCGACGGGTGCCGGACCGACAGCCGCCACGCGTGCAGCGCCTGCCGCTCGAACGGGATCGCAGAGGCGTCGTGCCCCTGCGGGCGGTACACCCGCTCGCCGACGAGCGGGTGCCCCCGGCGCGCCGCCTGTACGCGAATCTGATTGCGCTTGCCGGTATCCAGCCGGACCTCCACGAGCGCCGCCGGGGGAAAGCGCTCGCGCACGCGGTACAGGCTGACCGCCTCTTTGGCCCTGGGGTCGCGCGGGTGCGCCGGCTTCTGCACGAGCGCCCTCGGGTCCCATGTCAGGAGATCGCGCCACGTCCCCTCGGGCGGAACGGGATGGCCGTGAAGAATCGCCAGATACACGCGCTCGGGCTCCCGTCGCTCGAACTGGTCCTTGAGCTGCTGTTGCGCGAGTGCGTTCTTCGCGAACACCACGATCCCGGAGGTGTCCCGATCGATCCGATGGACGACGAGCGGCCGGCGGCGCCGGCCGGACCGCATGTGCTGCCGCACGTATTCCTGCGCGGACGCGGCATCCCTCCGCTGCTGCAGCGGCACGGCGAGGAGCCCGGCCGGCTTGTTGACCACGATGAGCGCCGAGTCCTCGTACAGGATCTGCAGCGCACCCGCCGTTGCCGCCCGGCGACGGGCGCTGCCTGGCCGGTCCATCCAGATCCCGATCGCGTCGCCGGCGCGCAGGCGCGTCCCCGCGTCGTCTATCTTCGCCTCCGCGCTGTTGATGAAGACTTTGCCCCTGCCGAGTGCGTCCACGGCACGTGGCCGCGAGCCAAGCCGTTCGGGCGCCGCCAGGAACTTGTCGAGCCGGACTCCGGCATCGGTGCCCGACACCGTCCAGGACGGCAGTGTCCGTTGAGACGCTCGCACCCGAGGCATTCCGAGAATTGTAGGAGGATCCGTCCGATGTTTCTGCTCGCTGGAGCCGGCGCCGCAGCGCTTGCCGTGTCCGGAGGCTTCAGATGTGGCGCGACATCTGTGAGCTGGAGAGTGAACGGCTGCGAATGCAGCCGCGGCGTGCGAGGGGGACCGCTTAGGTCAGCTCTCTTCCTCGATCTGCCAGTCGGCCAGCGGCTGCGGGCCGGGAACGATGCCCTCTATGTCGGGATCGACGCCGTCGGGCGGACGCTCCTGCGAAGACTTCCGCACCTTCGCGTCCTGTCGCTTGGCCGCCTTCTGCTGACGCCGCTCGCTCAGCGCCTTTTCGCGCTCGCGCTTTGCCGCCGTCGGTCGTGCATTCCGTGCCATGGCCTACTCCTAGTCGGTAGCCGGTAGCTGGTAGCCGTTCTGGGTTCCTGGTTCTGGCTCCTGCTACCACCTACCGACTACCAGCTACCAGCCAGCCCCTACCAGCGCGGTTCGGTGCGGCGCCCGGGTCTGCCCCGTCCGCCGCCGCGCGGCCGGTCGCCGCCGCCGCCGAACCCGCCGTCGCCGCGCGGTGCCGGCGGCCGCGCCTCGTTGACTGTCAACGCGCGCCCCCCGAGCTGATGCCCGTTGAGATCGGTGACCGCCTTCTGCGCGTCCTCGTCGCTGGCCATCTCGACAAACGCGAAGCCGCGCGGCCGCCCGGTCGCGCGGTCGCGGACGACAGACACGGTCTCGACCTGTCCCGCCTGCCCGAACAGCGTTTCGAGCTCCTGCTCCGTCGTTTCATAGGGAAGGTTGCCCACGAACAATTTCCGGCTCATGTCGTCTCCTGTGGCCTCAGCTCTGGCTCGTGGGCGCAGGAGATTGCGAGTCAACGGGGCTCGAATCTGATACGCAGGTCGGCGGGCTCAGCTTGGGCGGCAGGCACAGAATATCACCAAATGCTACGATGACGGCTTTGCCCGCAGGGATCGCCGATTGACCGCACTGCCCGAACGGATCGCACGCCTCGATGAGCTCGCCCGTGACGTGTGGTGGAGCTGGACCCCCGACGCGCGGAACGTCTTCCGTCGGCTCGACTACGCGCTCTGGCGCGTGACCGCGCACAACCCGGTGCGCATGCTC
>MEKU01000011.1:38752-47100 GCA_001767195.1 Acidobacteria bacterium RIFCSPLOWO2_02_FULL_67_21
GCGCGGCTCGACACCGTGCGCGCCGCGCGGAACACCTGGTGCGAGCGGGAGTGCCCCGGGCTCGCCGGCCGGCCCGTCGCGTACTTCTCTGCGGAGTTCGCGCTCCATCAGTCCCTGCCCATTTACGCGGGCGGTCTCGGCGTGCTGGCCGGCGACCACTGCAAAGAGGCCAGCGACCTCGGCGTGCCGCTCGTCGGGGTCGGCTTCATGTATCCCCAGGGCTACTTCCACCAGGAAGTCTCCGCCGACGGGTGGCAGCAGGAGGTCTACGAGACGCTCAACTGGCCGGAGGCGCCGGTCGAGCCGGCCATGACGCCCGACGGCAAGCCGTGCGTCACGGCCGTGCCGCTCGGCAATCGGACGGTCCTCGTGGCCGTCTGGCGCGTGCGGGTCGGCCGCGTCACGCTGTATCTGCTCGACACCAATCTCGAGGAAAACGCGCCCTGGGACCGCGACCTGTCGGCGCGGCTCTACGGCGGCGACCGCGAGACGCGCGTCCAGCAGGAGATCGTGCTGGGCTTCGGGGGCGTCCGGGCGCTCAAGGCCGTGGGCGTCGACCCGGCGGTCTACCACCTCAATGAGGGGCACGCCGCCTTTGCAGTGCTGCAGCGCATCCGCGACCTGTGCGAAACGGGGTGGGCCTTCGACGCCGCCCTCGAGGAGGTGCGCCGCACCACCGTCTTCACCACCCACACGCCCGTGCCGGCCGGCCACGATGCCTTTCCGTTTCATCTGGTCGAAGCGCACCTGGCGGGCGCCTGGGGCGACCTTGGCAGCTACCGCGAGAAGTTCTTCGCGCTCGCCCACCACGACAACGGCGGCGGCCCGATGTTCAACATGACCGCGCTGGCGCTGCGAACCGCGGGGGCCGTCAACGGCGTGAGCCGCCTTCACGGCGACGTGACGCGGCACATGTGGCAGTCGGTCTGGCCGTCGACGCCGTTCGAGCGGCTGCCGATCCGATCGGTCACCAACGGCGTGCATGTGCCAACCTGGGTGGCGGCCGAGATCGCGACGCTCTTCGACCGGTACCTCGGCCCCGACTGGCTCGATCACCACGACGACCCGGCGTTCTGCGACGGCGTGCTGCGCATTCCGGACGAGGAGCTCTGGCGCGCCCGTCAGGCGCTCCGCGAGTTCCTCTTCACGTTCATCCGCGAGCGAGCCCGCTACCGTTGGACGACCCAGGGCGCCGCCGCCGCGCGCATCGTCGCCGCCGGCACGATGCTGGACCACAACGCGCTCACGATCGGCTATGCGAGGCGCTTCACCGGCTACAAGCGGCCGGAGCTGATCTTCTCCGATGCCGAGCGTCTCGCCCGCATCCTCAATGCGCACGGCCGGCCGGTGCAGATCCTCTTTGCCGGCAAGGCGCATCCGGCCGACGACGTCGGCAAGCATCATCTCCAGCGGATCTACCGCCGCGCGCTCGATCCGAGCTTCGGCGGACGCATCGCGTTCATCGAAGACTACGACCTGCACGTCGCCCACTTCCTGGTGCAGGGCTGCGACGTCTGGCTGAACACCCCGCGCAAGCCGCTCGAGGCCAGCGGCACGAGCGGCATGAAGGCCGCCATCAACGGCACGCCGCATCTGTCGATCGGCGATGGCTGGTGGGCCGAAGGGTTTACCGGCGACAACGGATGGCTGATCCAGTCCGCGGCGCTCGACCCGAACGACCACGCCGCGCAGGACTGGGCCGACGCGCAGGCGATCTACGCGCTGCTCGAGGAGCAGCTCGTCCCGACCTTCTATGACCGCGACGCGAGCGGCATCCCCGGGCGGTGGCTCCAGATCGTCAAGCAGGCGATCCGCACGATTCTTCCGCGATTCAGCGCCCGCCGCATGGTCAAGGAGTACGCCCGGACGATGTACCTGCCGGCGGCGCAGCAGACGACGACGCAGTAAGAAGTTGTAAGATTTCCTGCATGGCACGGAAGTCCACGGTGGCGAAGGTGAAGTGCGCGCTCTGCGGCGCCAAGGAGGTCTCGGAGCCGCGCGGCGAGGAGCGCTACTGCCGTGACTGCTGGGAGAAGAAGATTGCCGTCGAGGAAATCGTCGCCCGCGAGTTCGCTCTCAAGCGCTACATCCGGGCCCACAGCGCCGAGAAGTACCTGATCTACCACTCCACCATCAAACGGCCGTGCGGCCAGATCATCGTGGTCGATGACGGGTACGACCTGTTTCTGACGATGGTGCTCTATCCGAATTTCGGCTGGGAGGAGGACGCGTACCATCTGGACGGCGACCCCGAAGGCCGTACCTTCGGAGAGATCCTCGTCGACGTCGTGGCCACGGAGGTCATCGAGCCCTGGGGCGGCGGCAAGTGGCACCTCGAAATCTTCCGGTCCTCGAATCAGGAGCCCGAGGACTGGAACGGCGAAATGTGATCGTATAAGCTGCGTAGACCACCGAAATCAACGGACGTGGAGGTCGTATGAGGAAGTACCGGATGCTCACGTGGGCCGGCGCCATCTGTTTCGTGGTGACCGTCGGGTGCGCCGACGTGCCCGAGGCCGTCAGCGAATCGGACCTGTCAGCGAAGGCCGAAGAGACGGCCGCGCCCGCGCTCGAAGCCCAGGCCGCGCCTGCCGGCCAGAGCGGCCAGGCCCCGGCATCGAGACCGCGGCTCGTCGCCCCGGTCCGCGGCGTGGCCCCGATCGGCTACACCAAGCCGCTCGTCAAGCGGGGCAAGGTCGGCGGCAAGGACTTCGTCATCACCACGATGCAGATCAAGAACATGGCGACGGCGCCGATTGCCGGCCTGAAGGTCGACGACTTCTGGTACGACCGCGGCGGCAACCCGCTGCCGAGCGACAGCTACCGCCACCCGCGGCCGCTGCAGCCGGGCGAGGTCATCACCGTGACGCTCGAGACGCCCGCCGATCCCCGGATGAACCGGAACCAGTGGCAGTTCTCGCACGCCAACGGCGAGATCAAGCCGACGCTGGTTCCGAAGATGTAAGCCGGCGGCCGGCCGTCAGAGGATCCTCTCCGTCCACCGCGCGGCGATGGGTATGCGCCACTCGTCGCCGCGCGCGACCTTCCACATCGTCACCGCCCAGACCGCGACGGACGCCGTCCAGGCCGCCGCGGCCGCCGCGGCGAGCGCTCCAAATGCCGCCGGAACGAACGCGAGCGCGATGACGGCGAGCGTCCCGAGCAGCACGACCACGAGCGCCGCCGCGCCGAACACCACCAGCGCCTGCGCGGCGTGGAAGCGCACGGCCGCGTCTTCCCGCTCGAGCAGCCAGAAAATCGCCCCGGTCACCCACCACCCGCTGTAGGCCAGCGTCGCAGCGGTGCGGGACGACAGGCCGGTGGAGCTCATCGCTCGCACCGGTGCAACCAGACTGCCAAGTCACGGGCCACAGACACAGAGCCACAGAGCTCTGAAGATCAAAAGCTCCTCTGTGTCTCTGTGACTCTGTGGCTTCGTCCTCAGCGAATACGGATGAGGATGTCGCGGCCGACCGCCGCCTCGGCCGCGGTGGCGCGCGAGCGTCCTTCGACGTGGATCACGTACGTGCCGGGCGCGATGTCGCTCAGCGGGATTTCCACGCTGTAGCCGTACCCCCCGGTGCCGCCCTGCAGGTCGGCGGACGACCGCTGCTCGCGGTTCTCGAACACGACGCGGCCGTCGTCGGCGCGCAGGGTTGCGGAGACGTCAATCACGTGCGGCGTCACGTTCGGCAGGTTCTCGTAGAACTCGGCAAACAGCGCGAGCCGGTCGGCGCGGGCGAATTCACGGGCCGCGGTGGGCGGACCGGGCAACACGTCGCCCAGCGGATTCTTGGGCCGGACCGTCGGCGTGCTCCCCGCGGAGGCGGAGGTCAGCGCCAGGCCGCTCATCACGAAGCCCTGCTTCTGGAAATCCGGAACCTCGAGGTCGAAGAACACGCTTCCCGTGCGCCCCGCCCCCTCTTCCGCGGCGACAGCCCTGAGCTGGTAGCGGCCCGGCGGCAGCTGCAGCTCCGAGACGACGCGGAAGCCGCGCTCGCGCGCCGCGGCCAGCGTCGGCGCCGTCATCTCCATCCCGAGGAGATGTCGATCCCCGAACCGGATGGTCCCTCCGGCATCGACCGACGAGAACGCCACCTCGACCCGGTTGTTGAATGTGCCGTTCTTCTCGGTGAAGCGGAAGGCGTCGGCCCGCATCTCGAGGACCAGCGCGATCGAAGCATTGGGGGCCGTCCCCTTGTACGCCGCCGCCGACAGGCTCATCGGGACGCCCGTCGTCGGAATCGGGCTGTTGAACGCGGTGGTGGCCGCCGCCGACAACGCGTTCGGCGGCGACGCGGGCTTCGAGTTCGGCGCGCGGCCGCGCGGCGCGACATACCCGCGGCGCGACCGCACCTCCAGACCGGGCCGCGTGACGCGCACTTCGATCCGCCGGAAGCGGCCGTCGCGGCGCTCGTTCGACGGATAGTAGCCCAGCACGTAATACGTGCTGTTCTCGCGCACGATCCGATCGAATGCGCTCGCAAAGTCGTTGCGTTCGACGGCGGCGAACCCGCCCGTCTGCTCCGACAGCGTCCGCAGGCTGTCCTGTGAGAGCCGCAGCGAGCTCATGAACGTGCGGGTGGCCGAGAACTGCTGCGGCGACACGCCCTGGGGCGTGCCGCCGATATCGATCTGCTCCTCGAGGGCCGACAGCCCGCGCGGGTCGACGGAGTACACGGCGACGTTGGCGCGCGTGGCCGCGGCGACGGCGTCGCTCGCCTGCTGCAGGATGATTCCCGCCGACGAATTATTGAAGACGTCGTAGATGTTGTAGCTGATCCCCTCGCTGATGAGCAGCAGCGCCTTCCGCCTCCCGCGGATGCCTTCCATGAACGAGGCGAGATTCCGCAGCGAGGAGAGCATCGTCCGCGCCTCGTAGGCGCGTTCCGCCTCGAGCGGGTCCAGCAGCCTCAGGTCGCGCTCGTTCGACGGATCGCGGAGGCCGGCCATCCGGTCGAGCGCGTCGCTCAGCTCGAGCGCTTCGGACCGCAGCCGCCGCCCCGAGAACTTGTCGATGGCGTCGAGCAGCAGGCGCGGGTTGTTCGTGAACTCCGTACCCGCCGTCGCACGGCCGCTGGTGTAGACGACCGCGGCGAGGTCGTTCACGCCGAAGCTCCGCTCGATGAAGTCGCGGAGGAACATCTTGACGCGCGCGGTGTTGGCGAAGCTCGTGTGCAGATCGTCGAGCACGATCATGTAGATGCGGCCGTCCGCGGCGGTGTTGGTCTGCACGTCGGGCTCGATCGGCGCGCCGGCGAACAGCGGCCGCTCGGGCCGATCCACCGGCAGATTGACGAGCGAGAAGGCGGCAATCTTCTGCGGACGGCCGTCCTCGAGCACTTCGAAGTCAGCCTGCGAGAGGTCGGTGACCACGCGGCCCTGAAGATCGGTGACCACCGCATCGACCTCGACGTAGTTGATCTCGACGCGGAACGTGACGGGCGGAGGGCTCGCCGCGCCGGAGCCCTGGGCGGGCGGGCTTGCCCCGCCGGAGCCTTGTGCAAAGGCGGGAGCCTGCGCGGCCGCGCCCGCGGCCAGGAGTGCGGCGATCGCGACGGCAATCGGAATTCGGCTATTCATGACCCACCAGCATCGGATTATATCGGGGCCTCCCGGCCCCGGTACCGGGGCGGACCCGGCCGCCAGCCCGGCCATCGCGCCGGCTCGGGCGTCAGACACAATAAGGGCATGGCCTTCGACATCGCGGCCGTGCAGCGCGCGCTTCGTGAGGAAGGCGTCGACGGATGGCTGCTCTACGACTTTCACGGCTCGAACCCGATTGCGGTCTCACTGGCCGGCCTCGGCGGCGGCGGGCATATGACGACGCGCCGGTGGTTCTATCTGGTGCCGGCCCGCGGCGAGCCGAGAGGGCTGGTGCACGCCATCGAGCGCGACAACCTGGACGGCCTGCCGGGACAGAAGGTGGTGTACGCGGGCCGGCAACAACTCGAGGAGGGTCTCGCGCAGCTGCTCAGCGGCGTGCGGCGGCTCGCGATGGAGTACTCGCCAGGCTGCGCCATCCCGTATCTGTCGCGGCTGGATGCCGGGACGGCCGAGATGATCCGGCAGCAGGGGATCGAGATCGTCTCGTCCGGCGATCTCGTACAGCGCTTCGAAGCGGCGTGGACGCCGGCCCAGCTGGCCTCGCATCAGCGGGCGTCCGAAGCGCTGCATCGCATCAAGGACCGCGCGTTCGCCGCCGTGGCGGCCGCGCTGCGCTCCTCGGCGGCGCTCAGCGAGTATGACCTGCAGCAGCAGATGGTCGGGTGGTTCGGCGAAGAAGGGCTCGTCAGCGACTCCGCGCCGGTGGTCGCGATCGGCGCCAACGCCGCCAATCCGCACTATCTGCCGACGGCGGAGCGCTGCCGCCCCATCGTGCCGGACGAGCTGCTGCTGCTCGACCTCTGGGCCAAGCGGATGGACCCGGGCGCGGTGTTTGCTGACATCACCTGGGTTGCCGTGACCAGTCGTGCGATACCGGACGAGCCGGTACGCGCGTTTCGCGCCGTAGCTCAGGCGCGGGATGCGGCGGTGACACTGGTTGAGGATGCCGCGCGCACCGGGCGCGATCTCCGCGGCTGGGAGGTGGATCGGACGGCCCGGGCCGTCCTCGAGGCTGCGGGCTTCGGCCAGTACATTCTGCATCGCACCGGACACAGCCTCGGCGAAACGGTGCACGGCAACGGCGTGCACCTCGACGATTACGAGACCCACGACGACCGCCGCCTGCTGCCCGGAACGGGCTTCACGATCGAGCCGGGGCTGTACTTCGAGACGTTCGGGGTGCGGACCGAAATCAACATGTTTCGCGGGGAACACGAGGCGATAGTGACGGGGCCGCGACAGATGGAGATAATGGCGTTAGGGAATTGACGAATGTACGAACTTACGAATTGACGGATTTCACCCAAATGCCACATTCCAATACGTAAATTCGTAAGTACGTAAATTCGTAAATGTGAGGTCACCGCTATATGGCCAATCGTAAGACCGCGTTCTTCTACGCCGTCCTGATTGCAGTCGCGTCGATTGCGGTTGGGATGGTGCTCGCGTCGCGCCTCGGCATGTCGGCCTCGTCGGCGGCCCAGGGCTCGGCGCCGCCGATGAACAGCGCGCCGATCACCGGCCCGCTGTCGTCCACCACGTTCAGGGAGATCGCCAAGACGGTCTCCCCTGCGGTCGTCAACATCCGGACCGAGTCGCGTCAGCGCGCGCAGGACCTGTCGGACTTCTTCGGCGGCGGCGGCGGGGGGGGCGACCTGTTCGAGCGCTTCTTCGGCCAGCCGCTTCCCCGCCCGCAGCCGCAGCGCCCGCGGGAGCAGATCGTTCAGGCCGCCGGCACCGGCTTCATCATCGACAAGGCGGGGTTCATCCTGACGAACAACCACGTGGTCGAGGACGCCACGCGGATCCGCGTCTCGCTCTACGGCACCGATTCGGACGAGGAATATGAAGCGAAGGTCGTCGGGCGCGATCCGCTGACCGACAGCGCCCTGATCGAGCTGACCGAGAAGCCCGGCCACGCGCTGCCGGAAGTGAAGTTCGGCGACTCCGGCCAGATGTTCCCGGGCGACTGGGTCGTGGCAATCGGCAACCCGTTCGGCCTGGCGCACACCGTCACCGTCGGCGTCATCAGCGCCATCGAGCGTCCGTTCCCGATTGCGGAGTCGCGCTCCGCGCAGGTGCTGCAGACCGACGCGGCCATCAATCCGGGCAACTCGGGCGGGCCGCTCCTCAACCTGCGCGGCGAGGTCGTCGGCATCAACACGGCGATCATCAGCGAGGGGCAGGCCAGGAACGTCGGCGTCGGCTTCGCGATGCCGATCAACGTCGTGCGCGAGCTGCTCCCGCAGCTTCGCGCGGGCAAGGTCACACGGGGTCGAATTGGCGTGGGCATCGGCGCCGTCCCGGCCGACGCGGTCGACGAGTTCGGGCTCAAGGACCGCAACGGCGCGGTAGTGCTCAACATCGCACCGGGCGGCGCGGCCTCGAAGGCGGGGATCGAGCCGGGCGACGTCGTCATCGCCTACAACGGCAAGCCGATCCGGAACCGCGACGAGCTGGTCGCCATGGTCACGGCCACCAAGCCAGGCACGAGCGTGCCGGTCCGCATCGTCCGCGACCGGCAGGAGCGCACGGTGACCGTCACCGTCGAGGAGCTCGACCTCGAGGCCGAGAGCCGCGCGGCTCGCGGCGACAACGGCGGGGCCGCCAACGGCGGCGCGCAGGAGACGACCAGCGGCTTCGGCATCACGGTCGGCAACATCACGCCCGAGGTCGCGCAGCGGCTCCGGCTGAACCGGAACGTGCAGGGCGCGGTGATCATGGAGGTCGAGGCGGGCAGC
>MEKU01000011.1:47136-47308 GCA_001767195.1 Acidobacteria bacterium RIFCSPLOWO2_02_FULL_67_21
ATCGTGCGCGTCGGCCGCGAGGCGGTGACGAGCGCGGCGGATGCGAGCCGCGAGCTGGGCCGTATCCCGTCCGGAGGCACGGCGTTCCTCCGCGTGCTGCGCAACGGCCAGGAAACGTTCGTGTCCGTCACCAAGGATTAAGCGAGCCCGGACGACAGAGGCGGGTCTGAAG
>MEKU01000011.1:47340-52556 GCA_001767195.1 Acidobacteria bacterium RIFCSPLOWO2_02_FULL_67_21
CGGTTCGACAGCCCCGAAGACGCGCGCGCGGCGATTCTTGCCGCCGGCGCCGCGCCGCTCCGCTGCCGCCGGCTTCAGGAAGACGCGCTCCTCGACACCGAAGACGAGACCCTCCGCCGGCGGCGGTGCGTGCTGCGCATCCGCACGGAAGGGGGCAAGAGCCTGCTCACGTTCAAGGGCCCGGTACAGCCCAGTGCCATGAAGCTGCGCGAGGAGTTCGAGACGGTGGTCGGCGACGGCGCCGTGCTGCGCCGCGTGCTCGAGGAGCTGGGGCTGCGCGTCTGGTTCCGCTACGAGAAGTACCGCGAGGAGTATGCCGCCGAAGACGTCACCATCGCGCTCGACGAGACGCCGGTCGGCACATTCGTGGAGATTGAAGGGGGCGAGGAGGGAATCCAGACGATGACCCGCGCGCTCGGACGTACCGCATCGGACTTCATTCTCGACTCGTACCGCGGGCTTTTCGTGCAGCACCGCCAGCAGCACGGCCTTCACGACACCCACATGGTATTCGGCGAGGAATGATCCCGGCGCTCGTCCTGACCGCCGGTCTCGCGACCCGTCTTCGCCCCCTCTCGTTGGTCCGCGCCAAGGCCGCCATGCCGGTGGCCGGCGAGCCGCTCGTGCGGCGTGTGCTGCGGCACCTCCGTGCCGAAGGCGTCGCCGAGGCCGTGCTCAACCTCCATCATCTGCCGCACACGATCACCGGACTCGTCGGCGATGGCAGCGACATCGGGCTGCGGGTTCGATACTCGTGGGAAGTGCCGATTCTGGGATCCGCCGGCGGCCCCAGGCTCGCGCTGCCGATCGTCGGGGCGGAGACGTTTCTCATTGCGAACGGCGACACGCTGACCAGCGTGGACGTGGCCGCGCTCGTCGCCGAGCACCGCCGGACGGGCGCGCTGGTGACCATGGCCGTCGCACACGAGGGCGAGCGGGAGACCCCGGCCTGGCGGGCCAGGTACGGGGGCGTGCTCGCGGATGATTCGGGCGCCGTGACCGGGTTTGCGAAGCGGGGCTTTGCCGGGCCGGCGCGCCACTTCGTGGGCGTTCAGGCGGTCGAGGCGGAGGCGTTCGCATCGCTCGGCCCTGGCATCGCAGCCGAGTCGGTGGCGGGCCTGTACCCGAACCTGATTCGATCCCGCCCCGGGTCGGTACGCGTGCACGCCTGCACGACCGAGTTCTTCGACATCGGCACGCCGGCCGATTACCTTCAGACGTCTCTGCACCTCGCCGCACGGGAGGGTTCAGACGCGCTTCTGGGCGCCCGTGTCCGCGTGGCACCGGGCGCGCGCGTCGAGAGCTGCATCGTGTGGGACGACGTGGAGATCGGGGAAGGTGCCGCGCTGCGGGAGTGCATCGTCGCCGACGGCGTGCGGGTCCCGCCGGCCAGCTCGTGGACGGGCGTCACCCTGCGGCAGGCCGCCGACGAGCTCGCGGCCGGCGAGCGGCATGTCGGCGACCTCGCCGTCTCGCCGATCGCCTGAACCACGAAGGCGCGAAGGTCGCGAAGTTCAGGAAACTCTTTAATAATGGATCGTGGCCTTCGTGATCGTCGTGAGCTTCGTGGTTTCGGCATGACCGCCGTTGACAGACGCACGGACGGGGGCGACGTTCGCGCCCGCATCGACCGGTTCCTGGCCGGGTCGAGTCTTCTGGGCAGGGGCGCCAAGGTCGTCCCGCTCACCGGCGACGCGTCGGATCGCCGCTACTTCCGGCTGCGGTTTCGGGACCAGCCGTCGCAGGTGCTCGCGATTCATCCAGGCCCGATTGACTTCGATGCGTTGCCGTTCGTCAACGTCAGCCGGCTGTTGAACGCGATGCCCGTGCCGGTCCCACGCATCCTGGACCACGCCGACGAGCTTGGCATTCTCGTGCTCGAAGATCTGGGGGACGTGACGCTGCAGGCCCATGTGGGCGCGGCGTCGGCCGCCGAGCACGGTGCGTTGTATCGCCAGGCGGTGGCGCTGATTGCCACGCTCCAGCGCCGCGGCCGGGAGCTGGCCTCGCCCGAGTTCGTCCCCTACGGCGTCGCCTTCGACATCGAGAAGCTCACCTGGGAGCTGCAGTTCTTCACGAAGCATTTCCTGGAGGCGTATCGCGGGGCCGCGCTGACCTCCGCTGCGCGGGGGCAGCTCGACGCCGAGTACGGGGCCATCGTCGCGGAGCTCGCCGCCGAGCCGCGCGTGCTCTGCCACCGCGATTATCACAGCCGCAACCTGATGCTGCATGAGCGGCAGCTGCACATCATCGATTTTCAGGATGCCCGGATGGGCCCGGATACCTACGATCTCGCGTCGCTGCTCCGGGACTCCTACGTGGATTTCACCGAGCAGCAGGTCGAAGGCCTGATGGCGTACTTCCTGGCCGTGCGAGGCGGCGACGCGGGCGATTTCAGGCGGCGCTTCGACCTGACGGCGCTGCAGCGCAATCTCAAGGCGCTCGGCACGTTCGGCTTTCAGACCACCGCGCGCAGCAATACGGTCTACATCCAGTACATCCCCAGGACGCTCAACTACGTCCGCGCCAACCTGCAGCGGCACGAGCGGTTCGGGCGGCTCAGGGAGATTCTGGCCGGGTATCTGGAGGAGCTGAGATGATGGGCTTCGGCGTTTCCACGCATCTGTTCCACGAGGTGCGGCTGACCCGGGAGCACCTGGTGCATATCGCCGCGCACGGGTTCGAGGCGGTCGAGGTGTTCGCAACGCGCTCGCATTTCGACTATCGCGACGGCGCGGCGGTGGCTGCGCTCGGCGGCTGGCTCTCGGACACGCGCCTGGAGCTGCATTCGATGCACGCGCCGATCTTCGAACGGCTGCAGGCGGGCCGCTGGGTCGGGCCGCTGTCGAACGCGGCTGCCGATGAGCGGCGCCGGGCAGAGGCCGTGGCCGAAGCGCACGCGGCGCTGGCTGTGGCGCGGCAGCTTCCCTACCGCTTCCTGGTCGTGCATCTGGGTGTGCCGGATGGGCAGGCGTCCGGCGCGGGCGCACGACTCGACAACGATGCCGACGCCGCGCGGCGCAGCCTCGAGGAGATCGCGGCGCGTGCGGCGGAGGTCGGCGTCCGGATGGCCGTCGAAGTGATGCCCAACGCGCTCTCCCGCCCCGAGGCGCTGGTGCACCTGATCGAGGAGCAGCTCGACGGCATCGACGCCGGGATTTGTCTCGACTACGGTCACGCGCACCTGATGGGCGATGTCGCCGAAGCCATCGAAACCATCTCGGGGCACCTCTGGACGACCCACGTCCACGACAACCGTGGACGCGACGATGACCATCTCGTGCCCTTTGCCGGCACCATCAACTGGGATCTCGCCATGATGGCGACGCAGAAGATCGGCTACGACGGGATGCTGATGCTCGAAGTCGCGAATGCGGAAGACCCTCTCGACGTCCTGAGGCGATCGGCCGCCGCACGCGAGCGGCTCGAGCAAACGTTCGTGACGTTCGAACTCTAGAACGTGGCGTGCCCTGGCGTGCGAGGAAACGGGATGACATCCCTGATGTTCGCCATCCCCGTAGCGTAGATGAGCGTCCGTTCGAGACCCAGACCGAAGCCCGCGTGCGGCACCGTTCCGTAGCGGCGCAGGTCCCGGTACCACCAGTAGGCCTGAGGATCCAGCTCGAGCTCCGCGAGCCGGCGGTCGAGCACGTCGAGCCGCTCCTCGCGTTGTGAGCCGCCGATGATCTCCCCGATGCCGGGCGCCAGGACGTCCATCGCGGCCACCGTCTTCCCGTCGTCATTCAGGCGCATGTAGAACGCCTTGATCCCCTTCGGGTAGTTCATCACGACCACAGGACGTTTCGCGTGCTCCTCGGTGAGCCAGCGCTCGTGCTCCGACTGCAGATCCATGCCCCAGCTGACGGGGAATTCGAATGTCTTGCCGCTCTTCTCGAGGGCCGCGATGGCGTCGGTGTAGGACATGCGCTCGAACGCCGAGGCGACGAACGCCTCGAGGCGGCCGATGCACTCCTTGTCGATGCGATCCGCAAAGAACTTCAGGTCGTCGCCGCGTTCGTCGAGGAGCGCCGTGAGGATGGACTTGAGGAACGATTCCGCCAGATCCGCATCGGCTGCCAGGTCCGCGAACGCGATTTCGGGCTCCACCATCCAGAACTCGGCCAGATGGCGGCTCGTGTTGCTGTTTTCGGCGCGAAACGTCGGCCCGAACGTGTACACCTTCGAGAGGGCGCAACAGTACGTCTCGACGTTCAACTGACCGCTGACGGTGAGGAAGGCTTCCCTGCCGAAGAAGTCCCGGGTGAAATCGGTGCGGCCGTCCGACGTCCGCGGGACGGCGCCAAGGTTCGCCAGATCGAGCGTGCTCACCCGGAACATCTCGCCGGCGCCCTCCGCGTCGCTGGCCGTGATGATCGGCGTGTGAATCCAGTAGAACCCGTGCTCGTGGAAGTAGCGGTGGATGGCCATGCTGAGGCAGTGACGTACGCGCGCCACCGCACCGAGCGTGTTCGTCCGGGGCCGCAGGTGCGCGACCTCGCGCAGATACTCGAATGACGCGCGCTTCGGCTGAATGGGGTACTCCTCGGGGTCCTCGACCCATCCGACCACCTCGACGGCGTCGGCGTGCACTTCAACCGCCTGCCCCTGCCCCTGGCTTGCGGTCACCGTCCCGCGAACGGCCACCGAGCACCCGGACGTCAGCTTTCTGATTTCGCTCTCGTAGTTCGGCAGCGTGGCGGGGGCCACCACCTGGAGGGGGTCGAAGCAGGAGCCATCATGGACATGGATGAATGACAGACCGGCCTTCGAGTCGCGCCGCGTTCGGACCCAGCCGCGAACCGTCACGGGGGTTCCTGTCGGCAGCTTGCCCTTGAGCACCGAAGAAACGTCGACGCGGTCAGCAGCGGCCATGCGATCCTTAGGATTATCCTAAATGAAGATTGGAATGGTTTCCCTCGGATGCCCCAAGAACCTCGTCGACTCCGAGGTGATGCTCGGGCTTGCGCAGCAAGCCGGGCATGAGCTGACCGCCGACGCCGCGGGCGCCGAGGTCATCGTCGTCAATACGTGTGCGTTCATCGATCGGGCCAGGCAGGAATCGATTGATGCCATCCTCGAGATGGCCGAGCACAAGAAGACCGGCGCCTGCCGGCGGCTCATCGTGGCCGGCTGCATGGCCGAGCGGTACCGGGACGAGCTGCGCGCGGAGATCCCGGAGATCGACGCGATCATCGGCACGGGCGAGGTGCCGGAGA
>MEKU01000012.1:0-8319 GCA_001767195.1 Acidobacteria bacterium RIFCSPLOWO2_02_FULL_67_21
CGCCAAGGTGCTCCAGCACCTGGCGCGGATGGGGTTCGTGGCCGCGCACAAGGGGGCGCACGGCGGATACCACCTGGCGCGCCCCGCCGAGACGATTTCGCTGGCCGATATCGTCGAGGCGATTGACGGCCCACTGGCGATCACCGCCTGCAGCAAGAACGACGAGCCGTGCGGCCAGTTCGGCTCGTGCACGGTGCGCGATCCGTTGTGGCGCGTGAAGGACCGGATTCTCACCGTGCTGCAGACGACCACGCTGGCGGAGATGGGCGAGGCCGACGCGCCGGTGCTGGTCACCGTCGACAGAGGAGGGCCGGCCCGGGTGGCGCCGGCCAGCGGGCGATGATTCAGATCACGGAGAACGCCTCGCGGCAGATCCACAAGATGCTGGCGAAGCGTCAGCTCGGCGAGAGCGGGCTGCGCGTCGGTGTGAAAGCGGGCGGGTGCTCCGGCTTCGAGTACACGTTCGGCTGGGAGGCGGATCCCCGTCAGGACGACGTCGTGTTCGAGGGGCCGGACGGCGCAAAAGTGTTCGTGGACCCGAGAAGCCTCCGGGTGCTGGACGGCACGGTGCTTGACTACGACACCAGCCTGCTCAGCAAGGGATTTCTGCTGAACAACCCGCACGCGAAGAGCACGTGCGGATGTGGAGTGTCGTTCAGCGTGTAAAGGCTCGGCTGAAGCCGAGCACTACGTACGCATTCGATCGATCGTTAGTGCGCATTCGATCGTAAGTACGCATTCGATTCGTAGTGCCCGGCTTCGGCCGGGCCAGGCATTCGATTCGTAGTGCCCGGCTTCAGCCGGGCCAGGACAGAGGACATGACTACTTCAACGGAAACAATCGAACAGCTCGCCAGCCGCGAGTACCAGCACGGCTTCATCACCGACGTCGAGCAGGAGACGATTCCGCGCGGCCTCAGCGAGGACGTCGTCCGGCTGATCTCGGCCAAGAAGCAGGAGCCGGCGTGGCTGCTCGAGTGGCGGCTGCAGGCGTACCGGATGTGGCTGACGATGAAGGAGCCGACCTGGGGGAACGTGAAGTTCGACCCGATCGACTACCAGAACATGATCTATTACGCCGCGCCGAAGAAGAAGCCGGTCCTCCAGAGCCTGGACGAGGTCGACCCGGAAATCCGCCGGACGTTCGAGAAGCTCGGGATCCCGCTCGACGAGCAGAAGATGCTGTCGGGGGTGGCGGTCGACGCCGTGTTCGACAGCGTCTCGGTGGCCACCACCTTCAAGGAGAAGCTGGGAGAACTGGGGATCATCTTCTGTTCGTTCTCCGAGGCGGTGCACCACCATCCGGAGCTCGTGCGGAAGTACCTCGGCACGGTCGTGCCCTATTCCGACAACTTCTACGCCACGCTGAACTCGGCGGTCTTCAGCGACGGGTCGTTCGCGTACATCCCGAAGGGGGTGCGCTGCCCGATGGAGCTGTCGACCTACTTCCGGATCAACGCGAAGGACACGGGGCAGTTCGAGCGGACGCTCATCATCGCGGAGGACGGCGCGTACGTCAGCTACCTCGAAGGCTGCACGGCGCCGATGCGCGACGAGAACCAGCTCCACGCGGCCGTCGTCGAGCTCGTGGCGCTCGACAATGCCACGATCAAGTACTCGACCGTCCAGAACTGGTATCCCGGCGACAAGGACGGGAAGGGCGGCATCTACAACTTCGTCACCAAGCGCGGGAAGTGCCAGGGCGTCAACTCGAAGATCACCTGGACGCAGGTCGAGACCGGCTCGGCCATCACCTGGAAGTATCCCGGGTGCATCCTGCAGGGCGACAACTCGATCGGCGAGTTCTACTCGGTGGCGACGACCAACAACTGGCAGCAGGCCGACACCGGCACCAAGATGATCCACCTCGGGAAGAACACGAAGAGCACGATCGTGTCGAAGGGGATCTCGGCCGGGCACGGCCAGAACACGTATCGGGGGCTGGTGAAGATCGCGAAGGGCGCGAAAGGGGCGCACAACTACTCGCAGTGCGACTCGCTGCTCATCGGCGACCGGTGCGGCGCCCACACGTTCCCGTATCTGGAGATCAAGAACAGCACCGCGAAGGTCGAGCACGAGGCGTCGACGTCGAAGATCGGCGAGGACCAGATCTTCTACTGCCGCCAGCGCGGGCTGTCGACCGAGGATGCGGTGAACATGATCGTCAGCGGCTTCTGCAAGGACGTCTTCCGGCAGCTTCCGATGGAGTTTGCCGTCGAGGCGCAGAAGCTGCTGAGCGTGAGCCTGGAAGGAAGCGTTGGATAAAGGTCACAAGGCAAGGGTCAAAGGTCAAAGGTACCTATGCTGACAGTCCGGAATCTGCACGCGCGGGTGGCGGGGCGCGAGATCCTCCGCGGCATCAATCTCGAGATCATGCACGGCGAGGTGCACGCCATCATGGGGCCGAACGGCTCCGGCAAGAGCACGCTCGCGCGGGTGCTCGCCGGCCATCCCGAGTACGAGGTGACGGCGGGTGAGGTGACCTTCGAAGGCGAGGATCTGCTGGAGATGGACCCGGAGGAGCGGGCGCGCGCCGGCATCTTCCTGGCGTTCCAGTATCCGGTCGAGATCCCGGGCGTCAACAACGCCTACTTCCTCAAGGCGGCGCTCAACACCGTGCGCAAGCAGCGCGGGCTGGAAGAGCTCGACGCGATGGAGTTCATGACGCTCGTCCGCGAGCGGATGAAGCAGCTCGACATGGACGAGAGCCTCCTGAGCCGTCCCGTCAACGAGGGGTTCTCGGGCGGCGAGAAGAAGCGGAACGAGATCTTCCAGATGGCGGTGCTCGAGCCGAAGCTCGGCGTGCTGGACGAGACCGACTCGGGCCTCGATATCGATGCGCTGAAGGTCGTCGCCGGCGGCGTCAACGCCATGCGCAACGCGGATCGCGCGTTTCTGGTCGTCACGCACTACCAGCGGCTGCTGAACTACATCGTGCCGGATCAGGTGCACGTGCTGACCGAGGGCCGCATCATCCGCTCGGGCGGCAAGGAGCTCGCGCTGGAGCTCGAGGAAAAGGGATACGGCTGGCTCGAGCAGCCGGTCGGGGGATAGGAGGGCCCGGCTGAAGCCGGGCACTACGCACTGTGGGTCGTGCTGTGGGTCGTGCTGTGGATCGTAGTGCCGGGCTTCAGCCCGGCCGGACCGTACGTTCGATCGTAGTGCCGGGCTTCAGCCCGGCCGGGACACTGAATGTCGAATCTGGACAACTACCAGGCGGAATTCGAGAAAGCGCGTCAGCAGCGCGCCGGCGAGCCTGCGCGCATCGGCCGCGTGCGGGACGAGGCGATGCGGCGGTTTCTCGCGCAGGGGTTCCCGACCACGCGCCACGAGGAGTGGCGATTCACCAGCGTGGCGCCGATTGCGGCCGCGAACTTCGCGCTGGCGAACGGGAGCGGCGCCGCCGGCGAGACGACGGCGCGCCCGTTCGAGATCCCCGACGTGTTTGGCGCCGAGCTCGTGTTCGTTGATGGGTCCTATGCGCCGGCCCTTTCCACGCCCGGCACGCTGCCGGCTGGGGTTCAGGCCGGGAGCCTCTCGGCGTACGCGGCCGGCCGCGCCGATGCCATCGAGCAGCACCTCACGCAGGTGGCGCCGTTCGACCGCCAGCCGTTCGTCGCGCTGAACACGGCCTTCTTCAGGGACGGCGCCTACATCAACATCCCGGCGCGCACGGTGCTGGAGAAGCCGATCCACGTCCTGTTCCTCTCGAGCGGCGAAACAAGAAAAGACGAACAATCGAGTCGGGAGTCCCGGCCCCATTTTTCGTGTCCGCGCGTGCTGGTCGTGCTCGGCGAGCAGAGCCAGGCGGCCATCGTCGAGAGCTACGCGGGCGCCGATGGCGCGGAGTACTTCACCAACGTCGTGACCGAGATTGTGCTCGGCGACAGCGCCGTGCTGGACCACTACAAGCTGCAGCATGAGAGCACGCAGGCCTTCCATGTCAGCGCGGTCTACCTGAAGGCGGCGCGGAGCGCCAACTGCACGTCGCACTCGGTCAGCCTCGGCGGCGCGCTCGTCCGGAACGACGTGATCGCGGTGCTGGGCGGCGAGGGGGGACAGTGCGCGCTGAACGGCCTGTACGTGGCCGACGGGCAGCGGCACATCGATAACCACACGACGATCGATCATGCGATGCCGCACTGCGACAGCCGCGAGATCTACAAGGGGGTTCTGGCGGACCGGGCCCGCGGCGTCTTCAACGGCAAGATCATCGTCCGGCCCGACGCGCAGAAGACCGACGCCAAGCAGACGAACCGCGCGCTGCTCCTCTCCGAGGACGCGCAGGTGAACTCGAAGCCGGAGCTGGAGATCTTCGCCAACGACGTGAAGTGCACGCACGGCGCGGCGGTGGGCCAGCTCGATGAGGACGCGGTCTTCTATCTGCGGTCGCGCGGGATCGGCCTCGCGGAAGCGCGCCGCCTGCTGATTCACGCGTTTGCGGGCGACGTGCTGAACCGCATGGCGCTCGAGCCGATCCGGACCGCGGTCGAGCGGGTGCTGCAGCGCCAGCTGGCGCGCGCGCTGGCGGCTTGAGGGACATATGGCTACCGTAGTCTCGGCGCCTCGCGGCGGACTGAACGTGAACGCGATCCGGCAGGACTTTCCGATCCTGCGGCAGCAGGTTCACGGCAAGCCGCTCGTGTATCTGGACAACGCCGCCACCACGCAGAAGCCCCAGGCGGTGATCGACTCGCTCGTGCACTACTACGCCCAGGAGAACTCCAACGTCCATCGCGGCGTGCACGAGCTGAGCGGCCGCGCCACCGACGCCTACGATGCCGCGCGCGAGACCGTGCGGCGATTCCTCAACGCCGCCGACTCCCGCGAGATCGTGTTCGTCCGCGGGACGACCGAGGCGATCAATCTGGTGGCGCAGACCTACGGGCGCGCGCACGTGGGCCGCGGTGACGAGATCGTGCTCACCGAGATGGAGCACCACTCGAACATCGTGCCGTGGCAGATCCTCAGCCAGGAGAAGGGGGCGCAGCTGCGCGTCGTCCCGATCGCGGATGCGGGCGAGCTGCGGCTGGACGAGTTCGAGCGGCTGCTGACCGACCGGACCCGGCTCGTCTGCGTGACGCACGTGTCGAACGTGCTCGGCACCGTCAACCCGGTGGCGGACCTCGTCCGGCTCGCCAGGTCCAGGGGGATTCCGGTGCTGATCGACGGCGCCCAGGCGGTGGCTCACATGCCGGTCGACGTGGAGGCGCTCGGCTGCGACTTCTATGCGTTCTCGGGCCACAAGATCTTCGGCCCCACCGGCATCGGCGTCCTGTACGGGCGGAAGGCGCTGCTCGATGCAATGCCCGTGTATCAGGGCGGCGGCGGGATGATCGGGCGCGTCACGTTCGATCGGACGACGTATGCGGAGCTGCCGTACAAGTTCGAGGCCGGCACTCCGCACATCGCGGGCGCCATCGGCCTGGCGGCCGCACTCGATTATCTGACCGCCATCGGTCTCGAGCGGGTCGCCGCCTACGAGCACGACCTGCTCGAGTACGGCGCGCAGGCGCTGTCGCAGGTTCCAGGGCTGCAGTTGACCGGCACGGCGCGGTCGAAGGCCTCGGTGCTGTCGTTCGCGCTCCACGACGTGCATCCGCACGACGTCGGTACGATCCTGGATCGCGAAGGCGTGGCCATCCGTGCCGGCCACCATTGCTGTCAGCCGCTGATGGCCCGTCTCGGCGTGCCGGCCACCGCGCGCGCTTCGCTGGCGATGTACAACACGCGCGAGGAGATCGACGCGCTGGTGAGGGCGCTGCAGACGGTGCGGGAGGTGTTCGCGTGAGCGCTGAGCTTCAGGATCTCTATCAGGAAATGATCCTCGACCATAACCGGCGGCCGCGGAACTTCCGCGCCATTGCCGACGCTCGCCATGCCGAGGGGTACAACCCGCTGTGCGGTGACCGGATCACCGTCTACCTGACGGTCGGCGACGGCGGCACGATTACCGACGTGAGCTTTCAGGGATCGGGCTGCGCCATCTCCAAGGCGTCGGCGTCGCTGATGACCGAGAGCATCAAGGGAAAGACCGTCGAAGAGGCGCAGGCGCTCTTCGAGCGCTTTCAGCGGATGATCACGGCGTCGGGCGAGACGCCGATCGACGATCTGGGCAAGCTGACCGTGCTGGCCGGCGTCCGCCAGTTTCCGGTGCGCGTGAAGTGCGCGAGCCTCGCGTGGCACACGCTGCGCGCGGCCGTCGACGCGCGCAATGAGGTCGTGTCGACGGAATGACAGAGATCCCTGTGTATCAGCCGCCGCCTATGCCGCAGGCTCCGGCGAGCCCCGCCGAAGCGCGCGAAGGCGGGCCTCCGTCGGAGCCGTCCGCCTCCGAACCGGCACAGATCGCCTCCATGACCAACGATCCCGAGCGCAGCGCCGCGCTGACGCCGGCGATCGTCACGGCGCTGCAGGACGTGTTCGATCCCGAGATTCCGGTCAACATCTACGACCTCGGCCTCATCTACGACATCATCGTGGACGCGTCGGACGCGGTCGGCATCCGGATGACGCTCACGGCGCCGGGCTGCCCGGCCGCGCAGATCCTGCCCGGGCAGGTGAAAGCCGCCGCGGCATCGGTTCCCGGTGTCACCGACGCCAGAGTCGACGTCGTCTGGGAGCCGCCGTGGGACCGCGATCGCATGTCCGAGGCTGCCAGGCTGCAGCTGGGGATGTTCTGAATTTACGCATTTACGAATTTACGGATTTACGGATTTGAATTGCCGAAACAATTCGTCAATGCGTAAATTCGTAAATTCGTAAATGCCCCTTGACGCCGTCGTCGTCGGATCAGGACCGAACGGGCTCGCCGCCGCCATCGAGATTGCCCGCACCGGGCGCACGGTCGTCGTGTTCGAGGCGGCCGACACGATTGGCGGAGGCTGCCGATCGGCGGAACTGACCCTCCCCGGGTTCGTGCACGACATCTGCTCGACCGTCCATCCATTTGCCGTGGCATCCCCGATGTTCCGCTCGCTGCCGCTTGCCGCGCACGGGCTGGAGTGGGTCGAGCCGCCGGCGATGGCGGCGCATCCGCTCGACGATGGACGTGCGGTGATGGTGCGGCGATCGGTCGGTGAGACGGCATCAGGACTGGGGGGCGATGCGCGGCGGTATGCATCGCTCTTCGGCTCTCTGCAGGAGGGCTGGAGCCGCCTGGAGGATGCCGTGCTCGGGCCGCTGCAGTGGCCGCGCCATCCGATTGCGCTGGCGCGGTTCGGCCTGCAGTCGCTGCGCGGCGCAGCGCCGGCGGCGAAGCGGCTGTTCGAGCACGACCCCGCGCGTGCGCTGTTTGCCGGCATGGCGGCGCACAGCATGCTGCCGCTCCACATGGCGCCGACGGCCGGCGCCGGCCTCGTGCTCACGCTGATGGCCCACGTGGCCGGGTGGCCGATGCCGCGCGGCGGCGCGCAACGGCTCTCCGACGCGCTGGCGGCGCACCTGCGGTCGCTCGGCGGCGAGATTGTCACGGGCGAGGCGGTCGCGTCGCTCGACGAGCTGCCGCCGGCGAAGGCCGTGCTGTGCGACCTTTCTCCGAAGCCGTTTCTGCGGATTGCCGGCGCGCGCCTGCCCGACCGCTATCGCCGGGCGCTCGAGCGCTACCGCTACGGCATGGGCGTCTTCAAAGTGGACTGGGCGCTGGACGGTCCGGTTCCGTGGCGCAATCCCGACTGCGCGCTGGCGGGCACCGTCCATCTGGGCGGCACGCTCGACGAGATCGCCGCCTCCGAATCGGACGCGTGGCACGGCCGTCACTCGTCCCGGCCCTTCGTGCTGCTCGTGCAGCCGTCGCTCTTCGATCCGACGCGTGCGCCCGACGGGCGGCATGTCGTCTGGACGTACTGCCACGTGCCGCACGGGTCGGACGCCGACATGCTGCCGGCCCTCGAGTCGCAGATCGAGCGGTTCGCGCCAGGGTTCCGGGAGCGGGTGCTCGCGCGCTCGGTGATGCGGACAGCCGACGTCGAGCGGCACAATCCGAATTTGGTTGGCGGCGATATTGCAGCCGGCGTGACCGATTTGCGGCAACTGTTTGCGCGGCCAACATGGCGCACCTACTCCACACCGGTTCGCGGCCTTTACCTCTGCTCAGCTTCGACGCCGCCCGGTGTCGGCGTCCACGGCATGTGCGGGCACTACGCGGCACGCCGGGCGCTTCAGGAGGTGCTGGATTAGGGCGCGCCTGGCTCGGCTAAAGCCGAGCACTACTTTCGTACGTAGTGCCGGGCTTCAGCCCGGCCTGTTCGTATGTAGTGCCGGGCTTCAGCCCGGCCTGTTCGTATGTAGTGCCGGGCTTCAGCCCGGCCTGTCTACCTG
>MEKU01000012.1:8331-9521 GCA_001767195.1 Acidobacteria bacterium RIFCSPLOWO2_02_FULL_67_21
TCGGCGTAGGCCTGGTGCAGCTCGTCCTGCGTGTTCATGACGATCGGGCCGCGCCAGGCGACCGGCTCTTCGATCGGCGCGCCAGAGACGAGCAGAAAGCGGATGCCCGATGGGCCCGCCTGTACGACGACTTCGTCGCCACGGTCGAAGAGGACGAGGGAGCGGTTGCCGATCTCCTGCCCGCCGAGATCGGTCTTGACCGCCTGAGGATCCGAGCCGTCGCGGAACGTCCCTGAGCCCTCGAACACGTACGCAAACGCGTTGCGCGTCGTCTCGACGGCCAGGCGCTTGCGGACGCCGGGCGGCACGAAGATATCGAGATAGCGCGGATCCGCCGCCACGCCATCCACCGGCCCCGTCTTCCCCCAGAAGCTGCCGCAGACCACGCGCACCCGCGTGCCGTCGTCATCCACCACTTCCGGAATGTCGCCGCCCTTCACGTCCTGATAACGCGGGGGCGTCATCTTCAGCGACGAGGGAAGGTTGGCCCAGAGCTGAAAGCCGTGCATCCTGCCGAGCCGATCGCCCTGAGGCATCTCCTGATGCAGGATGCCGCGCCCCGCCGTCATCCACTGGACGTCGCCCGCGCCGAGCTGGCCGCGATTGCCAAGGCTGTCGCCATGCTCGACGGTGCCGGCCAGCACGTACGTAATCGTCTCGATGCCGCGGTGGGGATGCCACGGAAAGCCGGCGAGATAGTCGTTCGGGTTGTCGTTCCTGAAGTCGTCCAGGAGCAGAAACGGATCGTAGTCGGACGTCTCGCCGAAGCCGAACGCGCGGCGCAGCCGGACACCGGCGCCCTCGACCGTCGGCTGCGACTGCACGACGCGCCGGACGGGACGGATGGACATGACGACAGGATATCGCACCCGCTCGCGAGCGGGTCCTGCGGACCCGCTGGCTCCTGCTGACCTTGTTGCCGTACAGGTCGATACCGCCTCGCGCAACTCAGAGTGCCACGCAACGGCCGTGGCACGGCCGTTGCGATGTGACGGACAGGATGCCGCGGCTGCTCACACGCACATCAGAGATCGTCGCGGGCTGGGCACGAGCGTACCGGCACTGGTTTCCCGCAGCCGTGCTCGCGATCTCCTCGGTTCTGTGGATCTCGACTGTCCTCCTCGTCTGGCTGCTCACCACCGTTGTCGTGGGACTGCCCGACGATGAGGCGCTGCGATCGGTTGGGACGA
>MEKU01000013.1 GCA_001767195.1 Acidobacteria bacterium RIFCSPLOWO2_02_FULL_67_21
TCGATGTGACGAATCTACGCGGCGATCCGTCGTGAAGTAGCTCCGTGACTCGGCATAATCACCGACTCCGCATAATCAGTGTCACGCACCACTACTGTCCGGTCATTGCGACGGTACATCCGCGCAAACTATTAACAAGACGTGAGATCGGCGCGAATTGACGACCGGACGATATCTTTTCGCAAGGCTCGTGTTCGGGGGAAAACAGGCGTGCGAGGCCGGGGCACCAGAATGACGCATGCCCGCTGGCCGCACCGTCTTCGCGGAGTTGATGACCCATGTGTCGCAGCACAAGTTCCAGACGTGCGTCGCGCGGTACGACGGGGACTATAAGTCGTCGCGATTCTCGTGCTGGGATCAGTATCTCTGCATGGCGTTCGCGCAACTCACCTATCGGGAGAGCCTGCGGGATAGTGAGGCCTGTCTTCGCGCGGTGCAGTCGCGGCTCTATCACGTCGGCATCCGCGCGCGCGTCGCGCGCTCGACGTTGACCGAGGCGAACGAGACACGCGACTGGCGCATCTACGCCGACTTCACGCAGGGCCTGATTCGCACCGCGCGCGACCTGTACATCGATGAGCCGCTGGCGATCGACTTGGCGAACAGCGTGTACGCCCTCGATGCCACGATCGTCGATCTTTGGCTGTCTGTCTTTCCGTGGGCCCGCTATCGGCGTCGTGACGCCGCCGTCAAACTGCACACGCAGCTGGATCTGCGAGGGCCGATCCCCACCGTCGTGCAAATCACCGAGGGAAAACGTGCCGACGGGACGTTCCTCGATGACTTGGTCATCGAACCCGGGGCCATCTACCTCATGGATCGTGGGTACGTCGACTTCGCGCGCCTCCATCGCTTCACCGACGAAGCGGCGTTCTTCGTGACACGCACCAAGCGAGGGATTCGCTTCCGACGGCGCGTCTCTCGTCCCGTCGATTTCGCCACCGGCCTTCTCTCCGATCACACCGTCGGCCTGGCGACCACCAACGCCCGACGAGATTATCCGCAGCCGCTGCGCCGCGTGCGCTACGAAGATCCGGTCACGAAGAAACGGTTGGCATTCCTGACCAACAACTTTGTGCTGCCAGCGTTCGCGATCACGCAGCTGTACAAATCGCGATGGGCCGTCGAACTCTTCTTCAAATGGATCAAACAACATCTGCGGATCAAGGCCTTCGATGGCACGAGTGAGAACGCCGTGAAGACCCAGATCTGGATCGCGCGCTCCGTCTACGTCCTCGTGGCCATCGTTCGGAAGCGTCTTGCCCTCGACGTGAGCCTCTACAAACTTCTGCAAATCCTGAGCGTCACGCTTTTCGAGAAAACGCCAATACTTACGGCAGTTTCCGACGTCGGCTCCCAATTCGACCAGATCGACGACGGCAACCAATTGCAACTATTCGACTTATGACCGGACACTACTGGTCACGCACCAAGTATGTGCGTACACCGTCGGGTATGCTTCAGATGATGGCGGTCCGGCTGTGGCGACTTGCTCACGTCGTGCTGTTCATCAGTCTGTGCGGCGCCGCCCGGGTGCCGCTCGCGGCGGCCCAGACCTCTCCCACGGTTCCTCAACTGCTGGCGGGTCGCCCCGCCGAAGGCGAGCGACCGGTCATCGACGGCCGCGTGGACGAGGCGATCTGGGCACGAACGGAGCCGTTCAGCACGTTCATTCAGCAGGAGCCGAACGAGGGCGACCCCGCCACCGAGCGCACGGAGATCCGGTTCCTCCTCGATCAGCAGAACCTGTACATCGCCGTCGTCTGCTTCGACTTCGACCCCGCGAATCTCGTCGTCAGCCAGAGCCGTCGTGACGCCGACCTCGATCAGACCGACTCGGTGCAGATCCTCCTCGACACGTTCAACGACGGGCAGAACGCGTTTGTCTTCGGCACCAATCCGTTCGGCATCGAATACGACGGTCAGATCATGGCGGAAGGTCAGACCGGGCAGGGAGGCGGCAGTCGCGGGGGCTTCAACGTGAACTGGGACGCCAACTGGAGGGTGCGCACGCGGGTGACCGAGCGTGGATGGGAGGCGGAGTTCGCGATTCCGCTCAAGACGCTTCGATACGACCCGGGGCAGGACCGTACATGGGGCGTCAACGCCATGCGCAACATCCGGCGCAAGAACGAGCAGGTGTTTTTGTCTCCGGTGCCGCGGGGCTACAACCTCCAGCGCGTGTCGGTGGCCGGCAAGCTCGCCGGCTTGAGCCTGCCGCCACGCCGCGACATCAAGCTGCTGCCGTATGCATCCGGAGCGCTCACCGAAGACAAGATACTGCGGGGCGACGCGCTCCAGCGCTCCGGCGACCTGGGGATCGACGTCAAGTGGGGCGTGCGTGCCGACCTGACGCTCGACGTGACCGTCAACACCGACTTCGCCCAGGTCGAGGCCGACGAGCAGCAGGTGAACCTGACACGCTACCCGCTGTTCTTTCCCGAGAAGCGTCCGTTCTTTCTCGAGAACGCGCAGCTCTTTCAGCTGGGGCATGCCCAGGCCGTGGATCTCTTCTTCTCGCGGCGGATCGGCCTTTCGGCGAGCGGCGAGCCGATCGACATCGTGGCTGGCGGCCGGCTGAGCGGCAAGTTGGGCGGCTACAACGTCGCGCTCCTGAACATGCAGACCGATGCGGCGGTCGATGCACGGTCCGGCCAGACGGTGGCGCCCTCGAACAACTTCACCGTCCTTCGCCTCCAGCGGGAAGTCGGGCGATCGAACGTCGGCGCGATGTACGTGGGCCGCCACGGTGTCGGCAGCCGCGCCACGGCCGAGGACGACAACCGGGCCTACGGCGTCGATCTCGGGTGGCAGGCGACGACCAACGGACGAGTGTCTGCCTTCCTGGCGCGAACCGATTCGCCCCGGAGCAAGGGGGGCTCGGATTATGCCGGCCGTGCGGGGTACAACTACGCGAACCAGCTGTGGAGCGGGAGGCTCGGCTACGCGCAGGTCGGCGAGCGGTTCAATCCCGAGGTCGGGTTCCTGCGGCGGCGGGCCTACCGGCAGCTCGAGAGCGGCTACAACCTCAGCTACCAGCCGAAGCAGTGGCCCTGGATCCGCCGCATTCAGCCGCACGTCAACTTCAGCGCCTACCTGGACCTCGAGAACCAGCTCGAAAGCTCACAGGGACACTGGCACTTCTTCGACATCATGACGCGGCCGGGCGCCCGCTTCGGGTATCTCTTCGAGACGGGGCAGGACCGGCCGAGGCGCCCGTTCACCGTATACCAGGACGTCACGGGCCGGCGTGTCGTCATCCCGGCCGGCGAGTACGCGTGGACCCGTGGCGTCTTCGAGGGGCACACCAACCTCAGCGCTCCGGTCAGCGCGTCGCTGTGGCATCGCGTCGGCAGCTACTACGATGGGGACTACCACGGGTGGCAGCTGACGGTCGGGCTTCGTGCGGGAGCGAGGCTCCTGTCGGAGCTCGGGTGGAACCGCGACGACATCACGCTGCCGGGCGGCCGCTTCCGGAACGACCTCGTGCCGATGAAGGTCAGTTACGCGTTCACGAGCCTGGCGAGCCTGCAGGGGCTCATTCAGTACAACCGGCAGGCGTCGACGATCTCCTCCAACGTCCGCTTGGCGCTCCTGAATCGGAGCGGAACCGGGTTCTTCCTGGTCTACAACGACCGCCGCGACACGTCGCGGTTCACCTCGGAGGAACTGCTGGGGCGCTCGCTCACCGTAAAGTACACGCAGCTGTTCGATTACTGACGGCCGGAGGGGCCGTCCTTCAGATTCCTGATCGATTGGAATAGTGGGTTCCGGGTTCTGGGCATGATGCCCGCGGAGTCAGGTCGACAGGAACGCCGCGAGGAGGCTCGTCCCCGTAGCCCAGGTCGCTGCGAGAGCTGAGTACAGAAGAACGAGCTCAGGTGCAGGGACACTCTTCACAAGGTAGTCCGCAGCCGCCGGGAGATCGAGTGCGTGCATGCTGGAATATGGATGCGGCAAGCCGCATCACCGAGATCCAGGCCGGTGGGCGACGGTTGAGGCAGAGGCTCACACGCGAAGCGTGTCGGCGCGCCAGTTCTTCACCATCTTCTTGATGGCGTCCCGTTTCTGGATGTTGTCGCGCAGCACGGCGGCGGCCAGGCTGGGCAGCTCGGCGTCGCTGGCGAACCGCAGGCCGATGAGCTGCTCAGGGCTGAAGTCGTTGATACGGGCTTGCAGGTCCTGCGGGAGCACCTCGCGCATCCGGAGGCGCTCCTCGAGCCGAATCACGCGGTCCTGCGCCCTGAGCGCAAAGACGCGCGCGAACAGCGCCATCACGATAAACGCGAACGACATGGCCACGGCCCACCCCGTCGACCGGTTCGGCTGCTGCCACGCCTGATAGGTCATGGCCAGGAAGTTCACGAGGAGGAGCGGCAGCAGCACGTAGTGGAACATCGGCACGAACTTCACGTGGTTCTTGTAGGTCTGCGGACTCGCGCTCATCTCCCACCTCGCTCGTGCCCTCGGGATGAGGGCCGGCGGCAGTCTACTGCTTGTGCGTCGCTGGGATATAAATATGGGCGCCGGCGCGGACGGCTCATCGAGGTGTGACATGAGAATGGTCTCTTGCAGAGGCGCCGACATGAGACAGCCCCGACTGGTACTTGCGGCTGTCCTCCTGGGCTTCGTGCCTGCGTACGGGCAGGGCAGCATGACCCGTACCACCGACGGCCAACACCCGGCAACAGAGACGATAGAAGGAAATATTAGAGGCCTCCTGAGTTAACGGAAGGCATTATGCGTCCGGAGAGACAGTGAAGTGGCGGCCCGGCGACACGTTCCCCGGCTTCGGCGCGCTCACCTCGATCAAGTTTCGAGCGGCGTGAGCGTAGCTACTTCTTGTTTTATGACCTCATCTGAGGTATAAAAACAGGAAGTAATCTGGCTGTCCCCTTCTCGCAGGCCGGATCTCAAGGAGCAGGAATGCCACAAGAGCTACTGACCGACCCCGTCGACGTCCACGCCCGGCTGTACGAGCTGCAGGTTTCCGAGGAATGCCTCACCGACGCGATCTCCGCCGGCTTAGCCGCGAAGGCGAGTTGCACCGACAATCACCCAGCGAACTTCCACGGCTTGGCAATGTGGGCGGAAATCGTTCGGCGCCTCAGGGACACTCTGCTGCCGCAAGGGTGGACCAGTGCCGACTGTAAGGGGCTTCCCCTCGTTGTACGCGGTGATGGACTGGTCGCGATTGCGGTCGCCAGCGGCAATGAGGGCACAGGCTCGCTCGAAGACTCGGTCATCCCGTCAACGCGCCACCCGAAGGGCGTCGCGACGATGAAGGTCGTCGGGCACAACCAACTCCTGCCGTTTGAACACATTCCTGAATTGGCGCAAAACGGGGCGCCGACGTCGACGTGGCTTCTGCTTCACCACCGTAAGGGCGACGAAATGATCTGCGAACTGTCGCACCCGGTCAGCATGGACAGCTCAGGATACGTGGACGAGTGGGACGAGCGCATCATCCTGACCGCGACTCCCCTCGACCCAGCTCGCATGCCCGTCCTAGACGCGCCCCGTGTCGAAAGCGAAGTAGTGATCCGCCGCCGTGAAGCCTGAATCCTTCAACCCCGACCGGCTCGTGCTGGCGAGACGGCGCCGCGGCATGACCAAGGTCGACCTCGCGAAACTCGTCAAGCTCACCACACGAAGCCTGTACGACTTCGAGAGTGGCAAGGCGGAGCCATCCCAGGAGACGCTCGATCTCATCGCTGAAACACTGAAGTTCCCGACGCCATTCTTCCAACGGACATCCGTCCCGACACCCACCGTTCAGGCCGCGAGCTTCCGGTCGCTCAAGTCGATGACGGCTGGCCAGCGGGATGCAGCGCTCGCGGCCGGTGCGCTGGCGTTCGAGTTGTCGCAGTGGATCGATGGCGAGTTCGAGCTCCCTGTGCCAGACGTGCCGTCGATACGGGAACAGGAGCCCGACGCCGCGGCCATGATGGTGAGAACGCACTGGAAGATCGGCGAACTGGCGATCGGGAACCTCATTCACTTACTGGAATCAAAGGGCATCCGCATCTACTCCCTCACCGAGGAGGGCAAGAGCCTCGACGCCTTCTCCCTCTGGCACAAGAACGTGCCGTTCGTGTTCCTGAACACCAACAAGACCGCGGAGCACAGTCGGATGGACGCGGCGCATGAACTCGGTCACCTCGTCCTGCACCGACACGGTGGCCCCCAAGGCCGGGACGTCGAGAAGGATGCGCAGGCGTTCGCCTCAGCGTTCCTGATGCCGTCGGGCAGCGTGCTGTCGGTTGCAAAGCGGTTCAACGCGCCCTCGCTGCAGCACCTCGTGCAGTTGAAGAAGAACTGGGGCGTCTCCGTCGCGGCGATGAACTATCGCCTCCACGCTCTCGGCCTTCTGACGGAGTGGCAGTACCGCATGTTGTGCATCGAGATCGCGAAGTATGGGCGGACTCGGGAACCCGAGGGCATGCCGCGGGAATCTTCGCAAGTGCTGAGCAAGGTGCTGACGTCGTTGCGGGAGTCCGGTGTCAGCAAGGCCGACGTGGCGCGACAACTCGGGCTCTACACGGAAGACGTAGATGCGCTCATTTTCGGGCTGGGTATCTCGCCGACGGCCGAGGGCCGAACACGTCCAGACGCGGCGGCTGACGGCCGGCGCCGAGGGCTGCGACTGGCATCGCGAAACTCATAGGTTCTTCGCTTCGGCGGTAGCTCTTGAACGCACACCGTCGACGGGCAGCACGCACTACCGGCTCATCGAAGACGATCCGCATACGAATCGGCGAACGCCTATCGGCGGTGGCAATCCAGTTCAGGTTCACGCCCGTTCGCTGGCCTCCTATCCCTCGTCCTCATCGCCGTCCTCCTCCGCCTCATCATCCTCGACGTCCACAGCCATTGCATTGACGTAGTCGCGCCTGACAGTCCTGAGCGAGCGGCGCGACGCCTGGTCGACCAAGAAGAACCACCAGCCGTTCGTCGGATGTCCGGTGATCGAAGTGGCGGCCTCGGAGGGGCTCGAGAACGCCACGCCATCGACCTCTACCCGGCCGTCCGGGAGTAGCGTCGCCACCCGAGCACTGAACTTCTTGCGTCTCGGGAAGAGAGACAGCCCTGGCTCGAGGGCGCCGCCCCTGATGAGATCGGAGAGATGGACCTTCTTTCGAAGCCTGGGCCTGTCCGGAGAGAACCCCGATCGATGGTTTTGCGGCACTGGCCAGATCTGGATGATAAGGTCAGCCAATTCCTGCGTGCGCGAACGAATCGCTTCTGGTAGTCGCTTGTTCTCGTTCGAGTCGAAGTCCCAGCCATTCACGCATCCCGCTTTGAGAACACCCCATTCTTCTAGCGTGGCTGGCATCTTGTCGCAGATGGGAGACCACCCCTGCTCGATCCCATGCAAGTGAAACTTGAGCCGCTCGACGCGCCAATGCTCCGGAATCTCGCCAAGCCACGGGACACCGGAGCCTCGGAGAGGGGCGCTCGGGTCGAGGCCCCGGGTGACGGCGCGGGTGATAAGCGCTCGGCGCTTCTCCGCCAACAGCTCGAGCACTCGCTCTTTCGCCGCCACCAGCGCATCAAGCCGCGTCGTCTCTCGATCGAGGTGGTTAGCGATAGCGCGCTGGCTCTTCGGCGGTGGAAGGTGAACCGGAATGTCACCGAGGTCGGAGGCGTTAATTGCGGGATAGCTGACCCCGACTGAACGCATCTCGACTTCCGCAAGGAAGGTTGCTTCACGTAGGGCGTACTTGCCGAAAGCGGTATCGAGAACGCCCTCTCGCGGACGTACCACGGCAAACCCAGTTGAGAGTGCGCCGTGAAAGGTGAATCAACGCAGCCGGTGCAAGTCCGGTCCGAGGAGGTGTCGGTACAAGGTGTGGCGTGAAGACA
>MEKU01000014.1 GCA_001767195.1 Acidobacteria bacterium RIFCSPLOWO2_02_FULL_67_21
ATAATCGGGCGCCACCTGCAGCGCGCGTTCGAACTCGGCCTGGGCTTCAGCAAGCCGGCCCTGCACCGCGAGTACCCGCCCGAACAGGTCGTGCGCGGCGGGGTCGCCGGGCCGCAGGGCGACCGCCTGCCGGGCATGCAGGGCCGCCTCATCGATGTTGCGGCTGTCGAAGAGCGCGGTGGCGAGATTGCGCCGGCGGTCGGCGTTTCCCGGGTCGAGCTCGACCGCCCGGCGGAAGACGTCGAGCGCCTCGTCCGGCCGTTCCGCGGCCACGAGCGCGATGCCGAGATTGGTCAGCGCATCGATGTCGCCCGGGCGGCGGGCCAGGTACTGCCGATACGCATCGATCGCTTCGTCGTAGCGCTCGGCCTGAAACAGCCCAACGGCCAACAGCCCCTGCGTGTCGAGCCGCTGCGGCAACGACGGATTCATCGTCAAGACCCGCCGGTACTGCTCGATGGCCTCTGCCCACTGCTGCCGCCGCGCGAACGCCTGCCCGAGGAGCTGACGCGCAGACACGGCCTCCAGCAGGAACGGCTGCTCCTCCAGAAATTGCTGCAGCTGCTCGATCGCCTCGTCCGTCTGCCCCTGGCGCAGCAGTTCGGCGCCAAGCGTATAGCGGGCCCGCGGCGCGCCCGGCAGCGCCTGCCGGAGATGCTGGATCGCCTCCTCGGTGGTGGCACCGGCTCGCAGCAGCTCGCTGCCGAGCAGGTGATGCGCGACGCTGCCGGGGCGGCGCTCGACGGTCGTGCGCGCGAGCTCCAGCGACGAGTCGTAGTCTCGATTTCGGAGGACCGTCCCGCCCGCCAGCGCCGCCGCGCACGACAGGAGCACCGCCGCCGCCATGCGTGGACGCAGGCGAGGCATCGACGACACCGCCACCACGGCGAGTGTGACGAGGCCGATGAGCGGCAGATACATCCGCCGCTCCGCTCCCACTTCGGTCGCGATCGGCACAAGGCTGGACGTGGGTGCCAGCGTGATGAACACCCATGCGCCGAGGAAGCCGACGCGCGGCCAGCGCACGAGCGCGGAGGCGGTGAGCGCGAGCAGCAGCACGACGAACAGCGCCTGGGGCAGGACGTCTCCCAGGGTCACCGGCAGCGGCCAGCCGTAGTTGGCAACGAGTGCCCGGGGCCAGACGGTCAGCTTCAGGTACTGCACGATCATCGGCGCCTGATTCAGCAGGTACGTCCAGGGGCTGACGCCGGTGCCAAACCCCGCCGAGTGAATTCGGGGGCCGGACCAGAGCAGGGCAGCCAGCAGCGCCCCCGTCAGTGCGAGGCCGGCGTAGAAGCGCCACCGTCCGGCCATCGCCTGCCTGACGCCTCCATACAGAAACACCGCGTCGTAGAGGAGGACGGCCACCGGCGCGGTGACCATCGATTCCTTGCACGCCATCCCGGCGGCACACGAGACAATCGCTGCCGCTTTCCAGTTGCGCAGGCTTGCGTACAACGTGGCCAGGTAGAAGAACGCCATCATCAGCTCGGTGCGCTGCGTGACGTAGTTGACCGCCTCGGTATTCAGCGGATGAACGATCCAGAGGAGCGCCGCCGCGAAGCCGATATCCGCCGAGCGCCCGGCCAGCCGTTCGTCGATTCCGGAAAGGTTCAGCGTCCGCCGCACCAGGCCGAACACCAGGAGCGCCGACAGCAGATGCCACGCGACGTTGACGACGTGGTAGCCGGCTACGTCGAGGCCGCCGAGCGCATAGTTCACGGCGAAGGTGACGTTGACGAGCGGACGGCCCGCGACCGGCAGCTCGCGTTCGGGAAAAAACAGCGTGCGGGGATTCCACTGCCGGATCGAGGTGTTCTCGACAATCGACAGCTGATCGTCGAATGCGAATGGTGCGGAGAGGCCGTTCGCGTACGTCAGGGCGCCGGCGAGCACGATGGCGAGCGCCCGCCAGCGGATCCCGGGTTGCGGGCTCGAGGAGAGTGGTGGAACAGGTGGTCGCGGTTTGCGAGGTCGGACCATCGGTCAAGAGCTTACGGCGGGATCGTATCTGAAACGGCGCGGTGGTTCCCTCTTTGTTCGCCCTGCGAAGGCCTTACGCCGGGTCTATATTCATTTGGTCGTAGAGGCCGGTCTTCAGACTGGCCTCGGCGGATCTCGCACCCCACCGCGCAGGCATGCGCGGTGGGGGCCCCGCGAAGGCCCGCCGCTACAACGAATGCCATGGGCGCTCATGCCCTCTATTGCACAGTCTCTTGGGTCCGGCTTCGGCCATTCTGCGCCGCCATCTGCGCCGCCGATCTGCGCCGCCGAGAGTTGACTCGTCACGTAAACACGGATATAAAGCGCGTGCCGGCACAATCGATTTCCAACGTCGCGGACTACGCCTCAGAGATCACAGATGCAGGCGAGTTCTCACGGTCGGCATTACTTGCGCCCCAGGAAGATTGCCTCGTCGCCTGCGGACGAGCGATGGAGGTTGGAGGGTGGTCATGAACACTGCGAAGTCGGTTAGCTTCGGCGTTCGAGGCGGATGCATTGCGATCCTCGTCTGTCTGTTTGCGTTCGTCGCGTTACCGGCAGCGGGCCAGGGCACGCAAGCCGGAATCCTGGGCCAGGTCGTCGACGCCAGCGGCGGCGTGCTGCCGGGCGTGTCGGTGACGGTGTCCAGCCCGTCGCTCCAGACGGGGACGCGGACGGAGGTCACGAACGAATTGGGCGAATTCACCATCCGGCCGCTGCCGCCGGGCGTCTACACGGTCAACTTCGAATTGGCTGGATTTCGCCCTGTCAGGCGCGAAGACATCCGGCTGACCCTCGGTTTCACCGCCCGGCTTGATATCTCGATGGTCGTGGGCGGTGTTGAAGAGACGATCACGGTGTCGGGCCAGGCGCCGGTGGTTGACGTGGCGTCCACATCGGGCAGCACCTTGCTGACGAACGAGACGCTCGAGCTCACGGTCACGACCCGCAATTCGATTGCGAGCCTCCTGGGCCTCGCGCCCGGCGTGCGCACCTTCGTCGAGGTCGGGGGCAACCAGATCGCGGAGAATCCAGACGCGCAGACGTTCGGGCAGCTGGGCCAGGAATGGTACACCATCGACGGGATCACGACCGTCCAGATCAACAACGCCTTCTGGGACAACAACACGCTCGAAGAGGTGCGCGTCCAGACGGTTGGGACCGATGCGGAGTTTCCCACCCGCGGCGTGCAAGTCACCGGCATCATCAAGTCGGGCGGGAACCAGTTCCACGGTGGCGGAACGTTTTCGTACAACAACGACACGTTTCAAAGCAGCAACATCGGCCCCGAGCTGGAGGCCCAGGGTTTTACAGCAGGGCAAGGGCTCGACGAACAGAAGGACGGCTTTGGCGAATTCGGTGGCCGGATCGTACGGGACAAGTTGTGGTTCTACGGGGCGGCCCGGCGCCGTACGCTGGCGTACAACCTGTTGAACGCCTTCAACCCCGACGGGAGCCAGGGTCAGAACCTCGTGGACTTTTCGTACGCCACGATCAAAGGATCGTACCAGGTGAACCCCTCGCACCGCATCATCGGCCTGTATGTGCATTCGTCGAATTTTGAGGTCAAGGGCCAGGACGAGCTCTTTCAGTATGAGAATCGCGAAGCGCATCACAAAGCCGATCCGCTCGGCAAGGTCGAGTGGGAGGGCCTCTTCGGCAACCGCATGGTCGCCCAGGCGCAGTGGGGAAGGATTAAACACTCCGGGCCGCAATTCTTCCAGACCGACCCCTATCAAGTCCCGGCTCGGGACCTTGACAGCGAAATTCGTACGGGCGAACACGTGGTCAGCGGCGAGGATAACGCCCGAGGGCCGGGCGATCACCTCAAGACCTCGATGAGCTATTTCAAGCCGAATTGGGGCGGGAACCATGAATTCAAGACCGGCCTCGACGTCCTGCTTTGGAAAGCCGGAGGGAAGATCTCGGTAAAGCCGCTCCCCTACGGGCTTTCGTTCGCCGGGGGCTTCTTCGATCGGGCGCTCGCCGACGCGCGGCGGCCTCAAGTGCAGAACGGGGAGCCCGCAGAGGTGTACTTCTTCAACGCGGTCGATACGCACACCCGCTTCAACAACATCGCGTGGTACGGGAAGGACAGCTGGACCATCGGGCGACTGCTGACGGTGAATCTCGGGGTTCGGGTGGAGCACGCGGCAGCGTGGGTCCCCGAACAACGCTTTGAAAGCGCTCAAAGCGCACCGTTCCCCATGGACCTCATATTCCCGGCCTTCACTCAGGAGAGGGTGGATGCGCCGACCTTCTTCAACGTGCAGCCGCGGCTGCACGCGGCGTACGACATCACGGGCGATGGCCGGACGGTGGTGAAGGGCGGGTTTGGCCGCTACTACAGCTTTCAGGAGGGTACCGCGGGCGCGTACACCGGGATAAGACGACTCATGCGTCACTACAAGTGGCGCGACCTCAACGGGAACAGGGACTTCGATCTCGGGGAGGCGAACCTCGATCCGAACGGGCCCGATTTCATCGAGGGCACCGGCGCGGAGTTTGGTGGCGTGGGCGCGGCATCAGTCGTGAACCCGGACGAAAAACAGACCCGCTTCGATGAGTTCTCCGTCTCATTGGAACGGGAGCTGATGGCAAACTTCTCCCTGCGCGCGACCGGAATCCACAGCCGCTGGACCAACCTCATCCGGACGGAGAATATCAAGCGCCCCTTCGAGGTATGGACCGAGCGAACGGATTTTCTGGACCCGGGCGAGGATGGCATACCCGGAACCGGTGATTTCGGAGAGGGGAATGTCCTCTCCTATTGGGAGTATCCGGCGGAGTTGGCTGGAGCCAGGAACGAGCTGTTCATGAGAGTCAACGATCCCTCGATCGACCAGACGTTCACGAGTTTTGAGCTCGCGGCCGTGAAGCGGCTCTCGAACAGTTACCAGTTCACGGCCTCCTACTCGGCCACGAAGCGGGACAAACCGGCCGGCTCCAGCAATGCGGAGGCCACGGGGGCAGCGTATACCCCCAACGGTAACTTCAACACGGCCGATCGGTCCTGGGACTGGGACGGCAAGGTCACGGGGACCTACATCTTCCCGTACGACATCAACCTGGGCACGACCGTCCACTACACGAGCGGCAACCAGTTTTCGCGGCTGGTGAGGGTTCAAACCAGGCGGCTCGGGAGTATCCAGGTGCCTGCTGAGAACTTCGGCGAAAGATATCGCTCGCCGAGTATCACCATTGTGAATTTCCGGGTCGAGAAGCGGTTCCCTCTCCCGAAGGGACAGCGGGTGGGGATCCAGCTCAATGCCTACAATTTCCTGAACTCGAGCACAGCGGTGCGCGGCGGAGACGGCCGTCCATCGGTGACGGCGCTCTCGGGCCGCAACTTCCAGCGGCCAAGGGACATCCTGCCCCCCAGAATTTTCGAGCTGTCGGCGAGTTACAACTTCTGACGCGGGCAGAGGATTCCATCGCGGCCGACACGCGGGCGGGGGGGCAGCTTCCGCCTGCGTGCGTCGGCCGAAGAGGAGCAACGCGTATGAATATTCGTCGTGCGCTTACCGCACTCTTCTGTGTTCCCGCTCTTCTCGTTCTCGTACAGTGCTCCCAGCCAGCACCCGAGGTGGCAGCGCCTGCGGCCCCGGCCCGGGGCAATGAGATCCGGCTGACGGGCGCCGGCAACAGCTACGCCGGCTTCTCCAAGGTCGGGACGATGGTGTTGCGTCACTTGAAGCGTGAGTTTCCCGAGCGCGACATGTGGATGGACTACCACGAGGCAGGGACGCGCTTTCGCGACGGCATGATCGCGCTCGGCAATGGCAAGGCGGACGTTGTCTTTGCGAACACCCCGCATCTCGTCGACATGGCGTACCGAGGCGTCGGGATCTTCGATGCGCCCGTTCCGCTGCGCGGCATCGGCGGGTATCCTTCCGATGACTGGATCAATTTCGTCGTCGATCCCGCGCTCGGCGTGAAATCGTTCGCCGACATCAAGGCCAAGCAGGTCGGGCTGAAGATCTCCACCGGCAAGCTGGACGGCGACAACGTGCACCCGTTCCTGATCATGGAGCTGCTCAAGCGCCACGGCATCACTCTCGAGGAGTTCAAGTCATGGGGCGGGGAGATCCTCGGCGTGGGCATCGGCGGCGCGCGCAACGCCTATCTGTCGGGCGAGTCGAACGCCGTCTTCTACGAGTCCGGGTATGACGCCCGCTGGGACGAGCAGATCAAGAAGCGCCCGATGCAGTTCATCAGCATCGACCCGGCAGTGGCCAAGCAGATGGAGGCTGAGTACGGGTGGCCGTCGAATGAGGTGCGGGCCAACTACTATCCGGGCCAGCCCGACGCGTTCCTGGCGCTCGACTTCGGCACCTGGGCGATTGCCGTCCGTGAGGATCTGGACGACGAGGTGGCATACCAGATCGCGAGGATCTTCATCGAGGGGCTGGACCAGCAGCTGCCGCCTCCCGGAGTCAAGCCGGGCATGGAAAAGGTCAGCGGCGGGTTTGGCGGGCTTGCCGTGGAGTTTGTTCCTTCCGAAATGATCAAGCTCCCGGTGCCGCTGCATCCGGGCGCGATTCGGTACTATCGGGAGAAGGGCCTGTTGCCGGCCACGACGGAATAACACGCCGAAAGGACATCATATGAATACGAAGTTTGGTCTTCGAGGATGCTGTGCGCTGCTCGGCGTGCTGGCGCTGGTGCAGTGCTCGCAGCCGGCCCCCGCGCCTGAGGCGGCCGCGCCCGCCACCAACGGTGGCCAGGCGGGCGCCAGGAAGTACATCCGGTTCACCGGCGCCGGCAACAGCTATCCCGGTTTCACGCGCGTCGGCCTGATGATGCTCGGTGCGCTGAAGCGCGATTACCCGGACCATGACACGTGGATCGACTTCCACGAGTCGGGCCGGCAGTTCCGTGACGGCGTGCTGCGCGTGATGCAGGGCGACGCCGAAATCGTGTTCGCGAACCCGGCGCATACGCCGACGCTGGCGTATCGGGGCGTGGCGGTGTTCACCAAGGACGGCCCGCAGACGGGGCTCCGGGGCATCGGCAAGTACCCCTCGGACGACTGGATTACGTTTGCGGTCGATCCGAAGCTCGGGATCACGTCGGTGAACGAGATCCGCGAGCGGAAGCTCGGGCTCAAGATCGGCACCGCCTACCAGGACGGCGACAACATCATGCCGTTCCTGCTGCGCGAAGTGCTGCGCCGGCACGGCATCTCCGAGGCCGACTTCACGAGCTGGGGCGGCGAGATCATCTCCACGGACTACTTCAAGCAGCCGCGGGGGACCAACGTGCGCCAGGCGTACTCGAACGGCGAGATCAACGCCCTGTTCCTCGAGTCGGGCTACGACGCCAACTGGGCGAAGAACATCGGCATCCGGCCGATGACGTTCATCAATCTCGACCCCGAGGCGGCCAAGTCGCTCGAGGCCGAGTGGGGCTGGCCGTCCCGCTACATCCGGGCCGGCTACTACCCGGGCCAGCCGGAGCGCGTGCTCGCGCTCGACTTCACCGATTGGGCGCTGGCCGTCCACGAGCGCATGAGCGACGAGATGGCCTACAAGCTCGCCCAGCTCTTCATCGAGCGGTATCCGGAGATGGAGGGGCCGCCGGAGGTGAAGGTGGGGATGGAGCGCATTACGGCCGGCTTCGGCGGGAACAAGCGGGAGTTCGTCCCCGCC
>MEKU01000015.1:0-2387 GCA_001767195.1 Acidobacteria bacterium RIFCSPLOWO2_02_FULL_67_21
GGGCGCGCCGGCCGGAGGTGGCGGGCCATCAGATCCACGCGCTCGCGGCCGAAGGGCGCGCCGGCCGGAGGTGGCGGGCCATCAGATCCACGCGCTCGCGGCCGAAGCGCTGCACGCGGTACTCGTGGCTCCCGATCCCCAGATCCCGGACGATCTCCTGGTATTCGCTCGACCGGTAGACCGTTTTGTAGTGGGCCTCGTCGAAGGTTGGCGTGACGTAGACGAGATCACACGCGGCGCACCGCACCAGGCGCATGTGGTCCTTCTCGAGCTCGAGTGACGCCTCGCGTTCACCGCACGTCGGGCACGGCCGCGGCGCGAGCAGATCGTCGGGAATCCGTCCGTGCGCGCGCACCAGCTCGTCGATCGGATGGGTCCGCTTCTCGATCAGCTGCCTGTACGAGCCGCCCGGACGCAGCTGCGCGATATCGACCCGCTGGTACTCGTCCGGCCGCCGGTAGGGGATCTGGATCCGCCGCATCAGCAGGAGATCGGCAGACGCCAGATCCTCCGGGCCGTCGATGTCGACCGAATCGGCCGCGCTCATCACCATCGGCCGGCAGTCGTCGCCATAGAGCGACCCGCGCTCCAGCACGGACGTCCTCACCGCCACGACGGCGGGACCGTTTCTGGCATAGACGCGCGGCTTGTCCTGGCGGCGCGTCACGATCGGGCCGTCCGCGTACGGCCGCAGCCGCTCGCCGTCGAGACGCATGATCGAGGTCGGCGTGAACTGATGCGGCACTTCAACGACGCTGACCACGGAATCGGCGCCCGTCGCCTCGAGGAGGTCGACCGCCCGGTCGATGTGCTCCGCCCTGCGGAGCGGCGATGTCGGCTGCAGCAGGACGACCGCGTCCGCCACAAACCCCGAGCCCGCCAGCTCGCGCACCGCGTGCTGCAGCACCGGCAGCATCGGCGTGCCGTCGGCCGCCAGCTCGGCCGGGCGCAGAAACGGCACCTCCAGGCCGAGCTCCCGCGCCACGCGTGCAATCGCCTCGTCGTCCGTGCTGACGACCGCACGGGTCAGCCGCCGGCTGCCGCGGACGGCGTCGGCCGTGTAGGCGAGCATCGGCCGCCCGGCAATGGTCGTCACGTTCTTGTTCGGGATCCCCTTCGACCCGCCGCGCGCCGGCACGACGCCCAGCACATTCATACGGCGCTCGGGGAGAACACCAGCCGCTTCTGAACGCTCAGCGGCACGGTCGCGAGCAGGTCGGCGATCCGCCCGCCGGCATGGCCGTCGCCATAGAGCGGATCCGACGGATACCGGCCGTGGGCCAGCTGATGCCTGACGCCGGCCACGATCTCCTGGCGGCTGTATCCGGCATCGACCACGTTGGCACCGCGGTCACGGCCCTTCTGGCGCGTGCCGATGTTGACCGCCGGCACTCCGAGGAACGCTCCCTCGCGAATGGGGGCGCTCGAATTGCCCACGACACACGCGCACGACAGCATCAGGCGCACGTAGGTGTCGATCGGAAAATTCTTGTAGAACCGGATGTACGTCGGCTCGCGCTTCTCGCGGAACGTCCGCATGCCGGTCGCGATGTCCTCCGATCCCGCATCGACATTGGGCCACAGCATGATGGTCGGCATGCGCAGCTCCTCGAGCGCCATCAGCGTCTCCCAGATCTGTTCCTTGCCGTGCCCGTACTCGGTCGTGACCGGGTGCTGATTGACGAGCAGGAACGGCCTGGCCGGATCGACATGCGCGCCGACGCCCTCCCGGGTCAGCCACTCGGCATGCGGAATCCCGTCGCCCAGGCGCGCGATTTCGGCGACGAGATCGATCCGCGGACACCCGACGGCATGGACCGTGTCGGGCGGCTCGCCCATGCGAACGATCCGCGCGGCGGCTGCCGCATTGGCCGGGAAGTGAATGTGCGCCAGCTTCGTGACCGCGTGGCGGATGCTCTCGTCGATGGTCCCGCTGATCTCGCCGCCCATCGTGTGCGCGACCGGTATGTTCATGTAGGCCGCGGCGATGGCGGTCGCCATGGTCTCGAACCGGTCGCCGACGCTGACGGTCACGTCTGGCTTGAGCATCTCGAAGATCGTGGGGAGCTCCAGAAGCCCGAGCCCGGTGGACTTCGCCATCGTGGCGGGCGTCTCGCCCTCGACAATCATGGTCACGCGCGCGGCGGGCGTGAATCCGTCCGCCTCGATGAGGTCGACCACGGACCCGAAACGATCGAGGAGCGCCGACGCGCCCACGATGAGCTGCAGGCGGAGGTCGGGATGTGCGTCAACGGCGCGCATCACCGACTTGATGCTGCTGTAGTTGGCGCGTGAACCAATGAAGACGCAGATTTTTCGCACGTTCAATTCCGGCACTTCAATTCCGGTACTTAAGGACTGACCCCGGCTCGGCTGAAGCCGAGCAC
>MEKU01000015.1:2448-10168 GCA_001767195.1 Acidobacteria bacterium RIFCSPLOWO2_02_FULL_67_21
AGCGCTTGGCTTCAGCCAAGCCATACCGAGGTGACAATCAGGCATCCCGGCCAGGCCGCTGCAGCACGACGGTCGCGACGTAATACCGCGCCAGACGGATTCGGCGCAGCACGAGCCGCGGGACCCGCTTCAGGCCGCGTGGAATCGCCATCACGCACGACAGCCCCGCCCGCCCGGCACGGCGCACGCCCTGGCGAATGAGGCGTGCCGCGCGCCTGGGAACGCCGCGCCATGACGTCGCCCCGGGCAGCGGCTCCGCCGCCGCCGCCGGCGAACCGTCGCGTTCGGCGCTGGCCCACAGGAGCGCGGCCGCGGGCCAGAGGAGCGCGCGAAGGACGAGCGATCCGCGGGCGGGTCGACCCGCAGCGCGCGGCCGCGAGGCGACGGCCGCGATCGCGTCCGCGAGCACAGGCGTGCAGGGGGTCGCCAGCCCGTAGGGCCGGATGAACGACGCGACGAACCGCGCGGTTTCGGCGCGCACCACGTCCGGATCGCGCAGCACCGCGCCGAGCTGCGCCAGGTGCTCCTCGATGGAGCCCGCCACCCGAAGGAACCCGCCATTTTCCGGACGCAGGTAGCGGAAGTGGAGCGTCCCATCCTGCGTGCCGGCGAACTCCGGCGCCAGCACCGACAGCACCGGACGGCCCAGGATGGCCGCCTCAATCATCGCGCTCGTGTTGATGCCGACGACCGCCTGGCAGTAGTAGAGCGAGTCGAAGAATGACGCCCGGGCGTCTTCGGCCGCGGGCGTGTAGCGGGCGCGCGGCCAGATCGCGACCGGCTGCAGGTCGGAGAAGTCGGCCGTGACCCACGCGACCGGATTGAACGGATGCGGACGCACGAGCACCGCGGCGTCGCGAAGCGCCGGATCGGCGCTTGCCCGCAGCCCCTCAATCCATCGACGCACGAAGGGCACCTCATGCTCGGAGCGCGCGATGAACACAGAGGAGCCGGTGAAGAGGATGAAGGGCCGGTCGTCGGGCAGGCCGACCATCCGGCAGAACTCGGCGCGCGGCATGCTGGGCTGGCGCTCGAACCAGCGGTCGAACAGCTGCGCGCCGGTCACGGCCACGCGCCCCGGTGCGACGCCGTGCAGGTCGACGGCCTCGCGGCGCTGATGGTCGTTCCAGACCGTCACGAGATCGGGCTCGACGCGCAGATGCCCTTTGTTGGTGAGGTTGTCCCAGCTCGCCACGCCCGCAATCACAGGGATCCCGGCCGCCTGCGCAGCGCGGACGACGTCGACCTGATCCGAGGCGGCGTCGACGAGGGGCGAGACCAGCACGACGTCGGGCTTCTGGTCCCGCAGAAAGGCGCTGACGCGGCCGCTGACCGGGACCGCCCGCTCCAGGGCCTGCATGGCCCTGAGCAGCCGGTTGACCGCTCCTGAGGACATCGACCTGATTCGATCCAGCGGCCGCAGCCACGCCGGCAGAACCTTGCGATACATCCGGTTGCGAAGCACCGGCGTATCGGCGAACCGCGGGTCGAGGTACCGCACGAAGTCCATCGTTCCGCGCAGGGCGCGGACCAGCGGCATCCAGATGTCCTGCCGCTCCGGCACGGTTCCGGCAATCTGAATCCGATCGTCCTCCACCAGGTCGAGCCGCGCGTGCTTGCGCTCCCGCAGCGAATTCACCGCCAGGGCCACGGTGTGGCCCCGGTCGGCGAGCAGCCGCATGGTCGAGTCGTAGTAGCGGAGATACTCCGGAGACGCGACGGTGAACAGGATCTTGAGGGACCGGCCAGGACTCACGGCGTCGCGGCGCTCGGCACGATTCGCCTGGCGCAGCCGTGCGGCCGCCGACGCCATCGTGGCCAGGGGCCGCAGCAGCAGACGCCGGACCTGAAGCGAGATGGTCGCCGGCGCAGGCTGCGGCCGGCTCGAGGCGGCGGTCTCCACCGCGTCGGCAAATCGAACCGCCGCCGGGGCGCTCAGGCCGAACGGGCGCACGAAGGCCTCCACGAACGCGCGGCTCTTGCCGCCCTCGTACCCGCCGCGCACGACCCCCGAGAGCTGCACCAGGTGTTCGGCCATCGTGCCGGCGACGTGCAGCAGTCCGCCGTTGACGTGCTTCAGATGCTGAAAGTGCAGCGTGCCTTCCTGCTGATCCGCAAACTCGTCAGCCAGCACCGTGAACACGGGACGGCCGACGATCCCCGACTCGATCAGCGCGCTCGTGTTCACACCGACGACGGCGACGCTGTAGTACATCGAGTCGAAATAGGCCGCCCGCGCCTGGCGATCGACCGGATTCGCACCGCCCCGCGGCCAGACCGCCACCGCGTCGTGCTCGCCGGCATCGAACGCCTGCCATTGCTCCGCGTGCTGCGGATGCGGCCTGATGAGGATCGCGGCGCGCCGCAGCCCGGCATCCGGGGCGCTGCGAACGGCCGCAATCCAGCGGCGGACGAACCCCACTTCGTACGGCGTGATGAACGGCGACGAGCACAGATACAGGAGCAGCGGCCGATCGGCCGGCAGTCCGGCCTGGCGGCAGAACTCGTCTCTCGCGACGCTGGGCTGCTGCACGAACCAGCTGTCGTACGCCTGCGCGCCGGTGACGATCACCGTGGCCGGATCGATCCCGTGCAGCTCGGCCGCCTCGCGGCGCTGCATCTCGTTCCAGACGATGACGCGGTCGGGCGCCTCGTGAATCAGCCCCTTGGTGGTGAGGTGATCCCAGCTGCCGACGCCGAGCACCGAGGGAATCCCGAGGCGCCGCGCCGCCCGGACGTAGTCCACCTGGCTCGTGCCGAAATAGAGCAGCGGCGTCACCAGCAGCGTGTCGGGCCGTCGATCGCGCAGAATCCGGTCAGCGCCGTCTCCCGGCGGCACCGCCCGCTCGAGCCACCTGACCACACGCCGCCAGATGCGCATGGCCCCTCGAGAACCCGCCACTGGCAGCCTTGGGAGCCGTCGCGCCAGCGGCGGCGCCTGCCGCTCGGCGCGCGCGCGCAGACTGGGCGACCGATCGTACCGGGCATCGAGATAGCGCCAGTAATCCAGCGAGAGCCGCAGCGAGGCGCCCAGCGCCTGCCAGGGCGAGCTGTTCCGTCCGCCGGCGTACTCGTACGTGACGCGATCCGGAAAGTCGGCGTTCAGCGCGTCGAGCGTCCGCGAGCCGCCCACCGCGTCCTTCCGCTCGGCGACGAGATGAAGATGATGGCCGCGCTCGGCGAGCAGCCGCAGCGCCGGCTCGAAGTTGCGAAGGAACCCGAAGCTCCCGAGCGAGAAGAGCAGGCGCATCAGGCGCGGACCCCGGCCGGAAGCTGCGCCGCCTTGAAGCGGCGCGAGCGCTCCACCGTCACGCGTCCCCACCCGCCGGACGCCGCCGCCGACTGCAGCCGCTCGAGATGATCCGGGGGGAGCCGCTCGCTGTGATACACGGTCGCGGGCGTACCGCAGAATGCCGCCAGAATCGCCAGGTCTCCGTATCCGCCGACGAAGGCCCGCGCGGAGGCCAGTATCTGTGTCTGCTCCTCTGCCGGCCGCGCGTCGACACTGATGACCTCGCCCTGCGCCTCGAGCTGCGACACGAGGTCCGCGATGAACGGCCGATTCTCATCGGTATCTGGCAGCCAGGCCGTCGGCTGCGCGCTCACCGCGACACATGCGCGCGGCTGGCGCTCGGCGGATCGACGGACGGACGGACCGAGCGTCTCGTGACGCAGCACCTCCGCGAGCCGATCCAGCGCCCGATCCGCGTGCAGCCGCCGGAGCGTTCGAAACAGCAGGAACGGATGCAGCACCTGGTGATCGGAGATGTCAAAGGCACGCGCCGCGCGTTCCACGATGTCGGCGTCGAACGGCGTCATCACCGCCTGCTTCGGGTCCTGCTCGCTCTGCGGCACCGTGCGGCGCGCCCAGTGCTCGAGCTCGACGTCCGAGAACAGCGTGCGGGCGTCCAGGAAGCGGTGCGCAAGCGATCCGTACCACTCGCGTGCACCCGTGCACGAGAGCACGATCAGGCGCTCCGGCGGAAGCGCGTAGGTGGCGGCAACCCACCGCACGAACGGAATCCAGTACAGCAGCTCGTGCCCGATCGAATCGGCCCACGGCCCGATGAACACCGGCGCGGTGCCCTGCTGCACCTCCTCGAGGGCCGTCCTGACCGGCCGCAGCGACAGCGAGGTGCCGACGATCGTGCTGTCCACGGTGCCACGATGGCGGCTCGCACGGCGATGCAGCCAGGTGCGCAGCGCGGCGCGCAGGGGCGCGTGCCGTGGGGACCCCGTGTGCGGACGCTTGCGGATGGCTGCGGCGCGCTCGATTTCATCCGCCAGGATTGGTGAGACGGCCCGATCCACGCCGCGGGGCCGGAGAAACTGTCCCGCGAACCGGCGGCTCCGGTCCGTGGAGACGGGCTCTCCCCGCAGCACCATCGACAGCTGGCGATGGTGCTCGTCGAAATCGCGTGCGATGGTGGCCAGCCCGCCGTAGGCCTCCACGAGATAGTGGAAATGGATGGTGCCGACCTGTCCCTCGTCGAAGCCCGGCATGACCAGCGTGTGCACCGGCCGGCCGACAACCGCCGCCTCGAGCATGGCGCTCGTATTGAGCCCGACGACCGCATGCGCGTGAACGATCGAATCGAAGAGCTCCTGGTCGCCTCCGCGGCTGGCATCCAGCGACAGGCCGACCTGCCCGAGGTCCGACAGGTCCACCGATTCCCACGAGCTCCGCACCGCCGGGTGCGGACGCACCAGGATGCCGCTCGTCCGGACGATCTCGTCGCCGGCGCGCCTCATCGATTCCGCCCAGCGGCGGACCAGCTCCATTTCGTTCGGACCGGTCAACTGCGACGACCCGAGATACAGGACGACCGGCCTCGCGGGATCGAGCCCGAACTGGGTGAGAAATTCGCCACGCGCCATGCCCGGCGTTCGTGCGAAGAAGTCGTCGAAGCGGGCGGCGCCGGTCACGACGACCGAATCAGGCGCGCATCCGTGGAGGTCGACCGCTTCACGGCCCTGGACGTCGTTCCACACGAGCACGCGGTCGGGCCGTACTCGCATCAATCCCTTGTTCGTCAGGTTGTCCCAGCTGAACGGGATGAACACGACCGGGATGCCGAGGCGGTGCGCGGCCTTGACGTAATCGGTCTGGTACGACTCGAACGTCACGAGCGGCGTGACCAGGATGAGATCCGGGCGCTCGTCTTCGAGGAACCCTTCGAAATCGGGATCGGTGGGGATCAGGTCCTCGCAGAGCGCCAGCGCGCCGGCCGCGAGCCTCCAGTGCCGCTTGACCCACGGGTGCTGCTCGCAGAACAGCGCAAATTCGGTCGGCGCAATCTCGTAGGCCCGCCGGACCAGCCGGGTGGCCTGCGCGTATCGGGGATCGAAGTAGCGCACGTAGTCGCGGGCGCCGCGCAGCAGATCGACGAAGTCTCGCCATTCGTCCACACGCTGCGTCGGGTTCACACGGCCGGAGATACGCGGATGTTCGATGGACTTCGCGATGTCGAAGCTGCCCTTCCGAAGCCGCCCGGCGAGGCGCACCTCGTGGCCGCGGTCGGCCAGGATCGTGAGCGTGTCCCGGAAGTTGCGAATGCGGCTGGTCGCGCCGAGCAGGAAGAGAATCTTCATCCGGCGATGTCCACGCCGGCCGGCGCCCCGGCCGATGCCGTCTCCAGCCGCCTCTGGCGTGCCGAGCGGGGCGCCGGCAGCAGCCGTCGTCCGAGCGCCGTCCCGCGAAGCGCCTCGCGCCACCGGGAGTCGTCGCGCGTGAGCTCGCGCCTGGTGGCGTACCACAACTGCGCCGCGGCATACGCGGCGCCCGCGAGCCGTCCCGCCGCAGGCCGTGCGCGGCCGCACACGGCGAAATACCAGAACAGCACTCCGAAGTGCTGCAGGTGAACGGGGACGTACGTATACAGCGGGGCCCCGCCGGCAAACAGCATCTGCCTTTGACGGCGATAGCTGAATCCACCGGCCACTTCGCGATACCAGAGGATCTCGTGTACGTGTCTGAACTGTCCGAGCAGCGCAAGCTGCAGGAGCAGCAGCCGGTCCGGCATGAGCGCGGCCGGAAAGACACCCGCCTGTGCCAGCGCCGACGATCGGAAAAGGCCGTAGACGCAGTTGCCGGCGGTAATCATGCCGCTCGTCGCGCCGCGGAGACGCGCGGCCGGGCTCGTCACGCCGAACGTGTCGTAGGTCCGCGTAATCGTCTTCCGGTACTTCGGAAAGATCCGCTGCAGTTGCGGATAGGCGACGACGACGTCCGGGTGGGCATCGAGCACGCCGGCGAGCACTTCGAGCCATCGGGGATGCCAGAAGTCATGATCCGATACCCACGCGAAATACTCGCTCGACGGGAACAGCTCACGGCCGCGCTCGAAGGCCTTTCGCCAGTTGCCAACCATGCCGAGCCTGGCAGGGTTCGGCCGGTACACGACCCGCGGGTCGAGCGTCCGGTACCGTTCGACGATCGCCCGCACCTCGGGGCCCGGCTGGTCGTCGGCGATCACGATCGCGAAGTCGCCGAACGTCTGCGACAGCAGGGATTCGAGGACCTGCGGCAGCGTGTCCGGCCGCCCGTACGCCGCCATCCCGAAGACCACCCGCGGGCCGCCGGTCTTCAAATCCGGATGCGCCTCCACCCGACCGCCTGCGCGTAATCATCGATGTGCGGGGCGCTCTGGAAATCGTCGACCAGGAACGCCGTCGCCTCGAGCCTCGGCGGCACCTGATGGAGCCAGTACCGCCGCTCGATCGCCCTCCAGACAGCCGGCAGCGGGTCGGGGAAACAGGGGCCGGGCAGCTGGGAGAAGACGTACCGCGCGCCGAGGTCGAACCCCCGCTCCACATGTCTGGAGACACGCGCCTCGCTCATATGCCGAAGCGCCATCACGTCCAACATCGCGTCCACCCTGGGCAGGTTCAGTTCGTCGAGTGCGTCCTCAGGCGCGAAGATGAAATCGGCCTGCTCCCAGTCTCCGGCGATGTCGGATCCGGTGCGGTGCAGGCGGCACCGCGCGTCCGGGAACGCCGTCATCAGGTACACCGCAGAGACGAGCAGGCATTCCGGCAGGCCGGTGATGACATAGGTGACGTTGGGACAGAGCGTCTTGAATTGAAATGCGAACCCTCCCCAGCCGCCACCCACCTCCCAGACGAGCCGGCGGTCGCCCTGACCGCGGCATGCGGCGAGGACGCCCCCGTCGTGCAGCGCGGCAATCGCCTTGAAGAAGCGGACCGTGTCTTCGTTGTACCGCTGCCGATGCCACTCGACCCCGAACCCGCCAAGGATCGGTGATTCCTGCACGAAGAGCTCGGCGCCGACATGCCGCCGGAGAAATCCAACCTCATACTTGAGGTGCAGCGCCAGATCTCGTGACGGCCGGTCGTAGTCCGCAGGCCGCACGCCGGTCATGGGCTCCGTCCAGCGACGAAGAGCCGCAATCACGTCCGGCGGCGCGTCCCACAGGTGCGCGAGACCAGCGCGCATGTGCCGCTCGCCGTCGGTCAGCGAGTCCGCGGCATCGCCGCCCGCTTCCGAGGAGGACCGGGCCCATTCGCGGACCTTCAGGTAGTGCTCGTACGCGCGCGCCGCAACGGTCGCACGGTCGCGCTCCTCGGCGGCACGCCGCTCTTCGGCTTCCTGCTGGCGACGCAGCTGGCGGGGTCCGATATCGGTCTTCACCATGCGGCGCAGATTTCATTTGGTCGTAGGGGCCGGGCTTCAGCCCGGCCCATCGGCGGGCCTGAAGGC
>MEKU01000015.1:10176-16527 GCA_001767195.1 Acidobacteria bacterium RIFCSPLOWO2_02_FULL_67_21
CTCTCTAGTCAGGGTCGCGAACGGCCCGGCCGGACGGCAGCACCCGTCCGGGCAGGACGCCGGCCATCGTCAACCGCCAGTCAGACTTCGGGCGAACGAGATCGCGGACACACGATGCCCAGAGCTGCGTCAGCGCGTACCGGAAACCGGCGGTACGGCCGAACGCCTGACGCCCCGTCCCGCGAACCGCAAAGTCCCAGACGAGCGTGAAGAAGTGCTGGAGGTGCGGCGGCAGATACGAGTGGATTGGCGCGCCCTGCGGGAAGAAGGCCTGACGCTGCCGGCGACGGTCGAAGCGGGTCCGGAACTCACGGTACCAGAGCACGTCCGGAACCTGCCGGACCTGCCCGAAGAGTGACAGCGCCAGCAACACCTGCCGATCCGGCGTAATGACGCGCCGAAAGATGCCCGCCCGTTCAAGCGCGTCGGCCCGGATGAGGCCGTACACCATGTCGCCCGACAGCATGTAGCGCGCCGACCTTCGTATCCGCGTTCCCCGATCCGTGATCCCGAACGTCTCGAAGACCTTGGCCTTCGTGGTCTTGACGCCGTCCCCGGTGATTTGCAGGTGCTTCGGATAGGCGAGGACGACCTCGGGACAGGCGTCGAGGACCGCGACCATCCCCTGAAGCCATCGCGCGTGCCAGAGATCGTGATCGCTGACCCACGCGAAGTACTGGCTCTGCGGGTACAGCTGGCGGCCACGCTCGAACACCCGCCGCCAGTTGCCGATCATTCCAAGCCGAACCCGGTTCGCCTCGTATGTGATGTGCGGCCAGTCCCGCGCGTAGCTCTCGACAACCGCACGCGTCGCCGCCGACGGCGCATCGTCGGCAATCACAAGGGCGAAGTCGGTGAACGTCTGAGACAGCAGCGACTCGATCGTTCGAGCGAGCGTGTCCGGCCGGTCGTAGGCCGGCATTCCCAACACGACTCGTGGGGACGGGCTCACAGGCGGAGGCGCCTCCAGCCAAGAAAATACGTCTGATCGACCCGGCCGTCCGGCGCCCAGAGCGACAGCCGCCGCGCCAGCGACTCGGGCGCGCATACGGGGTGCGTCCAGTATCGATGTTCGAGCGCCGGCGAAACGGCCGGTCCGCCGTCACCGTTCGGAACGGCCTGGACCGACAGGAAGTACCGCGAGTGCAGGTCGTACGCACGCTGTACGTGCAGGTTGAGACGGTCGGGGCTCATGCACTCGAGCGCCATCACGTCGACGGCGAGATCGATCGAAGGAGCCTTCAGGCCTGGCACCACCGGCTCTGGCGCGAACGCGAAGTCCACGGAGGCCCACTCATTCCAGAATGCGTCGGGGTTGGCGGGATCGTAGAACCGAAACCGGGCGCCGGGAAACATCGTCATGAGGTAGACGGCGGAGACGAGGAACTGCTCCGGTCTGCCGGTGATGAGGTACGTGACGTCGGGGCACACGGTCTTGAAGTGATGGGCAAACCCGCCCCACCCCCCGCCGATTTCCCAGACCGTCCGCCGCGGCCCGTCGCTCCTGAAGTCGTCGATCAACGCGGCATCCTGCAGCAGCGAGATCATTCTGAAATATCGCAGCGTGTCGTGGCTGTACCGGCGGCCTCCGGTCTTGAACCCGACCGAGCCGAGCACGGCCGGCTCGTCGATCCACAGCCGCTCATCACCGCGCGACAGCAGCCGCCGCAGGTCCCGTTCGACATGCCCTTTCATCGCCCCATCGGGCACGACATCAGCCTGCGGCACCCCGTTCGTCGCCGCCGCGTGCCGCCGAAGCGTGGCGATGGTCTCGGGGCTGGCGTCCCACAGCGGCTCGAGCGCAGCCAGCATCTGCCGCTCGCACGCCGTGATGTCGTCACCCGGCGGCAGCGCCTGTCGCTGACGCCGCACTTCCTCACGCACGCGAACGTAGTGATCGAATGCGCGCGACGACGCGTCCGCTGCAGCGGCGGCCTCGGCAGCGGCCGCCCGCTCGCGCGCGGCCCGCTGCTCCTGGTCGAGGCGCTTGGCCACCCGCCTCCGCTCTTCTTCCTGGTCGGCGGTGTTGAGCGCCTGTTCGACGACCGCTGCGACGCCGCGCAGCACGGGCCGCGCGGCCGGGGCCCACCACGGCGCCGGTTCGGTCCGCCGCACGCCACGGGCCGCCGTCGCCTCGAGGGCGGCGGCCATCCGGGGCGCCGCCGGCTCGCCGAGTCCATGCGGCCGCACGAACGCCTCGACAAAGCGCCGGCACTTCTCCGCCGCCACGGCCGGATCGGCCAACGCCGCCTCCAATTGGGAGACGTGCTCCTGGAGATCGGACGCCACGTTGAGCATCCCGCCGTTGACGCTGCGCAGATGGCGGAAGTGCAGCGTGCCCTCCTGCGTATCCCGGAACTCCGGCGCCAGCAGCGTATACACGCCGCGACCGACGATGGCGCTCTCGATGAGTGCGCTGGTGTTGATTCCGACGACCGCCGCGCTGTTCGCAATCGAGTCGTAGTACCCGGCGCGCTTGTCCTCGTCGGTGGGATTCCCTTCGGTGCGCGGCCAGATCGCCACGTTGTCCAGGTCGGTGAAATCCGCCTGATCCCACCGATCCAGGTTCTGCGGATGCGGCCGCACCAGGACGCCGGTACCGCGGAGCACGCCTGAGGCCTCGCGAATCTCATGGATCCATCGCCTGACGAACGGCACCTCGTTCCGCGCGATGAATTTCGACGAACACAGATACAGAAGGTAGGGGCGCCGGGGGTCGAGGCCGACACGCCCGCAGAAGGCCTCGCGGGTCGTGCGGGACTTCCACGTGAACCAGTGGTCGTACGCCGCGGCCCCGGTCACCACCACGCGATCGCCCGGCACGTCGTGCAGCGTGGTGGCCTCCTCTTTCATGGCGTCGTTCCACACCGTCACCACATCGACGGGGTCGTGAATCAGCCCCTTGCTGGTGAGGTTGTCCCAGCTGTACACGCACAGGGCGGTTGGAACCCCGACGGCGCGCGCGGCGCGGAGGTATTCCGACTGGGGCGACCCGGGCTCCACCAGCGGAGTCACGGCCACGATGTCCGGCCGATGCTCGCGGATGAACGCGCAGAGGGCGGCGTCCGGCGGAATGGCCCGATCGCACGAGCGCAGCAGACGACGGAAGATCCGACGGCCGCGACTGCCGTTGACGAGGCGCCGGGATATCGGCGGCTGGAGAAACACCGGCATGGTGAGCTCTGCCCGCAATCGAAGCTTCCGGGCGTTGCGGTACTCGGGCCCCAGATAGCGAAGGGCGTCGTCCGCCTTGCGCAGCTCGATTCCGAGCTGCGCCCAGTGCGGCGCCCGGGGCACGGGCGGCGGGCCGTACGTGATGGCTGAGTGCTGCCGGGCGAGACGTCCCATCAAGTCGGTCGGATCGAGCACTTCGTGCTGCTCGGCGGCGACGTGCACCCGGTGGCCCCGCTCGGCCAGAAGCCGCAGCGTCGACTCGAAGTTCCGCACGTACACCGTGCTGCGCATGAAGAACAGGATCTTCATCGGACGGCGGCGTCGCCTGCGGCGTCCCGCACGAACAGGCCGTACCAGACGGCCTGTTCGCCGGTCTTGGTCGTGAGCGCGACCTTCGACTCGAGCCGCAGGCCGTGTCCCTCGAGAACCCTGGTGACGGGGCCCGACAGCGGCGTCGCGACCTCGACCAGCACTGAACGAAGCGCCGGTGACGACAAGGCCCGGGACGCGCCCTCCAGGACGGCCAGCTCTCCGCCATCCACGTCGAGCTTGATGTGATTGGCCGATGGGAGACGGCACATGTCAATCAGGTCGTCGAGGCGGAACGTCATGACAGGCTGGTCGTACCGGATGGGACCGTCCTCGGACGAATGCGTGCCGAGGGAGTGGCGGGCCGCGCCGGGCTCCAGATCGCGCAACCCGAGCACCGTCATGCCTGTCGTGTCCGACAGCGCCACCGGCACCGGCGTGACAAGGCTCGCGGCGTCGTTGAGCACGATGTTGGCGCAGAGCGTCGCCACGGTGGTGTAGCTCGGCTCGAACGCAAAGACCCTGGCGGCGCCCCCCGGCTTCTTTGCCGCCACAAGCGAGTACGCGCCGACGTTGGCGCCGATGTCGTAGAGGACGTCGCCTGCGCAGACACGCTGGTGAATCCAGTCGACCGTGAACGGTTCCTTGCCGCACGCGCGCAGCCGGAACTCCTCGGCGTCGGTCATCACACGCATGAAGATGTCGGCGCCGTCGTAGTCGAGCTTCCTCGGCTTCGTGGCGCCGTGCAGCTCGATGTAGGAGCTCGCCGGAAACGAGTCGAACGTGGCCCGCAGGAAGCTCCTTCGATCGACGTCGCCCAGCCGCGAGAACCCGGCCACGAGCGCCGGCAGCGTCCGCAGCCGCTTGGTCTCGTCACTGACCTCGCGCCGGGCGCGGTGCTCCGCTTCCTCGCGGGCCCGGTCAGCCGCGCGCGCGCGCCGATCGGCGTCCTTGGCGCGCCGCTTTGCCTCGCGCAGCGCCAGCCGGGTCGCCCGGTATTCCGCAACCGTCCGCGCTTCCCGCTCGAGCGCCGAGATCCGGCCGGCGAGCCGTCGCCGGGCGATTGGAGCCCAGATCGGGTCCCGCGGCGGACGGACGGCCGGCTCCCGTCCAAGCGCCTCCAGCGCCTCGACCAGCCGCGGCGTTGCAGGCACGTCCATGCCGTACGGCCGGACGAACGCCTCGACAAAACGCCGGCACCGATCGTCGGATTCCCGGGTCGCCCCGAGGGCCTCGCCGAGCTGCGCCAGATGTTCCTGGAAATCACGCGCGACGTGCAGGAGGCCGCCGTTGACCTGCTGCAGATGGCGGAAGTGCAGCGTGCCCTCCTGCGTCTCCCGGAACTCGGGGGCGAGCACGGTAAAGACGGGACGGCCGAGGATGGCCGTCTCGATCTGCGCCGTCGTATTGACGCCGACGACGCCGGCGCAGTGAAACATCGAGTCGAAGTAGTCGCTGCGGCTGTTCTGGTCGACGGGAACGGCGCCGGCCTTCGGCCAGACGGCCACGGGATCCAGGCCGCCCAGATCCGCCTGACGCCACTGGTCCGCGTTCTGGGGATGCGGCCGTATCAGGATGCCGGCGTCGCGGAACGTGGCTGACGGAGCCTGACGCATCGCGTGGATCCATCGGCGGACGAACGGCACCTCCTCGGGCGCCACGAATTTCGAGGAGCACAGATACAGGAAGTACGGACGGTCCGAGGGAAGGCCGACGCGGGCGCAAAACGTCTCGCGGCTGGAACTCGGCTGCCAGTCGAACCAGTGGTCGAACGCCGCCGCCCCCGTCACGACCACCCGATCCGCACGAATGCCGTGCAGGCCGATCGCCTCGCGCTTCATCGGCTCGTTCCACACGGTGACAAGGTCGATGGGCCCGTGGATCAGCCCCTTGTTCGTCAGGTTGTCCCAGCTCGCCACACAGAAGGCGGTCCGCACGCCAAGTGCCCGGGCGCTCCGGACGAACTCCGACTGCGGCGACCCGGGCTCGATGAGGGGCGTGACGGCGAGCACGTCCGGACGCCGCTTCGCCATGAAGGCGTCGATTTCAGGCGCGCGCGGAATCGACCGCTCGAGCGCCCTGAGCCACGCGCCCAGCAGACGGCGCCCGAACGGGCTCTTCGCAAAGCCGCGATCGACGCGCGCGAGCAGCGCCGGAGAGACCGCCCGGGTGGCGCGCTCCCGAAGCTTCGGGGCGTCCTCGTACGCCGGCGTCAGGTAGCGGAGGTAGTCGAGCCCCAGCCGCAGCTCGCGGCCGAGCAGGCCCCAGCCATCGGTGCGCGCCGGAATGTCGCCGTACGAAAAATTCGAGTACTGCCCGGCCAGCAGCCGCGGCGTATCCACCGGGTCGAGGAGCGTATGCCGGGCTTTGTTCTGAAACGCCACATGCACGCGATGGCCGCGATCGCACAGCATCCGCAGGGTCGATTCGAAGTTTCGCACGTACCCGGAATGCCGCATGACGAAGAGGATCCGCACGCCGGTCAGCTCCGCACGAAGAGGCCGTCGAACACGCGGGGGAACGTGCCGGGCGCACGATGCTCGGTGACCTGCACCAGCCGGTACCCCAGCTTCTGAAGAAACGCCGTGGCGTCGCGGGCATGCGCGTCGGCGGCGTCGGTTTCCACGAGCTCGGTATAGATCTCGCAGGGCCCGCCGGAGAGCACCTGGACGGCGCCAGCCATCACCTTGTTCTCGAAGCCGTCGACGTCGAGCTTGATCCGCGTCGGCCGCGGCAGTCCGAAGTCGCGCACGAGATCGTCGAGCCGGTACGCCAGGACCCGCTCGACCGCAGCCGGCGTGAACGGGCGCCGCTCATCGTCAAGGGCCTCGCCGACGGCGTGGAACGCGCTGCCCGCGCCGAGCCGGG
>MEKU01000015.1:16568-27521 GCA_001767195.1 Acidobacteria bacterium RIFCSPLOWO2_02_FULL_67_21
GCACGCGGCCGCCCTGGAGCTGCGCGGCCATGAGCGACAGACCCCCGATGTTCGCGCCGACGTCGAAGAAGACGTCGCCCGGGCCGAACGAGGCGAGCCACGTCACGAGCGGCTCGTGCTGCGCGCGGGATTTCTTCGCCCGCTTGTACTCGGAGACCGACTCGAGGCTGAAGCGAAGGCCGTTCTCGTTCTGGTAGTGCGCTCCCGACTTCAGCTCCTCCACCAGACCGAGGCGCAGCCGCATGGGCAGCGTCGCCGCCTCCCCGACCAGCCGCAGGAACTTCCGCTCGCTCGCCTTCATGTCGGCGCGGCCCGGCTTGCTCATGCGTCCGCGGCCTCAGTGCGGGCGCTGCGGTGCCTCCCGGCGGCCCTGACTGCGTGCCGCCGCCGATCTCGCGCAAACGCCTGCGCCTCCGCCAGCACCGCTTCCGCACGCTCGATACGATTCCGCGCTTCGAAGGCGACGGCCCGAAGCTCGCGCACGGCGCGGGCGTAGCGCTCGAGTTGTGTCTGGATGTCGAGAGGCTCCGTCACAGTCGATCGATCGTGGACGACTCGCTGAAGGTGAAGAACCAGATGCCGGCGGCCATCGCCACCATGGCCACGACGATGGACGTGGCCAGCGGCACGAGCGGCAGCTCGCCGACGCCGATGACGCCCCATCGGAACGTACTGACCACCGACGCCATCGGATTGACATACAGGAGCCAGCGGTGCTCGGGCGGGATGATCGAGATCGGATAGAACACCGGCGTGAGGAACATCCAGAACCGCATGAAATACCGCAACCCGAACCGGGTCTCCGGGTGGCGCGCCTGGAACACGCAGGTCCAGAGGATGACGCTCAGAGCGGCAAACACGGCGAGCACGCTCATCAGCAACGCCACGAGCAGCGGAGGTCCGATCCGCAGGTACCACACGCCGTCCTTCCACAGATAGAACAGCGCCAGGCCCACCAGCAGGACCATGTAGATCACGAAATCGGCGGCGGCGGGCGAGATGGATGAAATGGGCGAGATCAGTCTCGGGAAGTACAGCCTCTTCATGAGGCTCCGGTGCTGCGTGAGGCACTTGGTGCCCCACAGGATCGACCGCTCGAACAGCGTCCAGGGGACGATGCCGGTCATGTAGAAGAGCATGAACGGCACCCCATCCGACGGGACGCCGAGAAGCCCTCCGAAGACGAAGCCGCCGATGAGGATAGGGAAGAGCGGACGGGCGAAGAGCCAGAAGATCCCGAGCGTCATCCCTTCGTACCGATCCTTGACCGTGCGAACCGCGAGAAACCAGAGCATCCGCCGGTACCGCCACAACTCGAACGCTCGCGCGGACACCCCCTCGCGTCGCGGCTCGATCACCCATGCATCGGCCGCGTCGGCCATCACAGCATCCTCACGCACGGGCTGCATCTCCCTCGGCGGCGTCCGCCGGCTGCTCGTCCAGGCGCTCGAACTTCCACCGGAACTGCGGCGTCAGATATCCCGACCGCACGCCCTTGTCCTTACCGGGCGTCGTCGCATCGGGCGCATAGACAATGAACGACAGCGGCTCCCCCATCAGCACGTACTGGCGGCGATCCTCTCCTTCGCGCGCAACCGTCAGACTGGGGATCACGTTGTAGGTCATTTCATTGAAGAATCGCGCCGGAAGGCGCATCAACGCTTCCCACATCCCACCGTTCCTGAACAGGCGCATGCCTGCGGGATCCGCCGTGCGGAAAATCAGCTGGCCCCGCGCGCGCACGTCGTACGCCGCACACGCACAGAGGTGGTTCTCGAGCAGCTCGAAGCGCATACGCAGAAACGCCATCTCGTTCGTGCGTACGCCCCGGACTTCCCGTCCGTCCTCCGTGACGACACTGACGTCACGCAGGATGGCGTGCCGGTTGGCGTGGCGGCCGCGCTCCGATCCCGTAAACCCGCCGGCAAAGACCGAATTCTGGTAGTCCGCGACAACCCCGTCCGACTCCCCGAAGCCTGCGATGCCCCCCTGGTTCAGCCACAACGTGTGGTTGCAGATCCGGACAATCGCCTCCATGTCGTGCGAGACGAAAAGCACCGTGAGACCGCGTTCCGCCTCCTGCTTCACACGCTCGAGGCACCGCTCCTGAAAGCTCTGGTCCCCGACCGCCAGAATCTCGTCGGCCAGCAGGATGGACGGCTCCATGTTGATCGCCACCGAGAACGCCAGCCGCAGGTACATCCCGCTCGAGTAGTGTTTCAGCGGCAGGTCGACGAACTTGTCGACTTCGGCGAACTCGAGGATCTGATCGAATCGGCGCGACACGTCCGAGCGCGCGATTCCGAGCATGGCCGCGTTCAGGTAGATGTTGTCCCGCGCGGAGAGCTCCGGATCGAATCCGGAGCCGAGCTCGAGCAGCGACACCACGCGGCCGCTTCCTGCGACGTGGCCTTCGGTCGGCGCGATCACGCGCGCCAGGATCTTCAGGAGCGTCGTCTTGCCCGCGCCGTTGGTGCCGATGACGCCGAGCACCGTGCCCGGCTCGACCGTGAACGACACGTCTTTCAGGGCCCAGAACTCGCGAGGGCGCTCCGGCTCATCCCCGTTCGTGCCCCGTTTCAACACGCGCGCGCCCATTCTGCGCATCCACTGCAGGGGTCCGGTCTCGTCCGGGCTCCGGCCGAGGTCGTACCGCTTGCCGAGCCCGTCGACAACCAGCTTAGGCATCGGCGCTCGTGGATGACGACCCGTCCTCGCGTCGCGCCGGGAGGACGACGCCGGAGAGATCGACGAGAGGCGGCACGGCATCCCAGGAAAACTGCAGGTACGTCCGCCGCGGGCCACGGGGCTCCTCCGGCGCATCCGAGAGCCCCCATTGCGGCCTGTTCCGATACACAACGGAGTTGAAGTTCCAGCGCTCGTGCCCGTGCTGCGCGTCACTTTCCCCGGCGACGTACTTTGCCTTCAGGGTTTGAAAACTCCCCTCATGGTCGATGTGATACACGGGCCCGCCGATGTCGACGATCGTCAGCCCGGACGACAAGGCCAGAACGAGCAGATTGGCGTCGACCCCCACTCGCGCGAGCCTGTAGATCTCGTTGAACGCTCGAAGACGATGGAAGCTCATCTGGTCGAGCGCGATGAAGTCGCCGGTCGATCCCCGGAAGTACGGCGGACGGAGCTGCTTTCCCGGACGCGCCAGATTGGCCTGATCCTCCAACGCCTCCCAGTGGAGGTGTTCGATGTCGAGCGCTGCCACGAGATCCCGGCGGGGGGCTCGGTACACCACCTGCGGCTCGAGGCTCCGCCGCTCCAGCTGCGCCAGAATATGGCGGCCCAGGATCACGTCGCAGTTGCTGACGAGGATGTACTCTCCGCGCGCCCGCCTGACGCCGACGTTCTTGGCGAGATACTCGTGAAACCTCAGGAGGGGGTTCAGCGTCATCGCCTCGTGGTACGCCGCATCGACGACGACCGTTCGAAGCGCGGCCGAGACCGGCGGCGGGCAGCGCGCCTCGACCAGATCGGCCAGCAGCGGCGCGCCGGCCACCGGCGCCCATTCCACCAGCACGAACTCATGCGAAACGCCGCGCCCGCTCAGTTCGCGATGGTTGAACTGCAGGCTCGCCAGAAACCGCTTGACGAAGTCGCCCCCATAACCGTCGTTGCGTCCGGTCAGGACGATGCTCAGGTACGGGCGGGGCGCGCTATCCTGGCCCATCGTCAGACCGTGAGGGCCGCAGGCCGCGCGTCCGGACATCCAGCACGTTGGCTGCGCCCTCGAGAATGTCGAGCTTGACTTCGATCGCGCTGAGCGACTCACGCGCCGTCTCGAGATCCTGCTTCGCCGAGGCGACCTGCTGCTCCAGCTCGGTTTCCTGCCGAAGCGACGCCTCGAGCTGCCGGTCACGCTGGCGGAGCTCCTCGGTGAGCTGGGCGATCTGCCGCGACGCCCTGGCCGCGGCGTCCTGGTGGCGATCGGCGTGCCGCTGCCGATCGGATTCGAGCTCTGTCACCCGGGCCTTGAAGCGGCGCGCGTCTTCGCGACGGGTCTCCTGAGCCCGCTGGGCCGCGGCGCTGGCCTCCGCCAGACGGGCCGTCGCCTTCTCGAGACGTGCCCGCCCGTCGCGAAGCTTCGCCTCCGCTGCATGCACCTCACCCCGGGTCGCCAGGCCAACGCCTCTCAACAGGCGCCGGATCATTGCCGGGTACCCCTCAGGAAGCCTCCTCCGCGACGACCGGCTTCTCTGCCATGGGCGCCGACGACCAGTCGGGACGCAGCATCAGAACCTTGTGGCCCGGCACGCCCGCGTGCGCGAGCAGCTTGGCCGTCCCCGCCGGCCGCTCCAGCACCGCAACCACCAGCACGTCATAGGCGACCTCCGTGTGGGCCGCGATGGCCCGGACGGGAAATCCGAGGAACTGGCCGTTCGATTCGGGCCCGAACACGCCGACGAGCTCGAGGCCCATTTCCCGGATGAGGAGGAAGACGAGCTCGGCCGCGTCGCCCGTGCCGTAGATGGCGACCTGCTTCTGCGCGCGCACGGCCTCCCCGAGGTTGCGGCGCAGATGCTGGCGGGCATCCCGGTAGAAATCGAGCGAGTACTTCATGAACTCGTAGGTGAGCCGGGCCTTCCGCGCCAGCCCCTTCGGCGTGAGCGAGTACATCAGGCGATGGGGCGACACGGTGACGCTCTTCACGTACCCTTTGCGAATCAGGCGCTTCAGATAGAGGTTGGTCAGTCCGAGCGCGATCCCGAGACGCGTGGCGAGCGTCCGCTGCGTAATATGGGACTCCTGCTCCAGCGCTTCGAGCAGCTGCAGATCGCGTCTGGATTCGACGTCCATGGCCGTAGAATGTGGGAAGGATTCGATGAGGGCCGAAGAGACCTCCGGCCCGTCACTTACACTGGCGCAGACTGCGCGAGGGGTTGTTCAACAAGTGAACGGTTGTTCACAAACTGAACACGTGGATTATTGGAGATTCACGCGATCCTGTCAACCCACATCCCCGCCAATCGGCACAAAACAGACATGATCCGCCGTTTCGGCCTGCGGGTCGCCGCCGCGGGCCTTGTGGGCCTGGGCCTGCTGGGCGCGGCCTACGCACTCACCTGCGAGCCCGCGCCGCGCGTCCGCGTCCAGTGGGGGGCCGGCGTGGCCCCGGAACAGCGGGCACGGCTCGAGCGCATGTATCTGCTCCTCAACCCCCGCGACCCGATCCCGGACGGCTCGATCGCCTACGACCTGCTGGACACGAGCGTCTCCAACATCCGCGCGCTCGTCGGCCATCCGGCGGTCATCAATACGGGCGACATCGATGAAAACGTCTTCATCGTGCCCTTTCAGACCGAGTACGGGGAGTCGTGGATGTGGATCGCGCACCGCACGCCGCTGCTCCGCGACGCGCGGCTTCGCACGTCACTCGTCGCGCTGCTCGCCGCGATGGCGATCGGCGGCCTCCTGGCGATGAGGCGTAGCGTCACCGAAGACACGGCCAGTCGAGATCGGTGAAGCGCCCGGTTGGCCGCTCGTCCTTGCCGAGCAGCAGTGTGATCTCGAATCGATCGTCGAAGGTGTGGGTTCCGGCGACCGTGAAGCGATTCTGCAGATAGGCGCCTACCAGGGGAAACGACGTCGTGAAACCTTCCAGCGATTCTCCAAGCAGCGCCACCGGAACGTACTGCCGCTGCAACCGGCTGATGGTCAGCGCCTGCTTCTCTTCGCTGTCAAAGAAACCGGTGCGCAGGTCGGCATGGCCCCCTGCAAACGGCCGGCGGGCAAGCGCCAGCACCTGAGGAATGTAAGGCTGAACGAACACGCGGGCGTCGGGCCGTGTACAGGCCTGCACGTACATCGCCAGCGTGATCAGATCCGGTCGATCCGGCCGGCCGGCCCAGTGTGCGAGATCCCAGTCCCGGCGGACGTTCCCGGCAGTCGCGGCTGCGCCCCGAAGCGCGCGGCCCACCCCCTCCGTCAGACCCGCGCCGTCGAACCGGTCCAGCACATCGCGGCTCATCGTCGCCACAATCACGAACGCCAGCACAACGGAGGCGAGGCCGAGCGGGACCGCCAGCGCCATCCGCCAGCGCCTGAGCGCCGGACGCCACGATGGCGGTCGCCAGAACATCGCCGGAACGGCGGCGATCAGCCAGGCGATTAGGATCGTATGCGGAACGGCAGGGTCCGCGAGGCGCGCGCCGAGGGGGCTGCGCAGGAAGCCGGCGTTCAGCACGACCGCGAGCACCGCGACAATGGCAAGCTTCACACGGGCGTGCGGCCAGCCCGGCCGGAAGGCGTCAGCCGAGAGCGCGATCGTGACCAGCGAGAGGAACGGCAGCGCCAGCTCGAGGTAGTACCACCACGCGGTCGCGTTGTCACGAACGACCCAGACCGGCCCCAACGGCAGCGGCGCCGTCGTCGCTTCGTCCGAGACCCCATCCGGATAGTCGAACAAGCCGGGCCAGATGATTTCGGTCCGCTCGCGTTCGCGGGCCGACCACTCCAGCGCATCCGAAAAATGCCGGACGACCCCGCCGTTCAGCTCGGTGAACACCAGGTACGGCGCCAGCAGCGCCAGCGTCAGCAGTCCGTACACCGCGCCGCTGCGGATCCGTTCCCTCCACGACACTCCGCTCTGGAGCGCCAGCATCGTTGTGACAGCGCAGGCGACGAACACCCCATGGTCGTGGCGCAGCAGAAACGCCGCCGCCGTGGTCAGCGCGAGCCAGAACCGCGGCCAGCGTCCCGGACGATCGACGTACCGCCACAGAAGCGGGATGGCCGCCGCATAGACGACGATCTTCGGGTAGTTGTAGAAGCGCGGCGACAGCCAGATCAGTATCAGGGCGGCGCACAACCCGAGAAGCATCGATCCGGACGCCCGTGCCGCCAGCCAGTACGTCACGGCGGTGCCCGCGGCAATCATCGTCGCGCCGAATGCCAGCTCCGACAGCGTGCCGCGCCCAAACAGGAGCTGCACCGCAGCCGCCACGTAGTAGTGAAGGGGTGCGCCGTTATCGACGAAGTCGCGCACGGGAAGGTCGCCGTACAGGATCTGCCAGCCACGCACCACATAGAAGAAGTGGTCGTCGGTGAGACCGGCAAACGACCCGTTTGGATCGTTGAAGCGAAACAGCCAGGTGATGGCGAAGACAGCCGCCGCGGCGAACGCAGCGACGAAGGTCCTCAAGCGGCTAGCCCCAATGCCTTTCGGATATTCGCAGGTCTCCGCCGAACGCGGCGGTGTGGACGGCCCTGGGCCGCGAATCCGGCTCCGGTCGCCGGACCGCGCTGCGAGGCCGGGGCGGGCCGCTGGCCGGCCAGCTCCGTGAGCTGGCCTGATCCCTGGAGTCTTCTCGCGCGGTCAGGCGATCGGGATCGGCGACCTGCGAACGGCTTCGCGGCCCAGGACCGCCCACCCCGGTTCGCGCGAGCCGGCACCACCTGGCCGTCGGGCCCGTCGGGCGTCCCGCGGGCAGGGGCAGGGGCCGTGGGGGTGAGCCCTTGAGGCGGCGCGAGGAGGCAACGCCGGTAAACACGCGCTGGAGGCGCACCAGGGGGCGAGATCCTGCCGACCTGGCCAGGAAGATAAACGTGGGCCGCCGTCCACCGGCCGGACGCGCGTGTTTTCCGCGCCGCCGAACGGGATCGCCCCCACGGCCCCTGCCCCTGCCCGCCAGCGCCGAATATCCGAAAGGCATTGCGGCTAGCCCCGGCTGGACCAAATCGCGGCATCGTCCCGGTTCATCTTCGCGGTCAGCGCCCGCCTGGCGTCTCTGGCCGGTCCAATCCCGAATTCGTACGTGTACCGCTCGGTCTCGGGGGGTGCGGAGGAAGGAACCGCCAGATAGCGGTGCGCCCGCGCAGGCCCAAGAAACACGACGAGCGTATTGCTGCCGTACTCCTCCGAATCCTCTGCCCGCCCCAGGGGCACCATCCCCGTGAGAAAGTCCCAGGGCCGATCCGGCGAAGGTGGACAGGCTCCCGACGGCCGGCGTCGAACGATCCGGCCCTGCGACAGCGTGATGTCCACCTTCCATTCCTCAAATGGCGGAAGCGAGGGAAACGTTGCACGGGCGAACGCAGCCAGCGGATCTTTGAAACGCGCCACCAGCGCCGGACTGAGCGCTCGCAGCACGACGTCAGTGACAAACGTCCATGTGACGATCTCCGGCAGCCGTCCGGCCCGCTGCGGCACCCGGAGCTCCTGCGCCTCATTGTCCCCGCCCTCGAAGAAGACCGCCGGCGGGATGGCGTCCACCAGCGAGTCGTACACCGCCGCGGGGAGCACATTCCCCACTGAGAGGTGCGGGACCGGAACCGGCTGGAGCGGCGCCCGCGCGATCGCGTCCCGCAGGTGAGCAGCCACGCCCTCGGCATCGAGCACCGACTCGAGCTGCGCGAGGCGCCGCGCCGCATCCGGCGCTGATTGCCTGAGGGCCAGCACCTGGTCGGTGCGCTGCTGCACCCGCTGCATCTGGACACGCAGCCTCGAGACCTCCTCGCCCAGCCTCCCAAGGTCCCTGTGCAGCCGCTCGATCGGTTCGTGCCGAGGCGTCACCCGCGATCCACTTCTGCCAGGACTTCGTCCAGGAAGTTCGTCAGCGGCTGCACAGGCATTCGATCGCCGGCCACGAACATGTGGCAACGCTGCTCCAGTGCAGCAGCCAGGTACGCCTGGTACCGTGGCGAATCGCCCAGCGCCGCAAGCTGGCCGCCCGCGACGCGGCGGCCGCCGGCCCACGACGATCGGGCGCCAGCCTCATCGGCGTACCACCTGACGAGCGAATCGCTGATGAGTACGACGGCATGAATGCCGGGCGCCGCAAAGACCAGATCGGCGAATGACGCACCGCTCACGCCGGCCACCACGCGTGCTTCGCGGAAGATGCGTACCTGTTCTTCCAGCGGGCACCCGGACATCACCAGGACGTCGAAGCCGCGGCTGCGAAACAGCGCTTCAACCTCGTCCTCGTTCGTCACCCAGCGGCGCTTGGGGCCCGCATCACGGCGCGACACATAGACCCGCCGGCGGCGTTCGACCGAAGGCCATCCGGATGGCGGAGCCATGAGCTTCCGGACCTCCATCAGCGGGGACAGCGGGCGGCCGCCGCCAGTCCGGCCGTCGCTTTCAAACGCGAGCACACGAGCTCCCCGGAGCGGCGCCCCATCCCACGGCATCAGCCGGTCTGCGCTGATGCCAACCAGCGTGAGCGTCGACTGGTGGAATCCTTTGGCCGCCTGCGGGAGCAGGAAAAGCGCCTCAGGGGCGACCTGCCAGAGCGCCACAATCTGCGGCACGCAGTCGAGCAGCCAGTGGCCGAAGTTCCTGAGCTTCTGCGGCGCGCAGTCGTACGCGCACCGTGGCACGGCCACGACCGGCCCGGCAGCATCCCCGGTCCCGAGCGAGACCCGGAGGAACCGTCCGTCGACCATCGAGACGGTGGCGCCCGGCACATCGAGAATCGTCGCTGGATGGCCGCGCAGCACGTCCTCGCCGCACTGCGCCTCGAACGCCAGTAGCCGCTCCCAGAGCTCGCGCACATCGGTAGCCTCGGTTTCGCAGCGGGTGACGCCGAGGTACCGGCTGAACGGCCGTTCGATGAGCTCGCCGACCCGGAGACGCGTGACGTTCAGGCGCTGTGAGGCGCTGCCGTCCAGCAGGATCGACGTGGACAGCAGCCTCGCGCGCGGAATGGCCGCGATCGACGCCTGCTCGACCGTGCGCTCGCGTTCGAGCTCCAGCAGGCGATCCGTGCGCTCGCGGACCCCCGCCACATCGGCATTCAGCCGGCCGACCTCGTCACGAAGGTCCTTCAGCCCGCTGCGCAGATCGCCGAGGTCCGCTCCGTCATTCATCGCGTTGACAGTGCTTCCTGCCGGCCAGGAACAGCAGTATCGGCGGCACGCTCGTCCCGGCTGAACACGATCTGCACGGAATGGCGGCGGGGCCGGCGCGCAGCGACACGCAGCCCGAACGCGCTGAGGCGGTCCACCACGATGCCTTCTTCATCGGGATGGCTCTGCAGCCAGATCGTCCGGAGCGACGGCAATGCCAGCGTACGTTCGGCTCCCTGGAGCACGTCGATCGCCGAAGCCGATGGGGACAGGCGTACGTGCGTGGGGGGCGGCAGCCCATACTGCTGCACGGCGGTATCCAGCCGGGTGGCGCACGTCGAGTGGACGTTCGGCTGGACCCCGTCGGCGGATCTCACGCGCCACCGCATCACCTGCACGGAATGACGCTCGGAGCCGGGATGCTGGCGTCCGTACTTGAGGTTCGCCAGCGCGTCTCGCGCCGCAAGCGCCAGAGGCACCGGGATGACGGACCCCTGGCACGCGTTGAGCAGCACGTTGTCGCACAACGCGGCGTAGGCCTTGTAGCCCGGCTCGAATGCCACGACAACCGCCCCGCGCTGGCGGGCGGCAATCAGCACGTAGGGACCGAAGCCGGCGTTGATGTCGTAGACGACGTCGCCGATCTTCACCCATCGATGAAGCCATTTCACGATGGTGCGATCCAGCCGGATGCTTCCGTCCATCACGTGGCGCACGGCCTCCGGCGTTGCGTACACCTTGATCCGGCCGCGGCGGTACGACAACGGCACGACCGCCTGCGACTCCGAAACGAGCGTTCGCGGATCGAACGAGGCCTCCGGAGCTGAGCTCTGTGTCGCCTGTGGCAGTCCGCCGGCCCGCTGCAGAAGCGCCTCCGCCAGCAGCGGCGACACGGGCCGGTCGATCCCGTGCGGCCGCAGGAACGACTCGATGAACGATCGGATGGGCGTCGGGTCAACCCCATCTGCAACGGCCGATTCGAGCTGTGCAAGGTGCTCCGGCATCGTGGAGGCGACCGACACGAATCCGCCCTGCTCGCGTGTGAGGTAGTGGAAGTGCAGCGTCGCGCGCTGCCCCTCAGTGTCGTCCGGCTGGATGCTGAAGACCGGCCGGCCCACGATGCCGGCTTCGAGCTCGGCGGTCGTGTTCAGG
>MEKU01000015.1:27546-29294 GCA_001767195.1 Acidobacteria bacterium RIFCSPLOWO2_02_FULL_67_21
CCGTCCGGCGTGCGCGTCGACATCCGGCGCCGACGGCCACTGATGCCGCCTGAGGGGGACCTGCTCAGGCGGAAGCGCAATATCCGGATGGGGCCGGACCAGGATGTTCGCGAGCCTCAGCGGCTCGAGCGAGGAGGCACGAACGGCGCTCCACCATTGACGGATGAATCCGAGCTCCTGCGGCGCAATCAGCCGCGACGAACACAAGTACAGGATCGTCGGTCGCGCCGGATCGAGACCGAGCGGCTGCAGGAACTGCTCGCGCGTCATCGCGGGCTTCAGGTCGAAGAAGCTGTCGAACCGCGCGGCGCCGACGACCACGACGCGCGCGGACGGAAACCGGTGCAGCTCCTCGGCTTCGCGTCGCTGGCGGTCGTTCCAGACGAACATCAAATCGGGCTCGACGTGCAGGCAGCCCTTGGTGCTCAGGTTGTCCCAGCTGAAGAGCAGCATCCAGACGGGGACGCCGTGGCGGCGCGCGCTCGCCGCCACGTCGGCCTGCGCAGATCCGAAATGCACGAGCGGAGAAATCAGCATGACATCCGGGCGTTCGGATGCCACGAATTCATCCAGCAGGTCGGACGTGGGGATGCTGCGTTCGGCAAGCCTGAGCACCGCTTCGAGCCGCCCGATCTGCGAGGGCGGAATGGCGCCCAGCGCCTCGACGAGCGCCGCGGTCGGCACGTCGAGCCCGAGCTCCTGACGCAGCTTGTCGAACACACGGGTCTGCAGGGCAGCGGAATCGGCCAGCGGCGGCCGGAGGAAGTGCAGGCAGTCTCGCAGCCGGCGCACGACGGGCGCGACGGCGCCCCACTCATCGATGCGGGCCGCCGGACATGGCACGACCGTGAATCGTTCGGACTCGATCCGGTCGGCGAGCTGGCGATCCCGTGCCTCGTCCCGCTCCTGGACGGCGACCGTCACCTGATGGCCGCGCTGGACGAGCCCTTGCAGCGTGTCGAAGTAGGCAGCGGCATTTCTCTGCTGCTTCGCAACGAACAGGAATTTCATGGAGCCGTACAATCATGCCACGCCGACGGCCTCGCGCGGCTGCACGCTATAATGCTCGCGGCGGTCTCACATGCACGTCACCAATCTCGTCACCGGCACCACTCCGGGCGTGATCCATCGCAACGGGAACCCGCCCGAGTGGCAGACCCAGTGGCAGCAGGCGGTGGCCCGCTTCTTCGAAGAGACACCCGAATCGGCCGGGCCGACCCCGGAGCTGACGGTCCTCACGTGGAACAGCCGGCCCACCAAGAGCCTGCTCGAGCGCTGCCTCGATCGCTGGGGCGCGTCGTACCTGACGCTCGGCAAGCAGCTTCCCAAGTGGCGGCCCGACATGAAGGTGTACCTGAACGCGGAGGCTCTCGCTCAGGTGACGTCCGAGTACGTCATGGCGCTCGATGCCGACGATGTGCTGGTGATCGCTCCGCTGCGCCGCGCGATCGCGGAGTTCGAATCGTTCGGCTGCGAGATCCTCTTCAGCGGCGAGAAGAACAGCTATCCGGAAGTGCCCTACCTGGCTGACTTCGAGCGGTCGATTGCCGAGTCGGCCTACTGCCATCTCAACTCGGGCGCCTGGATTGGCAGAACGGACGCGTGCCGCCGGTTCTTCCGGGACTGCCTGCGGGAACATCACCACGACCTGGTGGCCGCCCACCCGGCGCCCCACGTGCTGCGCGACGATCAGGGGCTGACGCGGAAGACGTTCCGGCGCTACCACCCTGCGGCACGGCTCGATTACC
>MEKU01000016.1:0-31625 GCA_001767195.1 Acidobacteria bacterium RIFCSPLOWO2_02_FULL_67_21
ACCTGGAGATCTGGCGCAACGGGCAGGTCTACCAGCAGAGCTACGAGCGCGGCACGCCGGTCTCGGGCCTGCAGGTCGCCGGGACGACGCAGCGGCGCGGCACCAAGGTGACGTTCAAGCCGGACCCCCAGGTGTTCGAGACGGTCGACTACAGCTTCGACACGCTCGCGCAGCGGCTCCGCGAGATGGCGTTCCTCAATGGCGGCATCCTCATCACGCTCACCGACGAGCGCGACGGCAAGTCGCACAAGTTCCAGTATGAGGGGGGCATCGTCTCGTTCGTCGAGTATCTCAACAAGAACAAGACCAACGTCAACGACAAGCCGATCTACATGCGCGGCAGCAAGGACGGCATCGACGCCGAAATCGCGCTGCAGTGGAACGACGGCTACACCGAGCTGATCTTCGCCTTCGCCAACAACATCAACACCCACGAAGGGGGCACGCACCTCTCCGGCCTGCGGGCCGCGCTCACGCGCAGCATCAACACCTACGCGGCAAAGAGCAATATGGCGAAGGATCTCAAGGACGCCAGCATCAGCGGCGACGATATCCGCGAGGGCCTGACCGGCGTCGTGAGCGTCAAGATCCCGCAGCCGCAGTTTGAGGGCCAGACCAAGACCAAGCTCGGGAACACCGAGGTGAAGGGGATCGTCGAGGCGATCGTCAACGACAAGCTCGGACAGTTCCTGGAGGAGAACCCGGTCATCGCCCGGCGGATCATTGGCAAGGCGGTCGACGCAGCACGCGCGCGCGACGCGGCGCGCAAGGCGCGCGACCTGGTCCGCCGCAAGGGCGCGCTCGACGGAAGCGGCCTGCCGGGCAAGCTCGCGGACTGCCAGGAGCGCGATCCGGCGCACAGCGAGCTCTATATCGTCGAGGGCGAATCGGCCGGCGGGTCCGCCAAGCAGGGCCGCGACCGGCGCTTCCAGGCGATCCTGCCGATCAAGGGCAAGATCCTCAACGTCGAGAAGGCGCGCTTCGACAAGATGCTCGGCAGCGACGAGATCAAGACGATGATCGCGGCGCTCGGGTGCGGGATCGGGGCCGAGGACTTCGACGCCGACAAGGTCCGCTACCACCGGATCATCATCATGACCGACGCCGATGTGGACGGGTCCCACATCCGCACGCTGCTGCTCACGTTCTTCTACCGGCAGATGGGACAGCTCATCGACCGCGGCCACATCTACATCGCGCAGCCGCCGCTCTTCCGGGCCAAGCGCGGCCGGACGGAGACCTACATCAAGGACGAGCGCGATCTCGAGAGCTTCCTGATCCGGCGCGCGGTCGAATCGCGCGTGGTGAAGCTCGCCGACGGCGGCGAGCTGTTCGGCGAGATGCTTGAGAAATCGCTCCAGCGCATCATGGGGTTCCGCAAGCTGCTGCAGCAGGTCACGCGCCGCGGCGCGCCGCCCGACATCGTCTCGGCGCTGCTGCAGTTCGACGCGCGCGACAAATCGTTCTTCGAGCAGCGCGACAAGCTGGACGTGATCGTGGCGCGGATGACGACCCCGGTCCGCACTCTCACCGTGAGCCGCGACGACGAGCACAATGCGTTCGTGCTCGGCGTGGAAGACCGCTCCCAGGGCTACCCGCGCACCTTCAGCATGGGCGTCGACTTCATCGCCACCGGCGAATACCGGACGCTGCTGGCGGCGTATCGCGAGATCCGCGACATCAGGTTTCCGGTCGTCGTGGTGACCTCCACCGGCGCCGATGACGCCGCGGAAGACGACGGCGCGGCGGCCGCCGGCGAGAGCAGGCCCGCCCGCGTGCCCCGCCGGGAGCCCGACGCGACGCTCGAGAACGTCGACGCGTTCGTCGACTTCTTCATCGCGGCGGGCAAGAAGGGTATCGCGGTGAATCGCTACAAGGGTCTCGGCGAGATGAACCCCGACACGCTCTGGAACACGACGATGAACCCCGACAACCGGACGCTGCTGCAGGTCAGGGCCGAGGACCACGCGGAAGCCGATCAGATGTTTACGACGCTCATGGGCGACCAGGTCGAGCCGCGCCGGAAGTTCATCGAGGACAACGCGCTCGACGTGAGAAACCTGGACGTTTAGCGGTCGGCGAGGCGGACCCGGCGGCAGAGATCACATGAACACAGTCCCCAACCGAATCCCGGTCAATATCGAAGACGAAATGAAGCGCTCGTACATGGATTACGCCATGAGCGTCATCATTGGACGAGCGCTGCCCGACATCCGCGACGGCCTGAAGCCGGCGCATCGCCGCGTGCTGTTCGCGATGCGGCAGATGGGCCTCGCCTCCAACCGCACCTACCGCAAGTGCGCGAAGATCGTCGGCGAAGTCATCGGCAACTATCATCCGCACGGCGACGCGCCCGCGTACGACACGCTCGTTCGGCTGGCCCAGGACTTCAACATGCGCTATCCCCTGGTCGACGGCCAGGGGAACTTCGGCTCGGTCGATGGCGACCCGCCGGCGGCCTATCGCTACACCGAGGCGCGGCTGAAGGCGCTGGCCGAAGAGCTGATGGCGGACCTCGACAAGGAGACCGTCGACTTCGTTCCCAACTTCGACGAGACGACCGAAGAGCCGACCGTCCTGCCGGCGCCGTTCCCGAACCTGCTCGTGAACGGCTCGGCCGGAATCGCCGTCGGCATGGCGACGAACATTCCGCCGCACAACATGCGGGAAGTCGTCGACGCCGCCATCTGGACCATCGAGAGCGCGCAGGCCGATCGGCCCCCGACGCTTTCCGAGAAGCAGCGGCGGCTGCTGGAGCTGGTGCCCGGCCCCGACTTCCCCACCGGCGGCTACATCGTCGGCCGCCTGGGCATTCAGCAGGCCTATCTGACCGGGCGCGGCGCGGTGGTGATGCGCGGCAAGGCGGATGTCGAGGTGTCGAAGAAAGGCGACCGCTCGTCCATCGTCGTGTCCGCGATCCCGTACCAGGTGAACAAGGCGAGGCTGATCGAGCGGATCGCCGAACTGGTGAAGGAAAAGACGATCGAGGGGATCTCCGACATCCGCGACGAGTCGGACCGCGACGGGATGCGGATCGTCATCGACCTGAAGCGCGGCGAGATCGCCGATGTCATCCTGAACAATCTGTACAAGCACACGGCGCTGCAGAGCAGCTTCGGGATCATCATGCTCGCGATCGTCGGCGGCCGGCCGAAGGTGCTGTCGCTCGTCGAGCTGATCGACAACTTCGTGGAGTTCCGGCGCGAGGTCGTCCGGCGACGGACCGAGTTCGAGCTCCGGAAGGCGGAAGCCCGGCGCCACATCCTCGAGGGGCTCAAGATCGCACTCGATCGCCTCGATGCGGTGATCGCCCTCATCCGCGCCGCGAAGAACCCGGGAGAAGCGCGCGAAGGCCTCATGGGGCAGTTCGGCCTCAGCCAGCTGCAGGCCCAGGCGATCCTCGACATGCAGCTGCAGCGGCTGACCGGCCTGGAACGGCAGAAGATTCTCAACGAGCTGGCCGAGCTGCTGAAGGTGATCGAGCGGCTGCTCGCCATCCTGTCCAGCAACGCGCTGCTGATGCAGATCGTCGTCGACGAGCTGCGCGCCGTGCGCGACACGTACGGCGACGACCGCCGCACCGAGATCCTGGCGGAGGAGGGCGAGTTCCGCATCGAAGACCTGATCGCCGAAGAGGACATGGCGATCACGGTCAGCGGCACCGGCTACATCAAGCGGACCGCCATCACGAGCTACCGCAACCAGCGGCGCGGCGGCAAGGGACGCATCGGCATGCGCACGCGCGAGGAGGACTTCGTCAGCCACCTCTTCGTCGCGTCGACGCACGCCTACATCATGATCTTTTCGGATCGCGGGCGCGCCTACTGGCTCAAGGTTCACGAGATCCCCGACGTGGGGCCGGACGGCCGCGGCAAGGCGATCGCGAATCTGGTCTCGATGGAAGAGGGCGAGCGGATCGCCGCGCTCGTCGCCGTCAAGGAGTTCGAGGCGGACAAGTACATCGTCATGGGCACCCGCCACGGCGTGGTCAAGAAGACCGAGCTGAGCGCCTTCAGCAATCCGCGCGCGGGCGGCATCATCGCCATGGGCGTCGAGGACGGCGATTCGGTGATCGCGGCGCAGATCTCGGACGGGAACGGCGAGATCTTCATCGGCACGCGCGACGGGATGTCCATCCGCTTCAAGGAGACCGACGTCCGCCCGATGGGCCGCGCCGCGTTCGGCGTGCGGGGGATCACCCTGCGGGAGGGCGACGCGGTGGTGGCCATGGAAGTGCTGAAGCCCGGCGGGACCATTCTCTCGGTCACCGAGCAGGGGTACGGCAAGCGCACGGAGCTCGAGGACTACCGCATCCAGTCGCGCGGCGGGATCGGCATCATCAACATCCAGACCTCCGACCGCAACGGCAAGGTCGTCGGGATCACACAGGTGACCGACGACGACGAGCTGATGCTGATCACCCAGCAGGGCAAGATCCTGCGGATGGCGTCGAAGGACATCCGCACGATCGGACGCTCCACGCAGGGCGTGCGCCTGATCGACATCGAAGGCGAGGACCGGGCGGTGTCGATTGCCAGGCTTGCCGAGAAGGACGACGAAGACGAACCGGCGGCCGCGCCACCCGAATCACCAGAATCGTAGAGGCGGGGTTTCAGCCCCGCCCCAGCGACCCGCGCTACGCCACGTCCAGCTTCGCGAACTTCGCGCGGAGCGTTTTCTGCCCCACGGACGCGAACCGCACGACGAGCTTCGTGTCGTCGTCCAGCGGCTCGACGCTGATGACCGTCCCTTCCCCGAACGTCGGGTGCCGCACGCGACGACCCGGCCTGAGTCCTTCCGGCACCGACTGATCCTCGTCTTCAGAGGCGTATGCCGGCGCCTCCTCACGGGTCCGCCGCCCTCCCCGTCCGTACGGGTTCGCGCGGAACTGGGCGAACGACGACTGGTAGGGTGACGCGACCGTCGAGGGGATCTCGTCGATCAACTCGCGCGGAATCTCGTCGATGAACCGGGACGGATCGGTGGACTGATACTCGCCGAACACGCGCCGCCGCGCCGCCGACGTGAGCACCAGGCGCCGCTGCGCCCGGGTGATGCCGACGTAGCAGAGGCGCCGCTCCTCCTCGAGCTCGGCCTCGTCCTCGCTGGAGCGCGAATGCGGAAACAGGCCCTCCTCGAGCCCCGCGATGACGACGATTGGAAACTCGAGCCCCTTGGCGCTGTGCAGCGTCATCATCAGCACGCGGGCGCTGCGCGAGCCGGCTTCCTCGTCGGCGTCCGACAGCAGCGACAGCTGGTCGACGAAGCCCGCCAGCGACGGCTCCGGCATGCGCGACTCGTATTCGCGCGCGGCCGACACGAGCTCCAGCAGGTTCTCGATGCGGCCCTCGGCCTCCTCGCTCCGTTCGTCGCGCAGATCCTGCAGGTAACCGCTCTGGTCGATCGCCTTGCCGAGCGCGATCGACACCGGCTCGTTCGGCGCCGTGGCCGTGAGGCCCACGATGAGGTCGCGGAAGGCGGTGAGCGACGCGACCGCGCGCGGGGCCAGCAGGCGCCGGTCGACCGCGTGCAGCAGCCGCGTCCAGAGCGAGTGCGCCACGGTCTCACCGGGTGCCCGAGGCCCTGCGCCCTGGCGCGGCGCATCGAACAGCGGTGACTCCTCCCCTGCAGGCTCCACGGCCTCGAGCGACTCCATCACGCCCTTGCCGATCCCGCGGGCCGGCACGTTGATCACGCGCCGCAGGCTCACGTTGTCGTGCGGGTTCAGCAGCAGCTTCAGATACGCCAGCGTGTCCTTGACTTCCCTGCGTTCGTAGAACCGTACGCCGCCGATGATCCGGTAGTCGATCCCCGACCGCCGCAGTGCGTCCTCGAGCGTGCGGGACTGCGCGTTGGTGCGGTAGAGAATCGCGACCGTGCTGTCCACGTCGTCGCGCAGGGCCTCGCGCGCCGTCCGCGCGATGAACTCGGCCTCGTCCAGGTCGTCCCCCGCGCGGAAGTACAGGAGCCTGGCGCCCCCTTCCCGATCCGTGTACAGGCGCTTCTCCTTGCGATTGCGGTTCTGCGAGATGACGGCCGACGCCGCATCGAGGATCACCTGGGTGGACCGATAGTTCCGCTCGAGGCGCACGATGCGGGCTTCCGGAAAATCGTGCTCGAAGTCCAGGATGTTGCGCAGATCCGCGCCGCGCCATTTGTAGATGGACTGGTCCGGGTCGCCGACAACGCAGAGATTCCGGTGCCGGGAGGCGAGCCGCTGGATGAGCAGATACTGGGGCCGGTTGGTGTCCTGGTACTCGTCGACCATCACGTACCGGAACTTCTCGCTGTACCGGTCGCGCACGTGCTCGGCGCGCTCGAAGAGGTCGACCGTCCTGAGCAGCAGGTCGTCGAAGTCCAGCGCACTCGCGTCTTTCAGCGCTTTCACGTACATCTCGTACAGGACGCCGATCTGCTGGTCGCGCGGATTCCACGAACTGGCCGTCAAGGTCTCGGGCCCTTCCATGCGGTTCTTGGCGTGGCTGATGCGCGAGAGGGCGAGCCGCGGCGCCAGCGCCGCGTCGTCGACGGCCAGCCGGCGCATCGCCTGCTTCATCACCGTCAGCTGATCGGCGGAGTCGTAGATCACGAAGTCGCGCGAGAGCCCGATGTGAGGGGCCTCCCGGCGCAGCAGGCGGGCGCAGAGCGCGTGAAAGGTGGAGATCCACATCTGCCGGCAATCGGTGCCGAGCAGCGTCTCCACACGCGTCCGCATCTCCTGCGCGGCCTTGTTCGTGAAGGTGACCGCCAGCACGCGGTCGGGTGGGGCAATCCCGGTCGCCACGAGGTGGGCGATGCGGTGCGCAATCACGCGGGTCTTTCCGGATCCGGCGCCGGCCAGGATCAGGAGCGGCCCGTCGGCGTGGAGAACAGCGTCCTGTTGTTCGGGATTGAGGGTGGAGAGGAGATCCAACCCTACTATTCTACAGTGACGCTCTTGGCGAGATTCCGCGGCTGGTCGACGTCGCAGCCGCGTGTGACGGCGATGTGATACGCCAGCAGCTGCAGCGGGATCGTCATCACGATCGGCGTGAGCAGCGGCGTGGTGGCCGGCATCGGCAGCATCATGTCGTCGCTGCCGAGCATGGGCGCAAGCCGCGTGTCCCCTTCCGTCGTGACCGCGATGACCGAGCCGCCGCGGGCCTTGGCTTCCTGGATGTTGCCGAGCATCTTCTCGAACACATGATCGTGCGGCGCGAGCGCGACGATCGGCATCTGCTCGTCGATGAGCGCGATCGGCCCGTGCTTCATCTCGCCGGCCGGATACCCTTCAGCGTGGATGTACGAGATCTCCTTGAGCTTGAGCGCGCCTTCGAGCGCGATCGGGTAGTTGATGCCGCGCCCCAGAAAGAGGAAGTCGCTCCGGGTGTAGAAGCGTTCCGCCACCTTTTCCGTCGCGGCCGACGCCTTGATCGCCTGCTCGAGGACCTGAGGAATTTTCAGCAGCTCCCCGATGTGCCGGCGAATGTCGGCCGGCTCGAGCGTCGCCCGCGCCTGCGCCAAATGCAGGGCGAGCAGCTGCAGCGCCACCAGCTGCGACGTGAACGCTTTGGTCGAGGCGACGCCGATCTCCGGCCCGGCGTGCGTGTACACGGTGCCCTCGGCCTCGCGTGTCGCCATGCTGCCGACGACATTGCAGATGGCAATCGTCCGGGCGCCCTTGCGGCGCGCCTCGCGCAGCGCTGCGAGGGTATCGGCGGTCTCGCCCGACTGTGTGATGACGATCGTGAGCTCGTGCGGCGCCACGATCGGGCTTCGGTACCGGTACTCGGATCCGTAATCGACCTCGACCGGCAGCTTCGCCAGCGCCTCAATCAGATACTTCCCCACCAGGCCGGCATGCCAGGAGGTGCCGCACGCGACGATCGAGACCTTCTCGAACGTCCGGAAGGCGTCATCCGGAATGTTCAGGTCGTCGAGGAAGATGCGCCCCCGATCGAGCGAGACGCGGCCGAGCATCGTGTCGCGGGCCGCCGTGGGCTGCTCGTGGATTTCCTTGAGCATGAAGTGCTTGTGGCCGCCCTTTTCCGCCGCGATCGGATCCCACATCACGCGCTGGGTCGTCTTGGAGACGGCTCGGCCCGCGAAATCGGTGAACGTGACGCCCGACCGCGTGATCACCGCCATCTCCTCGTCGCCCAGGAAGACGACGTCGCGCGTGTGCGCCAGGATGGCCGGAATGTCCGAGGCGACGAAGAACTCGTCATCGCCCAGGCCGACGACGATCGGCGGGCCGTTGCGGACGGCGACGATCTTCTCCGGGTCGTCGACCGAGACGAGCACCAGGGCGAACATGCCGCGCATCAGCGCGAGCGCGCGGCGGACGGCGCTCTCGAGCCCGTCAGACTTCATCTCGCGCTCGACCAGGTGCGCGACGATTTCGGTGTCGGTCTCGGTCCTGAACGTGTGGCCCTGCGCCTGCAGCTCCTCCTTCAGCTCGAGGTAGTTCTCGATGATGCCGTTATGGACGACGACGATGCGGCCGGTGCAGTCGCGATGCGGGTGCGCGTTCTCCTCGGTGGGCCGGCCGTGCGTGGCCCAGCGTGTATGGCCCACGCCGTACAGCCCGTCGACCGGGTCGGTGCGGATCGCATTCTCGAGATTCACGAGCTTTCCGGCCGACCGGCGCAGCGCGATGCCTTCGGGACTGACGACGGCGACGCCGGCGGAGTCGTAGCCCCGGTATTCCATCCGCCGCAGGCCGTCCAGCAGCACGGGAACGACCGGTTTCGATCCGATGTAGCCGATGATTCCGCACATAACAGGCCTCAGGACTTGTTCTTCTTCTCCGCCCAGCCCTCGACGTTCGTCTGTCGCCCGCGCGCGATGCCGAGCGCTCCAGCCGGGACATCCTCGGTGATCGAAGACCCGGCCGCGACATACGCGCCTCGGCCGATGCGGACCGGCGCGATCAATTGCGAGTCGCTGCCGATGAACGCCCCCTCCTCGATGACCGTCGGATGTTTGGTCCGGCCGTCGTAGTTGCAGGTGATGGTGCCGGCGCCCACGTTGACGCCCGGGCCGATCGTCGCATCGCCAAGGTACGAGAGGTGGTTCGCTTTGGAGCCAGGGCCGAGGGTGGTCTTTTTCAGTTCCACGAAATTGCCAACTTTCGCCTTTGCCCCGACAGCCGTTTCCGGGCGCAGGTGCGCAAACGGGCCGATGGACGCGTCGTTTGCAACCCGCGCACCAACGATGAGGCAGAAATTGTGGATCGTCACGCGATCGGCGACGTCCGAGTCGACAATGCGCACGTTGGCGTGAATCTCACAAGCTGTGCCGATGCGCGTCTGTCCCTGGATCACCACACCCGGGTGGATCACGGTGTCAGGGCCGACCACGACGTCCGGATCGATATAGGTCGTCGCCGGGTCGATGAGCGTGACGCCGGCCGCCATCAGTTCTTCGTTCTTCTTCTGTCTCATAAGGGCGCTCACTTCCGCCAACTCGGAGCGGCTGTTGATCCCGCGCACCTCGCCGGGGTCGTCCACGAGCAGGGTTTCCACCGGCCGCTTTCGCCGCCGGTAGCCTGCAATCACATCGGTCAGGTAATACTCCCCCTGGGCATTGCGCGCCGCAATCGTGCGCAGGGCGTCGAACAGCGGGACGAGATCGAAGGCGTAGATACCGCTGTTGATTTCTCGGACGCGGCGCTCGGCGGCGGTGGCGTCGCGCTCCTCCACGATGCGGGCGATGCGGCCATCGGTGCGGATGATGCGCCCATAGCCGTACGGGCGCTCCACGACCGCCGTGACCACCGTCACGGCCGCGGCGGCGGCCTTGTGGGCCGCCAGGAGACCACGCAGCGTCTGCCCCGTCAGAAGCGGCACATCCCCCGAGAGCAGGATCAGGGTGCCCTGCCGGCCGCGCAGGAGCGGTTCCACCTGCTGCAGGGCGTGAGCGGTTCCGAGCTGCGGGTCCTGGAGCGCGAAACCCACCCCGCGCTGCCCTGCCAGACGCTCTCGGACGGCGGCCGCCATATGGCCGACCACGACCGTTGTCGTGGCGGGCGCCAGTGAGGCCGCGGTCGCCAGCACGTGATCGATCATCGGGCGGCCGGCCACCGGATGGAGCACCTTCGGCAGGCTCGACTTCATCCTGGTGCCCTGTCCAGCCGCGAGGATCACGACATGGATGTCGTCGGGGGAGCCCCAGTGAGAGGTCATACCCCAGAACTCTTTTCTTTTTCTATGATTGCGTATACATCGTTCGGAGACAGGCCGTGCTTTCGAGCCAGGGCGGCCACTATCTGGCGGCGGCCGCCCGGCAATGAATCCGTCATTCGACCAAACTCAGCCGCTATAGATTGGTCGTTGGGCCTATTATGGCTCGACTCATCTGCCCCTGTTGGCCCGACCACGACCGTGAACTCCCCTTTAGGATTGGGCATTTGGTCAATTAAATCACCCGCTCGATGGCTCCTGAGGAGCTCCTGGTGCATCTTGGTGAGCTCTCGGGCCACAACAATCTGTCTAATGCCCAAAACACTGTCCATGTCGGCCATGGTTCGGCGGATTCGGTGGGGGGCTTCGAAGAAGACCACCGTATGGGGGATCGATTTGACGCGCTCCAACCAGCTTATTCTGTCTTTTGACCGAGCAGGAACAAACCCGAGAATCGTCAACGGCTCCAACGGGAACCCCGAAACGGCTGCCGCGGTCACCGGGGCGCTGGGGCCTGGAATGGGATCGACCGCGATCCCGGCCTCGACGCAGGCCCGAACGAGCTCGATTCCCGGGTCGGAGACGCCTGGCGTGCCCGCATCGGTGACGAGCGCGATCCCTTCGCCACGGCCCAGGCGTGCCAGGAGCTGCGGCAGGCGCGACCGCGCGTTGTGCTGGTGAAAGCTGATGGTGGGGGTCGAGATCGCGTAATGCGCCAGCAGTTTGGCCGTGCGGCGCGTGTCTTCCGCTGCGATCCCGTCCGCCTCACGCAGGATGCGCAGGGCTCGAATCGAGATGTCCTCGAGGTTGCCGATGGGCGTTGCGACGACGAACAACGTGCCGGACATCAGGCGGTTCAAGGCGCGCGGAGCGCGCCGGGAGGCGCTGAATAACCAGCCAAGGCGTCGCTTGGCTGCGCGCGGAGCGCGCCGGGAGACGCTGAATAACCAGCCAAGGCAACGGTCGGCTGGTTATTGTACCATTGCGAGATGCGCGCTCACCGAGCGTGGAGACAGAGCGCCAGTCATGACCCGGCATGTACCCATCGGAGCCATTCCCGCACTTCGTCGACGATTACCTCGGGTATCTATATGAGGTACTCCCCACTCAGGCAAGCGCGGACGGCCTTCATCTGCACGACGACCTGGTCGAGGACTTCAGCCGACCGGCCGTAGACGCCCACATCCGGGCGCTTGCCGGGTTCGGCCGGCGCCTGCAGCAGATCGACCCCGCGCACCTCCCGGCCACCGAGCAGGTGGAGCACCGGATCGTCGCCGCCAACATCGAGGCCCGGGTGCACGAGCTGGAGACCGTCCGGAGCTGGGAGCGGAACCCGCAGCTCTATGCCGACGCCCTCGGCGCCAGCCTGGCGGGGCAGGCGCTCTTCACCTACGCCCCGGAGCCCGATCGGGCCCGGCGTCTCGTCTCCAAGCTGCGTCAGGTCCCCCGGCTCGTCGAGGCGGCACGCGACAACATTCGCGACTGCCCCGGCATCTTCGTGAAGATCGGCCTCGAGACCTGGCGGGGCGTGCTGGCCTTCATCGAGACAGACCTGCCCCGCGCCTTCTCGACGCTGGACGACCTGCACATCCTGGGCGACCTCGCCGACACCTCCGCCGAGGCGGCGCATGCGATCACGGGGTACCTCGACTCCCTCGAGAGCGACCTGGCGCCCCGCGCCAAGGCGTCGTTCCGTCTCGGCCGGGAGCACTTCGAGCGCAAGCTGAAGCTGGACGAGGGGATTACGCTGAGTGCGGGCCGGCTGCTCGCCATCGCACTGCGCGAGCTGCACGAGGTGCAGGAGGAGTTCCGCCTGGTCGCGGGCCGGATGAACGGCGGCGATCCCATCCGCACATGGCGGCAGGCCAAGGCGCAGCACCCGGCGCCAGGGCAGCTCGTGACCGTCGCCGAAGCGCAGATCCGCGAGCTCGCGACGTTTCTGCAGCGGCAGGCGATTGTCTCGGTTCCGGAGTCAGAGCCGGTCGTCGTGGCGCCCTCGCCGGAGTTCTACCGGTGGGCGTTCGCCAGCATGTGGACGCCGGGGCCGTTCGAGCCGAAGCCGAGCCGCGCCTACTACTATCTGACGGACGTCGATCGCGACTGGCCCCCGGAGCGGCAGGAGGAGCACATGCGCGACTTCAACGTGCCGACGCTCTGGAACATCTCGATGCACGAGGTCTACCCGGGCCACTTCCTGCAGTATCAGCACCTGCGGCAGGTCGAGTCGAAGGTGCGCAAGTCGACGCTCTTTGCCCCGGCGTCGTTTGTCGAGGGCTGGGCGCACTACTGCGAGCAGATGATGGCGGAGGCCGGCTTTCGGCGCGGCGACGACACCATCCGGCTCGGCCAGCTCGCCGAAGCGCTCGTGCGGCTGGCGCGCGCGGTCGTCGCCATCCGCCTGCACTGCGAGGACCTGTCGGTGGAGCAGGGCATGCGGTTCTTCCGCGACGAGGCGTTCCTCGAGGAGGCCACCGCGCGGCGCGAGGCCGAGCGCGGGACCTTCGATCCGACGTACCTCGTGTACTCGATCGGGAAGCTGATGATGCTCAAGCTCCGTCGCGACTACAAAGAGGCGCAGGGAGGAAAGTTCTCGATGCGCGGGTTCCACGACGCCGTGCTGGCGCAGGGGAACGCGCCCTTCTGGGCGCAGCGCCGCCTGCTGCTCGGCGACGCCTCGGACGCGGTGCTGGAGTAGCGCGCATGCCGATGTATGAGTACGAGTGCGGCGCGTGCGGGCAGCGCTTCGAGCTGATCCGCAAGTTCTCCGATCCGCCGCTGGAGGTGTGCGCGCTGTGTGGCAAGGGGCCGGTGACCCGCCTGCAGTCGTCGCCCGCATTCCAGTTCAAGGGCAGCGGCTGGTACGTCACCGATTACGCGCAGAAGGAGAAGACGGGGAAGAGCGACGGCACAACGGGAGCGGGGGAGGCCAAGCCCGCCGAGACGAAGACCGACTCGAAGACCGACTCCGGATCGTCGTCCGAGAAGACGGCCTCATCGAGCGACACAGCGGGCAAGAGCGACGGCTCCGCGAACCCCTCGACCTCGCCGCCGTCCACGGCATCCACCAAGCCCCCCAAGTCGTGAGTGATGTAGGCCAGGTCCTGTTGGACCCGGCGTTACGTCTCGACGCCGATCTTCAGATCCAGCGACTCCAGGTACCGCCGGAACGGCTCGGCGAGGTCCGGCCGGCGCAGCGCGAAGTAGACGAGCGCCTTGAGAAACCCGAGCTTGTTGCCGGTGTCGTGGCGCACGCCTTCGATCTCGTAGACGTAGACCGGCCGCTGCTGGAGCAGCCGCCGGAGGCCGTTGGTCAGCTGAATCTCGCCCGAGCCGTCGCGGCCGGTGGCCTCGAGCGCCTCGAAGATATCGGGCGTGAGGATGTAGCGGCCGATGATGGCGAGATTCGACGGGGCATCCTCGCGCCGCGGCTTCTCGACCAGGTCCTTCACGCGATGGACGCGCGGCCCGAGATCCTCGCGCTCGTCGATCGCGACGATGCCGTAGCTGGCGACGTCTTCGGGCGCCACGCGCTCGACGGCGAGCACGGGGCCCTGCACGCGCTCGTAGACGTCGATCATCTGTTTGAGCGCCGGCGGATTCGCGTCGATCACGTCGTCGCCGAGAATGACGGCAAACGGCTCGTCGCCGATCAGGTTTCTGGTCACGAGCACCGCGTGCCCGAGGCCGAGCGGCTCTCCCTGGCGCACGTACGCTACGTTGATCGGCGCGGTGATCTTGCGGATTTCCTCCAGGAGCGCCGTTTTGCCGCGCTGCTCGAGGTAGCTTTCGAGCTCGACCGCGACGTCGAAGTGATCCTCGATGGCGTTCTTGCCCCGGCCGGTCACGATGATGATGTTGGGGACGCCGGACTGGACGGCCTCTTCCACGCCGTACTGGATGACCGGCTTGTCGACGAGCACCAGCATTTCCTTCGGCTGTGCCTTGGTGGCGGGGAGAAACCGCGTGCCCAGCCCCGCCGCCGGGAACACCGCCTTCCGGATCGTGCCGCTCATACCGCCATCGTAGCTGAAGGGTAGCGAGGGAGCCAGCGACCCATATAGGATCCAGGGCCATGCTCGATCCGGTGTTTCTCCGCGACCACCTTCCCGCGCTGCGCACGGCGCTCCAGCATCGCGGCGTCGATCTGGGCGCCGATCTCGACGCGCTGCTGGCGCTCGAGACCGAACGGAAGCGGCTGATCCCCGGGATCGAGGGGCTCAAGCGCGAGCAGAACGCCGCCGGAGAGGAGGCGGGGCGCGCGCGGCGCGAAGGGCGCGACATCACCGCGATTCAGGACGCGAGCCGCGAGCGCGCCCAGCGGATCAAGCAGCTGAGCGCCGAGCTCGACGCCGTGGAGGAGCGCCGCCAGCGGGGCCTGCTCACGATTCCGAACGTGCCGCATTCGAGCGTGCCGGTCGGACGAAGCGCGGCCGACAACGTCGAAGTCCGGCGCCACGGCACCCCGCGGCCCTTCTCGTTCACGCCGCAGGCGCACTGGGATCTCGGGCCGGCGCTCGGCATCATCGACTTCGAGCGCGGGACGAAGATCGCCGGCGCGCGCTTTACCGTGCTCGTCGGCGCCGGCGCGCGGATGGCCAGGGCGCTCATCGACTTCATGCTCGACCTGCACACCCGCGATCATGGCTACACCGAGGTGGAGCCGCCGTTCATGGCCAACAGCGCGGCGCTCACAGGGACGGGCAACCTCCCGAAGTTCGAAGCGGACCTGTTCAAGATCGCGGGGGAGTGGGATCTCTTCATGGTCCCGACCGCCGAGGTGCCGCTGACCAACATGCACCGGGAGGAGATTCTCGACGGCCGGATGCTGCCGATCCGGTACACGGCGTACACACCCTGCTTCCGCAGCGAGGCAGGCTCCTACGGCGCGGACGTCCGCGGCCTCATCCGGCAACACCAGTTCGACAAGGTCGAGCTGATGGCGTTCAGCGCCCCGGCCGAGTCCTACAACGAGCTCGAGCGGCTCACCGGCCACGCGGAGGAAGTGCTGAAGCGGCTCGATCTGCCGTACCGGACCGTCCTGCTCTGCACCGGGGACATGGGGTTCGCGTCGGCGAAGACCTACGACATCGAGGTGTGGCTGCCGAGCCAGAACACGTTCCGCGAGATCTCCTCGTGCAGCAACACCGAAGCGTTTCAGGCCCGGCGGGCCAGTATCAAGTATCGCCAACCGGGCGGCAAGCCCGACTTCGTCCACACACTGAACGGATCCGGGCTGGCAGTCGGCCGAACGCTGATTGCGGTGATGGAGAATTATCAGCAGGCAGACGGATCGGTGGTCGTGCCCGATGCGCTGCGGCCTTATATGCGTGGCCTCGAGATCATTGGACCGCCCAAGTAAGTCCCAAACCCCAAATCCCAAATCCCAAAGCGTCGAGTCCGATACTTTGGGATTTGGTTATTGGGATTTGGGATTTGACGCCAGTCTCTAGACGCTCACTTTCGACCGGCTCTCCTGCGCCCCTGAGCCCGACATCATCGCGTCGAGCGAAAGGGCGTTCCACGAGCGGCACGCCAGCAGCAGGAAGAACGCGATGGCGTAGGTCAGCTGCAGCCACGCCAGGGTGAAGTCGCCCAGGAACATCGTCCCGAACGTCAGGCTCGTCATGAGCAGCCCGCCGATGATCAGGGCGTAGCGGGTGCCGAGGCCGAGGATGATCATCGCGCCGATGGTCGTCTCGACGATCGGGATGGTATGGGCGAACGGGCTGATGAGCCCCGGCCCGATCCAGGTGGCGGCGAACTGCTTGATCATGCCGTTGGAGAAGTTGTCGAGGCCCAGGATGAAGATCCGGGCGATCCCGCGGAGCATGATGTTCACGCCGAACGTCAGTCGGAAGATCGCGTAGGCGAGCGCCAGGTCCGATCGCCAGTCCAGCGTGCTCGTCGTCGAGTTGGCCATGCGGAGCTCCTTTGAGTGAGGCTAGCGGCTTATACGCCGGAAGCGTCGGCGGCGTCAATCGACACCCGTACGTAGTGCTGGCCTTTAGGCCAGCCCAACCCGGGGTTCCCAGTTACACTGAATGACGCCGCCGGGCGCGGCAACCCGCGAGCGGAGAGGTGGCCGAGTGGTCGATGGCGGCGGTCTTGAAAACCGCTGTACCCGGAAGGGTACCGGGGGTTCGAATCCCTCCCTCTCCGCCAGCAAGCGAGTCACCATATGCGAAGGCTGTCTTGGTGAAACCATCCAGTGCCATCGTCGGCGCCGGCCTCCAGATGATGCCGAACTCCATGAAGGTGCTGCGGCGCATCGGCATCGAGGACCGCGTGCGCGGGACGTCGTTTCAGCCCTACTCGCATCTCAACCGCGTCTGGGACACGGGCGAGATCCTGCGCGAGCTGCCGATGCCGGAGAGCCTCTTCGGCGCGCCGTACCTGTGCATGCACCGCGGCGACCTCCATGAGGCGCTGCTCGCCGGCGTGCCCGCCGCGTCCGTCCACCTCCAGAAGAAGCTTGCCGGCATCGACGAACGGGGCAGCCAGGTGCGGCTCTCGTTCGAGGACGGCACGTCGGCACACGCCGATCTCCTCATTGGCGCCGACGGTGTGCACTCGATCGTCCGCGACATCATCGTTGGACCTGATGAGCCGATTCACAAGCTGTACGGCTACGACGCGTGGAACGTGCCATTGACGTCGACGGAGGCGCGGGTCTGAAGGACGGCGTAGCCACTCTCTCGGACGGGGCCACGTTGTCCTATACGTTGCGGCCGGCGCCGACAGCAGGCGCACCCCGGCTCGTCCTGATTCACTCGCTCGCGCTCGATCGCACGGTCTGGGACCTCGTCGTAGCCGGGCTCGCGGACGAGGCGTCAATCCTGACCTACGACTGCCGCGGGCACGGCCGCTCGAGCCGGCGCGCCGGGCCGTTCACGGCGGAGCTCTTCGCGCAGGACCTTCACGAGCTGCTCGATCACGTCGGGTGGAGCGCGGCCGCGGTCGCGGGCTGCTCGATGGGCGGCTGCGTGGCGCTGGCGTTTGCCGGGCGCTACCCGTCGAGCGCGGCGGCGCTCGGGTTGATCGACACCACGGCGTGGTACGGACCTGACGCGCCGGCGAAATTCCGGGAGCGCGCGGAAGCCGCGCGCGCAAAAGGCATGCAGGGGCTCATCGACTTCCAGCTCACGCGCTGGTTCTCCGACGGTTTCCGGGCCGCTCACCCCGACGTGCTGCAGCGGACGGCGGCGATCTTCGTCGCCAACGACTTCGGCTGCTATGCTGCCACCTGCGCGCTGCTGGGCGACGTCGACGTCCGCCCGCACCTGGCCCGCTTTCGGATGCCTGTGGCGATCGTGGTGGGCGAGGAGGACTACGCTACGCCGGTCGACATGGCCCGCCAGCTTCATGAGGCGATCCCGCCGTCGACGCTGCGCGTGATCCCGCACGCCCGCCATCTGACGCCGATCGAACACCCCGCAGTGATCGCAGAGGAAATCCAGTCGCTGCTGCAGCGCACCCCATTTTCACCATGTCCGGGCCCGAGCTGATCGCCCGGCTGGAGCGGGTCCCCTTCACACGCTGGCACCTGCGCGCCCGCGTCATCATGGGCAGCGCCACGTTCTTCGACGCCTTCGACGCGCTGTCGCTGGCGTTCGTGCTCCCGGTGCTCGTGCGCCTGTGGGGGATCTCGGTCGTCCAGATCGGATGGCTGATCGCCGCCGGTTACCTCGGGCAGTTTGCGGGCGCCCTGCTCTTTGGCGCGCTCGCGGAGCGCTCGGGTCGCGTGCGCAGCGCCGCCGGGGCCACCGCGCTCATGTCGGTGATGAGCCTGGCGTGCGCGCTCGCCGGCAGCTTCCCGGTCCTGCTCGCGCTCCGATTCGTCCAGGGGATCGGCGTCGGGGGCGAAATGCCGGTGGCGGCCGTCTACATCAACGAGTTGTCGAGGGCGCGCGGCCGCGGACGGTTCTTCCTGCTCTACGAGATGATCTTTCCGGTCGGGCTGATGGTGACCGGGCAGGTCGGCGCGCTGGTCGTGCCGGCGCTCGGCTGGCAGGTGATGTTCCTGATCGGCGGCATTCCCGGCCTGCTGATTGCCGGCCTGCTCCTGCGCCTGCGCGAGTCGCCGCGCTGGCTGATCGGCAAGGGACGGCTGGCGGAAGCCGAGGCCATCATCAGCGAGATCGAGCGGTCCGTCTCAACCACGAAGAACACGACGACCACGAAGGACACGAATGAAAACGGGGGTTTTCGCGATCCTCGAGCCCTTCGTGATCTTCGTGGTTCCGGCGCGCGCACGCGCTGGGCCGAGCTGCTCTCGCCGTTCTATCGCGGCCGAACCGCCATCGTCTGGACGCTCTGGGCGAGCGCGTACTTCATCACCAACGGGCTCAACAACTGGATGCCGACGCTGTACAACCGCGTCTACGGGCTGAGCCTGGAACAGGCGCTGCGCGCCGGGACGCTGACCAACGTCGCGCAGGTGGCGGTTCTCCTCGGCTGCGCCTTTGCGATCGACCGGATCGGGCGGCGCCGCTGGATGACGGCGTCGTTCGTGGCGGGCGCGCTGCTCCTGGCCGCTCTGGGATCGTTTGCGGCCGGATCGGTGTCGGCCGTCATCGCGCTCGTCACGATCAGCTACGGCATCGTCGGCTCCGCCAACGCCGTCCTGTATCTCTACACGCCGGAAATCTACCCGACGCGGATGCGTGCCATCGGCACCGGGTCGGCCACCTGCTGGCTGCGTCTGGCCTCGGCGGCCGGCCCGCTGCTGGTGGGCTATTTCGTGGCGGCGCGCGGCACCGGGGCCGTATTCCTGATGTTCGCATCGGCCGGGGTCGTCGGCGCGGTGGCCGCCACGCGGATGCTGGAAACGAGGAACCGGCCGCTGGAAGAGATTGCGCCGTGACGTTGGCGCCCCGGGTGGATTACACTGCCGCCCTACCGATAAGGCGCCTGCCGGGCGTGGGTGCGCGGCCGGCGCGAAGCCGGAGGAGCGCGATGGCAAGGAAGCGGACCGTCGATCGTCGGGACTTCTTGAAGGGGGCAGCCCTCAGCGGCGCCGCGGCGCTCGTGCCCGAGGCGGTGGCCACCGCCGCTCCACAGGCGGCGCCGGCGGCACAACCCGAGGCCGGTCAGGCCGCGAGGCCCACGGTGGCGCCGGCTGCGGCGCGCGAGGCCGACCCCGCACCGGCGGTTCCGGTGACGACGATCGATCGCCCCGGCGGCGACTTCATGGTCGACGTGCTCAAGGCCCTCAACATCGAGTACGTCGCGTCGAATCCCGGCTCGAGCTTCCGCGGCATTCACGAGTCGATCATCAACTACGGCGGCAACAAGATGCCGGAGTTCCTCACCTGCTGCCACGAAGAGTCGTCTGTGGCGATGGCCCACGGCTACTTCAAGATCGAGGGCAAGCCGATGGGGGTGCTTTGCCACGGCACCGTCGGCCTCCAGCACGCCTCGATGGCCATCTATAACGCCTACTGCGACCGCGTGCCGATTTACATCATGGCGGGCAACCACCTGGATGCGATGGGGCGGCGCCCCGGCGTGGAATGGGCGCACAGCGTGCAGGACGCGGCCGGGATGGTGCGCGACTTCATCAAGTGGGATGACGCGCCGCACTCGCTCGGCCATTTCGCCGATTCCGCCGTGCGGGCCTACAAAATCGCGATGACCTCGCCGATGATGCCGGTCCTGCTCGTGCTCGACGGCCACCTCCAGGAGGAGGGGATCTCGGCGGCAGAGGCGGCGCACATGCGCGTGCCGAAACTGACGCTCACCGCGCCGCCCCAGGGCGACGCCGGCGCCGTGGCGGACGCGGCACGCCTGCTCGTCAACGCAGAGAGCCCGGTGATCGTCGCCGACCGCGCCGCGCGGACGCCGGCCGGCATGGCTCGCCTCATCGAGCTGGCCGAGACGCTCCAGGCGCCGGTCATCAGCCAGCACGGACGCATGAACTTTCCGTCGCGGCATCCGCTCAACCTCTCAGAGGCCGGCCGGCAGCCGATTGCCAACGCCGACGTGATCCTCGGGCTCGAGCTGACCGACTTCTGGGGCACGGTGACCGCGATGCGGGATGGTCTCCAGAAGACGACGCGATCGTTTGTGAAGCCGGGCGCGAAGCTGATCAGCATCACTGCCGTCGATCTCTACACGAAGAGCAACTATCAGGACTTCCAGCGATACCCCGAGGTCGATATCGCCATGGCGGCCGATGCGGAGGCGACGCTGCCGGCGCTCATCGAGGCCTGCCGGAAGCTGATCACCGACGACCGCCGCCGCGTGATGCAGGAGCGCGGCCGCCGGATCGCGGAGGCGCACGCCAAGGCGCAGGACGCGATGCGCCAGGAGGCCGCCCACGCGTGGAACGCCTCGCCGATCAGCACGGCGCGGCTCTGCGCCGAGGTCTGGGCGCAGGTGCGGAACGAGGACTGGTCGCTTGTGGCCAACAGCGGCAATACCAGCGACTGGGCTCTGCGGATGTGGGATATGAGCAAGTACTATCACCACATCGGCGATTCCGGCGCGGCCGGCGTCGGCTACGGCGCGCCGGCGGCGGTCGGCGCCGCGCTGGCCAACAAGAAGTACGGGCGCCTCTCGGTCAACATTCAGGCCGACGGCGATTTCCTCTACGCGCCCGGCGTCTGGTGGACCGCGGCGCACCACCGAATCCCGCTGCTCTCGGTGATGCACAACAATCGCGCATACCACCAGGAGGTCATGCACATTCAGCGCATGGCCAACTTCCACGGCCGCGGCGTCACGCGGGCGAACATCGGCACCACCATCGACGACCCGAACGTCGATTTCGCGAAGATCGCGCAGGGCATGGGCGTCTACGCCGAGGGACCGATCACCAATCCAAACGACCTGGCGCCTGCCATCCAGCGCGCGCTGGCTGTCGTCAAGAAGGGAGAGCCGGCGCTGGTGGACGTCGTGACGCAGCCCAGATAAGTCAGTACGTAGGGCGGCTCCGCGGGAGACTCAAGTCATCGACCCGCGGACCCGCCGAAAGGCACACATGAAACAGACACTGATGGTGATCGCGGGAGCGGCATTGATGGCCGCGGTGCTGACGGCGCAGGCGCCCGCGCAGCCGGCCGCCGCTCCGGCGGGCAATGCGGATACGGGCAAGAAGCTGTTCGTCAGCAACGGCTGCTGGCAGTGCCACGGGTACGAAGGGCAGGGCGGCGTTGCCGGGGCGCGTCTCGCGGGCCGGCTCATGCCGTTTGCCGGATTCACCGCGTACGTCCGCCGGCCGGTGAATCAGATGCCGCCGTACGTGGAAAAGGTGCTGCCCACCGCCGATCTGGCGCGCATCTACGCATATCTGCAGTCCCGCCCGGCGGCGCCGCCGGTGGCCAGCATTCCGCTCCTGCAGAAGTGAAGACGGCCCCGCCGCCCGTCTTCCGCTCCGCATGCTGATCGACGCCCACGGCCACTACACGACCGCACCGGCCGGCCTGCGCGTGTTCCGCGCGCTGCAGATCTCGCAGATGGGCCGTCCCGTCAAGAAGCCGGTCGCCATCAGCGACGAGGAGATCCGGCAATCGCTCGAGAAGGGGCAGCTGCAGCTCATGGACGAGCGCGGCATCGACGTGATGCTGTTCTCGCCGATGGCGTCCGCCATGGGGCATCACTTCGGCAGCGCCGCGATCAGCCGCCACTGGACCGAAGTGAACAACGAGCTGATCCACCAGGTGTGCCGGCTGTATCCGTCGCGCTTCGTCGGCGTCTGCTCGCTGCCCCAGTCTCCGGGTGTGAGCCCGAAGGAATGCGCCGAAGAGCTCGAGCGATGCGTCACCGGGTTCGGCTTCGTCGGCTGCAACCTGAACCCGGACCCCTCGGGTGGGTACTGGACGGACCCGCCGCTCGGGGACGAGTGGTGGTATCCGCTCTACGAGAAGCTCCAGGCGCTCGACGTGCCCGCGATGATCCACGCGTCGGCCACCTGCAATCCGGCATTTCACACGGTCGGATCGCATTACCTCAACGTCGACAGCACCGCCTTTCTGCAGCTGATGGAGTCGCGCGTGTGTGCCGACTTCCCCCGGCTGCGGTTCGTGCTCGCCCATGGCGGCGGCAACGTGCCGTACCAGGCGGCCAGGTATCGTGCGCTGAGCCTGATGCACCAGTGGGAGCCGTTCGACCAGTTCATCGCGCGCTTCTACTGGGACACCACGGTGTACAGCCAGGAGGCGATGGAGCTGTTGATCAGGGTGGTGGGCGTGGACCGCGTGATATTCGCGTCGGAGATGCTTGGCGGCGTGAACACGACGAACCCGGCCACCGGCCGCTCGTACGACGACAACAAGGCGCTGGTCGACGCGATTCCGTGGCTGACCGCCGCGGATCGCAGGAAGATTTTCGAGGAGAACGTTCGCAGGGCGTATCCTCGACTGAAGATTGGTACGTAGCGCCGGGCTTGAGCCCGGCCGTTTCCGTACGTGGTGTCCGGCTTTAGCCGGACCCGGAGGCCTGTGCCCGAAAAGGTTCTTGCCGCGCTCAAGGTCGGCCCGGCCACAACCGAGCTGCGCGAGTTCAATCTGCCGGACATTCCGCCCGATGCGGCGCTGCTGAAGATGGAGGTGGCCGGCGTCTGCGGCACCGACGTCAGTCAGTACAGGCTGCCGCTGCGCGGGGCGCCGCTCATCATGGGCCACGAGAACGTCGGGTACCTGGCGAAGGCCGGCCGCGAGTTCCAGAAGCACAAGGGGTTCAAGGAAGGGGACCTCGTCTTCCTCGAGCACTACCTCCCGTGCGGACACTGCGAATGGGACCACATGGGGGAGTACCGGCACTGCGCTGCCACCGAGTGGTTCTACGACCCGGCGGCCATCCGGTACGGCTACACGTCACTCGACATCCCGCCCGGGCTGTGGGGCGGCTTCAGCCACTATGTCTATCTGCCGCTGAATGCCGTGCTCCACAAGGTGCCCCAGCCGCTCTCGCCCGAGGAGGCCGGGCTGGCGACGCCGATGTCGAACGGAATCCAGTGGACGCTGATGGACGGCGGCGTCGGGTACGCCTCGACGGTGCTCATCCAGGGGCCGGGACAGCAGGGGATGTGCTGCGTCATGGCGGCACAGCAGGCCGGGGCCGACCGCATCATCATCACCGGCACCTCGAAGGACGCCCGGCGGCTGGAGGTGGCGAAGGCGATTGGCGCGGACGTCGTCATCGACGTGCAGAAGGAGGATCCGCTCGAGCGGGTGATGGCGGAGACCGGCGGCCGGGGTGTCGACGTCGTGGTCGACTGCACGGCCGGCGCCGGGACCGCGCCGGTTCTTCTCGGCATCGAGGCGCTCAAGCGTCGGGCCGGAACGATGGTGGCGCAGGGAGAAGGCAATGCGACTTTTCCCGACTTTCCGATCGGCCGGCTGACGCGGAAGGGCATCACGCTGAAGAGCGCCCGCGGGCATTCCTACCGGGCCGTCGAGCTCGCGCTGCATGCCCTGGCGTCGCGGCGCTTCCCGCTCGAGCTGATCATGACGCACCGGTTCGGCCTGTCCGAGGTCGACCACGCGATCAAGTCGGTCGGCGGCGAAGGCGCCCCCGGCGCCATTCACGTGTCGGTGATGCCGTGGAAGTAGCCGCCCGCTCATCGGTCGGAGGCGTGAGCCGCGAGGTGCTCGACGATCTGGCGGCGGCCAGCCGGATCCTGGTGCATCAGGGCGTCTTCGACGCGGCCGGCCATGTCTCGATGCGCCACCCGGACGATCCGGGCCGCTTCCTGATGTCGCGGTCGCTCGCGCCCGCGCTCGTCACCGCCGACGACATCATGGCCATCACACTCGATTGCGAGCCGTGCGACGGCGATCGCCGCCAGCCGTTCATCGAGCGCCACCTGCACGGGGGCGTGTACCGCGCGCGGCCGGACGTGATGGCGGTGGCGCATGCCCACTCGCCCTCGGTCGTCCCGTTCGGTCTGACCGCCACCCCGATGCTCGCGACGTACCACAACGCCGCGTTCCTGGCCGCCGGCGTCCCGGTGTTCGACATCCGCACGACGTTCGGGTCGACCGACATCGTCATCAGCAGCGCCGACCGCGGGACCGCGCTCGGCGAAGCGCTCGGGGATAAATCGGTTCTGCTCCTGCGCGCGCACGGTTTCGTTGCCGTCGGGCCGAGCCTGCAGGCGGCCGTCTTTCGCGCGATCTTTACGGAAGTGAGTGCGCGGATACAGCTTCACGCCGTGACGCTTGGCGGCCCGATCGCCGCGCTCGATCCCGAAGAGGGCCGGAAGGCAGACCTGATCAACCTTGCAACCGTCGGCCGATCGTGGGAGCTCTGGAAGAGTGAAGTGAGCAAATGAAGCAGCAGCTGGTCGACGCCATTCGCATGCTGGAGCGGGCCGGTTACATCGACCACAACGGCCACTGCAGCCACCGGCGCGACGCGCGCACGTTCTACATCAACTCGGGGGCCTCGGTGCGAGGCGCGCTCACCCTCGATGACCTTGTCGCCGTCGATCTTGACGGCACGCTCGTCGAGGGAACGGCGAAGCCGCCGCTCGAGTATCACATTCACTCGGAGATCTACCGCGCGCGCCCCGACGTCCACGCGGTCATCCACACGCACCCGCAGTGGTCGACCTTCCTCACGATGACCGGCGTGCCGTACAAGCCGGTCTATGCGCAGGGCGTGCTGCTCGGCGACATGCCGGTGATGGACTCGCCGCTCTCGATCAACACGAAGCCGATGGGGGAGAAGCTGGCGGCGGTTCTCGGACGCCGTCCGGCCGTCCTGCTCAAGGCGCACGGCGCGGTCGCCGTGGGCGCCGACATGGTCGAGTGCTTCGCGCTCGCGGCGTATATCGAAGAGAACGCGTACCGGCAGTACATGGCGATGCAGATCGGCGAGCCGTACGTCTTCAGCGAGGCGGAGCAGGAGGCGACCCGGCAGAAGCTCTGGTCAGCGAGTCTGTTCAAGAAGACCTGGGACCACTACTACTCGAAGCTAACTCGTACGTAGTGCCCGGCTTCAGCCGGGCCAGTCCGTAGTGTCCGGCTTCAGCCGGACTCCGTCAGTGCTTAGCCAGTCGTTCGATGAGCCGGCTCCTGGCTCGTGGCCCATCGACGAGCCATCGCGACAAGGTCGGCTCGGTACTTTTGCCAATCGTGGAGAGTCTCGGGATCGAAGTCGGCGCCGTTTGGCCACTGTATCGTCCCGAATGTCTGATCAAGCTCGACGGCGTTGAAGAGCGTCAAGTCCTGGAGCGGTCCGAACACCTCTCCCTCTAGGACCGGTCGAAAATCGATGCGCTGTCGGCTGCCGTCGGCGAATTGAAGTGCCAGGGTGTACGGACCGACGATGTCGAAGTGCTCTACGCGATGAATGGCGTGACTCATAGGGTGCCCCCTTGCTCAGCGCAATGGCTCGATCTTGAGCGGAGGCTTGCCGGATTGCAAGAGGGCCCAGTCCTGCAACAACTCCTCCCGATGGATCTCCGCCCACGCCTCGACCAGTCGCTGCTGCGTCCGCGGAAGGTCGCCACCGATGCACTCGACGGGATCGAGCGCGAACACCCCTTTGGCTTCTTGATACGCCGCGTGAAAGTGGGGCCGATGGTGGGGCGCCGCGACCTCAACGAACATCCGGATGATGATTCCGAAAAAGCGCGACAGCTCCGGCACGTCGTCACTTTACATCGTCCCCGACCTGCCGGGTCTCAACGCGCCGCTTCAGCCGCGGCGGCTCAACGATCGCACCAGCCGCCGCCGGCTGCAAGCGGATGATGGACCGCTACTTCTTGTACTCCTCGAAGAACGTGGTATCGATCTCGAATGTCTGGCGTGGTCGCAGTCCAAGCTCCAGCTTCTCAAGCATGCTTGCGAGCTTCTCGCCATCGACCAATTCGATCGGTGGCGCTCCATCTCGAACGGCTTCCTTGCGCGCCTCGGACGTAAACGACCCGGTAGTGATGATGATCCCCTTATCGGCTCGACTGGTCATTGCGCCTCGGAAATCGCGCACGTGACTCGGCGTGACTGACCCCGCGTATTTCTTGCACTGGAAGAGGACTTTGAAACTGACGAGCGCGTTGACCTGAAGGATGCCGATACCATCGATGCCACCGTCTCCGGACCGGCCAGTGATCGTGACCTCTTGAAAACCCGATTCGCGCAAGAGTCGCTGACAGAATCGCTCGAACCCGGCCGCCGGAAGCGACTGTAGCGTCCGAGCCAGTTCCTCGCGGTAGTCGGTGACGACCGGCACGATGTCGCCCACGCCAGGCCCGGACTCGATTCCGCCACCACTCGCCGGTTTGGTCTGTTCTGAGACCTCTCGAATGATCCGCTGAATCTCGTCGAGAGTGACTTCACCGAGGGACCGGCCCTTTTCGGTCAGGGTCCAGACCCCGCGCTGCGATGAGTCGAGGTACCCAGCCTTCGCAAGGTAGAACCGGGCCCAATGAACCTGGTTCTCGAACCTCGTCTGAACGCCGCTCGGGAGAGGCTCGGACTGTTCCGCGTCCGAAATCCGAAGATTCCGAGCTATGACCGTCCGGACTTCATCAGGCCGCCCGGATCCTCCCAGTTCCCTGATGGCCTGAAGGACAGGTCCGATGTACCTGGCGAACTGAGAAGCCGTCTTCTTGTTCTTCGATGTCGTCACGATGTTTCTTTGTCGGTTCCAGCGAGTATTGATTGGACCGCTCTATCTAGACGGCTGACACGGGCGCGTCAGCCGCCTCGTGTCTTCGCAAACCCGTTGATGCGCGGATGGTAGCACCTGGTTGCGCCCACCGGTAGAGCTCGGCCGGCCGCTTCAGGCCCATCGGCGCTGGGCGGCGTCAGCCCGCCCGATTCGCTGCCAACGTTGGTTGGCTCTGGCTCTCTAACTGGACTTGGAAATCGTCGCTTCCACATGCGCCCGCAGCGCGGGCGTGATGTCCGGATCGATCCCGAACCACGCCTTCCATGCAGGCCGGACCTGGTGCAGCAGCATGCCGAGGCCGTCCACGGTCGGGTTGCCGCGGCGCCGGGCCTCGGCCAGCAACGCCGTCTCCAGCGGCACGTAGACGATGTCGCAGACGAGCGCGGTGGCCGGGAGCGTCTCGAGTGAGATCTCCAGCGGGGCCTGGCCGACCATCCCCTGACTTGTCGTGTTGATCAGCATCGCGGCACCCGCGAGTGCACGGCGACGGTCGTCCCAGCCGACCGTGGTGACGGGTGCGCCGAATTCGCGCGCAAGCGTTTCGGCGCGCGCGGCCGTCCGGTTGACGAGGCGGATCTCGCGGGCGCCGCGCTCCGCCATCGCGTAGACGACCGCCCGGGCGCCTCCGCCGGCGCCGATGATGACGACCGGGCCCGCATCGGCCCGCCAGGACGGATGCACCTGCATCACGTTCTGCACGAACCCGAACGCATCGTTATTCGTCCCTCGCAGCGATCCGTCCGCCTGCACGATCACGCAGCTGATCGCGCCGATCCGGCGGGCGACCTCGTCGACCTCGTCGACAATCCGGATCGCCTGCTCCTTGTGCGGAATGGTGATGTTGCAGCCTGAGAATCCCAGCGGCGCAAGCCCCCGCAGCGCCGCTGCGAGACTTTCCGGCCTGATGGCCAGCGGCACGTACGTGCCCGTCAACCCGTGCCGCGCCAGCAGGTAGTTGTGGATGACCGGCGAGCGCGAATGCATCACGGGCCAGCCCATGACCCCGGCCAGCACGAATTTTTCCGGCGTGGACATATGTCGACGAAAAGTGGAGGCTACAGGATAATTCAGAGAAGGACGCACCACGAAGATGCTCAAGAAGGAACAGAACGACCTGCTCGCGCAAACGGGCCCCGGCACGCCGATGGGCCGCCTCTTCCGGAGCTACTGGATCCCGGCGCTGCTGCCGGAGGAGCTGCCCGCGAACGACTGTCCGCCGGTGCGCGTGAAGCTGCTCTCGGAGCGCCTCATTGCGTTCCGCGATACAGACGGGCGTCTGGGCCTCATCGACGAGTTCTGCGCCCACCGCGGCATCTCCCTCTGGTTCGGGCGCAACGAGGAATGCGGGCTCCGGTGCCCGTACCACGGCTGGAAGTTCGACGTCTCCGGCCAGTGCGTCGACATGCCCAACGAGCCGGAGCACTCGGCGTTTGCCGGCAAGGTCAAGCTGAAGTCCTATCCGCTCGTGGAGCGGGGCGGGGTGCTCTGGACTTATATGGGGGCTCCGGAGCAGCAGCCGCCGCTGCCCGAGTGGGAGTTCGCGATGGTGCCGGCGGCGCACTCGTTCATGTCGAAGCGCCACCAGGAGTGCAACTGGCTGCAGTCGCTCGAGGGCGGCATCGACTCGAGCCACGTGTCGTTCCTCCATCGCGGCGACCTGAAGACGGATCCGCTGTTCAGGGACGCGCCGGGTAACCAGTACAACCTGAGCGACATGCGCCCGGTGTTCGAGGTGGTGGAAAGCCCCGGCGGCCTCCACATCGGCGCGCGCCGCAATGCCGAAGGGGGCAGGTACTACTGGCGGATCACGCAGTGGGTCATGCCGTCGTTTACGATGATCGCTCCTCGCGGCGGCCATTCCGTGCACGGCCACTTCTGGATCCCGATCGACGACGAGAACTGCTGGACGTGGAGCTTCGATTACCATCCGACGCGCCCGCTCACCGGCGCGGAGGTGGCGGCGATGCAGGCCGGCAAGGGCATTCACGCCAGGGTGATCCCGGGGACGTACCGGCCGGTCGCGAACAAGGACAACGACTACCTGATGGATCGTGCCGCCCAGAGGGCCGGCACGACGTACAGCGGCATCGAGGGGTTTGCGATGCAGGACCAGTCGCTCCAGGAGAGCATGGGTCCGATCATCGACCGCACGAAGGAAACGCTGGTCTCGACCGACAGCGGCATCATCATGGCGCGGCAGCGCCTGCTGCGTGCCGCCGGGGCGCTGGTCGACCGCGGCGTGACGCCGCCAGGGGTCGACCCGGTGCACCAGCGGATCCGGTCGGCGGCGGTCGTGCTCCCGGCCGACCAGCCGTTCAACGAGGGCGCCCGCGACGCGATGATCGCGCAACCGGGTGTCGCACCGGCAACGGTATGAGTCAAATCCCAATGACCAAATCCCAAATCCCAACGCGAAGCTGGGAGTCTCTTTGGGGTTTGGGATTTGGGATTTGGGATTTGGGATGCTGAGCGAATCCGCGCGCGCGAGCTCGGCCGCCGAAGCACGGTTCCGGATCGCAGGCGGAGCCGCCGTGGCGCGGCAGATCAAGGTGGTCGCGCTCGATCCGGCGAGCGATCGCCTCGTGTCAGCGCTTGGCAGAGAGGACTGGAGGGCGGTCAGCTTCTTCACCTCCGCTGACGCGGCCGCAGGCGGCCGGCTGATCCCGAACGTGGCGCCGGGCGATCTGGTGGTGATGGTCGCGGCCGTGGGCGCGGCGGTGCCGGCCGCGGCGCTCGTGGGCCGGGCGTGCAGCGATCGGCGCGTGCCGACCGCCACCTTTGTCGTGCGCCCGCCCTCGGCCTCGGACGCGGCGCTCTCGAAGACGCTGGCGCAGGTACGGCCCTGGTCCCTGATGCTGCTGATCCTCAGCGATCCCACCTACGTCGAAGACATCCTCAGGTCCTTCCGGTAAGCCGCCGGCACTCCTCGAGCCCCGCATACGTGCGGGCGGGCGCCGCCAGCACGAAGCGGTATCCGTCCGCGAACACCCGGGCGGCGTTCTGCGCGGTCACGTGCGGGTGACCGCAGGCGACGCCCTGTTCGGCGCAGATCCGGCGGATCGCCGTCATCGCCTCCACAACGGCGGGATGGTCGTACTGCCGCGGGTAGCCGAGGTTCTGGGACAGATCGCCCTCGCCGATGAGCACCACCCCGATGCCTTTCACCTTTCGAAGGATGTCCGGGAGGTTGTCGATCGCCTGCACCTGCTCGCACATGATCACGACGAGGATCTCCCCGTGCGGCGCCAGCGGCCACACGTCCGCCTTCGCGTAGTACTCCTGCGGCGGGATCCCCCAGTACCGGGCCGCGTGCATGGGCTGATCGCCGCGCTGGCCTTCTGGCTCGAACAGCGGCGCGGATGCCGGCCGCGGATAGCGGCAGGCGGCGACCGCGTTGTAGGCCTGTTCGACGGTGCTGATACGCGGCCACACGATGCCGTACGCTCCGAGATCCAGCACCTGCTTGGCAAGCCACTGATTCATGTCGGCGCCGTTAGCCGGGATCCGCACGAGCGGCGTCACGGCCGGCGACAGCGACCCGCGCTCGAGGATCTGCCGGCGGTTGAGCAGGTACTGGAGGCAGTGCCGCAGCCCGGTCACGTCGTAGGGGTTGTGCTCCATCTCGAACACCAGTCCGTCGTACGCCGTCGTCGACAGCGCCACGGCGCTTTCGATCGAAGGAGGAGAGAACGTCGCGAGGGGGACCTGTCCTTCCTCGAGCAGGCGGATGACATTATTGAGGCGCGGCACTTCGGGCATGCTGCATGATAAGGGGGACGTGGCGCAGACGGTGAGCGTGCCCGCGCTCCAGCAGATGAAGCGCGACGGCCGGAAGATTGTCGCCGTCGTGGTCTACGACTATCAGATGGCGCAGATCGTCGACCGCGCCGGCGTCGAGATCGTGTCGGTCGGAGACTCGGTCGGCGTGACGATGTGGGGGCAGGAGAGCGAGCTGGAGGTCACGCTCGACCAGATGCTGCTCGTCTGCCGGGCCGTGCGCCGCGGTGTGGCACGGGCCCTCGTCAGCTGCGATGTGCCGTATGGGCCGCTGCAGGACGGACCGGCCGCGGCCGTCCGCGCCGCGCGGCGGCTCGTGGATGATGGCGGCGCCGACATGCTGAAGCTGGACGCCGCTGCGGACTACCCGGATGCGGTGAGCGCGGTCGTGGACGCCGGGATTCCTGTCTGGGCGCAGTTCGGAATCACGCCGCACACGGCCGCGCGCTATGGCGCGGCCGGAGCGCGGCCGGCGGACGCAGCGGCCACGTTGAAAGACCGGTTTGTCGAGGAGTCGGTGCTGCTCGAACAGACCGGCGCATCGCTGCTCGATTTCACCAATTCCGGGCCTGTGGCCGGCCCTGCCGTCGTCGAGGCGGTCTCGATTCCGGTGCTCGGCGGGCTGGGCGGCGGCCCATGGCTGGACGGCCGGGTGCGCGCGGTCGTGAACGCCATCGGCTACGTGGCGGCCGCGCTGGACGGCCCGGGTGACCGCTACGCCGATGTGGCCCAGGTCACTTTCGACGCGATCCAGGCGTATGCCGGTGACGTCCGCGCGGCGCGCCAGGTTCGAGGCGGACCGGCGTCAAATCCCAAATCCCAAACCCCAAGTCCCAAACCGTGAAATGGCGACCACAGTTATCGACGGCATCACGACGCGCTATGAGGTGATCGGCTCCGGGTCGCCCGTGCTGATGTTCTCCCCCGGAGGCTTCGACGCAACGGCCGGGAAGTGGACCACGCAGGGTATCTACGCGCGGATCAGACCGGTCGAACACCTGTCGACGCAGTACAGCTGCATCGTCTTCGATCGGCGCGAGAGCGGCGAGTCGGGCGGACGCGTCG
>MEKU01000016.1:31685-51166 GCA_001767195.1 Acidobacteria bacterium RIFCSPLOWO2_02_FULL_67_21
TGTCCGCCGGCGCTCGCGCTCGCGGTGGCGCATCCGCAGATGGTGGCGAGCCTCGTCCTCTACTGGCCCGTAGGCGGCGCCCACTACCGCATCAACAGCCACGCGCGTCTCGCCGAGCACGTGGCGTACGTCGAACAGTACGGGCTCGACGGCGTCGTCGCGCTGGTGACGGCAGAAGGCAAGACCTTCAATCAGGATCCGCGGGGCGGCATCTGGGCATCGGTCATCCGCCGTGAGCCGGCGTTCGCGCAGGAGTACGCGCGGAGGGATGTGGCGCAGTACACGGCAGTCGTCGCCGGGATCCGCCGCAACCTGTTCGATCGCGACACCGCGCCCGGCGCCGACCCCGAGGAGCTGCTGCGGCTCGACCTTCCGGCGCTCGTCGTTCCCGGTCACGACAAATCGCACGCGACGTCGGCGGCGCGGTTCCTGGAGGAATGCCTTCCGCGCGCCGAGTACTGGGACATGCCGGTGGAGGGGCAGACGGAGCAGACGGTCCCGCCGCGTCTGATGGAATTTGTCAATCGCTGGCCGGCCTGAAGGCCGGCACTACGTACGAGGTGGTACGTAGTGCCGGGCTTTAGCCCGGCCACGCAGCGTACGTAGTGCCCGGCTTTAGCCGGGCCATTCACGCCGTCAGCGCGTGCGTGTTCGGCGGAAACAGCTCTTCGATCGCCACCGCGTGCGGAATGATGCCCTGCTCGGCGGCGTACTGCACGACGGCCTCGAGCATCTGCCGGTTGGGCGCGATCCCGTAGGGCAGCGGGTCCCCTGCGATCTCCAGCACCCGGCGACACACGCCATCGTCTCTTGACGGCTGCTCGATGCGGCCGGCGGCGAGGCGCTGCACGTAGACGCGCTTGGCCTCCGCGAACGCACCAAACAGATCGGGGCCAAGACCGGGGTGCGCCTGCAGGATCTCGTCCCTGATGACGACCGTGTGGTTGATCGGGTACAAGCCGCGCTCCCGCAAGGCGGCGAGCCCGGCCTCCGCCGCATTCGAGATGAGCGGCCTCACGGTGGGCGAGTCGACCTGGATGCCGATGGCCGCGGGGATCTCGCCCGAGACGATGAGATCCTCGAGTGTCTTTCCCTGCTCCATCGGCACGACGTTCGGCGGCGGCGGCCACTCGGCGACGTGCTCATCGCCCGACAACACCCACGTGATGCGTCGAAGGTCGACGCCGTATTCATGTTGGAGGATGCTGCGCGCCCAGAGGCCGGTTGTGACCGTATAGCCGCGGTTCACGCCGACGCGCTTCCCCTCGAGGTCCTTGGGCACTCGGATGTTCGCGGCCGTGTTGCAGACGATGGCGCCGTGGTGAAAAGCGCGCATGGGAAAGACGGGGAGCGCGGTGAAGCGTTTGCCGTACGCGCGGGCGCACAGATACGTGGTGATCGCCATTTCCGAGACGTCGAACTCGAGACCGCGGACCATGCGCCGGAACGCCTGGATGATGGCCGGCACCTCCTCGAACTCGAACTCACAGGTCTGCGGTCTGATCGAGCCGTCCTTGAGCGGCTGCGTGTGGCCGCGCGTGACGAGTGCCGTTTTGAGTCGCATGGGGAGGCGATGCCGAAGTCTCGGAATTGTATTAGGATTTGCTTTCTCTTCGATGACCCCCGGAACCCTCACGCCGCCATCCGCACGCAGATCGACCGCCGCCTACCTGACGAAGCTGCTGGCCGGGCCGGCCGCCTTCGCGGTCATCCTGGCGTTGCCGCTGGCGCTCCCCTGGCCGGGGCGCATCGTGCTGGCGACCTTCGCGTGCTCGGCGGTCTGGTGGGTGACGCAGCCGCTGCCGTGGGCGATCGCGGCGATGCTCCCCTTCTTCGTCTTCCCCGCCGCGGGCGTCATGGACATCACGGCCACGATGCACCTCTACGGCCAGCCGATCTTCTTCTGGATCATGGGCACCGTGCTCATGGGCTACGCGATCGAGAAGCACGGGCTCGCACAGCGGTTTGCTCTCGCGTTTCTGGCGCTGCGCGGTGTCGGCCGCCGGACGTCCCGGCTGACGTTCACCTACATGCTCATGGTCGGCGTGCTGTCGATGTTCGTGTCCGACGCCGCGACGGTGGCGATGACGATCCCGATCGGGATTTCGGTCGTGCGGCACGTGCAGACGATTGCAGGCGTGCCGCACGGCACGCACACCAACCTCGCGGCGTTCATCACGCTGGGCACGCTGTACGCGGCCGTCGCCGGCGGAACGGCGACGATGATGGGCGTTCCCCACAACGCGATCGCGATCTCGATGCTGGATCGGTTCACGGGGCGGGAGCTCGGGTTCTTCGAGTGGATGCTGATTGGCGTGCCGGTCTTCCTCGTCTCCCTGGCGGTCTTCTACGGGACCTTGAGGGTGATGGCGCCGCCGGAGATGAAGGACCTGCCGGGCGGGGAGGCCTTTTTGCGCGCCGAGCGCGCCAAGCTCGGGCCGCTGCGAGCGGACGAACGGCGCGTGCTGGTCGTGTTTGCGGCGATGGTGATCCTCTTCACGCTGCCCACGCTGGCGGGCCTCATCCTCGGCAGCGGCCACGCGGCGGCGCTGGCGCTGAACCGCGCGCTGCCCGTCTACGTCGTCCCGCCGGCGGTGATGGTGCTGCTCTTTGCGATCCGCTCGGCCTCCGATTCGGCTGTGGGGCTGGTGACGTGGAAGGATGCGGAGCAGCAGACCCCCTGGAACGTGATGTTCCTGATCGCGGGAGCGCTCGCGATGACCGATGCCCTGGCCGATTTCGGGTTCGTGGAGTTCATCGGCGGAGTGGTGGGGCGGCTCGGCATCGGCGCCATGGCGCTCCCGTTTCTCGCGGCGGCGATGGTGGCCGTGACGACGAACGTCATTTCCGGCACGGCGGCCGCGGCGCTCTACCTGAGCATCTTCATCCCTGCCGCGGCCGAGATCGGGTACAACCCGGCGTCGATGGCGATCCTGATCGCGAATATTGCGCTCGGTGTGATCTTCCCGTGGTCGGGCGCCACCAGCGCGACGGCGTTTGCCGGCGGCGATGTGTCGCTCGCACGGATGATCCGGATCGGCGCCGTCGGAACGGCGGTGTTTACGGTGGCCGTGGCCGTCATTCATGTCATGCTGGCCAGGTTCCTGTGACGAAAATCCGACCCCCTTTTCACACGCTCGAGGATCACCTGATCGGGATGGATCCGCTGCACTCGCACGAGGACGGCGAGGCCGACCACGATCACGATCATGACGATCCGGGCGGCGAGTACGACCCGACGACGTCGAGCCTCTGGCTGCAGGACAACATCACGCTGCTCTCGGTCGGCATCGACATCGGATCGGCCGGCACGCAGGTCATCTTCTCGCGCGTGCAGCTGCGCCGCCTGTCGGAGGATCTCACCAGCCGGTATTTCGTCGTGGGCCGCGAGACGCTGTATCAGTCGCCGGTGGCGCTGACCCCGTACGCGAGCGAGCAGCGGATCGACGATCAGGCCGTCGGGGCGCTCGTGGACGAGGCCTATGCCGCGGCCGGCGTGCACCCGGATGACGTCGACACGGGCGCGGTGATTCTCACCGGTGAGGCGCTGCGCCGCGAGAACGCCGAGGCGATTGCCGGCGTGCTGGCGGAGGTGGCGGGCGAGTTCGTGTGCGCGACCGCCGGGCACCACATGGAGTCGATGCTCGCGGCGTACGGGTCGGGCGCCGCCAAGGCATCGCACGATCGCGGCGTGCCGATCCTCAACATCGACATCGGCGGCGGCACCACGAAGCTGGCGCTCGTCGAGCAGGGCCACGTGCTGCATACGGCGGCCATCCACCTCGGCGGCCGCCTCGCGGTAGTGGATGCCGGCGGCCGCCTCACGCGGCTCGACCCGGCCGGCAGGCGGCTTGCGGCGCTCGCGGGCTGCACGTGGACTCTGGGCGACCGGGTGGCGGACGCCGACCTGGATCGCGTGGCGGCATGGATGGCCGGCGCGCTGGTCGCCGCTCTCTCGCACGATCCGGCGCCGCCGGAGGTGGCCGGGCTGTGGCTCACCGAGCCGCTGGGCGCGATCGGCGGCGTCGCCGGCGCGATGTTCTCAGGGGGGGTCGGCGAGTATGTCTACGGCCGCGAGCCGCGAGACTTCGGCGATCTCGGCCGCCGGTTCGGGGCGGCGATCCGCGAGCGCATCGAGCGCGGCCGTTTTCCGGTGCCGCTCCTGCCGCCCGGCGAGTGCATCCGCGCGACCGCACTCGGCGCCTCCGAGTACAGCGTGCAGCTCTCCGGCAACACCGTCTGCATCTCGAGCCCCGGCCGGCTCCTGCCGCGGAAGAACCTGCAGGTCATCCAGCCACGGCTGACGCTCGGCGACACCATCGATCCCGCCGCGGTGGCGCAGGCGATCGAGCGCCATCTCCACAGCTTCGATCTGCGGGAAGGCGAATCGGAGATCGCCCTCGCGTTCCGCTGGCGCGGCGACCCCGCCTACGCGCGCATCGCCGGGCTCGCCCGCGGCATCGTCTCGGCGCTGCCGCGGACGATTCAGGCCGGCATGCCGCTATTCCTCATCGTCGACGGCGACGTCGCACAGACGCTCGGCGCGATCCTCAAGGAGGAACTGGGCGTGGAGTCGGAGGTGCTGGCCCTCGACGGCATCTCGCTCTGGGATTTCGATTACATCGATCTCGGACGCGTGCGGATGCCCTCCTTTACGGTGCCGGTCACCATCAAGTCGCTCGTCTTCACCGCAGATCCGCGGATGCCGCCGGCCCCGGGCACCGTCGAGGGGCACGAGCACGCGCATCACCATGGCCACGGCGAGCGGCATCACCACCACCACCATCACGGGCACTCACACGGGCCCGACCATGCGCGTGAGCACGGGCGCGACCACTAACGTCTTCGATCGTGGCGCGGTGCTTCGTCCACAGTTTGACTGGAAGTGGGTGATCATCGGCGCGAGCGTCGTCTTCACCGTCTACATCGCGGTGATCCCGCTCGCATTTCTCCTCTGGCAGAGCTTCCGGACGCCGGAGACCGCCGCCACCGCCGCCGTCTGGACGCTCGGCAACTACGCCGCCGCCTACGGGAGCACCGAGACGCTGCGGTTGTTCACGACGTCCCTGCAGTTTGCCTCGGGGACGGCGCTCTTCGCATTCGTGCTGGGTGCGGGCCTCGCGTGGATGAACGAGCGCACCAACACGCCCTTCAAGACGATCTTCTTCGCGCTCTCGCTGATCCCGCTCGTCATCCCGTCGATCCTCTTCACGGTCGCCTGGATCCTGCTGGCCAGCCCGCAGATCGGCATCATCAACCTCGTGCTGCAGGGGTGGCTCGGTCTGGCGGAAGCGCCCTTCGACATCTATTCGGTGGCCGGCATGATCTGGGTGGACGGGCTGCACTACTCGCCCATGGCGTTTCTGCTGATGAGCGCCGCCTTCCGTGCGATGGATCCGTCGCTCGAGGAGTCGGCCACGATGAGCGGCGCCAGCGTGTTCCAGGTGGCCCGCCGCGTGACGCTGCGGCTCACGTGGCCGGCGATCGTCGCGACGATCCTGATCCTGTTCGTCCGCGCGATCGAATCGTTCGAGGTGCCGGCGCTGCTCGGCCTTCCATCAGGCATCGTCGTCTTCACGGCGGCGATCTATCAGGCGGTGCACCGGTATCCGAGCCAGGTCGGCCTGGCCTCGGCCTATGCCGTCGCGCTGCTCGCGATCACGTCGGTCGGCGTCTACTTCGTCTCGCGCCTGTCGGGGCAGGGGTCGAAATACGCGACGATGACGGGGAAGGGCTTTCGGCCGCGCCAGATCGATCTGGGCCGCTGGCGATGGCTGACCGCCTCGATCTTCATCGTCTACTTCCTGCTGATCGTCGTCCTGCCGTTCTCGGTACTCCTGTGGTCGTCGTTTCAGCGGTTCTATGCCGTCCCCTCGACGGAGGCGCTGCAGAACCTGACGCTCGATCCGTACCGCTTCATCCTCAGCTATCCCAACCTGCCGCGCACCGTGCTGAACAGCCTCCTGCTGTCGTTCGGCGCGGCGACGATCGTGATGCTGGTGACGTCGGTCATCTGCTGGATCGTGGTGAAGACGAAGCTGCCGGGGCGCTGGCTGCTCGACAACGTGGCGTCGCTGCCGATCGTGTTTCCGGGCCTCGTGCTGGGCCTGTCGATCATGATCTTCTATCTCAACGTCGATGTCGGCATCTACGGCACGATCTGGATCATGCTGATCGCCTACGTGACGAGGTTTATGCCGTACGGGCTCCGCTACACCACGACGTCGATGCTGCAGATTCACCGGGAGCTCGAGGAGTCGGCGGCGATGAGCGGCGCGTCGTGGAGCACGACGTTCCGGCGCGTCGTGCTGCCGCTGCTGAAGCCCGGGCTGCTGGCGGGATGGATCTACGTGATGATCGTCTCGATCCGCGAGCTCTCGACGTCGATTCTGCTCTACAGCCCCGACACGCAGGTCGTCTCCATCGTGATCTGGGAGCTGTGGGAGAATGGCCAGTACGTCGAGCTCTCGGCGCTCGGCGTGCTCTTCATCATCAGCCTGTTCGTGCTCGTGCTGATGGCGCGCTGGCTCGGCCAGAAGTACGGCATCAAGGAATAGCGGGACGTGCTCAGGGTCGACGGTCTCTTCACGGAATACCCCAACGAAAAGGGCGAAGTCGTCCGGGCCGCGCAGGACGTGTCCTTCACGGTCGACGAGGGCCGCCTCTTCACGCTCCTCGGCCCGAGCGGCTGCGGCAAGACGACGACGCTGCGGTCGATTGCCGGGCTCGAGCGCCCGAAGGCCGGCGAGATCGCCGTCAACGACCGGGTGGTCTACTCCTCGTCGAAGGGCATCTTCGTGGCGCCGAACCGCCGCGGATTCGGGATGGTGTTTCAGTCGTACGCCATCTGGCCCCACATGAACGTGTTCGAGAACGCCGCCTTTCCATTGGAGGTACGTGGGGCGGGTTCCGTCCTGCGATTTGGATCCGCCGCACGGCGGACCCGCCTCTCTCGAAGCGACATGCGGGAACGGGTCATGCGCGTGCTCACAGCCGTCCAGCTCGACGACCTCGCCGATCGCGCCGCGACCAAGCTCTCGGGCGGCCAGCAGCAGCGGCTGGCGCTCGCGCGCGCGCTGGTGATGGAGCCGGCGCTGCTGCTGCTCGACGAGCCGCTCTCCAACCTCGACGCGAAGCTGCGCGAGAAGATGCGCTTCGAGCTCAAGCGGCTGCAGCGCGAGCTGAAGATCACCACGGTCTACGTGACGCACGACCAGAGCGAGGCGCTCGCGCTCTCGCATCAGATTGCGGTGATGCACCGGGGGCGCATCCAGCAGGTGGGGACGCCGCGCGACATCTACGAGCGTCCGGCCAGCCAGTTCGTCGCCGATTTCGTCGGCAACACCAATTTCATCGACGGGGTGGTGGTGTCGTGCGCGCCGCACGCTGATCACGACCAGCGGTCCTGCGTCGTCCGTAGCGAGATGGGCGATCTCAAGGTCCATTCCGCGCAGGAACTCCACCACGGCGACCGCGTGACCGTGTCGATCCGTCCCGAAGACGTCGAGCTGAGTGAGGAACGGCCGGCGGGAGACAACGTCTGGGGCGGGCGGGTCGACCAGAAGGTGTTTCTCGGCGAGGCGCTCGACTTCCAGGTGGCCGTCGGCGCGCGGACGCTGTTCTCGCGGCGCCATCCCACCCTGCGCACGAAGATCGGCGAAGCCATCTTCGTGCAGCTGCGTCCGGACAAGTGCGTGGCGTTGAAGGTGTCCTGATGCCGCGATGGGCCTCCGACGTCATCGTCGACCTGCTGCACGCGTACGACCTGCCCTATGCGGCCATCAATCCGGGCGCCAGCTACCGGGGCCTGCACGATTCGATCGTGAATTACGGCGGCAACCGCCCGGCGATGCTCCTCTGCCAGCACGAGGAGACGGCCGTGCAGATCGCGCACGGCTACGCGAAGGCGAGCGGCAGGCCGATGGTGGCCATCCTGCACAACCTGGTCGGCCTGCTGCACGCCAACATGGCGATCTACTACGCGTACATCGACCGCGCACCGGTGTTCATCATCGGGGCCACCGGCCCGATGGACGAGACGAAGCGCCGGCCGCGCATCGACTGGATCCACACGGCGCAGCACCAGGGCGAGGCGATCCGCGCCTACACGAAGTGGGACTACCAGCCGCACGTCATCGACGGCGCGCCCGACGCCTTCGCGCGCGGGTACGGCGTGATGATGACGGAGCCGCGCGGACCGGTGTACATGTGTTACGACGCGTGGCTGCAGGAGCAGAAGCTGGATCGCGAGGTGCCGCTGCCGCCGGCCGGAGCGTCGAGGGTTCCCACGCGGATGGCCGCGGATCCAGCCGCGCTCGACAGCGCCGCCGACCTGATCGCGGCGGCGAAACGGCCGGTCATCATCGCCGAATATGTCGGGCGGGAGCCCGAAGGGTTCCATGCGCTGGTGACGCTGGCCGAGACCGCGGGCATTCCCGTGTACGATGTCGACAGCCGCCTGAACTTTCCGTCACACCATCCGCTCAACATGACGACGAAGGACGTGTTCCGGCACGCGGACCTGGTGCTGTGCCTCGACACCCGCGACTGGGAGAAGCCGACGACCGAGCTGGTGAGCGCGACGAGGGAGGTCACCTCGATCGTGCCGGATGGCGCCAGGTGGATCGACATCGGCTTCGGCGACCTCGAGCTCTCGAGCTGGGCGCTCGACTATCAGCGGATGCACCACGCCGACCTCCAGATCCTGGCCGACACGTCGCTCGCGATTCCCGCGCTGACCGAGCGCCTCGCGGCTCGAAAGGCCGGCGACGCGGACCTCCGGGAGCTGATCGAGGCGCGGACCGCGGACATGTCCAGGAAGAGCAGAGCTCTCCGCGACACGTGGGCGCGCGACGCGAAGGAGGACTGGGACGCGAGTCCGATCACGCTGCCGCGCCTGGCGTCGGACGTGTGGGAGGCGATCAAGGACGAGGACTGGGTGCTCAGCGCCGGCACACTGGAGCAGTGGACGCGCAAGCTGTGGGACTTCGACCGGCCGTATCGCCATCCCGGCCGCTCGCTGGGGACGGCCACGCAGTTCGGGATCTCCATCGGCGTGGCGCTCGCGCATCGCGACCGGAAGCGCCTGGTGGTCGACCTGCAGCCGGACGGCGACCTGATGTTCGATGCCGGCGCCCTGTGGGTCGCCGCCAAGCACCGCATCCCGATGCTCGTGGTGATGTACAACAACCGCGCGTACTACAACGACTGGGAGCATCAGATCCGGATGGCCAGGCTGCGCGGCACGCCCCTGGAGCGCGCGCACATCGGCATGGACCTCGACGATCCGGCCCCGGACTTCGCCGCGATGGCGAGGTCGATGGGCTGGTACGCCGAAGGGCCCATCGAGTCCCCCGGCGGCCTCGGCGCCGCGCTCACGCGCGCCATCGCGCAGGTGAAGGCGGGGAAGCCCGCACTTCTCGATACGATTACGCAGAAAAGGTAGATGACACCAATCAGGACCGTCGGCGTCATCGGCGCCGGGCGCATGGGCCAGCCGATCATCGGGCATATGGTGCGCCGGGGCTTCACCGTGCGCGCCTTCGACATCGATCCGGCGAAGCGGGACGCCGTGGCGCAGCTCGGCGCCGGCTGGGCAGCGTCCCCGGCCGAGCTTGCCCTGGGGAGCGACGCGATTCTGGTCTGCGTCGGCTACGACCGGGAGCTGCGGGGGCTGGTGTCGGCGGCCGGCTTGCTCCGCGACGCCGCGCGCGGCACAATCGTGGCCGTGCTCTCGACGGTGCACCCGCGCACCGTGCAGGAGCTCGCCGACGCGGCACGGCCGCTCGACGTCCACGTCGTCGACACGACGGTCGCCCGCGGCGGCCGCGCGGCCGACGCCGGAACGCTGCTGGCGTTCCTGGCCGGCGACGCCGGCGTCGTGGCGCGGTTGACGCCGGTGTTTGCGTCGTTCTCGGCCGATATCGTCCACACCGGTGGCGTCGGCACCGCCCAGGTGGCCAAGGCGGCGAACAACCTGGTCATGTGGGCCTGCCTGATTGCCAACCACGAGGCGCTCGCGCTGGCCAGGCGGTTCGGCGTCGACGTCGATCGGTTGCGTGAGGCGCTGCTGATGAGCAGTGCGGACAACTACGTGCTTCGGCACTGGGGCGAGAACACGATGGCGTGGGCCGACGACGACCTCGAGATCATCGAGGCGATGGCCAGGGACGCCGGGATCGGGCTGCCGCAGACGGCGCTCAACCGCAAACTGTGCCGGACGCTGAAGCCGAAGCGGTTCAAGCTGGACGAATACGGAGTCTAGGTCACCATGGCAAACGAGTCCCACTATCACAGCAAGAAGGATCGGATCTTCGTTCGCGCGATCCAGGGCCACTACAACCTGCGCGAGGAGCTGGCGCGCCTGCGGTCGATGCCGCGCGTGCGCAAGGGGAGCCTGCTCAAGTTCGTGGACGGCCCCCAGACGTTCAGCCGTCACTACATCGAGCCGAAGGACGGCATCACCCAGATGTTCCACATTCACCTCGAGGAATGGGGCCCCGGCGCGAAGTCGCAGAAGCACGGCCACGTGAACGAGGCGGCGTTCTACATCCTGGACGGCGAGGGATACGAGATCCACGACGGCGTCCGGTACGACTGGTCCGCCGGCGACGTCGCCATCGTGCACAACAACTGCGTGCACCAGCATTTCAACGCCAGCGCCACCAGGCCGGCGCGGGCGCTGGTCATGAAGACCAAGCCGATGTTCATGTTCATGAACATGCTGTTCCAGAAGCTGGTGGAGCCGAGGCCGACCGAGCCGGCGCCCGGAGCGGAGCACTTCCGCGCGCGCGAAGAAGAAGAGGATTTCAACCATGGCCTGGAGTGAATCGAAAGCCTGGCGGAAGGGCAGCACCAACGAGAGGTTCTACCAGGCGCTGCTCGACGATGCCTCGACCGCGCCGGTGCGCAATGCGAAGCGGCGCAAGGTGATTCATCCTGAGGACATGCCGTGGGAGATGTCGCGGCAGGGGCTCCTCAAGCATCTGATCAACGAGGCGATGAACACCCGCATGGAGACGGTCGACGCCTACATGCAGATCATCCCGCCGGGCAGCCGGTCGGGAAAGCATCGCCACCTGGCCGAGGAGTGCCTCTACGTGCTCGAGGGACAGGGGTACGATCTGCACCAGGACTGCGACGTCGAGATCACCGACACCTACCACTGGAAGCCGCAGGACGAGGTGAAGCGCTTCGAGTGGGAGGCGGGCGACGTCATCTACGTGCCGCCGAACACGATTCACCAGCATTTCAACGAGAGTCCCGAGAAGCCGGTGCGGCTGATCTCGGTCATCAACCGCATCTTCAAGGCGTGCGGCCTCAACGACCTGGAGCAGCTCGAGCACGCGCCCGAGTACGACCCGGCCGTCGTGCTGAACGCGGAGGTCGTCGAGGCGTACCTCCGCGGCCGCGTCCCGGCCACGCGGTGAATCAGGACCGTCGCCTCTTCGCGCGTGTGCTCCTCGGGCTGCTGGCATCGCGCGCGCTCGTGCTCAAGACGAAGCCGATGTTCCTCTTCATGAACATGCCGTTCCAGAAGCAGGTGGAACCGCGACCCACGGAGCCCGTCCCCGGCACGCCGCCCTACAAGGCGCGCGAGGGCGAAGACAATTTCAACTACGACGAGTAACGAAGGCCGGCTGCGAGACCGGCGCGCGCAAGATGCCCACGATCTGGGTGCGACTCTCCGTGAGGGGATAGCTGGACAGAACGCGTAAATCAAAATCAACAGTCAAAAGAGAAACTGTCTAAATGGATGCACGCGTGCACGCGCTCTTACGGCAGGCCGCCGAGTGGCGGCTGATTGGCCTCCTCTTCGAATGCCCGGCCGGCACGTGGCGCGACGACATCGGTGACCTGCTGCTCGGCTCGGCCGTCACCCATGCGCTCGAGGAGGCGAGCGAGGGTCTCTGCCACTCGACGTTCGGCCCGGGAGGTCCCGCCCCGCCACGAGAGGTGACCTACGTGAAAGCCGTACAACACAGGCCGCGCTCGAGCGAGCGTATCTGCTCCTCAATGGCCGCGACCCTGGCCGGCGGATCGCTCGCCTACGACCTGCTGGACACGAGCCCGTCGAACATCAAAGCGCTGGTCGAAAATCCCCTGATTCGCGACACCAACGACATCGAGCGGAACACGTTCGTGGTTCCGTTCGACGTCGAGTACGGCGATGAGTGGATGTGGATCGCGCATCGGCTTTCCGGCCTCCGGGACGCGCAGGTGCGGATCGTGCATCCTCGTGCTGGCGACGATGGCGGCCGGCGGACTGGCTCGCGACGGCGTCCGCGCCTGGCGCGCCGTGCGCGAGGCGGCCGGCGCTCATCGAAAGCAGGGAAACCCGAGCGGCCCGAACGTGCCGGTCGGCTGACGCCGGGTATCGACGAGCAGCCAGCCGCCGTCGAGCGCCCGGTAGTGCTGCGCCATGTACTCTCGAATGCGCGGATAGGACTCCAGGTCGTCCAGGACCTTGTCGTTGGTCGAAATCGCGAACGGCACCGACTGGTGCTGCAGCAGCTCGAGCGACTGCTGCTCGTGAGCGTCACCGCGGCGCCATCGCTGACGCCAGAAGATGTGTCCGCCGGCAGGGCCGCGGCGGGCGTAGTACCCAATATGGTACGGCGTCGATCCGATGACGAACAGGCGGTCGCCCTGGACTGAGCAGTCGCGCAGATACTGGAGCCGCGGCGAGGGAGCGCCAGTCGACTCGGCGGGAACTGGCGGCGACGCCATGAGCTGACCGTACGCCCGGGAGAGCGCTCTGGGGAGGTCGGCGGGACGAAAGAGCGCCGAGTCTTTCGTCCAGATCAGGGCGGCGCCAAACGTCAGGATCAGAACGCCGACGGCCGTCGCGTGCCCGAGTCCACCTCGTCCCCCCAGGAACCGCGCGCTCAATGCCGCCGTGACTGGCACGCTCACGACCACGTACGGCGGCTCTCGAAAGAGCGCGGCCGCGACCACCGCCAGAAACGCCCCGGCCAGCATCATCCGCCACGCATCGAGCGGCACCGCGACTCCGTCGCGACGGCTGCGCCGCCACTGGAGCCCCGCCGCCCCGAGCAGGAGGACCGGAACGAGCAGCCCGATCTGCTTCAACCACAGCGCGCCGTTCTGAGCCGCCTGCGGCGACAGCGGCGCACGAATCCAGGACGCGAGCACCGACACGGGATTCCACATCACTAGCGTCGGGTAGACGAACGTCGTCGACGGCCTCTCGTAGAGCATCGTGCGCGCCTGGACGTACTCGATGAGGCCCTCGTTGAGCTGCACCACGACGGCCCACGGGAGCACCAGGGTCGCCACACCCGCCGCATAGGCGGCGGCATCCTTCAGCAACGAGGCAGGGTGCCGCGACTCTGGCACCGCGAACCGTGCGAGCACGAACGCCACCACCGAGGCGAATCCGATGTACACGCCATAGTCGTGCCGGAAGAGAAACGCGGCGGCCGTGGTGCATCCAAACACCGCGCCGCGCCAGGGCGTTGGGCGGTCCATGTACCGCCACGCGAGCCAGACGGTCGCCGGGAAAAAGAACAACTTCGAATAGTGATACGTCGGCGCATACGCCACGAGCGGCAGCGCGAGGACGAACATCACGACGGTCGCGCCGATCGATCGGGACAGGCGCAGTCCGAGATGGAACGAGATAACCACGCCCGCCGTGATGAACAGCCAGTCCATGAGGAACTCGCCGATCAGGCGATACCCGACGACGAGCTGCATCGCGGCTGAGAGATAGGCCGCAAGCGGGGCACCCCATTCGAAGAAGTCGCGGTACGGATGATCGCCCTCGAGAATCGCCGCGGCTTCCCACAACAGATAGAAATTTGTGTCGTAGATCTGGCTTCGAGCCGTGAGCACGAGCACGGCCGCCGTCACCGCGCCGACGAGCAGCAGCAGGCGGCGATGCGCGGCGCGACCGACGCCGGCGGCGACATTCCCGGGCTCCCGATCGCTGGATAACATCAAGCGGCTCCATTGTAGTCAACGAGGACGAAGCGTCGAGGATCCATCGGTGTGCGTAGAATGTAGTCGGTTTGCGCGCCATGCACCGGCTGATATCGACGCTCGCGTTCGGCGGCAGCACCGCCGCGCTCGTGATTCTGATCGGCACGCGCGCCGTCGAAAGTTACGACCACGCGTTCTTCTCGCTCGACCGGGGCACGGCGGCGGAAACGGTCCGTGTGCTCGGACAGCCCTGGCGATCGGGCTTGGCGTCCGGCCGCCGCTGCACGGCAACCTCGGCGCGTCACCGGCCGCGACGCTCGCGCGCTATCTCCCGTCGCCACTTACGTACTGGCTGATGCTCACGCTGGCGATCGCGGCGGCATCCCTCCTCGTGCGGACAGCCCTGGAGCCGCTCTGCGGTCCGCTCATCGCTTGGCTGGCGCTCGTGCTCCACTTCTGCTCCGTCCCAAATGGCGAACTACACGTGTTTGACGACTGACCCGAAACCGCGGTCACCTACGGCGCCTTTGTCGGCGTCGTCTCGGTGCTGGCCCTCGCCCCGCAACTGCCCGACGTGAGCCGCGAGCTCAACGCGGCCGGGGCTGTGTCCGGGCAGATGCATCGGCTCGTGCAGGGACCCACCGGGAGCCTCCTCCCGGCCAACGCCTTCCCGTTCGTGGAGCAGCGCGATGCACGGCTTCCCTTCACGTTTCTGGTCCTGGCGCTGGCGTCGGTGGTGGTGGGCCTCGCTCGGATGACGGCCGCCTGCGGCGGCTGGCGATCGGCGGCGCGGTCATCTGGATCGCGCTCGGCATCGCCGCCACCACGCTTTCGCCCGCGCGTTCGCCGTACTCGCCGTCGGTCACCGGGGCCCTGCGCGACCCGGCCGCGGCGTTCGCGGTGATGAGCGGCGCCTGTGCGGAGGCCGCGCGCCACTCGCGCCGCGGAACCCGCCGGACGGCGCACGCACCTGCGCTCGCGGTGCTCCTGCTGGCCGGATTCCAGGGTCTGCAGTACGCGGCCAGCCTTGGCGACCGTCGCCGTATTCGGGGTCGCGTCGATTCAGGCGTCGCTCCGGCAGGGATTGAACCGCAACTATCTGAGCGGAACCGCCCAGAACCTCAACTGGATCCTCACGTATCACCTGAGCGTCACCGACCCGGAGCGATACGGGGCGCCGGGCGACGGGGTGACGAGAATCGTCGAAGTCGACCAGATCGGCCCGGGATGGCCGTGGCTCAGACTCGTGCGGCCCGTGTTTCTCGTGTTCTACCCGGTCCCGCTGTGGCGCCTGTTCAGGAACCGCGGGTCGTTTGCGGCCATGGTCGACTGCGGCCTCGCCGCGTATCTCTCCTACTTCATGCTGAGCGTCGGCGTGCACGAGAACCATCTCTTTATCGGGACGGTACTCGCCGTGGCGGCCGCCGTCCTGGCTCCCGAGAAGACCATGCGCGCGGTGAACGTGCTGCTCTTCCTGGTGTTCTGGCTCGACGTGGTGGCGCCGGGCCGCGTCACGCGGCGCGACAGCGCGGCGGGCTGACCGATCGCCGCCGCGTCACCGCTCCAGGCCGAACCGCGCCTGGATGTCTCGAAAGCGCGGCATCGCCTGCTCGGTAACGATCGCCATCTGCTCTGGCGTCAACGTCTCGCGATAGCGCTCCGTCACGCCCCGGTCGATCCCGGTCGCGGGGCGGTGGCTGCTGTCAGACGGGACGGGCATCGAGTTGTACGTCGGCTCCAGCAGCACCTCGCTGAATAGCAGCCGCATCCGCTCACAGAGCATCCGCATCACGGATTCCGTCCGGTGGACCAGATCCTCGAACAACAGGACGACGACCTGATCGGGCCGCGCGGCGTGTGCCCGCACGCTCGCATCCGCGGACGCCAGCCAGGCGTTGAGCGCCGGCTCCGCATCGTCAACGTCCATGTGCCGGGTGTACGAGGACAGCCAACCGCCCGGCTCGCGGACGATCGTGACGAGGAGCCCGTCGGGATAGTCGGCGAAGAACGGTTCAGCGCCGCCGGGCTCCATGATCAGGCGGGCGCGGAACGCCGTCACCCATTGTTTGGGTCCCCGATAGAGGTTCTGATAGTCGAGCCACGCATTGAAGAGCGACGTGAGATAGGCGTTCAGGACGCCACGTTGTTCGCGGGCCGTCAGCCGGGACAGTGCCGCCGCGAAAATGTCCTGCTGCAGGCAGGGATCGAACAGGAAGGGATGCCGCTCGACGGTATCGGGGTGATGGCGGTGCGTCCACTTCGGGTACTTCTCGAATCCGCTCTTGACCGCTTTTCGCGGCCATTGCTCGTGCATGCGATCGTAGAGATCCTGCGGGGTCACTTCCGCCGACAGATCGAGCTGCGGCCAGTGGCTCCTCGGGCGCCCCCATTGCAGCTCGAACGGATGCGCAAAACACGCGGGATGTCCATCGAACAGCCGTGTCAGCAGCGTGCCGCCCGCTCGCGGGATCTGCGAACACAGCATCATCGGCTGCGTCACCGGCACGGTCCATTGCCGCCGCTGGTCGAGCAGCTTCTCGATCCACTTGATGTGGGCTGAATCCATCCTGTCGTTCAGTCTACGGCAATCACACTGGCCGCCTGCAGCCGCTCCAGCACCATTTTCGCGGCCTCTGCGGGCGTGAGCGTCGTCGTGTCGAGATGGAGCTCGGGCTGCTCCGGCGGTTCGTAGGGAGAATCGATGCCCGTGAAGTTCTTCAACTCTCCGGCGCGCGCCTTCCTGTAGAGCCCCTTCGGGTCGCGCGCTTCCGCGACCGGCAGCGGCGCGTCGACGAACACTTCGAAGAACTCGCCCGCCTCCACCAGCTCGCGGGCCATGCGGCGCTCGGCCCGAAACGGCGAGATGAAAGCGACGAGCACGACGAGCCCCGCATCGACCAGCAGGCGCGACAGCTCGGCCACCCGCCGGATGTTCTCGACGCGATCGGCCTTGGTGAACCCGAGGTCCTTGTTCAGGCCGTGCCGAACGTTGTCGCCGTCGAGCAGGTAGGTGTGGCAGCCGAGCGCATGCAGGCGCGCCTCCACCAGGTTGGCGATGGTCGACTTGCCCGCGCCCGACAGACCGGTGAACCAGATCACACAGGGCTTCTGCCCCTTCAACGCGGCGCGCGCCTGCTTGCCGACGTCGAACGGCTGCCACCGGACGTTCTGGGACCGCCGCAGCGCAAAGTGCAGTAGCCCCGCCCCGACCGTCTCGTGCGTCAGGCGGTCGATCAGAATGAAGCCGCCGAGCGCGCGGCTGACGCGATACGGCTCGAAGACGACCGCACGGCTCAACTCGAGATCGCACACGCCGATCTCGTTGAGGTCGAGCTGCCGGGCGGCCACGTGCTCGAGCGTATTCACGTTGACTTTGTACTTGAGCGGCGCCACCGTCGCCGCGACCGATTGCGCGCCAAGCTTCAGCAGGTAGGAGCGTCCCGGCAGCAGGGGCGATTCGTGGAGCCAGACGATCGTCGCCTGGAACTGATCGGCCGCCGCCGGAGGCGCACCGGGATCGGCGAGCACGTCGCCGCGCGCGACGTCGACCTCGTCTGCGAGCGTCACGGTGACCGACTGGCCGGCGGCGGCGCCGCCCACGAGGCGATCGCCGACGTAGATCGCGGAGATGCGCGTCTGACGGCCTGACGGCACGACGGCGACGGGGTCGCCCGGACGCACCGTCCCCCCGGCGATCAGGCCGGCCACCCCGCGGAAGTCCGGATGGGGACGGACGACCCGCTGCACGGGCAGGCGGAACGGTTCGGGACCGACGTCCTCGGCGTTGGCCCGGACGTCGTCGAGTGCCGCCACCAGCGTCGGGCCCGAGTACCACCGCATCGCCGCGCTCGGCGCCACCACGTTGTCGCCACGCACCGCCGACAGCGGGATGCACGTCACCTCCGTCACGTCGAGCCGGGCGCAGAACTCGCGGTAGTCGCGCGCGGCGCGCTCGAACACCTCCCTCGCGTACGAGACGAGATCCATCTTGTTCACCGCGAGGATGAGGCGCCGCACGCCGAGCAGGGAGAGCAGGTACGTATGCCGCCGCGTCTGGGTCAGCACACCCTTTCGCGCGTCGAGCAGCACCACGGCCGCGTCCGCCGTCGAGGCGCCGGTGACCATGTTCCGCGTGTACTGCTCGTGCCCGGGGGCGTCGGCGAGGATGAACGCATGTCTGGCGGTCGAAAAATGGCGGTAGGCGACGTCGATCGTGATGCCCTGCTCGCGCTCGGCGCGCAGGCCGTCGGTGACCAGCGCGAAATCGAGGTCCCCGCCGCGGGTCCCATGCGTGCGCGAATCGGCCTCGAGCGCCGCGAGCTGGTCGTCGAGCAGCGCCCGCGACTCATGGAGCAGCCGGCCGATCAGCGTCGACTTGCCGTCGTCGACGCTGCCGCAGACGACCAGACGGACGAGCGGCCGTGCCGCATGCGCCTGCAGAACCCGATCGGCCTCCGGGAGCGAGGCCTGGGCGCCGTCGCTCATCAGAAATACCCGTCCCGCTTCTTCTCTTCCATGGACGACGGCTGATCGTGATCGATCAGCCGTCCCTGCCGCTCGGAGGTCCGGACGACGGCCATCTCGCGGATGAGCGCCGGCAGCGTATTCGCGTCGCTGTCGATGCCGGCGCTCAGCGGATAGCAGCCGAGCGTCCGGAAGCGGACGTGGCGGAGCTCGGGCCGCTCGCCGGGCTCGAGCCGCATGCGATCGTCATCGACCAGGATCCATCCGCCGGAACGCCGCACGACGCGCCGCGGCGCCGAGAAGTAGAGTGGGACGACGGGGATGCGTTCGAGACAGATGTAGAACCAGATGTCGAGCTCGGTCCAGTTCGACAGGGGGAACACGCGGACGGTGTCGCCGTTGGCGGTCCGTGCGTTGTAGAGCTGCCAGAGCTCCGGACGCTGCCGCCTCGGGTCCCAGCGGTGCTGCGGCGAGCGGACGGAGACGACGCGCTCCTTCGCGCGGGACTTCTCCTCGTCGCGGCGCGCGCCGCCGAACGCGGCGTCGAAGCCGTGCGTGTCGAGCGCCTGCTTGAGCGCCTGCGTCTTCATGACCTCGGTGTAGAGCGCCGAGCCGTGGTCGAAGGGGTTGACGCCCTCCGCGACGCCCTCGCGATTGACGTGCACGATCAGATCGAGGCCGTGGCGCCGCGCCGTCTCGTCGCGGAACTGAATCATCTCACGGAACTTCCACGTCGTGTCCACGTGGAGCAGCGGAAACGGCAGCCTACCCGGATAGAACGCCTTCCGCGCCAGGTGCAGCATCACCGAGCTGTCCTTGCCGATCGAGTAGAGCATCACCGGCTCCCGGCACTCGGCGGCGACCTCGCGCATGATGTGAATGGCCTCGGCCTCGAGGCGCTCGAGGTATGTCGGACGCGGGACGGGCGCCCGCGAGGCATCGGTCACGGCCGTGTCGACGCGCGTGGGAATTCGACTCATGCGGCTGACGCCGTTCATTGTAGCCCGGGCCGAAAACACGCCGTGAGAGAGCCGGCACGCCACTCGCGACGACAGCTCCGCCACGAGACGTGA
>MEKU01000017.1 GCA_001767195.1 Acidobacteria bacterium RIFCSPLOWO2_02_FULL_67_21
ACAGCTCGACCCTCACGCGGCCCCACGAGACGGCCAGGTCAGGATGGTGGTCGGCCGCCTCGGCGAAGTACCCGATGGCGTTCACCAGCATCAGCGTCGTCGGCCAGCCGTCGGTCTTGTAGACGCGGCGAATCGTGCCGCCCTCGAAGTGCCAGCCCGGCAGCGCCGCCATGTGCCGCGCGATCTCGGCTTCGGTGTACGCCGGCTGCTTCTCTGCCATGCCCCCCCCACTCCACGTGATCTGCTGCCCTGCGTCGGTCAGCGCCAGGCGAGGCGGCAGGACGCGGATTGCCCGAAGTTCTCTTCAACTTCCATCTCGATTGCCGTGACGTGGCTCGCGCCGGCTGCGTCGAGCGCGGCCTTCAACCGGCCCGCCAGGAGCCTGGCGAGCATCTCCGCGGTCGTGTTCGGGAGCGGCAGCAGCGCGCAGTCGCGGCGGGGAAACACGTAGCGCGACGCTCCATCCACCGCAACGGTCACCCGGTCTCCCTCTTCGGCGACGCGGATTCTGGGACTCCCGGTGGGCAGCAGGACGAGATGATCGATCTCGCCGCACAGCCTCGACATGATCCGCTTGAGCTCGATGAAATCGAAGACGAACCAGGCGGTGTCGGTGACATCTCCTTCAACGGCCGCCCGGACGCGATAGTTGTGCCCGTGCAGCCCTTCGCACCGGTGGCCGTCAAGGGTGATGAAGTGCGCCGAGGCGAAAACGAGATCGTCCTTCTCGACCGTCACGCGGAATTGCGGCCGCCCGTTCATATGGGTTCTCCGCACAGCGGGGTCCTGGAAGACCCCGCTGTGCTTGTCAGAAATCGACCTGGAAACCGACCTTGAGCAGACGCCCGGCCAGGATGTTCACCGCGTTGAGGTACCGCGGCCCGTACGCCGTCACCGAGGACAGGACGGAGCTGCCGTTGAAGGCGTTGTAGAGATCGACGTTCGCGTTCAGCCGCGCACGGCCGAGGTCGAACCGGCGGCTGAACCGCAGGTCCACCTGCTGGAGCCGATCCTCGAACAGCGTGTTGGGTGGAATCAGCGCGATGGTGGTGGTCGCATTGCACGTCGCGGCCCCACGGCAGGCGCCCAGATCGCGGCCGAGCGACTGGCGGATCTGCGCGTTGGTGGCCGTATAGCTGGCCGCGATGGGAATCCCGGCGAGGTTCTGGTACGTGGCGCTCGTCTGGAGCCCCCACGGCAGCGGATAGACGACGAGGAACTTGACCTGCGTGCCCGACGACCACGGTGGCGTGCTCCGGCAGTACTCCTCCGTCTTCGGCAGCGTGGCAAAGCCGGTCGTGTTGGTATCGTTCACCTGCGGCTGGGCGCTGAACGAACAGGTGTCGGTGACGGTCCGCCCGACGCTCATCCCGCCTGACACGATCCCGCCCTCCCCGAACCGCGCGTTGAGCGTCACGTCCACGCCGTTGAACACTTCGGTGCGCTCGCCGAAGTTCTTGACCGGTGTGATGACGTTGTTGACCTGCCCGAACCGGGTCGGTCTGATGTCGTACATGCCGCAGACCTGATCGCCGCCGCCGCCCGGCAGCCGTGGATCGGTCGGCGCGGTGACGCAGTAGGGATCGAAGTCGGTCGGTGTCAGCGCCTGGTTCTCGGTGACGTTGAAGTTCCCGTACCACGTCCGGAAGTAGGCGACGTTCACGCCGATCCCGGTCACGAGCTCGTGCTGCACGCCGACGGAGCCCTGCCAGTTGTATCCCTGGCCGCCGTTCAGGTCGCCCGCCAGCACGGCCTCGTCATAGCGGGTGGTGCCCGCCGCCCGGATCTGGCCGAACGCCTGGTCCGACAGCGCTCCGCACTCGCCGTTCGCCCCCGGTACGCTCGCCCCGAGGACGCAGTCGGGCACGTAGTTGCGGTTGGCGTCGTTCCAGGTGCGCGTGGCGCTGTTCGCCTGGTTGCTGATCGGGTTGTTCAGCGCCTGGTTGCTGTTGCCGGACGTGCCGATCACGTACCGCCCGAGGAATGCCTTGACCGCCGTGCGGCCGTTCCCGAACAGGTCGTACGCGGCGCCCATCCGCGGGTTGATGTTCTTCCAATCCGGCGAGTCCTTCACTGCCGGGAGGTCCCGCGCGGGGACGAACAGGCCGGCGGGGAAGTGCTGCTCGTCGACCGAGCCGTTGAACGAGTCGTACCGCACGCCCACGTTGAGGGTCAGCTTCCGGATGGTCCACTGATCCTGGCCGAAGAACCCGGTGCTGAGCGTCTGATGCGCCACGCCGAAGGGCGTCGCGAACAGCGTGATGGACGTCGGGACGCCGTTCCGGAACGAGTACGCGCGGGCGCCGTGGATCTGGTTGAACGCGTTGAAATTGCGATGCCGCTGCTGGTACGCGAGGAAGTTGGCGCCGACCTTCACGGAGTGCGTTCCCGTAATGTACGAGACAGAGAAGCGCTGCGTGTACTGCTTGGAGACGTTGTTGGTCGAGTAGCTCCCCGCGTTGCCGAGGCCGGTGCCGCGCGAGCCGTATCGAGTGTTGGTCGACAGCTCGGTGACGGGGATATCGAACTCGCTGACGCCAGGCGGCCGCTTCGCGTTGATGCCGCCGATCGACGCGCCCATGCCCGCCTCGAAGAGCAGCCGGTTCGTTGCGGGACGCGTCCAGCTGGAGGTGAAAACGTAGTTCGGGTCGTAGTAGTGATACCCGGTGCCTTCGGGCGCCGGCACGTTGCCGCCGGCCGCCAGATCGTCGATCGGGCAGTTGCAGTTCTGCTGCACGCTGTACGAGGCGGCCAGCTTGTCCTTGCTCGAGATCTGCCACGTCAGTCGCAGGCTGTGATCGCGATAGAAATCGTTGGTGTAGGCGGGACGGCTCGGATCGGGCCGGTACAGCAGCACGCGCCAGACGGGGTCGGTGCCAACCGGCTCGTCCTGCGCGGCGTTCCAGAAGTTGCCCGGTACGTACCGCGACGCGGCCCATTTCCGGTGGGCGGTGAAGAACCAGAGCCGATCGCGCCGGACCGGTCCGCCGACCGACCCGCCCACGTCGTACACCTTCCGCACTGAGGGGGTCGAGGCCAGGCCGCGGGCGCGCAGATCGTCGGTCAGGTTGCTGTTCTGCAGGTCCGGGCTGCTGTAGGCCGTCGTCATGCCCCCCGAAAAGACGTTGCCGCCGCCTTTCGGCACGATGTTGATCAGTACGCCGGCGGTGGGGCTCTCGGCGGAGATGCCGCCGGTCTGCAGGACGACCTCCTCGGTCATGTGCGGGTTGAAGCTGTAGATCGTGCTGTTGAAGATCGTCGTGTGCATGCCGTCCTGCTGGCTGCTGATGTCCGCGGACCGGCCGCCATGGATGGAGAACGCCGCGCCCCGCTCGCCCATGACGCCGCCGACATCCTGCGTGCCGGCGATCGCCCCGGGCACGAGCGTCGCATAGGCCGCCAGCCGCTTGGTCGTCGGAATGGCATCGAGCGTGTCGCGCGCGAGCGTCTGCTGCTGCAGGACGTTCTGCGTGTCGACGATCGGCGCCGCCCCGGAGACCGTGAGCGTCTCCTCGAGCGCGCCAACCGACAGCTCCGCATTCACGGTCGCGGTGAACGCCGCCGAGAGCTCGACGCCTTCGCGGCGCAGCGTCGAGAAGCCGGGCAGCGAGAAGGTCACGGTGTACACGCCGGGCCGCAGGTCGACAATGCGGTAGAGCCCCTGAGCGTCGGATACCACGACGCGGACCTTCTCGATGAGTGCCGGGCTCGTGGCTTCGACCGTCACGCCCGGCATCACGGCGCCCGAGCTGTCGCGCACGACGCCGGCAATCGCCCCGTTCACCTGGGCCGCGCCGGACGCCGGGAGCAGCAGCAGGCAGCACGCGGCTGCGATATATGCGCTTCGCGGAATCTTCATGGGTGTGTCACTCCCCTCGAGTAGGCCGGGACGCCGCCGTTGCAAGGCTGCGGCGGGCCCGGCATTCACTTCAGAAATCCATCTGGAAACCGACCTTGAGCAGCCGGCCGGCCAGGATGTTGACCGCGTTGAGGTAACGGGGACCGTAGGCCGCGACCGACGACAGGACCGAGCTGCCGTTGAAGGCGTTATAGAGGTCGACGTTCGCGCTCAGCCGCGTCCGGCCAAGGTCGAACCGGCGGCTGAACCGCAGGTCTACCTGGTGGAGCCGATCCTCGAACAGCGTGTTCGGCGGGATCAGCGTGACCGTCGCCGTGGCATTGCACGTGGCGGCCCCACGGCACGCGCCCAGGTCGCGGCCGAGCGACGGCCGGATCTGCGCGTTGGTCGCGGCGTAGGTCGCGGCGATCGGAATCCCGGCCAGGTTCTGGTACGTGGCGCTCGTCTGCAGCCCCCACGGCAGCGGGTAGACCACGAGGAACTTGACTTGCGTGCCGGACGACCAGGGCGGCGTGCTCCGGCAGTACTCCTCTGTTTTCGGCAGCGTGGGGAAGCCGGTCGTGTTGGTGTCGTTCACCTGGGGCTGGTCGCTGAACGAACAGGTATCCGTGACGGTCCGCCCGACGCTCATCCCGCCTGAGACGATGCCGCCCTCCCCGAACCGTGCGTTGAGTGTCACATCCACGCCGTTGAAGACCTCGGTGCGCGTGCCGACGTTCTCGACCTGCGTGATGACGTTGTTCACCTGCCCGAACCGGGTCGGTTTGACGTCGTACATCCCGCAGACCTGATAGCCGCCGCCGCCCGGCAGCCGCGGATCGCTCGGCGCGGCAATGCAGTAGGGATCGAAATCGGCCGGCGTCAGCGCCTGGTTCTCGGTCACGTTGAAGTTGCCGTACCACGTCCGGAAGTACGCGACGTTCACTCCGATGCCGGTCCGCAGCTCGTGCTGCGCCGACACCGACGCCTGCCAGTTGTGAAGCTGGCTGTCGTTGAACCCTCGGAGGACCTCATCGGAGTACCGCGTGCTGCCGGCGGTTCGGACCTGGCCGAATGTGAGATCCGAGAGCTGGCCGCATTCTCCGTTGGCCGCCGGCACGCTCGCCCCAAGCACGCAGTCGGGCACGTAGTTGCCGTTCGTATCGTTCCACGTTCGGGTCGCGCTGGTGGCCTGATTGCTGAGCGGGTTGTTGAGCGCCGCATTGCCGTTGCCCGAGATCCCGATCGAGTATCGGCCCACGAACGCCTTAAGGGCTGTCCGTCCCGCGCCGAACACGTCATATGCGACCCCGACTCTCGGATTGATGTTCTTCCAGTCGGGTGAGTCCTCAACCGCCGGCAAGTTGCGCGCGGGAATGAACGGCCCGGCCGGAAAGCTCTGCGCGTCGACGCCGGCATTGAAACCGTCGTACCGCAGCCCGAGATTGAGCGTCAGCTTCCGGATCGTCCACTGATCCTGCACGTAGATCCCGGTGGTCAGCGTGTGGTCCACCAGGCCGCCGGGCAGGGCGAAGACGGTCACCGACGTCGGTACCCGGTTCCGCAACGCGTACGCACGCGCGCCATGGATCTGGTTGAACCCTTCATGGTTCTTGTGGCCCCTCCGTGAGACCCGCAGATTGATGCCGGTCTTGAAGGCATGCGACCCCGTGATGTACGAGACGGAGAACCGCTGCCCGACATTCAGCTGGTTGAAGGAGGTGCCGTACTGGCTGGCCGGCCCGATGCCCGTTCCGCGCGAGCCGTATCGCTGATTGGTCGACAGCTCCGTCACGGCTAGATCGAACTCGGAGACGTCCGGAGGACGCTTGGCGTTGATGGCCGCGCGCGTGGCGCCGACACCCGCTTCGAACAGCAGCCGGTTGGTCGTGGGGCGGCTCCAGCTCGTGCTGACCAGCCAGTTCGGCTGGTAGTAGTGCCAGCCGGTCGCTTCGGGCGCGACGAGCGTGCCCCCTGCCGCCAAGTCGTCCAGCGGGCAGTTGCAGTCGTCCTGGATGCTGTACGAGACGCCCAGCTTGTCCTTGGCCGATATCTGCCATGTGAGGCGGAGGCTGTGGTCTCGGTAGTAGTCGTTCGTAAAGGCGGTCCGCGTCGAGTCGGGCTCATAGAACAGGACGCGCCACACGGGGTCGGCGCCGACCGGACTGCCCTGCAGCCGGTTCCAGAAATTGCCCGGCACGTACCGGGAGGCCACCCACTTGCGATGGGCGGTAAAGAACCACAACTTGTCCTGCATGATCGGACCGCCGAGCGAGCTGCCGACGTCGTAGTTCTTTCTTACTGAGGGCGTGGCGGTCAGCCCCCGCGACCGGAGCTCGTCGTTCAGATTGCTGCTCTGCAGGTCCGGGTTGCTGTAGGCGGTCGTGACGCTCCCCGAGAAGATGTTGCCGCCGTCCTTCGGCACGATGTTGACGAGCACGCCCGCGGTTTCGCTCTCGGCGGAAATGCCGCCCGTTTGCAGCACGATCTCCTGCGTATTGTGCGGATTCCAGCTGAAGGTCGTGCTGTTCATCGCGGTCAGGTTGATGCCGTCCTGCACGGTGTTGATGTCGGCCGAGCGTCCGCCATGGATGGAAAAGGCGGCCCCGCGCTCGCCCATCACGCCACCGACATCCTGAGACGTACTCACCGCGCCCGGTAGCAGCGACGCGTAGGCGGCCAGCCGCTTGGTGGTCGGAATCGCGTCGAGCGTCGTACGGGCGAGCGTCTGCTGCTGGTTCACGTTCTGCGTATCCACAATCGGCGCGGCGCCCGACACCGTCAGCGTCTCTTCGAGGGCGCCCACGGCCAGATCGGCATTCACCGTCGCCGTGAACGCGGCGGTCAGTTCGATGCCTTCACGGCGCAGCGTGGTGAAGCCCGGCAGCGCGAACGTCACCGCATAGACACCCGGCCGCAAGTCCACAATCCGGTACACGCCCTGGTCGTCACTGACGACCACGCGCACTTTTTCAATCAGCGCCGGGCTCGTGGCTTCCACCGTGACGCCAGGAAGCACCGCGCCGGAGCTGTCCCTCACCACGCCCGCGATCGCACCGTTTCCCTGCGACCATGCGAGGCGCGGGACGAACATCACCGCACACACGGCTGCGACATACGCACTCCGCGGAATCCTCATTTCTGCCTCCTTTGTGGCTGAGCAGCTTTCCGGAACCTCTGCGGTCGGCAGCCCTCCGAGCTGCGAGGGACCGAATTATAGACCGCGCGCGCGTAGAGTGCCTGGAGTGCCTGGAACCGGTTTCATAACCGACGTAGTGCCCGGCTTTAGCCGGGCTGACCACCTTCGCCAAGGCTACGGTGGTCCGCCGAAGCTTTATGCGAAGGCGGAAGCCCGGCACTACGTACGAAATTCGGTTCCGGTGGTCGGTTATGAAACCGGTTCTGGGGTGCAGCGGGAAGTGGGAGGAGCGCGTGAAGTGCCTGGACGTGCCGGAAGCAGGGGACCGGGTTGACGCCCGGCCCCCCACTCGCTTACTCGAACGGCTGGACCCGAACGATGTACCCGTACTGATCGCCGTACCAGAAGGTCGGCACGCTGCCGGAGCTGTCGATCCAGGAGTTGTAATCCTGGCTCCAGGGCGTCGGCAGCTGGTACTCGATGAACTGGCCGGTCTTCGGGTTGAGCCGCGCGATCTTGCCGGCGTGCATCTCGCCCGCCCAGATATGGCCGTTCTTGTCCGCCATGGCGCTGTAGAAGTTCGCGTAGGGCGTCGGCGCCGGGAATTCCGCAACCACGCCGGTGCGGTGGTCGTACTTCACGAGCACCCCCTGCTTGCTGCCGACCCAGAGGTTGCCCTCCGGATCGAAGTTGCCCCGGCCGTGCGCGGACAGACCGCTCGGGATCGGCACCTCGCGCACCTCGCCGGTCTCGATGTTCAGCCAGACGATCCCGTCGTTGCCGCCGCCGCCCCAGTACTTCCCGTCCCAGCTGATCGACGTCCCGTAGGTACTGCTCTTGCCGGGAATCGGGTACTGCTTGACCGGCTTCGGCGACTTCCAGAAGTCGGGCTGCGACGGATCCCACCGGTTGACGAAGCCTTGGCCGAGCCTCCAGAGGGTGCCGTCCGGATGCCGGGCCGTGCTGTGCGACGGCCCGCCGTAGGTCACCTTCATGTCGCCCGTCTTCGGATCCAGCCGCGCCATGCCGCCGGCCCAGACCGGCGTGAACCAGACGATCCCGTCCTTGTCGGCGTGGATCCAGTGGTTGCCCGGGTGCTCGCCTTCCACCGTCGGCACGCGGTACGAGGTCACCTTGCCGGTGCTCGGATCCAGGCTGCCGATGAGCGGGCTGCGGTTGATCGTGAACCAGATCTTGCCGTCCGGCGCGCCGGCGACGTCGTGGATGTTCGACAGCTCGTAGGGCAGCTCGTACTCGGTCACGATCGCGCGCGCGGCGGCGCCCATCGGCCGCGGGAAGGGCTTGAGCGCGGGGTCCTTCGCGTCGACGCCCCGCACCTTCACCAGCCATTGCACGACCCGCTCCATCTCTCCCGGTTCCAGATCCATCCCGGCGAGCGCCGGGGTCTCGAAGGGGTCGGTCGGTGCGGTGCCGCTGTTAGGACTCCCCACCAGCGTGCGGCCGCCGTAATTGGACATGCGCAGGACGACCTTGCGCCAGTTCTCCTCGTCGAAGCGCGCGCGCATCTGCATCTGGAAGCTGTGGCAGCTCCCGCCGCAGGCGTTGACGAACGACTTCTTCTCCTGCGCGGTCCCCGGCAGGTTGGCCACCCACTCGGAGCCCGACAGCTGCGGCAGCACCTCCGGGTTCGGTGGAATGAACTGGGAGCTGCTGATGCGCTCGGCGACGATGTCGGGCAGCACCGTGGCGCCGCTGATCTGGACGCCGTCCTTCCAGTACGGCTTATATTCCAGCGGACGCGCGAGGCGCAGCGTGTAGGTGCCGGCCTCCATCCGCGGGAACTCGTAGGCGCCCGACTCGGTCGTGTACGCCGTCGTGCGGATGGCGTTCTTGTCGGAAATCAGCTGCACCATCATGCCCGCGACCGGCCGGCCGGCCGTGGTCTTCACGACGCCCTTCGGGCCGCCGCGCAGGTGCGCCGGCGCTGATGGCGCCTGCGCCGCCATCGTGCCGGACAGGACGAGCATCATCACGGCGGCGGTGGCGAGGGACCCCATGAGGCTTACCCGAGTCAAACAGCGCATACGTCCTCCTCTGCGTTGACGGACGATTCGGCGGATAGTGGCGGCTATTGTAGCCCTGCCGCCCTTCAATTCGTTGCCGGATTATCCCGCCGGCTGAGGTCGTCCTGAGTGACCTCGAACTGCGGAATCCCCAGGTATTTCGTCAGATTGCCGCCCAGGATGGCCACCTTCTCGGCGTCGGTCAGGCCCTCGGTCTCGAGAATATGGTCGATCACTCGGGTCGGCCAGGCGGCCGGGTAGTCGGTCCCCAGCACGACTTGATGCGCCCCGTACTGGTCGACCCGGAGCCGCAGCTCCGCGTCGTTGAAGACCAGCGAGTCGCAGAACAGCTGCTCCCGGAAGTACTCGCTCGGCCGCTTCTTCAGCTGCGGGCACTTGGTGCCGGGCCGCAGGCACGAGGCGTCGGACCGCCCGATGTAGGACGGCAGGAAGCCGGCGCCGTGCGCCCCGCAGATCCTCAGTCCGGGGAACTTGTCGAGCACGCCGCCGAAGATCAGGTGCGAGAACGCGATGGTCGTCTCGAGCGGATAGCCGACGACATTGCCGAGTCCGCCGGGTCCGGCCAACCGCCCCATGAACTCCTTGGGATAGCTACTGCCGTCGAACCCACCCTCTTCCGCCTGCGGGTGCATGAAGATGAACGACTCGAGCTCCTGCGCCTTGGCCCAGAACGGATCGAGCTTGGGGTCGCTCAGCTCCATGCCGCCGATGTTGCCGGCAATGACGGAGCCGCGCATCCCGAACTTCTTGAAGGCTTCCTCGAGCTGCTGCGCCGCCAGGTCGGGATGCTGGTGGGTGACGGTGGCCAGCGCCGCAAAGCGCCCAGGGAACGCGGCGCACATCCCCGCCAGCGCCTCGTTCTGGATGCTCATGAGCTTGTTGCTGATCTCGCGCTCGGCGAAGTAGTACCACGGGTTCGTCGCCAGGACCTGCACGTCACTCCCATGTTCGTCCATCCAGCGTATGCGCTCCCGCGCCATGGGGCCTCCTGTAGCCGGGGAGCCAGCGGGATGAAAGGCGTACAGGTTGGGGGCGTCTTTGACCCGTCCTCTCAAGAAGTCCGCCCACGGACGGCCTTCGACGAACGGCAAGACCTCGGTGACATAGACGTGTGTGTGAATGTCGATCGTCTTAATCCGGCGTCCCCGGCCGTCCATGCTCGGACCGCCGAGCCGCACCTCGCGCCGCCGGCCGCCCGCCTGCTGCGCGCCGGCGGTCCCGGTCAGGCCGGGG
>MEKU01000018.1 GCA_001767195.1 Acidobacteria bacterium RIFCSPLOWO2_02_FULL_67_21
CGGCGTCTTCTACGACCGCAACCCGGTCTGCATCTGCGACCGTGCCGACAACGATGAAGGCGCCGTGCAGTCGCCCGAGTCGACCGACTTCTTCCACGTCGGCCCGAACTACCTGGCGCAGGTCACCTGGAAGTCGACGATGACCAACCGCCTGTTCCTCGAGGCGACGGCCCAGAAGAATTACAACCAGATGACGAGCCAGATGCAGCCAGGCAACAACTTCGACACCGTGGCGGCCTACGACACGGAGGTCAACGTCTACTACCGCTCGACGCCGCGCCTGCCGGTGATCTCCCTGGGGCCCGAGCCGCACAACTCGGAGACGTATCGCGCCACCGCGTCGTACGTCACGGGATCGCACAACATCAAGGCCGGCATCAACCTGCGCCACGGGCTGCGGTATCCGAACTACATATCGAACGGCGGCAGCATCTTCGTCGAGACGGAGAACTTCGTGCCGACCGGGATCGTGCAGCTCGCCACGCCGTTCCACTTCCGCGACCGGCTCAACGCCGACGGCGGCATCTTCGCGGGCGACCAGTGGGTGATCAGCCGGCTGACGCTGAACTACGGCGCTCGGTACGAGTTCCTCCGCGCCAGCGTCGACCCGCAGTCGATGCCGGCCGGGCGGTTCGTTCCGGCGCGCAGCTATCCGGGTGTCAAGGACACCCCGAACTGGAACGACGGCACCGTCCGCCTTGCCGCCGCCTACGACGTCTTCGGCGACGGCAATACGGCGATCAAAGGCTCGTGGGGCAAGTACGTCGTCGGGGAGCAGCTCGCGCTGGCGGACCAGGCGAACCCCATCGAGCGCACGATCAGGGAGACCACGCGTGACTGGAACGACCGCAACGGCGACTTCGTGCCGGACTGCGACCTGGACAACCGGTTCGCGAACGGCGAGTGCGGCCAGATCGACGACCTGAACTTCGGCCTGAACGATCCCGACGCCACGCAGCTCGACGCCGACCTGTACACGGGATCGGGCAAGCGGCAGCACCAGTGGGAGCAGTCGCTCCAGTTCCAGCACCAGCTCATGACGGGCGTTGCCGTGAACGTCGGATACTTCCGCCGGACGTATCACAACTTCCGGGTGACCGAGAACCTGCAGGTGACCCCTGGCGACTTCGACGCGTTCAGCGTGATCGCGCCGAGCGATCCGCGGCTGCCGGGCGGCGGGGGCTACGTCATCTCGGGTTTGTACGACGTCGTTCCCGCGAAATTCGGGGACGTCACCCGGTTGACCACGCTTGAAAAGAACTTCGGGAAGCGCAAAGAGGTCTACGACGGCATCGACCTGACGACGACGATCCGGTGGCAGAACGGGATGAACGTGCAGGGCGGGCTGAACATGGGCCGCACGGCGCTGAATACCTGCTACGCGGTGGACAGCCCTCAGCAGAGGGACCTGAAGATCGGCAGCGATCTCGCGTGCGATGTCGCGCCGCCGTTCCAGCCGTCGGTGAAATTCCTGGGCGTGGTGCCGCTGCCCGTGTGGGGCCTGCAGGTCGGCGCGGCGTTCCAGAGCGTGCCGGGGCCGCAGATTACGGCCTCAATGCGCTTCCCGCGGAGTGCGATTCTCGGCCTCGGCCGGCCGTTGAACCAGTCTCGGACGGGCGGCGTTCCGCTCATCAAGCCCGGCACGTTGTACAACGACCGGATTACGACCGTTGACGGGCGGATCACCAAGGAGTTCAGGATTCAGAACGCCCGCATTCAGGCGAGCCTCGATGCGTACAACCTGCTCAACAGCAGCGCGGTGATCGCGCAGAACAACTCGTTCGGCTCCGCGTGGCAGAATCCGCAGGCGATTGTGACCGGCCGCTGGCTCAAGCTGACGGCGCGCGTGGTCTTCTAGATCTTCCACAGGGGGTGGGGCGTCCGTCTGGACGCCCCGCCCCACCTTCTTCGGCGGCGCTTCCCTCAGCAGCTCAGGCACTCCAGGCACCCCAGGCACGTGAGGACCCGAGGCTCCCCCCTTTCCGTGTGGCCAATAACAGTTGAAACGGCCACAGTTCTGCGGTGTATTTCTTGACAAAGTAGGGCCCTGACAGTACAAGGCTCCTGCAGCGATGCCGAAAGAGTGGAGGAGACCCCGGTCTCCGGCGCCCCCGCTGGGTCAGAGATTCGGGGCTCCAAGACGAAATTGAAGGAGGTTGGATGGACATCCGGAAAGCCGCCATCGTGTTGTGGTGCGTCATGCTTCTCCCGGTGGCTGCGCTCGCGCAGACCGCCGCGAGTGGCTCCATCGCAGGCGTCGTGCGTGACAGCTCGGGCGGCGTGCTGCCCGGCGTCACGGTCGAAGCCGCCAGCCCCGCGCTGATCGAGAAGGTCCGCACGACTGTCAGCGACGATCAGGGGCGGTATCGCATCGAGAACCTGCGCCCCGGCGTCTACACCGTCACCTTCACGCTCGCCGGCTTCAGCACGTTCCGGCGGGAAGCGCTCGAGCTCTCCACCGGCTTCACGGCGGCCATCAATGCCGAGATGCGCGTCGGCGAGCTGCAGGAGACAATCACGGTCACCGGCGAGGCGCCGGTGGTCGACATCTCCAACGTGCGGACGCAGGACGTGTTCTCGCGCGACGATATCGATGCGCTGCCGGTCAGCAAGACCTCGAACGGCTACGCGGCGCTGCTGCTCGGCGCCAACCTCGGCGCCCGCAACCAGGACGTGGGCGGCAGCGAGGGCGACACGACGTCGAGCTGGACGATCCATGGCAGCCGGGGCGACGACATGATGCCGACCGTCGACGGGATGCGGATGAACCGGGCGATGGGCGCCGGCGGCGGGTTCCGGGTGTACGCGATCAACAACGCCGCCGTGCAGGAGATGACGTTCCAGACGAGCGGCATCTCGGCGGAGAGCGAGACGGGCGGCGTGCAGGTGAACATCGTGCCGCGCGAGGGCGGGAATACGTTCTCGGGGTACGGTGCCACCAGCTACTCCAATTCGGCGATGCAGAGCGCCAACGTCAACGACGCGCTCCTGCGCCGGGGGCTGCGCCCCGAGGTCGCGAACCAGCTGGAGATCCAGCGGATTTATGACGGCAACGTGGCGCTCGGGGGCCCGCTCAAGCAGGATCGCCTCTGGTTCTACACCGCGCACCGGTGGTGGGGGACGACCAAGCCGCTGCCGGTGCCCGGGTTCTACTTCAATGCGAACCAGGCCACGAGCAGCGCGCACGTCTACGAGCCCGATACCGACCGGCCCTATTTCGGGACGCTGCCGCGGCGCAGCCACAGCGTGCGGATGACGTGGCAGGCGGCCGACAAGCACAAGGTCAACATGCTGTACGACCTGCAGCGGCACTGCACCTGTCCGCAGAACTACGCCGGCCAGAACGCCACGCCCGAGGCGATGGCGAACCACCGGTACACGCCGCACTCGCTGACTCAAGGGTCGTGGACCAACCCGGCGACCAACCGGCTGCTGTTCGAAGGCGGCGCGTCGTATTACGTCATGGGCATCAAGTACGACGAGCAGGTCGGCGTCGGCCCCAACGACATCGCCATCCAGGACCTCACTACGGGCTACACGCTGAACTCGCGCGCGATCACGGTGCGGGCCGGCGACGCCTATGGCGACGTGCTCGACCAGGTGTGGGCGACCAAGGCGGCCGTGTCGTACGTCACCGGCACGCACAACTTCAAGACCGGGATCATGTGGACGTTCAACCGCGCGGTTGAAGACTCCCGCATCCACGGTGACGTGAAGTACGTGTTCCAGAACGGCGTGCCCGTGCAGCTGATTCAGTGGGCGACGCCGAGCGGCAACGACGCGGAAGCGATCAACAACGGCGTCTTCGCGCAGGATCAGTGGACCATGCAGAACCTGACGCTCAATCTGGGCGTGCGCTGGGACTACCTGCACGCGTGGGCGCCGGCGCGGCGGTCCGAGGCGGGGCGCTGGGTGTCGGCCCGCGAGTACGACCGGCTGGACGACGTGCCGCGGTTCAACGATGTGTCGCCGCGCGTCGGCGCCGCGTACGACCTGTTCGGCAACGGCCGAACCGCGGTGAAGGTCGCGGTCGGTCGCTACGTCCAGAACATCAACACCGACATCGCCCGCAACAACGCGCCCTCCTGGGCCGAGGTGACCAGCACGACGCGGACCTGGAACGATGCCAACCGCGACCTCGTGCCTCAGGAAAGCGAGCTCGGCCCGTCGTCCAACGTGCGGTTTGGCACGCGGACCATCGGCACTCGCTCGGACGAGGACGTCCGGACGGGCTTCGGCAACCGTCAGTACAACTGGCAAACGTCGGCGGTGGTGCAGCACGAGCTGCGTGCCGGGGTTGGCCTGAACGTCGGTTATTACCGGACGTGGTACGGCAACTTCAGCGTGACCGACAACCTGGCGGTGACGCCGGCGGATTTCGATCCGTACTGCATCACCGCGCCGACCGACAGCCGGCTGCCGGGGAGCGGGAACCAGGTGTGCGGGCTGTACGACATCCGGCCCGGGCGGTTCGGCCAGGTCGACAATCTGATCACGCTCGCCAAGAACTTCGGCGGCCGTTCCGAAGTCTACAACGGCGTGGATATCAGCCTGACCGGGCGCCTGCCGAACGGGGCGCAGCTCTCGGGCGGCGTGAGCACGGGCCAGACCGCGATCGACAACTGCAACATCGTCGATTCGCCGCAGGAGTCCAGGTTCTGCGAGACCACGCTGCCGTTCGAAGGGCAGACGCAGATCAAGGCGCACGGGGTCTATCCGCTCCCCTGGGATCTGTCCGTGGCCGTGACGTTCCAGGACCTGCCGGGCATTCCGGTCGCGTCCAACTACACGGTGACGAGCACGCAGATCCGGCCGTCGCTTGGCCGCAACCTCTCGGCGGGGGCCAATGCGCGCGTGACGATCCCGCTCATCGAGCCCAACACGGTGTTCGAGGATCGCCGGCAGCAGCTCGATGTCCGCCTGGCGCGGACGTTCGCAGTCGGGCGGACGCGTCTGCTCGGCACGTTCGAGATCTACAACGCGCTGAACGCCAACTCGATCCTGGCCTCCAACGCCACCTTCGGCGCGCGGTGGCTGGAGCCGGTGGAGATCCTCAGCGGCCGGCTGCTGAAGTTCGGCGCGCAGTTCACGTTCTAGGACGAAGGTCAAAGGGCAAAAGGCAAAGGTCAAAGGTACGGGCGGTTCGTACCTTTGACCTTTGACTTGACGCCGCTCGCCCGCCGTCCTCCCTCCCGCTCAGCCGACCTCCCCTCCCCGGAAGCAGGTATAATCGGCCTCTTCAGTTTTCGGCGGCTACGTGCAAGTCACCGGCTTCAAGGAGGTCGCGATGGTCAGCCACCGGTTAGGTGCAGCAGGTTTTTGCTCCGTACTTGTACTTGCGATCGTCGGTCTGCTAGCGTTGACAGGATCGTCGGCCTTTGCGCAAGGCGCCGCCGCCTCGATCATCGGCCAGGTGAAGGATTCGAGCGGTGCCGTCCTGCCCGGCGTGACGGTCACCGCCACCGGCCCCGCTCTGCAGGTGCCGCAGGTGACGACGGTCACCAATGAAGTCGGAGAGTACCGGCTGGCGCCGCTGCCGATCGGGCTCTATAACGTCGCGTTCGAGCTGAGCGGCTTTGAGACGGCGCGGCGTTCGCAGGTGCGCCTGACCGTCGGATTTACCGCGAGAGTCGACGTGGCGCTGGGCGTCGGAACCCTGGCGGAGACCGTCAATGTCTCCGGCGCGGCGCCGATTGTCGACGTGGCGTCGACCTCCGGCAGCACGCTGATCACGAAGGAGATCCTCGAGCTCACCGCCACCACGCGCACGGGCGCCATGAGCCTGCTGACCGTGACGCCGGGCGTGCGGAGCTTCCTGGATGTCGGCGGCAACCAGATTGCCGAGAACCCGAGCGCTCGCGTGTTCGGGCAGGCCGACGAAGTGTGGTACACGCTCGACGGCGTGGCGATGGTGGAGGACGGCCGCACGTTCTGGGACTACCAGACGCTAGAGGAGGTGAAGGTCCAGACGCTCGGGACCGACGCCGAGTTCCCGACCCGCGGCGTCCAGATGACCGGCATCGTCAAGTCGGGCGGCAACGAGTTCCACGGAAGCGGGATGTACAGCGCGGCCAGCCCGAAGTTCCAGAGCAGCAACATCGACGCGGATCTCGAAGCGATCGGCATCACGATCGGCAACAGCCTTGCCAAGCAGTACGACCTCAGCGCCGACCTGGGCGGCCGGATCGTCCGGAACAAGCTGTGGTTCTACGGCGCCGGCCGGCGCCGCACGCAGGAAAACAACATTCTCAACAACTTCAAGCCGGACGGATCGCCGGGCCGGTACATCGCGTCGGGCAACTACTTCACCAGCAAGGTGTCGTGGCAGATGACGCAGTCGAACCGCCTCATCTTCTTCAACTCCACGGACAACAGCCTCGAGGACAAGGGCGGCGACGAGCTCGTGTCGTGGGAATCGCGCGAAACGAAGGACATCAACCATCCGACGACGAAGCTCGAATGGGAGGGCGTCCGTGGCAGTTCCCTCATCTACAACGCGCAGATCGGCCACAACAAGCACGATTCGCTGGTCCCGTTCGTTTCCCCCAACGTCGGGACCTCGGACCTCGAAACGGAGATTGTGACCGGCGAGAACGTCGTCAGCGGGGAGCACAGCTTCCGCGGCACGTGGCACACCAGAGGCAGCGTGACCGCGTACAAGCCGAACTGGTTCAATGGCAACCATGAGTTCAAGACCGGCTTCGACTACATGGAGCACAAGACCATGTCCGGCTTTACTCGGCGGCCGCGCTACAACTACCACCTGATCTACAACGACGGCGTGCCGGACCAGGTGGCGTTCTTCAACTTCCCGGTCGAGCCGCACCAGAGCGCGAAGATCTTCTGGTACTACCTGCGGGACCGCTGGACGATCGCGCGCCGCCTCACGCTGAACCTCGGGCTGCGGTACTCGCATGACAACCTGTTCGTACCCGAGAGATGCCGGGAAGCCGCCGACTTTCCGTCGGACATCACGTTCCCCGCGCAGTGCCAAGAGAAGGTCCAAGTCAACATCTTCAACACCATAGTGCCGCGCCTGCACGCGGCATTCGACCTCTCCGGTGATGGGCGCACGGTGCTGAAGGGCGGCTGGGGACGGTACGACCACGTGCAGCGCGGAGCCGGCGGGTACGACCGGCTCGGGACGACGTACGGCATCTACGAGTGGAGAGACCTCAATCGCAACGGGCTCTGGGACGCGAACGAGACGAACCGCGATCCCAACGGGCCTGACTTCGTCGAGTTCACCGGCAACGAGTTCGGCGGCGTCGGCGCGCGGCTCGTGGTGAACCCCGACCTCGAGCCGGTCAAGTACGACGAGTTCTCGGTCACGCTCGAGCAGCAGCTTGCCGCGACGATGTCGGTGCGGGTGAGCGGCGTCTACTCGACGGCGTTCAACATCCAGCGCCGGCTGAACATATTCCGCCCCTATGAGAGCTACAGCATCCCGGTGACGAACCGCGATCCCGGGCCGGATGGCCGGCTCGGCACGAGCGACGACGGGGATTTGATCACGTATCACGAATTCCCGCGCTCGCTGGCCGGCGCGCAGTTCGAGGAATTCATGTGGATCAACGACCCGAACGCCAATCAGAGCTACAAGAGCCTCGAGCTGGCGTTTACCAAGCGCCTCTCCGACCGGTGGCAGCTGAACGGATCCTACTCGGCGACCAAGAAGAACCTGCCGATGGGGGCGCGCGGCAGCGCCGTCAACGCCGGCATCATGGATCTGGCCGCCATCGGGGACTACAACCCGAACACGGAGATCTTCACGTACGATCGCACCTGGGACTGGGATAGCAAGCTTGTCGGCGCCTACATCTTCCCCGCGGACGTGATGGTGTCGGCCAACTTCCACCATACGAGCGGCGACGCGTATGCCCGGGAGGTCCAGTTCAGGGGCGGCGCGACGATTCCATCGATCGTCCTGAAGGTGGAGGAGATCGGCAGCCAGCGCAAGCCGAACATCAACCTGCTCACGCTGAAGCTCGAGAAGAGCTTCCCGTGGCGCACGCAGCGGGTGCGGGTATCGCTCACCGCCTACAACGCGCTCAACGCGAACACGGCAACCAGGCTGCAGCAGCGCTCCGGAGGGTCGTTCCTGCGGCCGCGGGAGATCATGCCGCCGCGCGTGGCGGAGGTGAACGTCAGCTACACCTTCTGATTAGCATTCCTGACAACTCCCAACTCCCAACTTCCAATTGGGAGTTGGGAGCTTGGGAGCTTGGGAGTTGGGCGCTTACGTCAGCTGCAGCAGCCGCAGCGCGTTCCCCCGCACGATCCGCTCGAGATCGGCTGCCGGCAGCTTCAGCTGGTGCACGAGCCACGTCGGCTCGACGTCCATCGCCTGGAAGTTGTCGGTGCCGATCACCACGCGGTCCGATCCTGCGAAGTCGATGAGGAAGCGGAGCGTCTCCGGATAGAACGTGATCGTATCGAAGTAAAACTGCCGGATCTGCTCGCGGAAGGGCCGCTTCAATACCTTGCCGCGCGTGAACCCTCGGTCGATACGCCCCGCCAGATAGGGGAACGCGCCCCCGGCGTGGGACAGCATGATCTGCAGCTTCGGGTGTCGATCGAGGATGCCGTAGAAGATGAACTTGGCGGCAATCGTCGTGTGCTCCATCGGGTAGCCGATGGAGTTGCTGATGCTGGTCACCGGGTCGAGCCGGTCGTGTCCGATCACCTGCTCGTTGACCGGGTGGAAGAGCAGCGGGTACCCGAGCTCCTCGCAGCGCGCGAAGATCGGCTCGAAGTCCTTTTCGAACAGGTAGTCGTGCCCGATGTGCGAGGTGATGAGGTGGACGGCGCGGATGCCCGGCTGCCCGGCCACCCGGTTCAGCTCCTTGAGCGCGAGCCCCGGGTTCTCGATCGGCATGACGACCGCACCGTAGAAACGATCCGGATAGGCTTTGTGCGCGGCAATGGCCGCGTCGTTGACGACCTGGGCGATCCGCGCGCCGATTCGCGGCTCGAGAAAGCGCCAGGGCGGGCTGTTCAGCGTCAGCACGTGGATCTGGACGCCGTGCGCGTCCATGTACTTGATGCGGGCGGCCAGGTCGTAGTTCCGCGGGTCCGGCTTGATGTCGCGCCCGTACTCCGCCATCGCCTTGATGTACGGCTCCGGCTCCCAGTGGGCGTGCAGATCGACGGCGCGGCAGGCGGTGCACCCCGGCGGGTCCTTCGCGCAGCCCCTGCGCAGCGGCTCTGACGGCTGTGGCGGCGGTCAGAGACGCCGCCGCGGCGCCGGCGCTCCACCTCAGGAAATGACGACGGTCCATGATGACCTCCCTCCCGCATGTAGACGGGATGTA
>MEKU01000019.1:0-18673 GCA_001767195.1 Acidobacteria bacterium RIFCSPLOWO2_02_FULL_67_21
GAATCGCGCAAAAAGTGAGTTCCTGTCGCGGATGAGCCACGATCTCCGGACGCCGCTGAACGCGATCCTGGGATTTGCGCAACTGCTCGAGCTGGACACGCTCAATCCCGAGCATCTCGAAGGCATCCACCAGATTCGGCGAGGCGGTGCACACCTGCTCGGGTTGATCAACGAGGTCCTCGATATCGCCCGCATCGAGTTGGGCCACCTGTCGCTGTCACCCGAACCGGTCTCGATAGGGGAGATCGTGCAGAACGTCGTCGAGCTCACTCGCCCGCTGGCGGCTCAGCGAAGCATTGTCATCGAAGACGACGCGGCGAGGGTATGCGGTAGTCGGCATCTCCTGGCCGATCGCCAGCGTCTCACCCAGATCTTGTTGAACCTGCTGTCCAACGCGGTCAAGTACAACCGCGATGGAGGCCGCGTGCGCCTGACCTGCGAAGACGCGCCCGATGACCGTCTACGCATCAAGGTCAGTGATACGGGCGCGGGGATCCGTCCCGAGAAATTGCGGCTGCTGTTCCAACCCTTCGAGCGCCTGGGCGCCGAGCAGACCGGCATCGAAGGCACCGGTCTCGGACTGGTGCTGTCGAAGGGCCTGGCCGAAGCCATGGGCGGAACGCTCGGCGTGGAGAGCGAGGTGGACCGCGGCAGTACATTCTGGGTGGAGCTCGCACTCGCGGATGCCGTCGCTGAGCCTGCCGCGTCTTCAACCCGCGCGCGTCCCAATGAATCGGGCCCGGACTCTGGAGTTACGGGCACGGTCCTGTATATCGAAGACAACTCCTCGAACCGGCAGTTGATGGAACGGCTCCTCGCCCGACGGCCTGGCGTCCATCTACGGGGTGCTGGCCAGGGCCAAGCCGGCCTTGACCTGGCCCGTATCGATCGGCCCGACCTGATTCTGCTGGACCTGCACCTCCCGGACATGGGCGGCGAGGAAGTACTGCGGCGGCTGTGGGAGGATCCCGAGACGCGAGCGATTCCTGTGGCCGTCCTGAGTGCAGACGCGACGCCGGCGCAGGCAAGGCGCTTGCGGGCGGGCGGTGCGATGGCCTATTTGACCAAGCCGCTTGATATCAACGAAGTGTTGCAACTGTTGGACGACACGCTCGCGAAGGGGTCGCGACTCCGATGACTGCCACCGGCGAAGACGATACGCCCTTGATCCATGAATTCAAGAATCATCTGTCGGTCATCATCGGCTTCTGTGACCTCCTGCTGCGCGACTTGCCGGAGGGCGATCCGAAACGCGCGGACATTCTGGAAATGAGAAGAGCGGGACAAGCCGCGATCGCCCTGCTTCCGAAACTATCGGAGCGGCCACGTTGAACTTGCATGGCTGATAGTGCCCCGCGCCTTCTCGTCGTCGATGACGACCCCGGCATGCTCGCCCTCGTCAGCCGCTTTGCGGAAGGTGAGGGATTCGAGGTGATCAGCCGTCCGGGCGGCCAATCACTCCTGACCGAGCTGCCCGTGCTCAGGCCTGAGGTGGTGCTCCTCGACCGGAACATGCCCGAGTTGGGAGGACTGGATATCCTGCGTGTGATCCGCGACGCCGATCCGGAGTGTCAGGTGATTCTCATGACCGCCGACGCCACCGTGGAATCTGCGATTGAAGCGGTGAAGCTGGGCGCGCTCGACTACCTGACCAAGCCGCTGGATTTCGTTCGCCTCGGTGAGCTGTTCAGCACAGTTCGATTCGGCATCGCCCGCCGCCAGCGTCTTCTCGCGGCGGACACCGAGCTGGCCGGCCGCTTTGAGTTCTGCGGCATGGTCGGCCGGAGTCCCGTGATGCAGGAACTGTTCGACTTCATCCGGCGCCTGGCTCCTCACGCGCGCACCGCTCTGGTGTCGGGCGAAACGGGAACGGGCAAAGAACTGGTTGCTCGCGCGCTGCACAAGCTCGGGCCGCGGCGCGACCGACGATTCGTCGCGTTCAACTGTTCCGCGGTGGTAGAGACGCTCTTTGAGAGCGAGTTGTTTGGTCACACGAGGGGGGCGTTCACCGGGGCCGTCGAGGCCAAAGCCGGACTGTTCGAGACGGCAGACGGAGGCACGCTCTTTCTCGATGAGATCGGCGAGCTGCCGTTGCAGGTCCAGGCGAAGCTGCTCCGGGTTATTGAATACGGCGAGGTTCAGCGTGTGGGCGCGAACGAAGGGAAACGCGTCGATGTCCGAGCCATCGCGGCCACGAATCGCCGCCTTGCCGAGGAAGTGGCGGCCGGGCGGTTCCGTCAGGATCTGTATTACCGCCTGAATGTCGTCGAGATCGCGCTCGCGCCGCTGCGCGAACGCCGAGACGACATTCCCTATCTCACCGCAGCGTTCATCAAGGAATTCGCCAAGCGCTTTGAGAAGCCGCTCGCGGGGCTGAGCCCGGGAGCAGAGCGGTTGCTTCACGACGCCCCATGGCCGGGGAACATCCGCGAGCTCCGAAATGTCCTCGAGCGCGCCTGCATGTTGAGCGAGGGCCGTATCCTCAGTGAGCGCGAGGTGCTCGCCGCGCTTGGAGGCGGCCAGCGTCCCGCGCCGTCTGTGGTAAAGCCTGCCGCGGCGGATGTGACAGCGACGGAGGAGCCGGAGCTTGACCGCAGGCAGATCGAACAGGCCCTGCAGAAGGTGGGCGGCAATCGATCGGCAGCCGCAAAATTGCTTGGCGTCAGCCGACGTGCGCTCTATCGGCGGCTCGACACGTTCGGCCTCCGCTGACCCATCAGCGAGGGCGGCTGTGATCGCTGAGCAAGGAGGACCATGACAGAGAGCAAGAAAGTGCTGATTGTCGACGATGAGCCGCCGATTCGCGCGATCCTGACGCGCTGGCTCAAGGGATGGGGGTATGGCGTCAGAGACGTGGGAAGCGCCTCTGAGGCCCTGGACATAATGGCGACCGAGCCGGCTGACATCGTGTTGTGCGATGTCGCCATGCCGGAACATGACGGCTTATGGCTGGCCGAGCAGGTGCATGCACAGTGGCCCCGAACCGCGATCATCATGGCCACCGGCCGCGATGATCCCCGCACGGTGCGGACCAGCCGCACGCTGGGAGCCATTGCGTATGTCATTAAGCCCTTCGACCCGGTCATGTTGCGCGAGGCCCTCGACGTTGCGTCCGGTTTGGCGCCCTTCCGTCCACCCGCCGAGCCGCGTTGACGTCGGGTTCGAGTTTTATCCGGTTCGCGCGGGGCGTAGCCCGCGAGCGTGTGGTGTGGGAACTAGCGGAGCTGCCGCAGCGTGCGGGCGTTGCGCGCGGCAACAATCGCGGCGACGCCGTTGGAGGCAACCATGATCCCAATGGCGGCAACCTTGTTGGTCTTCCAGAGGCGCTCGGCGGCGGCGATGGTGGCGACGGCGACGGTGGCCTTCACGGCGACGAAGGCCCCGGTGTTGCCGACGACGCCCTGCATCAAGGGACTGGCTTCCTGGGCGCCGCGGGCCAGCGCCTGCTTTGTCGAATAGATATCAAACGCTTGGAGCGCGGCGTAGCTGACGTACAGTGCCGGCAGCGCCTTCGGTCGCGCGAGCGCCTTGCCAAACCGCATCTGCGCTGCTGTCTGTGCCGTGGCCGCCGAGGCGGCGGCAGGCGTAACTGTGTCGTCGCCGGCGAACGCGGGCAGTGCGGACATCGTCAGGCTCAGGAGGGTGGCGGCGGCGACGGTGGCAACAGCGCGGTTCATGGTGGCGGCCTCTCTTGGAATGTGCCCTGCGCGTTTTGCGCAGATGCCTCCTTAAGAGCGAACTCGATGCCGTGATAGACGATCTCGTTAACCCATTTGATATCAATGCCTTAGATGATTGAGCTGTGCACCTAAACGGGTGTGCGGTGGGCGCTTGCACAGTGCCCGAGAGGGGCGCCGCACAGGTCATCAGGGCGTGCGCCAGACGATCAGCCGAGGGCCGGTCCGAATCGCAGAGTGGCTACGGTCTAGTAGGTCTATGGCTGATTCATTAAAGCCGGGCACTACGTCGGTCATGAAAACCGGTTCTAGGTTCGTTCCGCTTCGATGCGTCGCTCGATGCGCCGGTCGGGCACGAGCCACATGAACGCGACGGTCACGTACAGCGCGTCCGAGATCCACTGGTTCACGAACGCCAGCACAACCGCCACGGCATACAACGCGATCGACAGCTTGCCTTTGATGTCTCGGCCGACAGCTTTCTGCAGCTTCGACGCCGGTCCTTCGTGCCGAAGGATCGCGTGCACCAGGACCCAGTAGGCGACCGCCGCCATCAGCAGGAGCACGCCGTACACCGCGGCCGGCAGCGCGGCGGAATGATTCCCGCCGAGCCAGGCGGTGCCAAAGGGCACGAGCGACAGCCAGAAGAGCAGGTGCATGTTGGCCCAGAGCACGCCGCCGCCGACGCTCCGCGTGACATGCATGAGATGGTGATGGTTGTTCCAGTAGATCGCCAGCATCATGAAGCTCAGCACGTAGGTGAGGAACACGGGCGTGAGCGCCTGCAGCGAATGCCAGTCCGCGCCCTCCGGCATCTCGAACTCGAGCACCATGATCGTGATGATGATGGCGATGACGCCATCACTGAACGCTTCGAGCCGGGAGGTCGGCACGCCCGCTTCGCTAGAGAGTGCGGGCCTGCGGGAGCCGGGCGGGCGGGATGCCCAGCGCCAGCGCAATCTGGTGCAGCGTGCCCTGAATCAGACGCATGTTGCGCGGCCCCATGCGGATCAGCTGCTTCTGCGCCGGCGTCAGCCGCTCGATCGCCGCGCTCTCGTAGCCAAAGACGATCCCGGTCGGCGCAAGCCGCACGTCCCCACTGAGCGTCGGCGCCTGCAGAAGCGACACGATGGCGCGCTCGAGCGCCACGTCGAACGACTCGTTGCGGCCGAGCTCCCTGTACGCCTCCTCGATGCGTGGCTTGAGCGTGGAGTACAGACGCGCGGCGGCGTCCGGGTCGATGGAGTCCGCGGCGGCCGCGGTGGGCGCGTACCGCTCGTACGATCGGGGGTCCAGCAGGAACTCCCCGTCGCGCTCAATCACCCGGAAGCGCGCGGCCGGCCGGATGACGCCCAGGTGCACGGCGGGGCGTCCGCCGTATGCGATGTTTTCGACAACGACGACGAAATTGCGGATGAGGCCGTCGGTCGTCAGCCAGGCCATGACGGTCGGGTGCGACGACAGCGCGTGTACGAGCTTGGCGACGATCGCGTCGGTCTCGTCGAGCGGCGGAAGGTCGATCCTGTCGCCGGCGCCGCCGAGCGGGCTCGTGGCGGCAGCCGCCGGCGTCTGGTCGGCCTCCGCAGGCGTTCGGGCGGGGCCGCGGGTCAGATAGCCGAACAGGAACCATCCAGCGAAGGCCGCGACGACCACCGCCCCCCCGCCGATCCACAAGCGGCGGGACGATGCCCGCGTCTGCGCCCGCGGCGTGGCGTCCGCCTGGTCAAGCTCGACGTCGGATGGATCGAACATGGCGCCCTCGGGGGAGAGGCCCGATTGTATCCCTTCGTGTGTCCCGTGGCGTGAGGCTTCGGGCCGGGGCAGAATAGGCCCTATGTTCGTGGGACATCTGGCGGTTGCGCTGGCTGCCAAGCGGGCGGCGCCGCGTGGATCGACGCCACGCGCGTGACAGCTCCGCACACCTGAGCTCCGGCACGGTGTTCGCCCATCGATCCCCTCGTGGAGGAAGGATCGATGAATCTGCGACCGTTCCGAGCCGGGCTTGTCATTGCGATCACAATCCTGTTTGCGGCCAGTGCACGGGCCGCACAGTGGCGCGTACCGCGCGATTTCCCCACGATACAGGCGGCGATCGACAGCCCCGTTGTCGGCGACGGCGACACGATCCTGGTCGGCCCGGGCAACTTCGCCGGTGCGCTGATCACCAAATCGGTTCACATCGAGGGCGTCGGACGGGCCGTGAGCAGGTTGCGGCTCCGTTCCGCGGTCAGCAGCAGGAACAGCGATTCGGGCGTCGTGACGAGGATGTGCGGCGGACGCCGGATCATCGCGGCCCGCTCGGAGGCGGTCGTATCTCCCGTGCGCACCGCCGCCGTGAGTCGCGGTGCCTCGATCCCGGACGCCTCTGCCAGCTGGCGGATGCCGCGTCGAGGCTCGGCGAGGTTCTTGTGAATGTCGGCGCTGAGCGCCTTCAACGGCGAGACGTAGACGACCCGCACCTCATCCGGCAGCGGTGCCTGGACGCCCTCGCGCACCAGTTCGTCGATCGCGATGAGAAACGCCGCCAGCGTCTTGCCCGACCCGGTCGGCGCCGCGATGAGCGTATGGCGGCCGTCGCGGATCGCCGTCCAGCCGCGCTGCTGCGCGGAGGTCGGCTCACCGAGCGTCTCGGCGAACCATCGTGAGACGAGCGGATGAAAGAGGGAGAGAGGCAGGGCAACCCCCTCAATGGGTGGCGGCCGGTGTTCCAGCGCATCCATTCAGGAACCGCGAGCTCCTGATCCACGCCGAGTCCGGGTAGTAGGAGAAGATCACGCCGCCGCCGCGAATCGTGTCGATCACCTCGCGCGCGACGCCTTCACGCAGTGCCGGACAGCCCCAGCTTCGGCCGATGCGCCCCTGCGACTCGGCAAACGCCGCGCTCACGTAGGGCGCGCCGTGCATGACAATCGCACGGTCTCGCGCACGTCCGTTGAACCCGGGCTCGAGACCATCCAGTCGCAGCGAGTAGCCGTTGCTGCCCACGTAGGTGTCTCCGGTCACGAACAGCCCAAGGCTGGACTGACGGCTGTTCAGCGCGTCCGAAAACTGACGCGCCAGGTTGTCGCCGGTGTTCCGGCCGTGAGCCACGAGCTCCCGGAAGAGCAGCGCTCCGCCCGGCAGCTCGAACACCCAGAGCCGCGGCTCGACCGACGGCCGCGAATAATCGATCACCGTCAACGTGCTCGGCGGCCGGATCTCGCCGAGGCGTGTGGCGCACTGGACGGCGTCGAGCGCATGGCGAAGCACGTCGGGAGCGATGCCTCCTGCAGGCGCCACCGCGAGACGGACCGGTTCCGTCGCAGCCTGCCGCGGCAGAGCTGTGACAGACAGGAGTACTGCCAGCGCGCTGATGAGTGTGCCTTTCAAACTTCGCTAACTTTTTGAAGGGATGAGAGATGAATCCTCATCTTACGGTGAGATACGCTGGTATGCAATGTCGCGTATCGGCGGTTTCGCATCTGCCCTGACTGCGCGCGGCGTCTCTACCCGTCCATAATGAAGCAGTGAAGCTCGCCTATGACGAGTTCCTGAGGGCGCAGCCCGACTTCGAGCGGACCGCCCTGCTCGATGCCCTCCGCTCGTCGGAGTACCGGCGGCTCGACGAGCAGGAGCACGTCTACCTCGATTACACCGGCGGCAGCCTGTACGCGGAGTCGCAGATTCGCGACCACATGGCGCTCCTGAGTACGCGGGTGCTCGGCAACCCGCACTCGGCCAGCCTGACGTCCTCCGGGATGACGGATCTGGTCGAGCAGACCCGCCGCGCCGTGCTCGACTGGTTCAACGCCGCCGGCGACTACACGGCCATCTTCACGCAGAACGCCACCGCCGCGCTCAAGCACGTGGGCGAGTCGTATCCGTTCGCCCCGGGCGGCCACTGCCTCCTCACGGTGGACAACCACAACTCGGCGAACGGAATCCGCGAGTTCGCGTCGGCCCGCGGCGCGTGCGTCACGTACGCGCCGGTGACGGTCCCGGAGCTGCGGATCGATCGCGCGCGTCTCGGTGAGCTGCTCCGGCTGGGCGCCGGCGGACAGAGCCCCCGGCTGTTTGCCTTTCCCGCGCAGTCGAACTTCTCCGGCGTCAAGCATCCGCTCGATCTGATTGACGACGCGCACGGCCGAGGCTGGGACGTGCTGCTCGATGCCGCGGCGTTCGTCCCGACGAGCCGGCTCGACCTGACGGCGGTGACGCCGGACTTCGTGAGCGTCTCGTTCTACAAGATGTTCGGATACCCGACCGGCGTCGGCTGCCTGCTCGTGCGCAACAGCGCGCTGCCGCGGCTGCACCGCCCCTGGTTTGCCGGCGGCACCGTGAACTTTGCGTCGGTCCAGGGGCGCCGCCACATCCTGGCGCCGCGCGAGGCCGGCTTCGAGGATGGCACGCTGAACTACCTCGCAATCCCGGCCGTGGAGATCGGGCTCCGGCACCTCGCCGCGATCGGGATCGACACGATTCAGACGCGCGTCCGGTGCCTCACCGGCTGGCTGATCGACGGCCTGGTCCGGCTGTGCCACAGCAACGGGCGCCCGATGGTGCGCATCTACGGGCCGCTGACCACCGCCGGCCGCGGCGGCATCGTCACCATGAACTTCTACGATCCCGACGGGCATCTGCTGGATTACCGCCGCGTGGAGGAGCTGGCGAGCCGCGAGCGGATCTCGCTCCGCACCGGTTGCTTCTGCAACCCGGGCGCGGGCGAGGCGGCGGAGGGCCTCACGGAGGAAGACGTCGACGAGGCGATCGAGGAGCAGGCGGACCTGACGCTGCCGCGATTCCTGCAGATCATCACGCATCGCGGCGGCAAGAGCGCCGGCGCCATCCGCGCCTCACTCGGCATCGCCAGCAACTTCGCCGACATCCACCGCTTCCTGCGGTTTGCGGCAGGCCTGCGCGACCAGACGCGCCTGACGATCGGCGAGGTCAGCTTCGACATCGCGTCCTGCCGCGTCATTCGCGACGGCAGTTAGGACGTTGTAACATGGCCCCGCGTGCAGGAGGACCTTTCATGAAGCGTTGCGCAGCCATTCTGATTCTCGGCGGCATGAGCGTGCCGGCGATGCTGGGCGCCCAGGCGGGTCAGGCGCCGGCCTGCGCCGCCGGCAACGGCGGCCTGCAGCTGCCCGCCGGCTTCTGTGCCGCGGTCGTCGCCGACGAGACCGGCCCGGCGCGGCACCTGGTGGTGGCGGGCAACGGCGACATCTACGTCGCGCTGCGGAACGCGCCGAACGCGCCGGGAGGCATTCTGGCGCTCCGCGACACGAACGCCGACGGCCGCGTCGACGTGCGCGAGAAGTTCGGCGATTCCGGAGGGACGGGTCTCGTCCTGCACAACGGCCACCTCTATCTCTCGCGGGACGATGCTGTCGTGCGCTTCCCGATGAAGGAGGGCCAGCTACTGCCGGCGGGGCCGATGGAGATGGTCGTGAGCGGGTTTCCCCGGCAGCAGGTACACCCGACCAAGTCGCTCGCGTTCGACACGCGCGACGGCCTCTACGTGAACGTCGGCCTGCGGGCGAACTCCTGCTCCGACCCCGACCAGGCCAAGGCGCCAGGCCTGAACCCGTGCACGTACCTCGAGACCGGTGGCGGCGTGTGGCGCTTCGACGCGAACCGGACCGGCCAGGTGTTCGGAAAGGACGGACGACGGTTTTCGACCGGGCTGCGGCAATCGAACTCGCTCACCTGGAACGCGACGGCCGGCGCGCTCTATCTGATACAGCACGGCCGCAACGGCCTGAACCGGTGGACCGAGTACTACTCGACCGAGCTGAACGCCGAGAACCCGGCCGAGGAGCTCCAGCGGATCGACGAGGGCGCGAACTACGGGTTCCCGTACTGCTACCTCGACCCGCAGCAGAACGTTCGCGTGCTCGCGCCGGAGTACGGCGGCGACGGGAAGAAGACCGGCGACTGCGCGAAGTATCCGCTGCCGGCGGCGGCGTTTCCCGCGCACTGGGCGCCGAACGATCTGCTGTTCTATACGGCCTCGCAGTTCGGCGACCGCTATCGCGGCGGCGCCTTCATTGCCTTCCACGGATCGGGCAGCCGGTCGCCGCTCCAGCAGGCTGGCTACAAAGTGGTGTTCCAGCCGATGCGCGACGGCAGGGCTGCGGGCCGGTACGAGACGTTCGCCGACGGATTTGCCGGAAAGCCGTTCGTCATGACGCGTGAGGAAGCGGCCGCACGGCCGATGGGCCTCGCGCAAGGTCCCGACGGCTCGCTCTTCATCGTCGACTCGGTCAAGGGAAGGATCTGGCGCGTGATGTACCGGCCGGGAGGTCGGACGTCCTAGCCCCCTTCGGCACGTGGCGGTCGCCGCTGCCGGCCGCCGCGGTGGCCGCCGGCGGCCTCCGCCTGAGCGCCGTACAGCTCGACGGCGATGCGGTGTACTGGCTCGAGGGGCGCCCGCAGGAGGGCGGGCGGTCGGCCCTCGTCTGCTGGCGGCCCGGTCGAGCGCCTGAAGAGGTCACCCCCCGCGATTTCAACGTCCGCAGCCGCGTGCACGAGTACGGCGGCGGCGCGTACGTGGTGCGCGACGGCGTCATCTACTGCGTCAACTTCAGCGATCAGCGCGTGTACCGACTCGCACCGGGCGGCGCGGCGGAGGCGATCACGCCTCCCGGGTCGTTCTTCTATGCGGATTTCGAGATCGACACACGGCGCCGGCGGCTGATCTGTGTTCGCGAGGATCACTCACGGCCGGGCGAGCCGGTCAACACGCTGGCCGGCATCCCGATCGGTCCGGCTGCTTCGGGCCCGGCTGAAGCCGGGCACTACGAAAGCCCAGACTCGTACTACGAGAACTCAGACTCGTACGTAGTGTCCGGCTCTAGCCGGACCTCAGACGCCGGCTTCAGCCGGACCATGGAGGCTCTCGCCTCCGGCTACGACTTCTACTCGACGCCCCGTCTCAGTCCGGACGGCACGCGCCTCGCCTGGCTGGCGTGGCGCCATCCGTTGATGCCCTGGGACGGAACCGAGCTCTGGGTGGCCGACGTGGACGACGCCGGAGCGTTGTCGGGGGCGGTACGCGTGACCGGGTCGGAAGACGAGTCCATCTACCAGCCGGGGTGGGGACCGGACGGATCGCTGTACTACGTCAGCGACAGGGACGGCTACTGGAGAATCTACGGCTTGGCCCCGCCTTCGCCGGCCGCCTCCTTTCCAGGGCCGGCTTCGGCGAGGCCTCGCCGAAGCTTTGCGCACGCGACCGATGAGCGCAAAGCGGAGGCGGGTCGTTCCATCGTTCGCGATTCACCGGAGGAGGCCGAGTTCGGGCGGCCGCAATGGGTCTTCGGGACCTCCACCTGGGCATGTGCCGGCGCATCGACGCTCGTCGTTTCCTACACACGGCTGGGCCGCTGGCATCTGGGGACTGTCGACCTCGCGGATGGTGAGCTCACCCCGGTCGCCGGAGACCTTCAGCCGCACGACTGGCTGGCGGCCGACGCCGCGCATGCGGTGTTCGTGGCCGGGTCGTCCACGGCGCCGGACGCAGTGGCCCGTCTGAATCTCGCCACCGGAGCCGTCGAGACGCTGAGACGCGGATCGCACGTGGAGCTCGACGCCGCGGATATCTCGCTCGCCGAGCCGATCACGTTTCCGACCGCGCGAGGACGCGAGGCCCACGCGTTCTACTACGCGCCCTGCAACCGGGCGTTCAGCGCGCGGGCAGGGGAGGCGCCGCCGCTCGTGGTCATCACGCACGGCGGACCGACGGCGGCCGCTCGTCCGACGCTCGACCTCGCCATTCAGTACTGGACGACGAGAGGGTTTGCGGTGGTCGACGTGAACTACGGCGGGAGCTCCGGCTACGGCCGCGCCTATCGCGAGCGTCTGAACGGCGAATGGGGCCTCGTCGACGTCGAGGACGTGATCCATGCGGCGCGCTTCCTCTCCGGCAGCGGCCGCGCGGATCCGGCGCGCCTGATCATCCGCGGCGGCAGCGCCGGCGGGTACACCACGCTCGCCGCGCTGACGTTCCACCCCGGCATCTTCAAGGCGGGCGCCAGCTACTTCGGCATCAGCGACCTCGAGGTGCTCGAGATCGACACGCACAAGTTCGAGTCGCGCTACTCGCACCGCCTGATCGGGCCGTACCCGGAGGCGAACGCGATCTATCGGGCCCGGTCGCCGATCCATGCGATCGACCGCCTGGCGTGTCCGCTCATCCTCTTCCAGGGGCTCGAAGACAAAGTGGTGCCGCCGAATCAGTCGCAGATGATGGCCGACGCGGTGCGAGCCAAGGGCCTGCCGGTCGCGTATCTGGCGTTCGAGGGGGAGCAGCACGGCTTCCGCAAGGCGGACACGATCATCCGCAGCCTGGAAGCGGAGCTCTATTTCTACGGCAAGGTATTCGGCTTCACCCCGGCCGATGTCATAGAGCCGGTTCCCATCGACAACCTCTAGCCTCGTGCTAGCATGCGCGCATCGGGCCCGCCTGAAGGCGGGCACTACGTACGCCTGATGTAGTGGTACGTACGCCTGATGTAGTGCCCGGCTTCAGCCGGGCCTAATCGAGGACTACATGCGAAGACACGCCTTGTTCCTGTGTCTCATCGCCGCCATTGTTTCCGTTTCGGCGGAGGAACGGATCGACCAGGACGCCTACTGGAAGATCCGGCAGGAGGGCACCGCGAATTCCAAGATCCTCCAGACGCTCCACATGCTGACCGACGTGTACGGTCCGCGGCTGACCGGCTCGCCGAATCTGAAGGCGGCCGGCGAGTGGGCGATCGTGCAGATGCACGCGTGGGGTCTGAAGAACGGCCGTCTCGAGCCGTGGGAGTGGGGCCGTCCCGGATGGACCAACGAGCGGCTGGTGGCGCACATCGTGTCGCCGGTGAAGGATGCGCTCGTCGCGGAGGTGCTGGCGTGGACCCCAGGTACGAACGGGGTCGTGCGGGCGCCGACGGTGCAGATGACGCTGCCGCAGCGTCCCACCCGTGAGGAGCTCGACGCACATCTCGCGCCGCTCGCGCGCGCGGTGCGTGGGCGGATCGTCCTCGTCGGGACGCCGCAGCGGGTGCTCGTGACGTTCAATCCGCCCGCGCTGCGCCGTGAGGATGCCGACGTGCTGCAGCAGCTGAACGCGGCGCCGGCGCAGCCGGCGCGCCCACCGGGGCCGGCGCGCCAGGGGCCGCCGCCGCTGACCAACAGCCAGCTGCAGGAGCAGATCAATCAGTTCCTGCTCTCGAGCGGCGCGCTCGCCCGGATCAACGACGCCGGCCGCGACCACGGGCAGATCCGCGCGTTCCAGAACGCCACGTACGACGTCGCGAAGGCGCCGCCGACGCTCGTGATGCGGAATGAGGACTACGGCCGCGTCTGGCGCCTCCTGGACGACGGCCGGCCCGTCGAGCTGGAGCTGGACATCGTCAATGCGCTTCACCCCGAAGGCCGCACCGCCTACAACACCATCGCCGAGATTCCTGGAACGGACAAGGCCGACGAGCTGGTGATGCTCGGCGGGCATCTCGACTCCTGGCATGCAGCCACCGGCGCCACCGACAACGCGATCGGCTGCGCCGTGGTCATGGAGGCGGCGCGCATTCTGGCGGCGGTGGGCGTGAAGCCGCGGCGGACGGTGCGGCTGGCGCTCTGGAGCGGGGAAGAGCAGGGGCTGCTGGGGTCGCAGGCGTACGTCAGGGACCACTTCGGCACGTTCGAAGCCCCGAAGCCCGCATACGCGAAGCTGTCCGCCTACCTGAATATCGACACGGGCACCGGACGGGGCCGGGCGCTGACCGTCTTCGGGCCCCCGGCGGCGGGAGCCGTGCTTCGCGAGGCGGTGTCGCCGCTCGTCGATCTCGGCGTGCTCGGCGCCATGACGACCCGACGCCGTCAGCGGGGCGGCACCGACCACACGTCGTTCAACGAGGCGGGGCTGCCCGGCATCAACGTGCTCCAGGACCCGATCCAGTACCAGTCCTACACGTGGCACACCAACCTCGACACCTACGAACGGATCGTCGAAGATGATGTGAAGCGGGCGGCGGTCGCCATTGCCGCGACCGTGTACCATCTGGCGATGCGGGACGAGCTGCTGCCGCGCTTCGGCCGCGACGATATGCCGAGCCGGCCGCCGCAGGCGCCGCCGCCACAGCCGCCGCCGGCTCCGGTGCCGGCGACTCAGACAGGCGCACAACCATAGAGGGTACGTGGGCCGGGTGCCGCGGTGAACATGATCGTTCCGCGGACCCGGCTGAATGAGGACACCATGTCGAAGCGCATTCTTCTTGCGGCGCTGGCCGCTCTGATCATTCCGGCCAACGGCTCCGTCCTGGCGCAGCGGCCGGCCACCACGGTACAGGTCTACAAGTCGCCCACCTGCGGCTGCTGCGCGAACTGGGTGAAGCACCTGCAGCAGCATGGCTTCGCCACGCAGGTCACCGAGATGGAGGACGTGTCGGCGGTGAAGGCGAAGTACAACGTGCCCGACCGCGTGCAGTCGTGCCACACCGCGGTGGTGGACGGCTACGTGCTCGAAGGGCACGTGCCCGCGGCCGATGTGCAGCGGCTGCTCAAGGATCGTCCGGCGATCGCCGGGCTCGCAGTCCCCGGCATGCCGATCGGATCGCCGGGCATGGAAGTGCCCAGCATGAAGCCGCAGGCGTACGACGTGATCGCGTTCGACAAGCAGGGGCAGCTCAAGGTCTTCGCGTCGCACTGACGTGCGATCGCGAAATGTACGAATTGACGAATCTACGAATTGACGGATTGACGATTGGCAATTCGTCAATCCGTCAATTCGTCAATCCGTAAATTCATCATTCACATGGAGGCGCTCTTGGTGAGTCTGACTGAGTTGTGGCTTCCCATTCTGGTTGCCGCAGTGCTGGTGTTCTTCGCCAGCTACGCGATCCACATGGTGCTCGGGTATCACCATAGCGACCATCGTCAAGTTCCGAACGAAGCGGCGGCGATGGACGCGCTGCGCGGGCTGAACCTCGCGCCGGGCGACTATCACATGCCGCGCCCCTCCTCGCCGGCCGCGGCGAGCACGCCCGAATTCACCGCCAGGCTGAAGAAGGGGCCGGTCGTCATGATGACCGTCTTCCCGCCCGGCGACATGCGGATGGGCGGCCGGCTGGCGCAGTGGTTCGTCTTCTGCCTGGTCGTCGGCCTGTTTGCGGCCTACCTCGCAAGCCGCGCGCTCCGGCCCACCGCGCCCTACATGGAAGTATTCCGCTTCGCTTCCACCGTGGCCTTCATCGGCTACGGCCTGGCGCAGTGGCCGAACTCGATCTGGTACAACCGCCCGTGGTCGACGACGATCAAGAACACGGTCGACGCGCTCGTGTACGGACTGCTCACCGGCGGCGCGTTCGGGTGGCTGTGGCCTAGGTAAAATCCCAAGTCCCAAATCCCAAGACCCAAACCCGAAGCGGACGATGCACTATCTGCTGTTTTATGACGTCGTCGATGACTACGTGAGCCGGCGCGCGCCGTTCCGCGCGGCGCACCTCGCGCTGGCGCGCGACGCGGTGGCGCGGGGCGAGCTGGTGCTGGGCGGCGCGCTGGCGGATCCGCCTGACAGCACCGTGCTGCTCTTTCGCGGCAGCTCGCCCGAGGTGGCGGAGAAGTTCGTGAAGAACGACCCGTACGTCGCCAACGGTCTGGTCACGCGCTGGCGGGTTCGCGAATGGACGACGGTGGTCGGCGCGCTGGCCGAATCGCCGCTGCCGGGAGAACGGGCACGCCATCGTACGTAGTGCCGGGCTTCAGCCCGGCTAAAGCCGGGCACTACTTACGGACGGGTCCGGCTAAAGCCTTGCACTACGTACGGAAACTCCAGGCACCCTGGGCACCTCGGGCACCTCGGGCACCCTGCGTCAGTTCCTTCGCACCCCTGAGTACTCCAGCATCTGCGTCGTGAGATCCATCGGGTACGAGATCGTCACGTCGGTGATCGCGCCGTCGGCGCCCATCACCGGCGTGAGCGTCGGCATCACGAACCCCGTATAGGAGGGGAGCGCCAGCGCGTCGACGCGCGCGACGATCTCGTCGCGCACCTTCGCGTCGAAGTGGATGCCGTAGGTCTCGAAGAGCCTGGCCGCCGCGGCCGCATCCCCTTCGGACTTGATCCGCTGCACCTCGGCGAGCAGGCGGCCGACCCCCTCACGGAAGGCCGCCGCGTCCACCATCACCAGGTAGCGCTTCCCGTCGCGCGTGCGCTCCTCGATCGCCTTCGTGTTGGCCATCAGCCACCGCACGATCATCTGGCGGTTGCGCATGTGGTCTTCCTCGATCTGCGTTCCTTCGCGGACGCGCCGCAGCTGAACGAGCGCGTTCCGCGTGTACGACTCGTACTCGGCGCGCACGATCGCGTCCTGGTCGGCGGCCGGAATGGCCCCGAGCTCGACCATCTTCGGGTCGGCGAGAAAGTAGAGCGCAATCAGATCGGCGCGTCCTTCCTCCAGCGCGGAGAAGTGCTCCTTGATGAGCGCCTGCGGCGAGCCGGCCAGCCCCTCCTTCTGCCGCCCCGAGGCGTGGCCGAGCACTTCGTGCAGATCGGTGGTGAGCTCGGCGGCCAGCGCGCCCTGCCGCACGCCCCGGTCGATCTCCTCCTGCGTCCACGAGAACTCGCTCCGCATCGACCCCGGCGTCGCCTGATCGGACGCCTCGCGGACGTTCGACAGCGAGATCGACTTGCTCCCGTACTGCTCGCGGATGCGCTGGTCGTTGGGCAGGTTGATGCCGACCGGCGTGACCGGGCCGGCGTCGCCGGCTTCAACGACGACGTCGATGGCGTTGGCGATGATGCCGGTGACGTTCGGCTTGCGGTACGCGGGGTTCCAGGGCATCCGGTCCTCGAACCACTGGGCGTTGGCGGCCAGCGTCCGGATGCGGCCCGTCTTCTCCCGGTTCACATAGAAGACGACCGCCTCCCACGACCCCTTGATGCCGCGCGGGTCCATGTAGACCTCGATGAAGCCGTTGATCGTGTCCACGGGGGAGTCACGGTCCTGCACCCACGCGATGTCGAACTTGGCGCGGTCGGCGTCGTCGCCGGTCCGGTACCACTGGACGAGCGCGCGAAGCGCGTTGGCCATCGGATCGGTCGCAAAGGGCACCGCCGCCTCCAGGTGCCGGACGATGCCGGCGATCTGCGGGCCGTAGCGGCCGTCGATCCGGTAGACTTCTTCGATGAGCCGTCCCGTGGCTTTGACCAGCCGTGAGTTCAGCCCGTTGCGCTCGGTGAACCCCTCGAGATCCGCCAGGCTCACGCCCGAGTAGAGGTTGTTGGCGCTCGACGTGAGGATGTCCCTGCCGGGCCCGGGCGTCTTGTTGGTCACGATCGGATCGAGGGTCGGATCGAAGAACATCGGGCCGAGGCGATCGAGCATGGCCTCGAGCGGTTCGCCGGCGCGCGTGGTGAAGGTCGCGCCCGACGCCGCCGCGCTCTGTGCCGCCGCGCGGAGCGCCTCCGGCGCGAGCCTCAGCACGAACTTGCGGGCGGTCAGGTTGTTGTAGGGGCCGTTGTTGATCCAGAACAGCTTCGTATAGCGCTGGATCTCGGCGAGCGCCGAGGGATCGACGCCCTGCGGATGCGCGACGATCTGCTCGACGATGCCGCGCATCTCCAGCGCGTCGCGGTGTTTCTGATCGATGAAGATGTCGCGGCCCGCGAGCGCCGCCTGGTACAGATGCCAGATCAGCGTCTTCTCGCGGAGCGGCAGCGACGCAAAGCCGTCGGCGTACAGCTGCACGACCGCCGCGTCGTCCACGCGCTCGAGGAGGTGCTTCCGCCCGCCTTCGTCGGGGGCCGCCGCGGCGCCCGCGGCTTCCGGGTCGCCCCGCTCGCCGCGGGACGGGCCGGCGCAGGAGGCCGCCAGGAGCGCGGCCAGAACGCACACGAATCTGGGGAGTGGCATGCAAACCAATTTACAATAGGCGCCCGGCCATTGCTGAACCGTCTACGGCGTCGGAAGGCGCGCACGGCCGCGCTGTGCGGAGCGGCAGCGCTGTCTCTGCTGTTCGGCGCGGCGGCCGCGTACGCACAGTTCGACTTCGGCTTCCGCGGCGAGAGCAATACGCCGGCCCGCCGTCCGCCGCCGCTGCGGCACGATCGGGCGTTCTCCTTCTGCCGGATCGCGTACACGAGCGTCCGCCGCGAGCCGTCCGGCGGCGGGTGGCGCACCGACTACCCGTACGGCGAGATCAACCTGATGATCCGGCTCTCGGAGCTGACCAAAACGCCCGTCCCCTTCGAGGGCAGCCGCCGGCCGACCCACTATGTCGTCCGGCTCACCGACGAGGCGCTCTTCGAGTGTCCGTTCACGATGGCGTCCGACGTCGGCACCATCGGGCTGCTGCCGAGCGAAGTCGTACAGCTCAGGCAGTACCTCCTGAAGGGGGGATTCCTCTGGGTGGACGACTTCTGGGGCACGCCCGCCTGGCAGCACTGGACGCGCGAGATCTCCAGGGTGCTGCCGCCGTCCGAGTATCCGATCGAGGACGTGCCGCTCGACGATCCGCTCTTCAGCAGCCAGTTCATCGTCACGGCCGTGCCGCAGATCACCAACATCGGGTTCTGGCGCCGCACCGGCGGCCGTGAGACCTCCGAGCGGGGCCCCGACAGCCGGGAGCCGCACCTGCGCGCCATCCGCGACTCGGACGGCCGCATCATGGTCGTGATGACCCACAACACCGACGTCGCGGACTCGTGGGAGCGCGAGGGCGAGGACCCCGGCTTCTTCTACCAGTTCTCGCCCGCCGGGTACGCGCTCGGCGTGAACGTGCTCCTCTACGCGATGACGCACTGAATGGGGTCGACTCCCGACCCCATTAACAAGGTCCGCACCGCCCACCGCGTCATCTTCATCGATCTCGCGCGCGCGCTGGCCGTGGTGCTGATGGTCTCGGGGCACACCGCGAGCGCGCTGCTCGCCATGAGCTACCGGACCGGCGCCTGGATCGATGCGTGGGACTTCCAGCGCGGGCTGACGTCGGCGCTGTTCCTGCTGCTGGCCGGCTTTGCCTTCAGC
>MEKU01000019.1:18763-42985 GCA_001767195.1 Acidobacteria bacterium RIFCSPLOWO2_02_FULL_67_21
GTGCTCGGCGCCAGGAGCCGGCGTGTCTTCGCGGCGGCGGCGTTCGCCATTGCGGTCGCCCTCGTCACCGCGTCACCGTTCATGTGGGCGACGGACTGGAGCGGGCGGATGCCGGCGGCGCTCGCGGCGTACCTCTCGCCGGGCACAGGCTCGCAGTTTCCTCTCTTCCCGTGGTCCGCCTACGTCTTCATCGGCGCCGGCGCCGGCCAGCTCTACGCGCGCTGGGGCGCGGGCCATCTCGGCGCGTTCGCGCGCTGGGGCATGATTGCCGGCGCCATCCTCCTGGCGGGCGCGCTCGCCGTGGACGGGGGGATCCCCGGCGACGTCGCCATCCGGACCGGCTCCTGCTTCCTCATCCTCGGCAGCATCGCGTATCTGAGCCGCTATGTCGGGCAGCTCCCGCACGTCTTCGGCGCGGTCGCGCAGGAATCGCTGCTCGTCTACTTCGTCCACCTCTGCATCGTCTACGGATCGGTCTGGAGCGCCGGCCTCGCCACGTACTACGGCACGGCGCTGGGCCCGGCGGCCACCCTGACCGCCGTGACGGCCGTCGTGCTGGCGGTGATCGCCCTCGCCCTGCAGTGGAACCGGCTCAAACATGCGCGGCCCCGGCTGGCCCGCCACGTCTCCTTTGCGACGGCGGTCGTCCTGGTGGGCTGGCTGATCTAGAACCGGTTTCATAACCGACCACGGGCGCCCAATTCCGTACGTAGTGCCGGGCTTCAGCCCGGCTAAAGCCGGGCACGACGTCGGTTATGAAACCGCTTCTAGTCAAGGCACAAGGCACAAGTCACAAAGAAATCACAGGTTGAGCCTTGTGACGTGATCGGCCGGGGTTCCACGCGGCACTCCCAGAAGGTATGATCGCGCTCATTACAGGCCTCGGAGCCTGGTTCGTGAGGCCCGAGGCCTGATTGCTTTCCGGGGAAGGATATAGCCGTGCTGGATGCTCTTTTCCAGGCTCTCTTCCGCTACCGGCCGGTGGTGTTTCAGCAGGGCGAGTTCCGCTTCGACCTCGGCACGGGCGCCCTGGTCGCCGCGGCGCTGGCCGGCACGGCCATGGTGGCCGCCGCCATCACCTATCGTGGCGTCCGCAACAAGGGCCGGCTTCGTGACCGCGTCGTCCTGACGGCGCTCCGGATGACGGCGCTGGCGCTCGTCCTCTTCTGCCTCTTCCGCCCCACGCTCATCGTGCGCGCCGCCGTAAGCCAGCAGAACGTCGTGGCGGTGCTCCTGGACGATTCCCGCAGCATGCAGATCCCCGACTGGAGCACGCGGCCGCGGGGCGAGTTCGTCAAGCAGCAGTTCGGCGGCCCCGAGAGCCCGCTGTTCAGGGCCCTGTCGGAGCGGTTTCTCGTCCGCGTGTTCCGCTTCTCGTCGCGGGCCGGCCGGCTCGAGTCGGCGAATCAGCTGGCGTTCGACGGCACTCAGACGCGGCTCGGTGCGGCGCTCGACGGCGCGAGGGAAGAGCTCGCCGGGCTTCCGGTCTCCGGCGTCGTGCTCGTCTCCGACGGCGCCGACACGAGCGACGCCTCGCTGGCCGACGCGCTGCTCGGCCTGAAGGCGGAGAAGCTGCCGGTGTACACGGTCGGCGTCGGCAGCCCGCAGCTGCCGCGCGATCTGCAGGTCGACCGCGTCAGCACGCCGCGGGCCGTCCTGAAGGACGCGACGCTGCTCGTCGATGTGGTCGTCACGCAGACCGGATACAGCGGGCGCACCGTGACCGTGGACGTCGAGGACGAGGGGCGGATTGTCGGCTCCGAGCAGGTGCGCCTCCCGATGGACGGCACCCCCGCGACGGTGCGTGTCCGCGCGGCCGCGACGGAGCCGGGCCCCAGGCTCTTCCGGTTTCGCGTGGCGCCGCAGCCGGATGAAGTCGTGGTCCAGAACAACGTCCGCGAGTCGCTCATCCAGGTCCGCGACGCCCGCGAGAAGATTCTGTACTTCGAGGGCGAGCCGCGCTTCGAGATGAAGTTCCTGCGGCGCGCGGTGACCGACGACAAGAACCTGCAGGTGGTCGTGCTCCAGCGGACCGCCGACAACAAGTTCAGCCGGTTCGAGGTGGACGGCGCCGACGAGCTGGTCGGCGGGTTCCCGAAGACGCGCGAGGAGCTCTTCTCGTACCGCGCGCTGATTCTCGGCAGCATCGAGGCCGGCGCGTTCTCGGGCGACCAGCTCCAGATGATTGCCGACTTCGTGGACCGCCGGGGCGGCAGCCTGCTGATGCTCGGCGGCGCGCGATCGCTGAGCGAGGGCGGGTACGGCGGCACGCCTGTGGCCGACGTGCTGCCGCTGGCGATCGATCCGCGCACGCGCGCGTCGGAGCCGTCGGATCTGGCGCGCCTGCAGATCGCGCCGACGCGCGCCGGCCAGACGCATGCCGCGACGCAGATCGCGGCCACCGAGGAGGCCTCCGGCGCCCGCTGGCGCGACCTCCCGCAGGTCACCAGCGTCAACGCGCCGCTTCCGCCCAAGCCGGCGGCGACCGTGCTGCTCAACGGCACCGACGAGCGCGGGCGCACGCAGCCGGTGCTGACATGGCACCAGTTCGGCCGCGGCAGGGCCGTGGCGCTCACGCTGCAGGACACGTGGCAGTGGCAGATGCACGCCAGCATCTCGCTCGAGGATCAGACGCACGAGAACTTCTGGCGCCAGATCCTGCGGTGGCTGGTCGACGGCGTGCCCGGCGTGGTCGAGGCCCGCACGGCCTCCGACCGCGTGGAGCCCGGCGAGCCGGTCACGATCGAGGCCAACGTCGTCGACAAGACGTACGTGGAGCTGAACGACGCCGGCGTGACCGCCCGCGTGACGCGGCCCGACGGCTCGACGCTCGACGTCCCGCTCGAATGGACGGGCGAGCGCGACGGCCTGTACCGCGGCACCTTCGTGAGCGGCGGAGGCGGCACCTACGAGGTGGCCGTCGACTCGTCCCGCGCCTCGCAGATCATCGGCACCGGCGTGACCTTCGTGCGCGCCGGCCCGAGCGACGCGGAGTACTTCGATCCGACGATGCATGAGGGGCCGCTGCGGCGGATTGCGGAGGAGACCGGCGGGCGCTTCTATACCGCGGACGAGGCGGCGGGGCTGGCCGAGGACGTCCGCTACGGCGGCCGCGGCGTGACGTCGGTGGAGGAGCGCGAGCTCTGGAACATGCCGATCATCCTCATTGCGCTGATGGGCGTCGTCTTCGCGGAGTGGGGGTACCGGCGCGCGGTCGGGATGTCCTGATGCTGCGCGCGTTTCTCCTCATCGTCGTGGGCCTGGCGGGCGATCCCGAGCACGGCGAGCTGTTCCAGAAGTGGGGCACGGCGCTCGCCGACGCGTCCGAGAAGGTCGGCGTGACGCGCGAGCGGCTCGTCTACCTGGGCGAGGCGAAGGACGAGGGGCGCGTCCACGGCCGCGCCACGCGCGACGAGATCGAGAAGGCGCTGGCGGGCTTCGCGCAGGCGGCCGGCCCCGACGATGTGGTCTACGTCGTGCTGTTCGGGCACGGCAGCTACGACGGCCAGAGCGCGCGGTTCAACCTGCCGGGCCCCGACATGACGGCCGCCGACTTCGATCGGCTGCTGCGCAGGCTGCGGGCGCGGAACGTGGCGTTCGTGAACACCGCCAGCTCGAGCGGGCCGTTCGTCGAGGCGCTCTCGGCCGAGGGGCGGACGGTCATCGCGGCCACGCGCAGCGGCGCCGAGCAGTTCTCGACGCTCTTCGGCGGCTACTTCGTCGAAGCGTTTTCGGCCGAGGCGGCCGATGCCGACAAGAACACGCGCATCAGCATGCTCGAGGCGTTTCAGTACGCGAAGGCGGAGGTCACGCGGGCGTACGAGCGCGAAGGGCTGCTGGTCGTCGAGCACGCCGTGCTCGACGACAACGGCGACAAGATCGGCAGCCAGACCCCGTCGCCCACCGGCGCCGACGGCAAGCTGGCGGCCGCGCTGTCGCTCGGATCGGCGGCCGACGCGGCGCCGCTCCCCGACGACCCGCGGCTGCGGGCGCTCTATCTGGAGCGGCGCGAGCTGGAGCGCCGGGTGGAGTCGCTGCGGCTGCTCAAGGACAGCATGCCGCCGGCGAAGTACGCGAGCGAGCTGGAGCGCCTGGTGATTGAGGTGGCGCTGAAGACGCGTGAGATCCGCAAACTCGAGGGAGCCCCGACACCATGACTGACCGTGTGCTGACCAATACGCCGATGAGCGACGTCGTCGATCTCGAGTCGCCCGACGATCTCGCGCTGGCGGACCGGATGAGGGATGGCCGCGCGCAGGTGCTCTCCGAGCTGCACAAGGTGATCGTCGGCCAGGAGGAGGTGATCTCCCAGGTCCTCAACACGCTCTTTGTCGGCGGCAACAGCCTGATCGTGGGCGCGCCGGGGCTCGCCAAGACGCTGCTGATCCACACGATGGCGCGCGTGCTCGATCTGAAGTTCTCGCGCATTCAGTTCACGCCCGACCTGATGCCGTCCGACATCACCGGCACCGACCTCGTGCAGGAGGATCCGGCGACGGGCCGGCGGCAGATGGTGTTCGCGCCCGGGCCGATTTTCGCCAACATCGTGCTCGCCGACGAGATCAACCGCACGCCGCCCAAGACGCAGTCGGCGCTGCTCGAGGCGATGCAGGAGCACCGCGTCACGATTCAGGGGCGCACCTACACGCTGGACGAGCCCTTCTACGTCTTCGCGACGCAGAACCCGATCGAGCTCGAAGGCACCTACCCGCTGCCCGAGGCGCAGCTCGACCGCTTCATGTACCACATCGTCATCGACCACCCGCCGTACGACGAGGAGTACGACGTCGTGCGGACGACGACGGCGCTGCAGGACCCGAAGCTGAACCGCCCGGTCACGGGCGAGGATCTGATTGCGTTTCAGCGCCTGGTGCGCAAGGTGCCGGTGGCCGATCCCGTGATGCGTCACGCGCTGGATCTGGTGCGCGCCAGCCGTCCGAAGTCGGAGACCTGTCCGGAGAACGTGCGCAAGTGGGTGGCGTTCGGCGCCAGCGTGCGCGCGGCGCAGTACCTCGTGCTCGGCGGCAAGGCGCGCGCGCTGACCAGCGGCCGCTACCACGTCAGCTTCGAGGACATCCGGGCGCTGGCGCACCCCGTGCTGCGGCACCGCATCATCACCAACTTCCACGCGCAGTCGGAGGGCATCACGACCGACATGCTGACCGACCGGCTGCTCGGGGCCGTCCCGCTGCCGCGGAGTGGCATGTGAATGGAATTTACGAATTTACGAATCTACGGATTTGCGGATTTCAAATTCGTAAATTCGTAAATTCGTAAATCCGTAAATGGAGCAATGTCATGAGCTTAATGGCGTCGCACAACCCGTCGGCCATTCCCGGCGCGCGCTTCATGGATCCCGTGGTGCTCGCGCGCATCGGGAACCTGTCGCTCGTGGCGCGCGCGGTCGTCGACGGCTTCATCAACGGCCTGCACAAGGCGCCGTACTTCGGCGCGTCGGTCGATTTCGCCGAGCACCGCGGCTACGTGCCGGGCGACGACGTCCGGCGCGTCGACTGGCGCCTCTGGGCGCGGACCGACCGGTACTACGTCAAGGAGTACGAAGCCGAGTCGAACATGAACTTCTCGGTCCTCCTGGACGTGTCGAAGTCGATGGACTACGGCAGCATCGGCATCACCAAGCTCGATTACGCGCGCATGCTGACGGCGTGCCTGACCAATCTCGTGCACCACCAGCGCGACCGGGTCGGCTTTGTCGCCTTCGACAGCGAGGTCGTCGAGCACGTGCCGCCGTCGGCCAAGCACATGGAGACGGTGCTGCACGTCCTGGATCGACTCAAGGCCGGGCGGCCCGGAAGCCTTCGCGCGCCGCTGCACAAGCTGGCGGAGCATTTCGGCCGCCGCGGCGTGCTCGTCGTGATCTCGGACTTCTACGAGGACCCCGAAACGGTGGTGGATGCCGTGACGCCGCTGCGGTTCCGCGGCAACGACCTGATCGTCTTCCACGTGCTCGACCCGGCGGAGCTGAACTTCGGGTTCTCGAACGCGTCGGCATTCGAGGATCTGGAGAGCGGCGAGCAGATGCCGGTCGTGCCCGAGGCGATGCGGAAGGAGTATCAGTCGCTGGTGCGGGCGCACATCGACGCGCTCCAGCAGCGCTTCTCCGAGGTGCGCGTGGACTACACGCTGCTCGACACATCGCAGCCGCTGGATCACGCGCTGTTCCGGTTCTTGACCAGCCGGGAGAAGCGGATGAGGTTGCGGTAGGCGGACCTGAAGGTCCGCCTGGGTGAATGACATGTCCTTTTTGACGCCGCTCTTCTTCGTCGCGCTGGCCGGGCTGGCCATTCCGGTACTGATCCATCTGATCCAGCGCGAGAAGAAACAGGTCGTCCGGTTTCCGTCGCTCATGTTCGTGCAGCGGATCCCGTACCGGTCCGTGCGCCGCCGGCGGATCCACAACTGGCTCCTGCTGATGGTCCGCATGGCCGCGCTGGCGCTGATCGTGGCCGCCTTCGCGCGGCCGTTCCTCGAGCGCGATGAGGTGACCGCCGCGGCCGGCGAGGGCGCCCGCGAGGTCGTCGTGCTGCTCGATCGCAGCTACAGCCTCGGGTACGCCGACCGCTGGGAGCGTGCCCGGGCGGCGGCGTACGATGCCATCAACGGCCTGGGCGGCGGCGATCGCGGGTCGGTGGTGCTCTTCGACTCGGGCGCGGAGATCGCGCTGCGATCCGCCGCGGCCGGCGAGCGCCAGCCCCTGACGGCGGCGGTGGCGGCCGCCGGCGGTCCCACGGCCGCCGCGACGCGGTACGCCCCGGCGCTCAAGGTGGCCGGGAGCATCCTGGCCGAATCGCCGCTCCCGCGCCGCGAGGTCATCCTCATCAGCGACTTTCAGCGCGCCGGGTGGCGCGGCGAAGAAGGCGCCCAGCTGCCCGCGGGCACCACGGTGACGCCGGTGCCGATCACGACCGGCGGCGAGGTGGCCAACGCGGCCGTGACCGGCGTGTCGTTCGCGCGGTCGACCTTCTCCAGCCAGGAGCGGGTCGCGGTCACCGCCGTCGTCGTGAACCGCGGCACGCGGCCGCTCGCGGGCGGACAGCTGGCGCTCGAGATTGGCGGCCGGGCCATCCAGACCGAGCGGCTCGAGGTCGACGCGAACAGCTCGACGTCGATCACCTTTGCGCCGGTCACGTTGACGGCGGAGCCGATGCGCGGCACCGTCCGCGCAGGCGCCGACGCGCTGGCCGCCGACAACGTGTTCCACTTCGTCCTGACGCCGGCGCAGCCGGTCCGCGTGCTCGTGCTCGATCGCGCGGGCGGGGGCGGCAACGCGTTGTACCTGATGCGCGCGCTCGCGATCGGCGAGGCCCCGCGGTTCGAGGCGATCGTCCGGCCGCCGGCCGCGGTGTCCGACGATGACCTGCGCCGCGTGTCGGCGGTACTGGTGAACGACGTCGAGGTCCCGGCGGCGCTCGGGCGGCGGCTGCAGAAGTTCGTGGAGGGCGGGGGCGGCCTGTTCGTGGTGCTCGGCCCGCGCGCCACCTGGAGCGCGGAGGTCGATGTGCTGCCGGCGTCGCTGCAGGCGCCGGTCGATCGAACCCGGGGCGACGCGGCCCGCGTGGGCGCGCTGGAGTACACGCATCCGGTCTTCGAGCCGTTCCGGTCCCCCCGCAGCGGCGACTTCGCCGCCGCGCGGATCTACGGGTATCGCGCGGTCACGCCGACGCAGGACGCGCAGGTGCTGGCGCGTTTCGACGGCGGCGCGCCGGCGCTCCTCGAGCGGCGGATCGGTACCGGGCGGGTCCTCCTGTGGACCTCGACGCTGGACCTCGCATGGAGCGACTTTCCGCTGAAGCCGGTCTACCTGCCGTTCGTGCATCGCGCGATGCGCCACCTGGCCGCGTACAGCGAGCCGGCGCCCTGGCTCACGGTCGGGCAGGTGCTCGAGGCGTCGTTCGGATCGGGACGGGCGCAGCCGGCGAGCGGCGTCGTCCTCACGCCCTCCGGGCGCCGCGTGGGCGTGGGCGTGGACGAAGAGGGAGCCGAAGTGCTCGAGCTGGCCGAGCAGGGCTTCTACGAGCTGCGGAACCGCGCGGGGGATGCGGTCACGGCGGTGGTGGCGAGCAACGTCGACACGGCGGAGTCGGACCTCACGCCGATGGACCCGAAGGAGATTGTCGCCGCCGCCACCCGCGATGATGGCGGGCGGGCGGCTGCGTCGGCGGCGCCGCCGACGCCCGAGGCGCAGGAGCGATCGCAGCGGCTGTGGTGGTACCTGCTGTGCGTCGGGATTCTGCTGCTGGCTGCGGATACGTTGATTTCGAACCGGCTGTCAGAAGCCTAAACGCCCGCGGGGAAACGGGCGTATTCTGGGTTGGGAGATTCTGATGCTCGAACACGCCGAGGGAGCGCCCAGGGGATCCACGCCGCCGTCGACGCTGGCGGACATCGTCGGTGAAGTCCGGTCGCGCTGGCGGCTCAAGCTGGCGCTGCGCGGCGCGCTCCGCAGCATCGCAGTTGCCGTCGCGCTCTTCTTCGTGGCCGCCTACGCCCTCGAGTGGGCGCGTTTCAGCCCCGCCTCCATCATCGCCGCGCGGGCGCTGCTCGTGGCGGCCGTGCTCGGCTCCGTCTTCTTCTTCCTGGTGCGGCCGCTCCGGCGGCGCGTGACCGACGAGCAGGTCGCGCTCTACCTGGAGGAGCACGAGCCGTCGCTCGAGGCGAGGCTCGTCAGCGCCGTGGAGGCCAGCCGCGACGGCGCCGAGGCGCTCTCGCCGGCGCTGGTGCGGCGCCTGGTCGAGCAGGCGCTCGACGCCTGCGCGTCGAGCGGGGCCGCGCGGCGTGTTGAAGCGCCGTCGCTTCGCCGGTTCGGCCTGCTCCTGGCGGGCATCTCCGCCGCCGCCATTGTCTTCGTGCTGGTCGGCCCCGCGTTTCTGCGGAGCGCGCTCTCCGCCATTCTGCTGATCCAGCGCAGCGTCGAGGCGGCCGCGCCGTACCGCATCGAGGTGACGCCGGGCAACGCCACCGTGCCGAAGGGCGCGGACCAGAGCGTCGGCGCGACGCTGATTGGGTTTACCGCCGAGGATGCGGTGGTGATGGTGCGGCGCGCCGCCGACGGCGCGTTCGAGCCGCTGCCGCTCGTGGCCGACGAGCAGGGCGCGTATGAAGGCATGCTCTTCGACGTGTCCGCGCCGATCGACTACTACGTCGAGGCCGAAGGCGTGCGATCGCCGCTGTTTGCGTTGAAGGTTGTCGAGGCGCCGTACGTCCAGCGGATGGAAATCGAATACCACTTCCCGGCCTACACCGGGCTCGAGCCGCAGAAGATTGAAGACGGCGGCGACATCGCGGTGCTGGCCGGCACCGAAGTGCGCGTCCGCGTCGTCCCGACCATGGCCACCAGGGGAGGCCGGCTCGCGCTCAACGAAAAGGAGTCGGCCGACCTCACGCCGCAGCCGGACGGGTCGCTGACCGGCTCGTTCAAGGTCGCTCGCGACGGGTTTTACCGCGTCGAGCTCGACTCGCCGGCCGGCGAGCGGGCGGCCGCGTCGCCGGAGTACACGATCGACGTGCTGGCGGATATGCCGCCGACCGTGTCGTTTGCCAAGCCGGGACGCGACACGTCGGTCTCGGCCATCGAGGAGGTCTTTGTCGAGGCGCAGGCGGAAGACGACTTCGGCGTGCGCGATCTCGATCTCGTGTACTCGGTCAACGGCGGCCCCGAGAAGACCGTGAAGCTGTTCGGCGGCCGCTCGAGGCTGCCGGAGGTCACCGCCGGGCACACCTTCTTCCTCGAAGAGTTCGGCGTGCAGCCGGGCGACTCGGTGTCGTACTACGCGCAGGCGCTCGACAGCGCGGCGCCGGGGCAGCGCGCGATGAGCGACCTGTACTTCCTGCGCATCCGCCCCTTCCGGCGCGATTTCCGGCAGGCGCCCTCGATGGGCGGCGGCGGAGGCATGGGCGGCGCGGGCGGCGCCCAGGTCGAGGCGCTCTCCGAGCAGCAGCGGCAGATCATCTCGGCCACCTTCAACGTGCAGCGCGATCGACGCAAGGTGACCTCCGCGAAGCTGCGTGAGAGCACGACGGTCGTGGCGCTCTCCCAGTCGCGGCTGCGGGAGCAGGTCGAAGGGCTGCTCACGCGCCTGAACAGCGAGCTGGTGCAGCGCGACCCCGCCTTCGAGAAGATCTCGCAGCTGCTGCCGCAGGCGGTGCAGGCGATGAAGGAGGCCGAAGGCAAGCTGGCCGAGGTCAGCCCCGACGGCGCGCTGCCGCCCGAGCACCGCGCGCTGCAGGTCCTGCAGAAGGCGGAAGAGGAGTACGAGTACCAGATCAGCGTGCAGCAGGGCGGCGGCGGGGGCGGCGGCGGCGGCAGCGCGCAGCAGCAGGAGCTCGCCGACATCTTCGAGCAGGAGCTCGAGAAGATGGCCAGCCGCTATGAGACCGCCAGCCAGGCGCAGCAGCAGAGCGGCGACCGCCAGGTGGACGAGCTGCTGGAGAAGCTGAAGGAGCTGGCGCGGCGGCAGGAGCAGGAGGCCGCGCGGCAGCGGCTGCGCGCGCTCGAGCAGGGCGGATCGGCCTCGGGCGGCGGCGCCCAGCAGCGGGCGCTGGCGGAGCAGGCGGAGGAAGCGGCGCGCCGGCTCGAGCGGCTGGCGCGCGAGGAGAACCGACCCGACCTGCAGGAGGCCGCGCGGCAGATGCAGCAGGCGGCCGACGCCATGCGGCGGGCCGCCGCCGGGGGCGACGGCAGCGCCGGCGGCCAGGCGGCGTCGGCGCTCGAGCGGCTGCGCGAAACGGAGCGGCGGCTACAGCAGATGCAGGCCGATCGCGCCGAGCGCGACGTCAACGACGCCATCCGGCAGGCCGAGGAGATCGCGCGGCGGCAGCGTGAAGTGGGTGCGGACGCCAGGGAGCTCGCCGGCGTGTCGCCGACGACCGCCGGGCGGCGCGACCGCGCGCGGCAGATCAGCGAGCAGAAGACCGACCTCGAGCAGCGGCTGAACACGCTCGAGCAGCAGCTGGATCGCGCGGCGCGCGATGCCGCCGCCAACGAGCGCGCCGCGTCGCGCAAGATGGCCGAGGCGGCCGGGTCGATCCGCGACAACCGGCTGGCCGACAAGCTGCGTTACTCGCAGAACCTGGTGAACCGCGCGGCTGCGCAGCAGACTGTCGAGGCAGCCGAAAACGACATCGCCGGCGGCATCGAGGAGCTGCGCAAGCGGCTGGGTGAGGCCGCCTCGGCGCTCGGCGAGGGCGAGAACGCCGGCAACCGCATGGAGACCGCGCTCGAGCGCGCGCGCCGTCTCGCGCGCGCGGCCGAGTCGCTGCAGGAGCGGACCCGCGAGCGCGCGCAGCAGGGCGCCCGCGGCGGCCAGCAGGGCCAGCAGGGTCAACAGGGCCAGCAGGGTCAGGGCCAGCAGGGGGAGCAGGGCCAGCAGGGGGAGCAAGGCCGGCAGGCACAGGGCTCCCAGGGTTCGCAGGGCTCGCAAGGCTCCGAGGGTTCGCAGGGCGGCCAGGGCGCTGAAGGCTCCCAGGCCGGCGGTGCGCAGGGCGGCCGCGGCAACGCCAACGGCGTGGCTGGCGGCGCGTACGGGCCGGACTTCGGTGGCGGGTATGGCTCCGGCTACACCGGGCCCGGCTTTGAGTGGGGGCGTCTGACGCCGGAGGACATCCGCCAGCTGCGCGGCGAGGCGCGCGAGTGGATGCGCGAGGCGCAGGCGCTGCGCGGCGACCTGGTCGCCGAGAACATCGACCCGCGGGAGCTCGATGAGATCCTCCGCTCGCTGAAGCGGCTCGAGGACCCGCGCCTCTACCAGGACGTGTCGGAGCTGCAGCGGCTGCAGTCCTCGATTGCCGAAGGGCTCAAGCGCTTCGAGTTCGGGTTGCGGCGGCAGGTCGACGCGACGCAGGCGAACGTGGTGCTCTCGGGCTCCGACGAGGTGCCGGAGGAGTTCCGCAAGCTCGTCCAGGAGTACTACCGGTCGCTGGCCAGGACACCGCGGTGACACGCGCGGCGTTCGTGGCCGTGATGGTGATGTGTCTGGCCACCACCGCGGCCGCCCAGTTCGGCCGCCAGTTCCGCGGCTTCGGCCCGCGCGGCTATCCGGTGAAGTTCGCCGGCCCCGACACGTTCGGGCACGGCTTCAATTTCTGCCGCGCCGCGTACACGAGCGGGCGCCGCGAAGCGGGCGGGCAGGGGTGGTCGACCGACTATCCTGACGCCGAGCTGAACTTCTCCATCCGTCTGGCGGAGCTCACCAAGACGCGCGTCAGCAAGGACGGCCGGGGCAGCCCCGACCATCTCGTCGTCCAGCTCACCGACGAGTCCGTCTACCAGTGCCCCTACCTGCACATGGAGGACGTCGGGACCGCCGCGTTCACCGATGCGGAGGTCCGCAGTCTCCGCGAGTATCTGCTCAAGGGCGGCTTCCTCTGGGTGGACGACTACTGGGGCAGCTACGCCTGGCAGAACTGGGCGTCGCAGCTGGCGCGGGTGCTCCCGCCGTCCGAATATCCCATCGAGGACATCGGCGCCGACCATCCGCTCTTCCGGATGATGTTCGACGTCAAGGCGCTGCCGCAGATTCCGTCGATTCAGTTCTGGCGGACGAGCGGCGGCTCCACCTCCGAGCGCGGCGCCGACAGCGCCACGCCGACGATCCGCGGCGTGTCGGATCGCCACGGCAACCTCATGGTGGTGATGACGCACAACACCGACATCTCCGACGCCTGGGAGCGTGAGGGAGAAGACCCGCGCTTCTTCTACCGGTTCTCGCCGAACGGCTACGCGGTCGGCATCAACGTCGTCCTCTACGCGATGACGCACTGAGGGTCATGAGACTCGAGCGGGCCGCCGCCGCACTGCTGCTCGTTGCCGCGCTCGTGCCGCTGGCGCTCGAGGCCGCGCAGCGGCGCGGCTTCCGCCAGCCGGCCGCGACGGTGCCGTACGACAGCCACTTCGTCTTCACGCGCATCCGGTACGGCGCCACCTTCGGGGGCGGCCGGTTCTTCGGGGGCGGCGGCTGGGAGCACGATTATCCGACCGCGGAGCGCAACTTCGCGGCCATCCTCGACTACATCACCAACATGCGCGTGCGGAAGGACGGCAGCAACATCCTCGACCTGGAGGACCCGCGCATCTTCGAGAACCCGGTGCTGTACATGTCGGAGCCGGGCTACTGGTCGAGCAATGACGCCGAGGCGAAGAACCTGCGGGCGTACCTGCTGAAGGGCGGGCTCATCATCTTCGACGACTTCGAGGGCGAGGGGCACTGGCGCAACCTCGCAGCCCAGATGCGGCGGGCGCTGCCCGATCACCATTTCATCAAGCTCGACGTGACGCACCCGGTCTTCCAGTCGTTCTTCTCGATCGAGCACCTCAACGTGCCGCATCCCACCGTGAACGTGCCGCCGTCGTTTCTGGCGATGTTCGACACCAACGACCCGTCGGGCCGCATGCTGGCGCTGGCCAACTGGAACAACGACCTCGGCGATTACTGGGAGTGGTCGGCCGAGGGCCTGTACGGCAGCGATCCCACCAACGATGCCTATCGCCTCGGCGTGAACTACCTCGTCTACGCGATGACGCACTAGCTTCGCAGAGTGCCTAAAGTGCCGAGAACCGGTTTCATAACCCCGGTCGTCACCGGCACCAATTCGTACGTAGTGCCGGGCTTCAGCCCGGCTAAAGCCGGGCACTACGACGGTTATGAAACCGCTTCTTGAGTGCCTAGATCCATTTTCATTTCGGCGTAGCGGCGGGCCTTCAGGCCCGCCGAGGCCGGGCTGAAGCCCGGCACTACGTACGCGGGCAATGTGAAAGGCACTCCAGGCACTCTGGTACGCCGCATGCTCCTTTCTCCCTGCGGAGCTGACAGAGCTCTTCAGAGGCGTTGGGCATCCGGCAGTGGGCAGTGGGCCTTGAGTATGATCGCCTGGTGGCGACCGCTCCCCGTCCCGACATCTGCAACACGATTCTCGACGCCATCGGCTCGACCCCGATGGTCCGCATCAACCGGCTGACCCGCGGGCTCGTCGACGCGCTGGTGCTGGCGAAGCTCGAGACCTTCAATCCGGGCAACTCGATCAAGGACCGGATGGCGGTCAAGATGATCGAGGATGCCGAGAAGGCCGGCCTGCTCAGGCCGGGCGGCACGATCATCGAGGGAACATCCGGGAACACGGGGATGGGCCTGGCCATTGCCGCGGTCGTGAGGGGCTACAAGTGCATCTTCACGACCACCGACAAGCAATCCAGGGAGAAGATCGACGCGCTGAAGGCGTTCGGGGCCGAGGTCATCGTCTGTCCGACCGACGTCGACCCCGAAGACCCGCGCTCCTACTACTCGGTCTCCTCGCGCCTGTCGCGCGAGGTTCCGAACTCGTGGAAGGCCAACCAGTACGACAACCTGTCCAACCTGCAGGCGCACTACGAGCAGACGGCCCCCGAGATCTGGGAGCAGACCGGCGGCCGCATCACCCATCTGGTGTGTGGCGTCGGGACCGGCGGGACGATCAGCGGCGTGGGGCGCTACCTGAAGGGGCGGAACCCCCGCGTGAAGATCTGGGGCATCGACACGTACGGGTCGGTGTTCAAGAAGTACAAGGAGACCGGCGTCTTCGACAAGAACGAGATCTATCCGTACATCACGGAAGGCATCGGCGAGGACTTCCTGCCCGCCAACGTCGATTTCGACGTGATCGACCACTTCGAGAAGGTCACCGACAAGGATGCCGCGATCATGACGCGCCGCATCACGCGCGAGGAGGGCATCTTCGCCGGCAACTCGGCCGGTGCTGCGATGGCCGGCCTGCTCCAGCTCCGCCAGCACTTCACCCGGGACGATGTCGTGGTCGTGATCTTCCACGACCACGGGTCGCGCTACCTGGCGAAGATGTACAACGACGAGTGGATGCGCGCGAAGGGGTTCCTCGAGGTCAGCGGCCTCACCGCGCGCGATCTGGTGGCGCTTGGCGTGTCAGGCGAGCTCCAGGCCGTGGAAGCGGCGCGGGCGGTCGAAGAGGCGATCCGCATCATGAGCGATCACGACTTCTCCCAGCTCTCCGTCACCCGCGACGGCCGCGTCGTCGGATCGCTCAACGAGTCGCACCTCTACAATGCGTTCGTCAGCGATCCCTCGATCAGGCGGCAGCCGATCGAGTCGATCATGCAGCCGGCGTTTCCCTTTGCCGACATCTCGACCCCGGTCGAGCTGCTGTCGAAGATGATCACGCCGGAGAACCCGGCGGTGCTGGTGAGGGACTTCAAGACGGAGAAGACGTTCATCATCACGCGGTCCGACATCATCCGCATGCTCACGTAGGCGCTACAGCGCCTTGACGATCTCCTCGACCACCTTCTTGGCGTCCCCGAACACCATCATCGTCCGGTCCATGTAGAAGAGCGGGTTGTCGACGCCGGCGTACCCGGCGGCCATCGATCGTTTGTTGACGATGACGGTGCGGGCCTTGTGGGCCTCGAGGATCGGCATGCCGTAGATCGGGCTCCCCGGCTGCTCGGCGAGCGGGTTCACGACGTCGTTGGCGCCCAGCACGAACGCGACGTCGGTGGCGCCGAAGTCGCTGTTGATGTCCTCCATCTCGGCGACCTGCTCGTACGGGACGTCGGCCTCGGCCAGCAGCACGTTCATGTGTCCGGGCATGCGGCCGGCCACCGGGTGAATCGCATAGCGCACCGTCACGCCGCGGGCGAGCAGCTTGTCGGCCATCTCCTTGACGGCGTGCTGAGCGCGGCCGACGGCCAGGCCGTAGCCGGGCACGATGATGACGCTGTCGGCGTTGCTGAGGAGGAACGCGACGTCTTCGGGCGATCCGGCCTTGACCGTCTTCTGCCCGGCGTGGGCCGCGACGGCGCCCTCGGCGGCGCCGAAGCCGCCGAGGATCACGCTGAAGAACGACCGGTTCATCGCCCGGCACATGATGTACGACAGGATGGCGCCCGACGAGCCGACGAGCGATCCCGCGATGATCAGCATCGAGTTGTTCAGCGAAAACCCGATCCCGGCCGCCGCCCACCCCGAGTAGCTGTTCAGCATCGAAATCACCACCGGCATGTCGGCGCCGCCGATCGGGATGATGACGAGCACGCCGAGCACGAAGGCGAGCGCCGCCATAGTGAGAAACGGCGTCCACTGGCCGCCGGGCGCGGCGCTCACGAAGACGAGCCCGCTGCCGATCATGACGAGCGCCAGCACCAGGTTGAGCAGGTGCTGGCCCCTGAAGGTCACCGGCGCGCTGGAGAACAGGCGGCCGTACCGGCCGAGGCCCGCCAGCTTGCCGAAGGCGATCACCGATCCCGAGAACGTGAGCGCGCCCACGAACGTGCCGATGAACAGCTCGACGCGATTGCCCGCGGGGATCGGGTCCCCGACGCCGAAGGCCGGCGGGTCGCTGAGGACGGCGACCGCAATCAGCACGGCCGCCATGCCGACCAGCGAGTGCATCGCCGCCACGAGCTCCGGCATCTGCGTCATCTGCACGCGCCGGGCGATGACGAACCCGGCGGCGCCGCCGGCCGCCAGCACGGCGAGCGCGATGTCCACCCGCCTGGCGATGCTGAACGTCGTGAGCACGGCGATGGCCATGCCGGCCATGCCGAGCACGTTGCCGCGGCGGGCGGTGTCGGGATGGGAGAGGCCTCGGAGCGACAGGATGAACAGGACGCTCGCGAGCAGGTAGAGCAGGGCCACCAGGTTGGGTGACATCGCGGCTACTCGGCGGGTCCGCTTCGCGGGACCCGCCCTACGTCCTTCGGGCGGTGGGAGGCCTTTTTCTTGAACATCTCCAGCATGCGCTGGGTCACCAGAAAGCCGCCGAAGGTGTTGACCGCGACGAGTGCGACGGCGACGGCCCCGACCAGCGGGGCGATGCCGCCGGCGCCCGAGCCGGCCGCGAGAATGGCGCCCACCATGATGACGGAGCTGATCGCGTTGGTGACGCTCATCAGCGGGGTGTGCAGCGCCGGCGTCACGTTCCAGACCACGTGGTAGCCGACGAAGATCGCGAGCACGAAGACGGTGATGTTCAGGATGGTGGGGTCGGCAGCGTTCGTCATGCGTGTGTGTGTTCCCGTGAGCGCGCGGGCGCCCCGTCGATGCAGACGAGCGCCGCCGCGACGATCTCGTCGCTGCGGTCGATCGTCAGGGCGCCGGTCGCCGGATCGGCCAGGAGGGCGACGAAGTTCAGCACGTTGCGGGCGAAGAGCGCGCTCGCGTCGGAGGGCAGCATCGCCGGCAGGTTGGCGTAGCCGACAATCCGCACGCCGTGCTTCACCACCACCACGTCGCGCTCGGTCAGGGCGCAGTTGCCGCCCTGTTCAACCGCCATGTCCACGATCACGGATCCCGGCCGCATCTGCCGGACCGTCTCCTCGCGGAGCAGCACCGGGGCGGGCCGCCCCGGCACGAGCGCGGTGGCGATCACGATGTCGGAGGCGCGCGCTCTCTCGTCGATGAGCGCCGACTGCCGCCGGCGGTACTCGTCGCTCATCTCGCGGGCGTAGCCGCCGTCCGTTTCCGCCTGGGCGCGCTCCCCCTCGGAGACCGGCACGTCGACGAATTTCGCGCCGAGCGACTCGACCTGCTCCTTCGTCGCCGGGCGCACGTCGAACGCCTCGACGACCGCGCCGAGCCGTTTGGCGGTGGCAATCGCCTGCAGCCCGGCCACCCCCGCGCCGATCACGAGCACGCGGGCCGCCTTCACGGTTCCCGCGGCGGTCATGAGCATCGGCAGAAAGCGCCCGTACTCGTTGGCGGCGACGAGCACGGCCTTGTAGCCGCCGATGTTGGCCTGCGACGACAGGACGTCCATGGCCTGCGCGCGCGTGATGCGCGGCACCGATTCGAGCGCGAAGGCGGTCACGCCGGTGGCCGCGAGCCGCTCGAGGGCGGCCTCGTCGTGCGGGGCCAGCAGCCCGATCAGCACCGACCCGCGGCGCAGGAGCGGCAGCTCGCCCGGCTCCGGGGCACGCACCTTCAGCACGACGTCGGCCTGGGAGTAGACCTCGGCGGCACGGGCGACGATGGTGGCGCCCGCTGCCTGATACGCCGCGTCAGGAAGGCTGGCGGCCGCCCCGGCCGCCGACTGGATCAGGCAGGTGTGTCCCTTCGTGACGAGTTTGCCGACCGTCTCCGGGGTCGCGGCGACGCGCGTCTCCCCGGACCGGGTTTCGGCTGGAACGCCGATGTGCATAGATAAATGGATTCCTCAGATGGGGAACTAGAAGCGGTTTCATAACCGACGTAGTGCCCGGCTTTAGACGGGACCGACGTAGTGCCCGGCTTTAGCCGGGCTGAAGCCCGGCACTACGTACGAATTGGTGCCGGTGACCGGGGTTATGAAACCGATTCTAAGATTGTTACCGATGTTGCGTCAGATGCAAATAGTCACGATCGACGGACGGCCGGTTCGCTACGTCGAATCGGGCGACCCCGGCGGCGCGCCGCTCGTGCTCGTGCACGCGTTTCCCGTCGGCGTTGGCATGTTCGACCCGCAGCGCGGCGCGTTCCCCGGACGGCGCATCATCGCGCCGGCGCTTCCGGGCTTCGACGGCAGCGCGCCGTTGGCCGCGCCGTCCGTCGATGCTTACGCGCGGCATGTGATCGGCCTGCTCGACGCGCTGCGCATCGACCGCGCCGTGCTCGGCGGCGTGTCGCTCGGCGGCTACGTCCTGTTCGGCGTGCTGCGGCAGGCCGCGGCGCGCGTGGCCGGCATCATGCTCGCGGATACGCGAAGCGCGGCCGACACCGGGGAGGCCCGCGCCGGGCGAATCAGGATGCTCGGCGTGCTGCGCGACAAGGGGGTCCCTGCGGTGGCGGCCGACATGCTGCCGAAGCTCCTGGGCGAGACCTCGCGCCGGCGCCAGCCTGGCCTGGCGCAGTCGGTGACGCGGACGATCGAAGGCCAGACGGCGGAGGGGATCGCCGCCGCGATCGAGGTGCTGATGTCGCGGCCCGATTCCACGCCGCTGCTGCGGCGGCTCGCGGTGCCGGCGCTCGTCGTCGTGGGCGCGGAAGACGGGCTCACCACGCCCGGCGAGATGGAGCGCATGGCGTCCCAGGTGCCCGGGGCGCAGTTTGTGAGCGTGCCCGGGGCCGGACACTTGTCGAATCTCGAGAACCCGCCGGCGTTCAACCAGGCCGTGGCCCAGTGGCTCGGCTTGTTACACTGGACATAGATGAGTTTCACGCCGCGGCAGCGCCGCCGGTGGGCGGCCGCACTCATGGCGACGGTCGTGGGGGTGGTCACGGTTGTCTGGTTTGTCGGCGCCGGGCCACATGCGCTCTCGCGTCCGGGGGAGCTGACGAGCAGGCCCCCTCCTGTCGAATACCTGTGGACCAGCGCGTATCCGGAGTACGGCTACGAGGCCCTGCAGCCGATAGTCGCCGAGCACCTCGCGAGGCTCCCGCCCGGATCCCGCATACTCGACCTGGGCTGCGGCAACGGCGTGATGCTCGCCTCGTTGCGGGGCCACGGCTGGGAATTGGTCGGCGTGGATGTCTCCGAGTCCGGCATCGCGCAGGCCCGCCGCGCCTGGCCCGATATCCGGTTCGAGACAGGCGATGCAACCGGCGATCTGTCTGCCCTCGGGCGTTTCGACGCGATCGTCAGCACGGAGGTCATCGAGCACATCTTTCTCCCCCGGCGCTTTGCGTCGAACGCCTACGAGCTGCTGCGCCCCGGTGGGCTGCTCGTGCTGAGCACGCCGTACCACGGCTGGCTGAAGAATGTCGCGATTGCCGTGGCTGGCGAAGGGGACCGGCATTATCAGCCGCTCTCCGACTACGGCCATATCAAGTTCTGGAGCGTCGGCACACTCAGCCGGCTCCTGTGGGAAGCGGATTTCGATGACGTGCAGTACCGTGGTCTCGGCCGGGTGCCGTACCTCTGGAGCAGGCTGGTCATGACCGCCAGGCGGCCTGGGAACTCGTAGCGTGGATCTCGGGCTCAACGACAAGGTCGCCATCGTCACCGGCTCGAGCCGTGGTCTGGGTCTGGCGACGGCGCTGTCGCTGGCCGCCGAAGGCTGCCGTGTGTGTCTGTGCGCCCGCGGCGAGGCGCGGCTGCACGAGGCCGAACGGACGGTTGCCGCCAGGGCGGGTGATCCCGGACGCGTGCTGGCCGTGGCCGCGGACCTCAGTCGGGCGGAAGGCGTCCAGGCCGTCGTCGAGAGGACCGTGGCGGCGTTCGGCGGGCTCGACATCCTGGTGAACAATCTCGCCACGGCCGGCGGGGCGGGGCTGCTGGACACCTCCGACGCGCAGTGGCAGGACGCGATCGATCGGACGCTCGTTCCCGCGGTTCGGGCCTCGCGTCTGGCGGTGCCGCACATGCAGCGGCGGCGCGGCGGCGTCATCGTGCTGATCGCCTCGATCTTCGGCCGCGAAGCCGGCGGCCGCATGACCTACAACGCCGTCAAGGCCGCGGAGATCAGTCTTGCGAAGGCGCTCGCCCGGCAGCTGGCCCCGTCCAACATCAGGGTCAACAGCGTTTCGCCCGGGTCGATCCTGTTCGAGGGCGGCTCCTGGTGGAAGCGTCAGCAGGACGACCCGGAGGGCATTGCCGCCTTCGTGAAGTCCGAGCTGCCGTTCGGCCGGTTCGGCAGGCCCGAGGAAGTCGGCGACGTGGTGGCGTTCGTCTGCTCGTCCCGGGCCAGCTGGATCAGCGGCACCTCCATCGTCGTCGACGGGTGCCAGAGCCGCGCGTTCTAACCGAGGTGGTGCGACACCAGACACATGTCGGTGCAACGGCGATAATATCGGTGCAACCACGAATCAGCTGGTGCAATCACACCGCTTCCCGTCAGTGCATCGCACCAACGAGCGTAAGACCGATTGCACCGACGAGCCTCAATCGCATTGCACCGACAGCGTTAGACGAAGTGCACCCGGTGAGCGTCAGCGCGATCGCACCTGTCCAAACGCAATGTAGTACACCGGGATTCCCGCCAGGATGACCGCGAAGGTGACGCTCGTCCAGACCGGCTCGGTTACCAGCGCGTTGCCGACCAGATAGACGACCCCCGCGATGAAGATGGCCGGCACGACCGGATACCCGGGCACGCGAAACGGACGCGGCAGGTCGGGGCGTGTGCGGCGGAGCCGGTACAGTCCCGCAATCCCCAGCCCGTAGAAGGGCCAGATCGACAGCACGAACGTGTCGGCCAGCTGCTCGAAGGTGCCGGCCAGCACGAACGCCACGCCGAGCGCCGCCGCGAGCGTGATCGCCGCGTGCGGCGTGCCGAACCGCGGATGGACGCTCGCCATCTGCCGGAAGAACAGGCCGTCGCCGGCCATCGCAAAGAAGATGCGGGGCGCGACGAGCATGATCGAGACGAGGGCGCCGAAGGTCGAGATCGTCACGACCACCGACACGAAGGCGGCGCCAGGCTCGCCGAAGATCGCCTGCATCGCGTCGGCGGCGATGAGCGGCGACTGCGCGATCCGGTCGACCGGGATCACGTAGACGTACGCCGCGTTGGCGGCCAGATAGATGGCGACGATCGCCAGCGTGCCGGCGACGATCGACCTCGGCAGATTGCGCTGCGGGTCGGCGACCTCGCCGCCGGCCAGGCACACGTCGGCGAAGCCGTCGTAGGCCCAGAGCACCGAGATGAGCGCCAGGCCGAACAGCCCGGCGTCGGTCGACGTGCTCGCGGCAAAGTGCTGTGTGGAGGCGCCGGCGCCGCCCCCGAGCGCGAACGAGACAAGGACGACGAGTGCCAGCGCGCCGAACTTGGCCGCCGTGGACACGCCGGCCAGCGCCGCGCCGAGTCGGACGCCGCGGATGTTTGCGGCCGCGGCGACGCTGATGGCGCCGGCCGCGACGTAATCGGCCGCCGCCGCATTCACGGCCGAGCCATACCCGAGCGACCGCAGCAGGTACTCGCTGAACACGGTGGCGATGGCGGCATTGGCCGACGCGCGGATCAGGACGAGCTCGGCCCAGCCGAACAGAAATCCTGCCAGCCGGCCCCACCCTTCGCGCAAGTACACGTACCAGCCGCCGGTGTAGGGGAGCGCCGCCGCCAGTTCGGCGACCGACAGTGCGCCGCAGAGCGAGATGAGGCCGCCGAGCAGCCAGACCGCGAGCATCAGCGGCGGGTCCGGCACGCGCGAGGCGATGGCCGCGGGCGTGCGGAAGATGCCAGACCCGATCGTGACGCCGACCACCACGCCGATCGCGCTCCAGAACCCCAGCCGGCGCGCGAGCTGGACGGTGGGCGCCTGCGCCCTGGTTTGCATGGGCGCCTAAGACTACTAGAAGCGGTTTCATAACAGTCGTAGTGCCCGGCTTTAGCCGGGCTGAAGCCCGGCACTACGTACGAATTCGTGCCGGTGACCGGGGTTATGAAACCGGTTCTAGTAGCTGAAGGAGGACACGTGGCGGCAGCAACGGTGATGTGGGCAACTTGGTTGCCGGTAGTCGCGGCGGGCGCCGCGGCAGCATACGCATGCTACAGTCCGCCGGCCGGGAAGCTCGGCGCGGCAGTGGCCTGGCTGATGGGTGAGGAGCCGCGCCTTCAGATCCGTGAAGACCTGTGCCGCTTCAAGGAGCTGATCGAGACCGGCGAGATCCGAAGGGAGTAGGCAGTAGGCAGATTTTTTGACTGGACCTTTGCTTTTCTTACGCTTACCATTCCGTCCCAATGTTGCCCGCCAGACGGACAGGTTCGGCGCACGATCTGGCCCTGCAGGGCGTCCTGGATGGGCTGACGAGGGGAACGCCCGCCGGCGCCGACGCGCCGGACGGCTGGGTCACCGCCGTCCGGGTCCTGGCGCCCCGCGCCGCTCAGCACGCGCCGTATCCCGCCGGCGTGCACGAGCAGCTCATCGACGTGCTGCGGGCGCGCGGCATCGACCAGCTCTATTCGCACCAGGCGTCGGCCATCGAGCACGCGCTCGCCGGCCGCAACGTCGTCATCACCACCCCGACCGCGTCCGGCAAGACGCTCTGCTACAACGCGCCGGTGCTGAGCACGGTGCTGCGGGACCCATCGGCGCGCGCGCTCTACCTGTTTCCCACGAAGGCGCTCGCGCAGGATCAGCTGGCGGAGCTGCACGACCTGGTCGAGCGGCTCATGCCGCAGGCGGAGACGCCAATCGGCGTCTTCACCTACGACGGCGACACGCCGCAGGACGCCCGCAAGGCCATCCGCGGCCGCGCCCATGTGGTGCTCAGCAATCCCGACATGCTGCATTCCGGCGTGCTGCCACACCATCCCCGCTGGGCGAAGCTCTTCGAGAACCTCCGGTACGTCGTCATCGACGAGCTCCACGCGTATCGCGGCGTGTTCGGCAGCCACCTGACCAACGTGCTCCGGCGGCTGCGCCGGGTCTGCGCCCATTACGGCTCGGACCCGACATTCATCTGTTCGTCGGCCACCATCGCCAACCCGCGCGAGCTGGCGGAGCGGCTGGTCGAGCGGCCGTTCGAGCTGGTGTCGGGCAACGGCGCTCCACGCGGCGAAAAGGTGTTCGTCTTCGTGAACCCGCCGGTGGTCAACCGGCAGCTCGGCATCCGCCGGTCGTACCTGAGCGAGACGCGGCGGATTGCCGGCGATTTTCTCAAGCGCGGGCTGCAGGTGATTGTGTTCGCGCAGAGCCGGCTGGCCACCGAAATCCTGACGACCTACCTGAAAGAGGATTTTGATGGGCCTCCGGGCACACGCGATCGGGTACGCGGGTATCGGGGGGGATACCTGCCGCAGCGCAGGCGCGAGATCGAGCGAGGGCTGCGTGAGGGGAGCGTGCGCGCGGTCGTGTCCACCAGCGCGCTCGAGCTGGGCATCGATATCGGGGCGCTCGATGCCTGCGTGATGGCGGGATACCCTGGGACCATTGCGGCCACGTGGCAGCGCGCGGGGCGCGCCGGCCGGCGCAGCGGCCGGTCGGCCGCGGTGCTCGTGGCGAGCAGCGCACCGATCGACCAGTTTGTCGTTCGCCACCCGTCCTATTTCTTCGACGCGTCGCCCGAGCACGCGCTGATCAATCCCGACAACCTGCACATCCTGGTCGAGCACGTGAAGTGCGCGGCATTCGAGCTTCCCTTCACCACGGCGGAGCCGTTTGGGAGCAGGTCGGACGAGGCGGGAGCCGCGATCGACGTCCAGGAGGTGCTCGGCGTGCTGTCGGAAGCCGGGCTCGTGCACCGGGTGGGCGAGGGCGAGGGCGAGGGCGGTGGCGGGGGCGAGGCGGAGGGGGCAGGCGTGTGGCAGTGGACGAGCGAGTCGTATCCGGCCGACGCGGTGAG
>MEKU01000019.1:43053-43431 GCA_001767195.1 Acidobacteria bacterium RIFCSPLOWO2_02_FULL_67_21
AAACGAGCTTCACGAGCGGGCCGGCGACGCTGCACGAGAAGGCGATCTACCTGCTGGAGGGCGCGCTGTACCAGGTCGAGCGGCTCGACTTCGAAGGCCGCAAGGCGTACGTGAAGGCGATCGATTGCGACTACTACACCGATGCGATCACGTACACGAAGGTGACGGTACTGGAGACGCAGGCCGTACGTGGGCCGGGTGCCGCGGAAGACTTGATCCATCGCACCGCGGACCCGGCGGACACCCACGCGCACGGCGAGGTGCACGTGTCCTCGCGCGTGGTCGGGTTCAAGAAGATCAAGTTCTACACCAACGAGAACGTCGGCTCCGGCGAGCTCGATCTGCCCGAGCAGCAGATGCACACGACGGCGTACTGGC
>MEKU01000019.1:43598-61834 GCA_001767195.1 Acidobacteria bacterium RIFCSPLOWO2_02_FULL_67_21
GGGCGACGATCTGCTCGCCCGGACGCGCGAGCTGATTGCCGCGTGCGGCTGCGAGCACGGCTGCCCCACGTGCGTCGGCCCGCTCGGCCGCACCGGCCCGCTCGCCAAGGTGGTGGCGCTTCGGATCCTGGACCTGCTGGCGGCCCTGCCCGCCGCAGACGTGGCATGACCCTTCGACTGGCGGACCGCCTCCGCGGCATCGTTCGTCCTGGCGGGCAAGGCCGACCTGAAGGACAAGGCGGACCTGAAGGTCCGCCTCTACGGGCGGTCGAGATCGCTGGCGGTCGTAGAGGCGCACCTTCAGGTGCGCCTGATGCCGCGTCCGTCCTTGGCGGCGAATGGTGCGACGCGGGTGGCCATCCCTACCTCGTCATCGATCGTACGTATCCGCCCGATCACCGCCACGGACTCCGGCGTGTGTCGGACGGCGCCCCGGCCGGCGATGTGTGCTGGCCGGCGCTTGCCGTGCTGGAGCCCGCGGCCGCGACGCGCCGCCTCATGTTCGTGGACCTGGAGACCACGGGTCTGGCCGGCGGCGCCGGGACCTACGCGTTTCTCGTCGGGTGCGGATGGTTCGACCGGGGCGCCTTCCGGGTGCGTCAGTTGCTCCTGGCGGGATATGCCGCGGAGCGGGCGCTGCTCGGCGAGGTGGCGCGGATTGCCGGCGACTCCGCCCTGGGGACCTACAACGGCAAGACGTTCGACCTGCCGCTCATCGAGTCGCGATTTCTCCTGCACCGGATGACGCCACCGTTCGAGAATCTGCCGCACATCGACATGCTGTACCCGGCGCGGCGGCTGTGGGGGGGTAGCGGCGGATCCGCGGGGCGATGGGCTGAGTCTTCCGCGGAATCCGCCCCACATGCCCGCTCGCCGGACCCGCCCCACGTACGTGGGGCGGGTGCCGCGGAAGACTCAATCCATCGCCCCGCGGACCCGGCGACGAGCTCCTGCCGGCTGTCGATGCTGGAGCAGACGGTGCTCGGGCATCGTCGCCGCGGCGACGTGCCGGGCTCCGAGATTCCGTCGCGCTATTTTCACTACGTCCGCACCGGCGATGCGCGACCGCTTCAGGGAGTGCTCGAGCACAACCGCCTCGACCTCCTCTCGCTCGCGATGCTGACCGCGCATGCGGCCGGCCTGCTGGAGCACGGCGCGGCGGCTGCCCGCACGGCGCGCGAAGCGCTCGGCCTGGGACGGCTGTACGAGCGCGCCGGTCAGGTGCCGGAGGCGCGCCGCTGCTACGCGCGTGCGGCCGGCATCGCCACGGATCCGGCGGCCGCCGCCGACGCGCTGCGGGGCTATGCGGTGCTCTCACGCCGCGCGGGCTGCCATGACGCTGCCGCGCGGGCGTGGCGGCAGATTCTGGATCTGCGCGCGTGCCCGCCGGGATTGAAACAGCAGGCAGGCGAAGCGCTGGCCGTCCATCACGAACATCGCGCCCGCGATCTCCCCGCGGCGCGCCATTTCGCGACCGCTGCGCTCGACTGGACCAGCGGCCAGCGTGCGGCAGCGCTCCAGCATCGCCTTGCCCGCCTCGACCGCAAACTCGGCCGCAGCCGGTCGTCGCCGATCGGTTCGCTCTCCTCCGATCTGGAAGCGTTGTTCTGAGTCACGGATGAGTAGTGCCCGGCTTTAGAGCCGGGCCGCTGCCTGGGCCGGGCTGACCACCTTCGCCAAGGCTACGGTGGTCCGCCGAAGCTTTATGCGAAGGCGGAAGCCCGGCACTACGTACAGCGGGGCGGTATCCCGTGCGCGGCGGGCACGGATCGTGGACGTGCATCCAGGAATGGAGACACGTATGGCTGAACTGACTCGGATCGTCCTGGCGTTGGCGCTCTGTGCCGGACTGAGCGGGTGCGGACTGCTGACCCGAGATACGCGGGGCCCCACGGTTCCGGAGCCCATCACTCCCGTACAGAAGGCCACTGCCTCGCCGGACAATCCGGACTCAGCGATTCTGGCGGATTTCAACGCGCGCCTCGACACCTACGTCAAGAAGCAGCGTGCCCTCCTGAAGGGTGATCCGGTCGCGGAAAGCGCCACACCGGCCGAGATCAAGGCCCGTCAGGACACGCTGGCCGCTCAGCTGCGCGCCATCCGCAAGAACGCCAAACAGGGCGATATCTTCACGCCGCAGGTGGCGGCGCTCTTCAAGCGGCTGGTGTACCCCGAAGTGAACGGGCCCGATCGGCAGGAGACGAGACAGGCGCTGGCGGAAGAGGACGGAGAGGTCGCCCAGGTGCACCTGAAGGTCAACGCGCGCTGGCCCGACAGCGAGCCGTTGACGACGGCACCGGCCAACCTCCTGGCGAACCTTCCGCAGCTTCCGAAGGATGTCGAGTACCGGTTCTCCAACAAGCGCCATCTCGTGCTTCGCGACGTCGACGCCAACATCATCGTCGACTTCATCTATAACGCGATTCGCTGACAGGGGGATGACCATGCGTCGGGTCCTGCTTTCCGTACTCCTTCTCGCGCTGACCGGGCCGCTCGCGGCTCAGGATGTCAAGCTTCCGATGAAGGACGGGTCCATCAAGTTTGCCGTCCTGGGCGATACGGGCACGGGCGGCAGCGGTCAGATGGCGGTCGCGAAGATGGTCACCGCGTCTCGCGCCCGCTTCCCGTTCGACTTCGTCCTCCTGCTGGGCGACAACCTGTACGGCAGCGAAAGCCCGCGCGACTACGCGAGGAAGTTCGAGGTGCCGTACAAGGCGCTGCTCGACGGCGGCGTCAAGTTCTATGCGTCGCTCGGCAATCACGACGACCCGAACCAGCGCAGTTACAAGCTGTTCAACATGAACGGGGAGCGGTACTACACGTTCAAGCCGTCGCTGACCGCGGGCGTCCGGTTCTTCGCGCTCGACAGCAACTACATGGACCCGCAGCAGCTCGAATGGCTGGAACAGGAGCTCGCCGGGAGCGGCTCGGACTGGAAGATCGCGTTCTTCCATCATCCGCCGTACGCGTCGGGCATGCACGGCTCGGACGAGATCCTCAAAGGCCAGCTCGAGCCGCTGTTCGTGAAGCACGGCGTGAACGTGGTGTTCGCGGGCCACGAGCACTTCTACGAGCGCATCAAGCCTCAGAAGGGCGTCCAGTACTTCGTGTCGGGCAGCTCCGCGAAGCTGCGCAAGAACGACATCAACGCGAACACCGGGCTGACGGCCCTTGGATACGACCGCGGCTACACGTTCATGCTGATCGAGGTGGCCGGCGATGAGATGCACTTCCAGACGATCAACTCGCGCGGGGAAACGGTCGATTCGGGGGTCGTCCGGAAGGCGGCGGGGGACAACCGCGTGATCGGAACGAGCGGGACAAATCCCAAATCCCAAAACCCAAATCCCAAGCCGGCGCGGTAGCCGTACAGATCAAATCCCAACTCCCAATGACCAAACCCCAAGGTGAACTTTGGGATTTGCGATTTGGGTCTTGGGATCTACGCGGAGGCAGCCGTCTTCCGCGTCCGCTTCGTGGCGCCGGCCGTCTTGGCGGTCTTGGCTTTGGCCGCCTTCGCCGCCGTCTTGCGCTGCTCGGATGTCTGGACGCCGAACTTCTTGTTGAACCGCTCCACGCGCCCTTCGGTGTCGATCAGCTTCTGACGGCCGGTGAAGAACGGGTGGCACGCAGAGCAGATCTCGAGGTGCAGCTCGGGCTTGGTCGAGCGGGTCTTGAACGTATTGCCGCAGGCGCAGCGCGCCTCGACGTCCTGATACTTGGGATGGATTGCTTCCTTCACAGCGTGCTCCTTGGGGCGCCCGACAAACCCTGATTATAACCGCTACGACTTGCCGGCCGCCATGGCGGCCAGGAACTCGGCGTTCGTCTTCGTCTTGCTCATCTTGGAGAGGAGCAGCTCCATGGCCTCGGTGGGGGAGAGCGGGGTCAGGACCTTCCGCAGCACCCACACCCTGTTCAGCTCTTCCTTCGGCAGCAGCAGCTCCTCTTTCCGCGTGCCGCTCTTGGTGATGTCGATCGAGGGGAAGACCCGGCGGTCGGTCAGCTTCCGATCGAGATGGATCTCCATGTTGCCGGTCCCCTTGAACTCCTCGAAGATGACCTCGTCCATGCGCGAGCCGGTATCGACGAGCGCCGTCGCGACGATCGTGAGCGATCCCCCCTCCTCGATGCAGCGCGCGGCGCCGAAGAACCGCTTCGGCCGCTGGAGCGCGTTGCTGTCGACGCCGCCCGAGAGCACCTTGCCCGACGCCGGGACGATGGTGTTGTAGGCGCGCGCCAGGCGCGTGACTGAGTCGAGCAGGATCACCACGTCCTTCTTGTGCTCGACCAGCCGCTTGGCCTTTTCGATCACCATCTCGGCGACCTGCACGTGGCGCTGGGCCGGCTCGTCGAAGGTCGACGAAATGACCTCGCCGTGGACCGACCGCTGCATGTCGGTGACCTCTTCGGGCCGCTCGTCGATGAGCAGCACGATCAGGTACACCTCCGGGTGGTTCGCCGTGATGCTGTTCGCGATGCTCTGCAGGAGCATCGTCTTGCCGGTGCGCGGGGGCGCGACGATGAGGCCGCGCTGGCCCTTGCCGATCGGCGTCAGCAGGTCCATGACGCGCCCCGAGAGGTTCTCGGGCTGCGTCTCGAGCTGGAACTTCTGCTGCGGGTAGAGCGGCGTCAGGTTCTCGAAGAAGATCTTCTCCTTCGTCTTCTCCGGCGGCTCGAAGTTGATCGCCTCGACCTTGATCAGCGCGAAGTAGCGCTCGCCGTCCTTGGGCGGCCGGATGACGCCCGAGACGGTGTCGCCGGTGTGCAGGTCGAACTTCCGGATCTGCGACGGCGAGACGTAGATGTCATCGGGGCCCGGCAGGTAGTTGTAGTCGGGCGCGCGGAGGAAGCCGAAGCCGTCGGGCAGCGTCTCGAGCACCCCTTCGGAGAAGATGTTGCCGCTCTTCTCCGCGCGCACGCGCAGGATCTCGAAGATCAGCTCCTGCTTGCGCATGCCCGTGGCGCCGGCGATGTCGAGCTCCTTGGCAATCTTGGTCAACGCGGAGATGCTCATCTCCTTCATCGCCGACAGGGAGATCGACTGCGCGGGCGCGGCCTGGGCGGGGGCCTGCCTCGCCGAAGCCTCGGCGGAGGCGGGGGCCGGCTTGGCCGACTCGGCCTGGGCCTTCGGGGCGGCGGGCGCCTCCGCTGCGGGGGCCGCGGGCGCGGCGGTGGCGGCGCCTACGGCGCCGTTCTTCGACTTGGTGTTTTCGCGATCAGCTTCCACAGTTCGTCCAGTCCTTCCCCCGTCTGCGCTGAGACCAGCGGAACGGGGACGTCAAACAACGATTCGAGTTCCCGGCTGTGGCGCGCCCGCTCGGCGCGCGTCAGCTTGTCAGCTTTGGTGCCCACGACCGCCCGATCGCACGGCCGGGCCTGCAGCCAGCGCCATGCGTCCAGGTCCGACTCCAGGCCCGGGTGCCTGGCATCCACGAGCAGCAGCACGGTGATCGCCGCCGCCCTCGCAAAGTACGCCTCGGTCAGCCTGTTGAATTCCCGCGCCGACTCGTCGCCGCCGCGCGCGTAGCCGTAGCCGGGCAGATCCACCAGGTAGAACGCCGGCGCCGCCGCGCGCCGCACGCGATAGACGTTCGCCAGCCGCGTCTTGCCGGGCGCCGCGCTGGTGCGGGCGATCGTGCGCCGAACCAGGCTGTTGATCAGGCTCGACTTGCCCACATTGGACCGGCCGACGAGCGCCACTTCCCGCAGCCGGTCGCGCGGAAAGTCACCAGCGCCCGCGGCGCTCGTGACGAACTCGGCGACCACAGTCATTTACGGATTTACGGATCTACGAATTTACGAATTGCAATCCGTAAATTCGTAGATTCGCAAGTTATCAATGGGTGGTCGGCGTCTCTCCCGCGTCGGTCACCTCGGCGACCACTGGGGCCACGGGCATGCGCGCGGGGATCGGATCGACCAGCGCAATCTTCAGCACCTCGTCCATGGTCGACACCAGGTGCAGGTCCAGGGCATCGAGCACGACCTTCGGGATCTCGGCCAGGTCCTTCTCGTTGTCGCGCGGCAGCACGATAGTGGTGACCCCGGCGCGGTGCGCCGCGAGCACCTTCTCCTTGACCCCGCCGATCGGCAGGACCTTGCCGCGGAGCGTGATCTCGCCGGTCATCGCCACGTCGCGGCGCGTCGGGATCCTGGTCAGCGCCGACGCCAGCGCCGTCGCCATGGTGATGCCGGCCGACGGCCCGTCCTTGGGAATCGCCCCTTCGGGCACGTGCACGTGAATGTCGATCTTCGAGTGGAAGTCTTCCGCGAGGCCGAGCTCCGACGCCTTCGAGCGCACGTAGCTGAGCGCCGCCTGCGCCGACTCCTGCATCACGTCGCCCAGCTTGCCGGTGAGCGTGAGCTTGCCCTTGCCGGGCATCAGCGTCGCCTCGCTCACGAGCAGCTCGCCGCCGACCTCGGTCCAAGCCAGGCCGGTGGCAATCCCGATCTCGTTCTGCTCCTCGGCCATGCTGGGCCGGAAGCGGGGCACGCCGAGGTACTCGGCCACCTTCTCCGCGGTGATCTCTTCCTTGAACGACTTGCCCTCGGCGACCACCTTGCGCGCGATCTTGCGGCAGATCGACGAGATCTCGCGCTCGAGGTTGCGGACGCCGGCCTCGCGGGTGTACCGCTGGATGAGCGTCTGGATCGCCTCGTCGTGAATGACGATGTTGCTGGCCGTGAGGCCCGTGCCCTCGACCGCCTTCGGCGCCAGGAACCGCTTGGCGATCTCGATCTTCTCCGACTCCGTGTAGCCGGCCAGCTGCAGCACTTCCATCCGGTCGCGCAGCGCCTGCGGGACGGTGTGCAGCACGTTGGCCGTGCAGATGAACATGACGTGCGAGAGGTCGTACTCCACGTCGAGGTAGTGGTCGAGGAACGAGTTGTTCTGCTCGGGGTCGAGCACTTCGAGCAGCGCCGCCGACGGGTCGCCGCGGAAGTCCATCGACATCTTGTCGACCTCGTCGAGCAGGAACACCGGGTTCTGCGACCCCGCCTTCTTCATCATCTGGATGATCTGGCCCGGGAACGCGCCGATGTAGGTGCGCCGGTGGCCGCGGATCTCGGCCTCGTCGCGGACGCCGCCGAGCGACAGGCGCACGAACTTGCGGTTCATCGCGCGCGCGATCGACTTGGCGAGCGACGTCTTGCCGACGCCGGGCGGCCCCGAGAAGGTGAGGATCGTCGCCTTGGGCTTCTTGACGAGCGAGCGGACGGCCAGGAACTCGAGGATGCGGTCCTTGATCTTCTCGAGCCCGTAGTGGTCCTCGTGGAGCACCGCCTCGGCGTGCTTGAGATCGCGGTTCTCCCGCGTCTTCTTGTGCCAGGGGACGGCAATCAGCCAGTCGAGGTAGTTGCGCGAGACCGTCGCCTCGGCCGACATCGGCGGCATCGCCTCGAGGCGCTTGAGCTCCTGGGTGGCCTTTTCCTCCACCTCCTTGGGCATCCGCGCGTCCTTGATCTTCTTCTGGAGATCCTCCACCTCGTTGCCCTTGTCGTCCTTGCGCCCCAGTTCCTTCTGGATCGCCTTCATCTTCTCGTTGAGGTAGTACTCCTTCTGCGCCTTCTCCATCTGCTTCTTCACGCGCGACTGGATGCGGCGGTCCACCTGGAGCTTGTCCACCTCGATCTCGAGGATGCCGGCGATGCGGTTGAGGCGCTCGAGCGCCGAGACGATCTCGAGCAGATTCTGCTTCTCGTCGACGCCGACCAGCAGGTGCGCGGCGATCGTGTCGGCGAGCTTGCCGGGGTCGTCCACGCGCACGGCGGCAATCATGGCGTCGTAGTGCAGGTTGTTCGAGAGCTTCACGTACTGCTCGAACAGCGACACCACCCGGCCCATCGTCGTCTCGACGTCGCCGGTGGCCGCCTCCTTCTGCTTGGGCAGCACCTTGACCACGACGCGGTAGAAGCCCTTGTCTTCCTTCCACTCGATCGCACGGCCGCGGTCGACGCCCTCGACGAGCACCTTGATGTTGCCGTCGGGGAGCTTGAGGCTCTGCACGACGTTGGCGACCGAGCCCATCGTGTAGATGTCGTCGGGATGCGGGTCGTCCACCGAGGCGTCGTGCTGCGCGGCCAGGAAGATCCGCTTGTCCTTGAGCAGCGCGTGCTCGAGCGCGCGGATCGAGGACGGCCGGCCGATGACGAACGGCATCATCATGTGCGGGAACACGACGACGTCCCGGAGCGGGACGATGGGCAAGGTCTCGTAGACTTCCATTAGATCCTTGTAGGGGGCAAGGGGTCAGGGGGCAAGGGGGGCTCGCCCCCGCCCCTATCCAGCCTTCTCAATCAGTGTAATCGACTTGTCCTTGGCTTCCACGATCTCGCGGGTGACCACGACTTCGCGAAGCTTCTTCTGGCCGGGCACCGAGTACATCAGGTCGAGCATCAGGTCTTCGATGATCATGCGCAGCCCGCGGGCGCCGATCTTCCGCGTGAGCGCCGACTCGGCAATCGCCTCGAGCGCATCGTCGGTGAAGCGCAGCTTGACGTTCTCGTACTCGAAGAGCTTCTGGTACTGCCGCGTGATGGCGTTGCGCGGCTGGGTGAGGATCTGGACGAGCGCCGGCTTGTCGAGCTCGTGCAGCGTGCCGACCACCGGCAGGCGGCCGACGAACTCCGGGATGAGGCCGTACTTGATCAGGTCTTCCGGCTCGACCGACTCGAGCGTGGGGCCGACCTCGCGCTTCTGCACCGACTTGACGTCGGCCCGGAAGCCGAGCGTCTTCTTGCCGACGCGGCGCTCGATCACCTTCTCCAGCCCGACGAAGGCGCCGCCGCAGATGAACAGGATGTTCGTCGTGTCGATCTGGAAGAACTCCTGGTGCGGATGCTTGCGGCCGCCCTGCGGCGGCACGTTGGCGACCGTGCCCTCCAGGATCTTGAGCAGCGCCTGCTGGACGCCCTCGCCCGACACGTCGCGGGTGATGGAGGGGTTCTCGTCCTTGCGGCAGATCTTGTCGACCTCGTCGATGTAGATGATGCCCTGCTGGCACTTCTCGATGTCGCCGCCGGCCGCCTGGAGCAGCTTGAGGATGATGTTCTCGACGTCCTCGCCGACGTAGCCGGCCTCGGTGAGCGTGGTGGCGTCGACGATGGTGAAGGGGACCGAGAGGAGCTTGGCGAGCGTCTGCGCGAGCAGCGTCTTGCCGGTGCCCGTCGGCCCGATCAGCATGATGTTCGACTTGGTCAGCTCGATGTCGTTGCGGCTCCGCGGCTGTTTCTGGATCTCGATCCGCTTGTAGTGGTTGTAGACGGCGACCGCGAGCTTCCGCTTGGTGCGCTCCTGCCCGATGACGTACTCGTCCAGGAACTTCTTGATCTCGGGCGGCGAGGGGAGCGCCGAGCGGACGCCGCGGTTCTCGAACCGGTTGTCGTCCGCGATGATGTCGTTGCAGACCTCGACGCACTCGTCGCAGATGAAGACCGTCGGGCCCGCAATGAGCTTGCGGACGTCGTTCTGGTCCTTGTTGCAGAACGAGCAGCGGAGAATCTCGGCCTCGCCGTTCTTCTTGACCATACCTGTTGTGTGGCTAGGTGGAGAGGGGGGGCTCAGGACCCGCCCCTACGGACCACTTTACACCCGTTTCCGGATGACGTCATCGATTATCCCGTATTCCTTCCCCTGGTCGGCCGACATGATGTAATCGCGCTCGGTGTCCTCCTGGATCCGCTTGAGCGGCTGCCCCGTATGGAGCACCAGGATTTCGTTCAGCCGCTCGCGCATGCGCAGGATTTCCCTGGCCGCGATGTCGATGTCGGTGGCCTGCCCCTGCAGCCCCTGCATGAGGGGCTGATGGATGACGATCCGGGAGTTCGGCAGCGAAAAGCGCTTCCCCTTGGCGCCGGCCGACAGCAGCACGGCCGCCATCGAGGCCGCCTGGCCGATGCAGTAGGTCTGCACGTCGGGCCGGATGAACTGCATGGTGTCGTAAATCGCCAGCCCGGCCGTGATCGAGCCGCCGGGGCTGTTGATGTAGAGGAGGATGTCCTTGTCGGGATCCTCCGCCTCGAGGAACAGCATCTGCGCAATCACCAGGTTCGCGATCTGGTCGTCGATCGGCGTGCCGATGAAGATGATGCTGTCCTTGAGCAGCCGCGAAAAGATGTCGTACGCCCGCTCGCCGCGGCTGGTCTGCTCGACCACCATCGGCACCAGTTGGGCGCTCGGAACGTTCGAATAGGGCATGTGCGATTAGAGTCCGGTCGGGGCGTTCTCGGCGGGTAATGAGGTCATCTTAGCACGCGAGAGTGCCAAGTCAACCGCCTTCTCCCGTCGTAACCCCGCATAAAGACGTGAGATGCCGCCATCCTTCTCCAGCTGCGCCCGCAGCGCCGCCGGCGTCCGGCCGGCCCGCGCCGCGAACTGCTCGATCTCCTTATCGACATCTTCGGGCTGGACGGTAATCTGCTCCCGCCGGCTGATCTCGTCGAGCGCAAGCGCGCTGGCGACCGCATTCCGCGCCGGCTCCCGCTGAGCTTCCCGGAACTGCGCCCAGTCGATGCCGGCCTGCCGCGGGTCGACGCTCTGGGACATGAGCTGCCGCGCGAACTCCTCGACGCGCCGATCCATCTCTCGCTCGACGAGCGATGCGGGGAGCTCGAACGGCACCCGCGCCGAAAGCTGCCGGAACAGGTCCGACCGGACCTGCCGCCTCGCCTTGTCGCGCGCCTCCTCCTCGAGGTCGGCGTGGACGCGCGCGCGCAGCGCCGCGAGCGACTCGAACGGACCGACGTCCTTGGCAAACTCGTCATCCAGTTCGGGCAGCACCTGCCGACGGATGCCCGTCACGGTGACGGCATACGTCTGATCCGTGCCGGCCAGATCCGGCGCGTGATAGTCGGCGGGGAAGTGCACCGTGAACGTCTTCGCCTCGCCGGCATTCAGGCCCATCAGCTGCGCATCGAAGCCGGGCGGGTTGCCGGGCGCGCCGAGCTGCACGGTGACCTCGTCGTGGTGATCGACCTTGCCGTCCGGATCGGTCCGGTCGAGCGTGAGGACGGCGGCGTCCCCCTCGGCGACCGGGCGGCCTTCGACGGTCTCGTGCTTGCCGGCGCGCTCGCGCAGCCGCTGGAGCATGTCGTCGACGGCCTGGCCGGGAACCTCCGCGCCCGGCTGCCGAACCGTAATCGTGGAGAGGTCACCCGGGTCGAAGGCGGGCACGGTCTCGAAGGCGGCGGTGAACTTGAGCGGCCGTCCTTCCGCGAGGTCGACGTCCTTGACGTTGGGGCTGTCGACCGGCTCGATGCCGCGCTCCTGCAGCGCCTCTTCGATGGCGCGCGGGATGAGCCCGTGCATCACGTCGTGCAGGATCTGCTCGCGGAAGCGCTGCCGCACGAGCGTCTGCGGCACCTTGCCAGGCCGGAAGCCGGGGATGCGCGCCTGCTTCGTGTAGCCGCGGGCGATGCGATCGATCTCGGCGTCGACCACGTCGGTCGGGATCTCGATCGCGAGAGTTTTCTGCGTTTCGCTGACGTCGGTGAATTCGGTTTTCATGAGTACGTAGGGCGGGTCTGGTCACGAGGCATCCCAGCCCCGCCGGTCTGAATGCGAAAGGAGGGACTCGAACCCCCATACCCTTGCGGGTACCAGATCCTAAGTCTGGCGCGTCTGCCAGTTCCGCCACTTTCGCGTCACTTGAGACTAGCAGGGAAGGGGGCAAGGGGGCGAGGGGCAAGGGGGCAGCCGGCCGCGCTCTCGAGCTTCGCCGCGTTCGGCCCGACACACCCGTCCCGACTGGGACACGAACATGAGTGACGAGCCAAGCTCGCGTAAAGCTGCCTAGAGATCTCCGTTTCATACACAGCGGTTCACCGGTGCGCTCGCTGGGCCGGTCGGGCGACGGCTCGGCGATCGACCGCGCCGACACGTCGTTCGCGCGCAGGGTGGCGTTCCGTGGCGTCACTGACCGTGATGTCGATCCGTTTGCCCAGCGCTCCGAATGCCGCCTCGATCTGATCGATCTGCGAGCCATGGCGCATATTCAAGAGTCGGTCGATCTGCGGGAGATGGACGTCCAGGCGGCGACCGAGTTCGGCCTTCCCAACCTTTTTGGCCTGCATAGTCCGATACAGCTCAATCTTGGCGGCTTCACGTGCCGGGATCACGACGAACAACTGTCGTCGACCGATCGGGGAGGGAGCCGGAACCGGTTTGCGATCTTTGATCAAGGCATCGACCACGGTCAGAAAAGCGTCACGTGCGTGTGCCATGGCGTCACGAATGGTCTCACCATAAGTAACTGCGCCAGGCACGTCCGGAAACCTTACCAGGTAGGTGTTGTTGGTATCACGTGTCAGGGTGACCGGGTACCGCATATCAGGCTCCTTTACGCCATAAGCCGCACACTAGGCGGCGTGACCGCTACTTCAGGCCAAGTTCCTTCTTGATCGCGTTGACGAGCCCGGTGCCGAGTTCTTTCTGTTTGCCGTGCATCGGGAGCGAAGACACCTTCTCGCCCTTTCGGACGGTGAGATGCCCGCCACGACCAGATTCAAACGTGCAGCCTTGTTTCGTCAGCCACCGTTTGAGCTCTGCACTCGTCATCAAGGGAGTCTACACAACAGAACTGTTCATGTCAACACATCTGTTGTGTTATTCGTACCATTTCGCCTCCTAGAGGGGGTAGAGACGAGGGAGCTCAGCCAGATGGCCTTGTCGCACCACTGGTTGAAATCCGCTTCGGCCCGGCAGTTGCCAGCATGTACATCACGATGTACATTTGAATCCATGTCGCAGCGCTATTCAATCGCAGAAGCCAGGTCGCGTCTTCCGGCTATCGTCGACCAGGCCGAATCCGGCGCGGAGGTGGAGCTCACCCGGCGGGGCCGGCCGGTCGCCGTCGTGGTCTCGCGGGCGCAACTCGAGCGACTGCGCGGGGCACGGTCGCATTTCGGCGACGCGTACCGGAAGTTCATCGAGAGGTACGCATTGAACGACGTCGGCGTTGATGCCGATTTCGCGTCCTCCACGCGCGACAGGGGCGTCGGCCGCAAGGTATCACTGTGACGCTGCGGTTTCTGCTCGACACGGGCGTTGTCTCGGCGCCCATCTCGAAGACGCCCGACCCGGTGATCTTGCAGCGTCTCGAGGAGTACGGCCTGGAGTGTGCGATTGCGGCGCCGGTCTGGCACGAGCTCACGTATGGCTGTCGCCGGCTGCCCGAAGGGCGGCGCCGCGCGGCGCTGGACGCGTACCTCGAAGAGGTCGTGCGCGGGTCGTTTCCGATATTGCCGTATGACGAAGCCGCCGCGGCCTGGCACGGCCGGGAGCGGGCCCGCCTCGAGGCGCTGGGCCGGCCGGCGCCGTTTGTCGATGGTCAGATCGCAGCGATTGCCCGAGTGCAGGGACTGGTGCTGGTGACGACGAACCGCAGGGACTTCGCTCGTTTCAAGGGTGTGACGGTCGCGAACTGGTCGAAGCGCCGCAGCTCTTGACGGTGGCGTCGAAGAGCAGCTTCACGCCACCGAATTGGCGAGCCGCCGCTCGCGCGCCGCGGCGGACGCCAGCGAGGCTCGGATGTCCTCGCGCGTTCGGACGGCCGGATTCACCGTGATGCGATCTTGCCAGCGCATACGCGCGATTCTACCTCAGGCCCACAGGTTCATTTGTGGTGTTGATGATGTCGCCTCTCCGGGGATGGCCTTATGTGCTCGCGCCGCGCTCCTGTGCCGTCTCCTCGATGGCGCGCGGGATGAGCCCGTGCATCACGTCGTGCAGAACTCGGTTTTCATGTGGAAGTTCGCCGCCGCTTCGCGGCTACGAGACAGCCTTCGCGAATGCGTCTCACCTGCTAGAGGAGTAGGGACTTCTCGTGCAAATCCCCACTCTGCCGGTGGAATGGCTACGACCTCGTCAGTCCTCTTTCACGCCTTCCACGCACATCCCGGCGCCCTCCACAATCCGTCCCGGATCCTCAACATCCTCGATACCTGCAATCCGGCTGTCCAGCGGACCACGAGTCTCCACCTGAGAACGCATTCGATACGCGTTCACCGACTTCGGGCCACCCGAGATCCGTAACGCCATATGGCTGTTCGGCTCGGTATTCGCGCTCGGGGCGATTGCCGGGGGGTCTGGACGGCGCGTCGGGCGCGGAGATCTGAGTACGCGTTCATAGCCGCGGCCACGCGCAGTGTACTATTCCTACGACTCGCAACTTTGCTTGGCCGCCATGTCCTCAAGCAGACGCCTCATGCTGAGGGCGATTGTCGCCTGCCTGGCTATCGGGGCCGGTCTGGTCGTCGCCGAGCTCCTCGTTCGCGTCGGCCGGCCCCAGGACCTCGAGGTCATGAGCGCGTGGTACGAGAGCCATCCGGTCTATCGTTTCCGGCATTTTCCAAACATGGACAAGGTAAAGAGGGCCGGTCCAGAGCGGTACCGCATCCGGACAAATCGTCAAGGAGTCAGGGCTGACGAGGACGAAGCGTATGCCTCACCGCTCGAGACCCGAATCGTCGTGCACGGCGATTCCTATGTGTTTGGTGTGGGCGTCGACAACAGAGATACCTTCATCTACCGCACGCAGGAATCGTTGCGGCGGAAGCTGGGACGTGTCGACGGACTGAACCTGGGTGTCGGCAATACAGGTCCAAGCGAGCAATATCTGTTGTTTCTCGAAGAGGGCCGAAAGTACTTACCTCGTATCGTCGTTGTTGGCGTCGCCTGGAACGACCTCGATGACGTGACGCGTCCGCTGAACGCGTTCCGACTCCAGCACAACCGGCTCGTCTACGTGCCATACCGCCCTTCGGTTCTGAGACGGCTCTCGGAGCGGCCGTTGTACCGATGGGTGCAGGATCGTTCGCACTTGCTGACGCTTCTTCGCGGCACGCTTGCCAATGCCATGGAAGGGGACAGATTCGTCCCGTCGGCAGAGGCCGAGGCATCGTCACTGCCGCAGGCCCTGGCCGTCTATCGCGCCTTCGTCACGGCCATCAGAAGAGAGAACGCTGTACCTCTTATTCTGTTGCTGCCGTCGATGGAGCAGGTTGCGAGCGGAAGGATGGAACTCGCCGGAGAGCCGTCAGTATCGGCGCGTCTGTTGATGAAGCGGCTCCGTGAATTCTGTGCCGAGGAGGCGGTTCCATGCCTGGACACCCTGGAGGCTTTTGTAGCGGCCGATGTTCCCACGGGCCGTCTATTTATCCCGCGGGACGAGCATTACACCGCGGCCGGGCACGGAATCGTCACCGGCCTCCTCGAGCCGCGCCTCGAACGCATGCTCGAGTCTCTGCGCGTTCGGTGACTCAGCGTTACCGGAGCGCATCCGGTACATATACAGCCGTTCTGCCTGCGGAAACGTGTCGCCACCGTCGGTTCGAACCGGCGCGAGTGCTCGGCGGACCGATGGGGCAAGGCAGGTCAGAGGGGTAGGCAGTATCGCTCCTCTGACCGCCTTGTCATTTCCTGTCTCAATCGCGATCTGTTGGGCCGGCCCGGATGCGAATCTCACCATCACAACACCTAACGGGGTTCCACGGTGGATGCGCCATTGCATTAAACTGTCGCCGTGAAATTGTTGAGGTCGGCTCTGATTGCTGGCGCCCTCATACGAGTTGTCGTGCTTCCCATAGAAGGGCCGGACAGGCCGTGGCGCGAATGGGGCTACGTAGCCGCCATGCGCGGGGAAGCCACGTTGTACGCCTGGACTGCGGCGCCCTCGGATTTTTCTCTCCGCACCACCGACGGCTTCGATTCCCGGGGCGACTATCCTCCGCTCGCGCTGTATGAACTGGGAATGGCGGCGCGCCTGTATCATCGCGCCACCGGTGGCTTTTCACGTGGTGACGCGCTGACGGCAACCGCCAAGGCACCGGCCGTACTCGCGGAGGCGGCGTTCGCCGTCTTCTTGTTCTTGCTAGCCCTTCGCATCAGAGGTGTGAAGGTGGCCCGTCGGGTGACTATGGTCTTCTGGTTGAACCCGGCGATGCTTTTGGCCACGTCCACCTTGGGATACGTGGATGCGCTCGCAGTGCTGCCCGCTGCCGGGGCACTTGTTGCCGGCACCGCGGGATGGCCTGCGCTTTCCGGGGCGTTGATCGCGGCAGCCGTCCTGACAAAACCTCAGATCGTACTTGTCCTGCCGGCAGTAGTGGTCGCAATCTGGAACTGCGGATCTGTGAACCGAGTGCAATCCGCTTGCTCGGCACTGATGGGTGCTGCCGTCGCGTCCGCAATCATTCTGCTGCCGATCATCCTGTCTGGCGCGACCCGAAACATGGTTCTTGCCCTCGGAACGCTCACGTTGGGTAAAGACATGCTCTCGAACGCCGCGAATCTCTGGTGGATTGTGGGGCACCTGCTGCGCGTCTCTGCGGAGTCAGGCGGCGACCTCTGGGCTGCCGTGACGACACCGGCGGATATCGTTGCGATTTCGAGTTTCGCCAGCTTTGATTCGATCGCGACACGCATCAGCGTACGGGCATTCGGAGCCATCTTGGCGCTGGGCGCCATCGCATGGGGCATGTGGACCATCCGACGCGCCCGCGACTTGTGGCTGATGTCGGCGGCTGGGGCCTTCTTCGTCCATGCCTACGCCGTGCTCGCGACGCAGGTCCACGAAAACCATCTGTTCGCCGCGGTGCCGCTTCTGGCCATTGCGACAATCGGCCGCTCACGATTCCTTCCGCTGTACGCGGTGCTCACAGTGATTTTCGCGCTCAACCTGAACTTACTGTTCGGGATCAACGCTCAAGACAACAGCTACGCGATTCCGCGGATGGCGACGGGGATCGACGCGACCTTGCTTCTTGCTCTTCTCAACTGTGCGGCGCTCGTCTGGCACGCGGTTGTCTTGCGGAGGGAATGTATGGACGTCGCCGTGACGACGCGGGTCAGCTTCCCGCAGGCGGGCGAACGCCCAAGCGCGCCCGCCCCCGTCGGCCTCAGCTCTTGACGAGTGGACCGACGAATCGGGATCAGGCGACGCCGCAGGATCTCGGTGACGAGGCGGTGCCCCGACGCGTTCCAGTGCATATCTCCCGAGATGAAGTGCTGCGCGATGGCTTCGGCCGTACCAAGCCGGTCCACGGCCTCAAAGAAGGCTCCGAAAAGCTTGATGAATTCGACGCGCTCGCGGTTCGCCCACTCCCGCCAGTAGCGCACCTGCAGCGAGTTGCGGTCGTTCCACTGCCGCTGCTGCGGCCACGGGTAGACGACGACGGTCAAGGGGATGCCGCGCCGGCGAAGCAGTCCGGCGAAGGTGGAGTCGTAGTCGATGCCGAGTCCTTCGATGAACGAGTCCCCCAGGAACAGTACTCTCAAACGGTCGGTCCGGCCGGGCACCTCGCGTACTCGCGCATCGCGAAATCCAAGAGAGTTCGTGCGAACCGCGTACCGAATGGGGCCCCAGGCTCCGGTCCCGTCGTAGCCGGCCGCCAAGTCGTGATGGTAATACGGATGCGCGATCCGATAGCGCTGCTCCAGCGCTTTCCCTTCGGCGCCGGCACGGGTCGCGCGGACGGAAGCGACCGCCGCCCAGGCCACCCCAAGCGCGATGTCGAGCAGCGCCGCCACGGCAAGCGCCGCGAACGGCAGGAGCACGCGTGGACCTGGGGCGAGCCTCAAGCGGAATGGAAGACTACAGCAAAGTTCGACGCAACTTTGGTCGTGGCGTGACGCTGCTCTTCGCCATGCTCAGCTTCTCCGTCGGGCTGCGCCGGCGGGCCGGCGTGTTCGTGATGATCAGCTCCTCGACCGGCCCACGTTCGGCGGCCTTCGAGTTGATGGCGCGTCTGGCGGCGACCCGTTGAAGGGAAAGCCCGGCCATCCGTGCGGCGGGTGCGGTATAGGCCGAGGCGATCTCAGGCGCGCTCGAGTTGGAGACCAGCACGGTAGCGCCGCGGTGGGCGGCGGCAACCACCGCCTCCTGCAGGCGCTGATGATCCCCTGCGCCGAATCCGCCGGCGGTGTAGTGCGCGAAGCTGGCCGTGCGGCTGAGCGGCGCGTACGGCGGGTCGCAGTAGATGAAATCACCGGTCCGCGCCGCAGACAGCGCTCTGTCGAACGAGGCGCACTCGAGCGTCACCCCGTCGGCCGCAAGTGCCTGCGCGCAGCTGCGGATATGGCCCGGATCGCAGATGCTGGGATTCGCGTAGCGTCCGGCGGGCACGTTGAACTGCCCCCGGCGGTTCAGCCGGAACAGACCGTTGTAGCCAGCGCGGTTGAGATAGATCAGCATGGCGGCCAACGCGGGCGTGTAGCCGGCCGCCGCGGCGGGTCC
>MEKU01000019.1:61875-131231 GCA_001767195.1 Acidobacteria bacterium RIFCSPLOWO2_02_FULL_67_21
CCGGTGCTCCTCGGCGAGCGCGCGCAGCTCGGCGATCACCGCGTCGGCCTCGTCTCGGACCGTGCGATAGCAGCCGATGAGATCCGCGTTCACATCCGTCAGGCGGACACGGCGGCCTTGCAGCCGGCCGGAGGCGTACAGGTCGAAAAAGACCGCGCCGCTGCCGACGAACGGCTCGAGATAGGCGTCGAAATCGGCCGGATAGAAGCCGCGCAGGATCGGAAGCAGCTGGCGCTTCCCCCCGGCCCATTTGAGCAACGGACGCATGAATGTGCTATTCGTCCCTGATTCCCGCGCCGCAGAGCGCCTTCATGACCATGTGCCCGAACATCAGGTGGACGTCCTCGCACAACTGCATGTCAAATGACGGCACCCAGACGACGTGCCGGGCGATCTGCTTGAGGCGGCCGCCGTCATAGCCGACCACGGCGAGCGTGACTGCGCCGGCGCTGTTGGCGTACTCCACGGCGCGGACGACGTTGGGGGAGTTGCCGCTGCCGCTGATGGCAATGACCAGGTCGTCCTTGTCGAGGATGGCCTTGAGCTGTCCCGCGAACACTTCCTCGTAGCTGACGTCGTTGGCGAACGCCGTGACCATCCCGATGTTGTCGCAGAGCGATATCCCGCGGAACTTCCGCCCGGTCGCCAGGTTCACCATCTTGTTCCAGTCGGTGATGTAGTGCGAGGCGGCATAGGCGCTGCCGCCGTTGCCGCAGGTGATGATCTGCCGCCCCGCATCGAAGGCGGATCGGACCAGATCGATGCCGTCCTGCAGCGCGCGCGCGTCGAGCGACGGCGCAAGCCGGCCGTGCGCGGCAAGGTAGGCGTTCACGGAGAAGTCAGCGTTCATGTGCCATCCGCGGGTTGATAGAAGACGATCTGTGCGCCGGTGCGTTCGAAGCGGAACTTCGCCGGCTTGAGGTCGGGCAGCGCGCGGCTGATGCGAAGGTGGCGGTCCGGCGGCGCGAAGAACATGAGGAAGCCGCCGCGGCCGGCGCCGAGAAGCTTGCCGCCCTGCGCACCGTTCGCCAGGCCTGTGGAGTACCAGTCGTCAATCTGCGAGCTCGAGATGCTGTCGGACATCTGCCGCTTGAGACGCCAGTTCTCATCCAGGATCGGCCCCATGCAGTCGAGGCGCCCCGATTCGAGCTCCTTCTTGAGATCGAGGGCGAGCGCGACCATGCGCCGCATCAGCGGCCGATTCGCGTCGGCGTGGGCGTACTGCTCCGCCAGGACGGCCGACGCGCTCCGGGCGCGGCCCGTGTAGAAGACGAGCGTCGAGGCTTCGAGCTCGGCGAGCACGGCGGGATCGCAAATGACGGGATCCACCGAGACCGATTCGTCCGGGTGGAACCGAATCAGGTTCAGGCCGCCGTACGCGGCGGCGTACTGATCCTGCTTGCCGATCGGCTCGCCGCACCGCTCGATCTCGATCTCGCAGGCCAGCTGCGCCAGCCGTTCCTTCGAGGCGTACTCGTTGCGGTACGCGAAGAAGGCGTTGAGCAGTCCGACCGTATAGGAGCTGGAAGACCCGAGGCCCGTCCCCCGCGACGGGATGTCGGCCATGGACGCCACCTCGATGCCGCCGTTGATACCCGCGACGCCCAGCGCGTGCCGGACGAGCGGATGCTCCACCTGCTGCGCCGTTTCAACCTCCTCGGTGCGCGAGTAGCTGATGCGAATCCGGTCGTCGAACTTCCGGTTCAGCGCAATGTACATGTACTTGTCGATCGTTGTCGAAACGACCGCGCCCATCTCCTCGCGGTAGAACCAGGGCAGGTCGGTGCCGCCGCCGACAAAGCTCATGCGGAAGGGCGTCTTGCTGACGATCATTCGCGGGCCCAGGCGGTCACCACGAAGTCGGCGCGCGACCGTGCCGCCTCCACCGGTCCGGTCTCATCGGCTGCCCGGGAGGCGAGCAGCGCCGCCAGCCGCTCCCCGGACTCACCCCGCCAGCGATAGTCCGCGTGCAGCAGCTCGACCCGCGCGGATTCCGCTATTTCCATGTGCACCCGCAGGTCCGCCCGCGCGGCCAGCTCGTCGGACATCAGCGCAGGCACGCCCTCCACAATCACAAGATCCTCCGGCCCGATTGAGATCTGCACGGGCCGATCGTACATGGCGCGGCGGGCCCGGTCGTAGATCGGCAGGTCGAGCGTTCGCCGCTCAGCCGCTCCGACCAGCGGCGCGACGACGTCCAGCAGCTGTCGGGTATCGAAACGGGAGTCCACACCTGTTCCTTCGGCTCTTTCGCCCTGCGGCTTGAGCCACGAGTCGAACGGCAGGATGTGCGTCTCGCGTCCCCAGACGTGCATGGTTTCTTTCAGGATCTGTGCAGCGGAGCTCTTGCCCGTGCGGGCGAGGCCGCCGATCACCACCAGCCGTGCCTCGCGTGCGGCCGCCGCCACCGGCGCCAGCCGGCGGCACATCGTCGGGTGCCCGTCCAGGATCCACGATGCCGCGGCGCCGAGATCGCTGGTCACATAGTCGGGACGGAAGGGAAACTTCCCGTCGCTGCCGGCGTGGCCGGTCCGTACCAGGATCGTGCGAAGCCCTGCACGCCGGCCCGACTCGATGTCTGACGTCGTGTCGCCAATCATCCACGCCCCGGCCCGGTCCACGAGCAGGTCCCGGCAGGCGGCGTCGATCGAGCCGGTGCCGGGCTTGCGGCAGTCGCACGCCACCTTCAGTTCCGGGATTTCGCCCGGAAACCCTCTGTCGGGATGGTGCGGGCACACGTACATCGCGTCCAGGTACGCCCCCTGGCGGCCGAGCAGCGACGACAGCCGCGCATGGACCCGCTGCAGGCCCTCGCCGGTCAGCTCGCCGCGAGCCAGCGCAGACTGGTTCGTGATCACGACGGTCAGCCGGGCTGCCTGGTTCAGCCGCCGAATGGCCGCCGGGGCCCCGTCGAGCAGCTCAATCTGGTCGGGGTGCTTGAGGTGGTTCACGTCGCGGTTGAGCGTGCCGTCGCGATCGAGAAAGACAGCGTGCCGGAGGGCGCGGCCCGAGAGCCGCTCAGCGATGCCGTTCCGCACGTCACGTTCCACCCGATCCAGCCGCTCCGGCGTACCGAAGTCCTTGATGTACTCCGGGGAACGATAGGCGAGCAGGCGGCGGCCGTCGGCCAGCAGCCCGGGGATGGTGTGCTTGGCAAGATCGGAAGGGCGGTCGGCCGGAATGCGCTCCTGCAGTCCGTCGTTCTGCAGCACGAACAATCCGGCCGTCACCAGGTTCTCCAGGTCGGCTCCCTCAGGATGCGGACAGGGGTGGAGCGTCGTCACAAAACCGGCCGCATCCACCTCGACGAGATCGGAGTCGAACGGGTGATCGTTGGGATGGACGAACAGCGTGGCATCCGCGCCGGCCTGGCGATGCGTGTCCCACATGCGCCGCAGGTCCACGTCGACGTACGTGTCCCCGTACAGCACCAGGAACGTGCCGGCCAGGCTTGCCAGGCTATCGCGAAGAGCGCCGGCCGTGCCGCGCGGCGCCGCTTCGACGTGGCAGCCCAGCGTGACTCCAAAGCTCGTACCGTCGCCGAAATGCCGCTGGATGGCCTCGTGCCCGTGATGGAGGAGCAGCAGGACCCGGTCAAATCCGTGGCGGCGGCAGAGCGCAAGCTGGTGCTCGAGCGCCGGTCTCCCGGCGATCGGCGCCATCGGCTTGGGAAGGTCTCCAGTGCGCGCCTTGAGCCGCGTGCCCCGCCCTCCTGCCAGAATGACGAGATCGAATCGCTGGCCGGCCGTCATCGCCGATCGAAGATCCAGCGGTTCCCGAGCAGCCAGCGGACGGTCTGGCGCACCGACTCCTCAATCGAGTGCTGGGGGGCCCAGCCGGTGCTCATCGCCTTGCGGACGTCGAGGAACACAACCGGGCTGTCACCGATCCAGCCGCGATTCCCGGTCCCGAACTCCAGACGCGGGCTGACACCCATCTCGTCGCAGATCCAGGCGGCCGACTCTCGCACGAGACAGCACGCGGGAACCCCGAGATGAAACACTTCGAAGGTGCCTGGAGTGCCTGGAGTGCGTCGATCTTCGGCGATGTGCAGCATGGCGCGGACGCAGTCCTCGACATGGAGGTAGCTCTTGCGCTGCGTGCCGTCGCCAAGAATCCGCAGAACCGTCGGATCCGCGAGGAGCTGCTTGACGAAGTCGAAGACGTGTCCGTGCGGGTATCGCGGACCGAGCAGCGACACGAAGCGAAACGCGTAGCCTTCGAATCCGTATCCCTCGGCGTACGCGGCGATGAGGCCTTCGCCTGCCATTTTCGCTGCTCCGTACAGCGACGTCTGTCTGGGAATGGCGCAGTCCTCGGGGGTCGGGACGACGTCGGGCTCGCCGAGCGCCACAGACGAGGAGGCGAAGACCATGCGCATGACGCCGGCATCGCGCATCGCCTCAAGCACCTCGAAGGTCCCGATCGTATTCTGCTCGAGGTCCACCCGCGGCGCCGCGAACCCGCCGCGCACGTCCGCGTTCGCGGCCATGTGAAAGACGGCGTCGACGCCCTTCATGGCACCGCGAAGGGTCGAGGAATCGAGAATATCGCCGCGGACGAACCTGAGCCGGTCGGATCGACGGGCAGCGTCGAGGAAGCGCTCCTGGCCGGTCGACAGGTTGTCGTAGCCGATGACACTGTGCCCGCGCGCGAGGAGGGCATCCGTGAGATGGCTGCCGACGAACCCGGCCGCGCCGGTGACGAGATATCTCAACAGGCGGTCGCGCGCCTCGCGTCAGGACGTGGCTGTCGGGCTGCGAAAGGAGAAGACCAGCGCGAGCGCCAGCAGGGCCAGGTTCGTCGCGGCGCGCGACCACCCCTCCGAGCTGGTCAGGAACCCACCCATGAAGTTGGTCGCCACCGCAACGAGGAACGCCACCGCGGAAAGCCCGGCAAGGACCTTGGCAAGACTGGCCATGTCACCTCCAGCGTGATTTGAGCGTGGCCATTATGACGTTCACGTGGCGTGAAGTCTACGAGCAGGAGGGCGACGCAGATGGTTCAGTAGAACAAGGCGGACGTCGGTTATGGGACCGGTTCTCGCGTGGGGAAAGGTCAGGCGAACTGCCAGGCGGGGATGGTGCGAATCACTTCTCCGCGCTTGGCAGTTCACAGCGTCGCAGATTCACGGGTGGGCGGTCTGGCCGGACGCCAGTCCGCATCGAGCTAGGGATTATTCTGCGCGTCGCAGACGCCCCAGTTCTCGCCGTGGTTCGTCGGCGCTTCCCACGTCGGATCATCCCCGTGGGCTTGATGCGCGGCGAGAGCAGCCAATCCGACTTCGAGGTATACGTAGGTGCCGTTGCCCAGCTGGTGGCACGCGCCGCCCTTGTCGCGCCCGCCGGGGTTGCCCTGCGCGATGACGACCGGTGCAATCAACAGCGCCGCACAGGCAAGCGTTGCGGCAACTACGAGTCTTGTACGCAGCATGTCGTGAACCCCCCTTAGCAGGCCTGACCTGCCCTCACCTGAAGTATATTCAATCGCAATTGCGTGCAAAGAAAAAAATCGTCCTGGCGCAACAGAATTTGTGCGAGAACGCGAAAAAATTACAGATCTGAAACGCGCTGTGCCGCTGGAAGCCCCGGTCACATTTTTCGTGCCATGAACAGCAGTCGTTTGGGTGGGTCAGGCCAGTCCGGCGCGGACGTAAACGGCAGAAAATCGTAAGGCACACTCCGGCTGCCCTCTCGCCACCGCAGCCCCATCACCCCCCACTCCGCCAGGTCCGGCAGGCTGCTCAGCCGAGCGGACACCGCCTGCTGGGACAGCGGCGCGTACTGCTGTTGGAACTTCGTCATGGTCCGCTGAACAAAGCTGCTGTCCGCATTGGGCGCATATCCGATCAGACGTCCGCCAGGCGCAACGACGGACCACAGGACGTCGAACATGGCGGAGGGACTGACGTACTGCAGTACCTCGATCGCGAGCACGCGGTCAAAGGTACCCAGCGCCCGAATGCGTTCAGCATCATTCAGGCTTCCTGCCTGCCATCGGATATCGGGATCCGACCGGCGCAGTCCCGCGATCGTGTCTTCCACGAAGTCAACGGCCACAACCTCCCTTGCGCCCGCGGCGCGCAACAGCCGGGCAAAGCCGCCCGTCCCGCAGCCCGCGTCGAGGCATCGCATGCCGGCGACGGAACCGGCAGCCAGGAGACACGCGGCGAACGCGAAGGCCTGCTCCTCGGCGGATGCGTAGTCCAGATGGCTCTCCGCCCGGCGATGGAGGTCGCGGTACACACGCAGCCAGTACGATTCTCGGTCGGTCACAGGGTGCTCCGCGTGGCAGCGCGTGCTCGCCGCGGAACCATTCGGCCCCTGACAAAGGCCGGCGCCAGCCGGTAGCGGAGGAACAACCGCGACCCGCGGACGATGTTGGAGTCCTGTTCCGCGGCGCGAACGAGAGCGGCGAGACTCGCCTGGTCGTGCACCAGAAAGCCGACCCTGAACGGCCGCGTCTGTCCACCGAAGCTGCACTTGAATTGGAAGAGGGCGTCGCCGGGCGTATCGCTCAGGCCACCGCCCAGGCCCAGGCGCTGCGATCCGGCCGCAGCGGCGCGTTTCGCGATCTCGTCGATGATCGCGTTGTTCGCGCCGCGCCGCGCCGCCGGGTCGCGCACGCTCGCCGACAGCAGATAGTACGAGGTGGTGTCATGCATCAGGACGACCGCCGCCGACACGAGCTCGCCTCCCCGCAGGGCGCCGACGAGCACGAACCGCGCGTCGTTGCGCAACCGCTCGGCCAGATCATCCGCCAGCCGCCATTCGGGCGTTGCCCCTGTCGCATCCATGGTCAGTTCGTGCAGTCGCCGGAACCGCTGCCAGGTGCCGGGATCCTTCTCGAGGGGCGCAACGTGGCACGAGCGGCGTCCCGTGCGGACCATGTTCCGGGTCTCCCGCGGATAGCTCGAGAAGCGGATCGCGTCGCTCTCGTGAACGTCGATGTAGGCCACGCGCCTCGCCGTATGCAGCCGCAGCTCACGCGACGCGTCTGCAACCGGGAGGTCGTTCTCCAGAAGCGGATTGAAGCGGATCAGCTCGGCGACGATGCCCTGCTCGCGGCAGTAGCGGCCGTAGCCGCGCAGCGCTTCGACGAGAAACTCGCGTGGCGCATGGGGCGTCGACAGCGGCCCTGCGTAGCCAACCAGCGGCTCGATATCGAAGAGCCCCGTCTCCGCGATTGCAGAGGCAGCAAACGCATGCCGGAGAGCGTGGCCGCCCTCCTCGATGATGACCGACGTCCACGATGAGCCGTACAGCGCCGTGAGCACCGCCGCGTCAAAGAACGGATCGGGTTCGGGCGCTGGAAACCACTGCCGCAGCGTGGATGGATGGGCGCCATGTTCGACGTGGATGCGCGGCATGCCGGATCAGACGTCGAAGGCGGTCACCATCCGCATCGAACGGCCGTCATGACCTGGTCCACTTGCTCGTCTGACAGGCCGGAATGCAGCGGCAGCGAGATCTGACGCTCGTCGAACTGCTGCTGGCCGGCAAGCTCGGCACGGACGCCCCCGCAGACGCGGAATCGATCGATCCGGCGGTGCACGACCGACGTCGGGACGCCGTGCGACTGGAGCGCGCGCACGAACGCGTCACGTCGTTCCACCAGGATCGTGCACAGCCAGTCGGCGCTCTGACGGTCGTCCGCGCGGCGGAGCAGCGTGACCCCGGACACGCGGGCGAGTGCGGTCCGGTAGGCCGCGACGATCGTGCGACGTCGCGCCAGCCGATCGCGAAAGCCGGAGAGATTCCCCAGACCGACGGCCGCGGCGAGGTCGTTCATGTGGTACTTGTATCCCACGGCGTCGATGTCGAACTCGCGCTCGCCCAGCTCGGACGGGAGCGCGTGCTCGCGGTCGATGCCGAACCAGCGTCGGCGACGCGCCTCGAGCGCATCGTCCGGATGTACGCAGCACAGCGCTCCACCGTCGCCGCACGTGACGTGTTTGATCGCCTGGAACGAGAAGCAGGTGAATCGCGACACGCTGCCGATCGCGCGGCCGCGGTAGGATGCGCCGAGCGCGTGCGCCGCGTCTTCGATGACGGGAATGCCGCGGAGCGCCGCGCATGCTCCAATCTCGTCGAGATCGCAGGGGTATCCTGCCCAGTGCACGGCGATGATGGCTTTCGTCGGCGGCGTCAGCGCGCGTGTTAGGGACTCGACGGCCAGATTGCCGGTGAGCGGGTCGATGTCCGCGAAGACCGGAACCGCCCGCTGCATCAGAATCGCCTGCGCCGTCGCCACGAAGGTCTGCGGCGCGAGCACGACCTCGTCACCGGGGCCGACACCCGCCAGCACCAGCGCTAGGTGCAGCGCCGATGTACCGCTGTTGAGCGCGACCGGGTGACTGAGCCGCAGCTCGCGGGCCAGCGCGTCTTCGAACGCCACTACGCGAGGACCGGTGCTCAACTGTCCGGAACGGATCACCGCGGACGCCAGATCGAGCGCGGCGGGCGTGACAACGGTTTCGAACATCGAGATGCTCATGCGGGCCGGCGTCCGGCGGCTCTGACACGTGTGTCGGCTCGTGCCGCCGACGGTCTCAGCAGCAGGCGATCGACGGCCAGTCTGTACGCGCGAAGCGGCCAGGCGAGACGGGGATGCGCGGCGGCCAGGTACGCGCAGCCGGCGACGTGGCGGCGAAACGATCGTCGTGGCCGGACAAGGCCCCTTGGCGTGAGCAGCCAGTTCGCGTTGTCCCTGGTCATCAGGCCACCGGCGCCCGCCAGCCGCCGGTTATAGGCGGCCTCCACATCGCTGCCACGGTTCGCCTGGTCGCCATAGCCGTGATCCTGGTGAATCGTCATGACCGCGGCGGTCGCGTCGACGAGCGCTGCACCGGTCGCCAGCGTCCGGAAGAACATCCACCCGTCCAGAGCGCCGCGGCCTTCGATGAACGGAGGAAAGTCGCGCCAGAAGTGCCGCCGAAACAGGAAGACGTCTCCGGCCCCGAGGTCATCCAGCAGCGGTCCGAATGCAGCGCGCCGCAGGCGCGCGTCCCACGCCGGATCGGTGAAGTCGATCGGCCGGGAGTCGGTGACATGATAGCGGCCCACCACCATGCAGAATGGTTCGAACCGGTCGGCCACCTGTCGTGCCGCATGCATCAGGTCGTCGAAGAGGACGGTGTCCGCAGCCACCCAGAGCAGCAGCGGGTGGGCGGCGCGCTGCTCGGCGAGTGCCAGCATCGAGTCGGCGAACGGCGCTCCGGACTCGCCGACACGAACCCCCGGGATATGGCCGACGCCCAGCTCGGCGCACACGTCGGCGGTGCCGGGCTCGTTGCCGATCAGCAGGACTTGCGGCGCGGGCCGCAGCCTGGTCCAGCTGCCGATGGCGTTTCGCTGGATGACGTCGAACTCGCCGACAAATGCGCGCGGCGCCGCAATGATTGTCAGCACGGCGATGCCGTTGCGCCTCCGCTCCGGTAGGTAGTATTGTCGAAACCGTGAGCTTCGACTGGACACACAGGCCGGTTCTCGTGACGGGGGGCGCGTCGTTCATCGGCTCCCACCTGACCGACGCGCTGGTCTCGCTGGGCGCGCGAGTGCGCGTCGTCGACAATCTGAGCAGCGGCACGCGATCCAACCTCCAGCCGCATCTCGAGCGGGGAGCCATCGAATTCCTCGAAGGCGACCTGCTCGATTCGGCAGTCGTGGAGCGCGCCGTGCGGCCGATGTCGGTCGTGTTCCACCTCGCGGGGGATCACGGAGGACGCGGCTACGTCGATCTGCACCAGGCCGCGTGCGCGACGAACCTGGCCCTCGACGGGCTCGTGTTCCTCGCCTGCCGACGCGCCGGCGTCGAGAAGGTCGTCTTTGCCTCGTCCGGCTGCGTGTATCCGAAGTTCCTGCAGAACGATCCCACGAAGGCGCTTTATCTGACCGAGGACATGGTAGGGCCTCCGTACGACCCTGACAACATGTACGGCTGGGCCAAACTGACGGCGGAGCTGACACTGGCCGCGTACTACCGGGATTTCGGCATGAAATCGGTCTCGTGCCGCTATTTCACGGTCTACGGGGAGCGCGGACACGAAAATCATGCGGTGGTCGCGATGATCGCGCGCGCCTTCGTCAGGCAGAACCCGTTCGAGGTGTGGGGCAATGGCGAGCAGGTCCGCAACTGGACGTACGTGAGCGACATCGTGGCGGGCACCATTCGTGCCGCCGAAGCGATCGAGGATGGCAGCGCGGTGAATCTCGGCACCATGGAACGCATCCGCGTGATCGACGCCGTCGCGGAAGTGCTCCGATACACCGGTCACTCGGCGGAGATCGCCTTCCGCCGCGACATGCCGGTCGGCCCGCAGAACCGGGTGGCCGACAACGGAAAGGCCCGCCGGCTCCTCGGCTGGGAGCCCGCCGTCAGGTTCGTCGACGGGCTGCACAAGACTATTGACTGGTACTTCTCCAGCCGGCGCCGCGACGAGGTGGCGAGAACGCTGTCCACGGCTCTGACCGAGCGCTCGGCGCCCGACGTGATCTGAGCGGCTTCGACACTCAGGCACGCTTCCGATTCGCCGAGCCTGCCGATGCCTGCGAGGGGACCTTCGCAGCGTCCTGAGCTTCAGGCGGCCCCTGAAACGTGAACCTCCATCGTTCGTGACAGCAGTACCGGTAGCCGGCACGTCGCAGCCGCGCGACCGCTGCCGCGACGCGCCAGAACGATGCGGGCTGGCAGAACTCGACGCAGAGGATCTGCACCCGGAGCCCATCGTCGAGGATATTCTGCAGGACGCGCCATTCGCCGCCGCCGATGCTGATCTTGAGCAGGAGGAGCTCGTCGTGGCCATGCCCGCGCATCAATGCTCCGACCGTCGTGCAGGGCACCTCGAAGCACGCGCCCGTGTGCCAGAGGTTGACCGGGGAACACGTGTCACAGGCAGTATCGGGATGTGCAAACAGGCGAATGTGCCCGGGCTCGTCCCAGACGGCAACCGGCACGAACGTGAACCGACGGGGATCGAATGTCCGAGTAGCGATGTGCGCGAGGGCACGTGGGGTCGGATCGAACGACCACACCTGACATGTCGTCCGCTTCAGCAGGCGGTCTTCGAGCGACGCGTCCTCGCCGACGCCGACGCTGTAGCAGATCCCGCCGGCGCCCAGCGGCGCCACGGGGAGAAGCCAACCCTGGTACTCAGTACCGAACTTTTCCAGCGCATCGCGCCGACGGGCGAGCCGCCACGGCACGCTGATAGCCCACATGCCGGCGCGGTTGGCTCTCGACACGAGCGTGTCCCAGGCCGTCCGAACGACGCCCCGAGCGGCAATTTTTTTCCGCCACGCGCTCGCGCGCTCGCCGATATCCGCTGCGCCCACGAGGAGTCGCCCCGCCGCTCGTGTGAGCCGCGCGCTCGCGGTGTCCCGAGGCTGCAGCGCGAGCACGCTGCTCGCGAACCGCTCGAAGTCGGCCACCCACGCGTCGTGGTCCCACGCGTGCACGCGCTCGGCGCCTCGCCCCCCCATGCGCTCGCGCAGACCAGAATCACTGGCGAGAAGGACCATCCTCCCGGCCAGGGCCTCCGCGTCGCCGTAGGGAACGACGAACCCGTTGCCACTGTCGCGCACACGCTGCCTCACATCACCCGCCGCATCCGAGGTGATTACCGGTAGCCCCGCCGCATGCGCCTCTTCGACGACGAGCCCGAAGGTATCTCCGAGGGACGGAAAAACGAAGACGTCGGCGCTGGCGTAGTACCGGGGAAGATCGGGCGGCTGGACGAAGGGCACGAACACGATCCCGTCCGTCCCTTCGGCTGCCGCTCGAAGGGCGTCTTCATCCGCGCCGTCGCCGACCAGCAGGAGTGAAATATCAGGCTGCTGCTGCTTCGCACGGCGATAGGCGTCGAGCAGCACCAGCAGCCCCTTGGTCTTCAGAAACCGCCCGACGTACAGGAATACGCACCCGCTCACGCCCAGATCCAGCCGCAACTGTCGTCGCATCTCGGCGCTGAGGGGCGCCGCATGGTGGCCGACATCGAGCGAATGGGTGACGCCGAAGACCCGGTCGGCCGGGAATCCGTATCGGTACGCGTACTGAAACGCGTCAGCAGGAACAGCGCCTCGCTGGGATGCAGGCGGCGCGTGGGCCTGAGCTGCATCCGCGGAGCGGAAGAGCACGTACTTCGCCAGTTCCTTCCACCATCGGCGCCGGATGACGGCGTCGAACGTCCGCTCCACGAAGAAGGCGTTCCGAATGCCGAGCGCCCTGAAGATCAGGTGGCCGACGACGAAGGGGCGCTCTCCATAGAGCGAGAGGATCAGGTCCGGCCTGAGCGCGTCGCAACGTTGAATGAAACGCGTCAAGGACGCACGGCTTTCACCGGGATCCTCGACGTACATGCCGCGGAACCGCCACGATGACGGGTCGACAGCCCAACTGCGACCCGGCTCTGTCCGCCGGGCGAACCACACCGACACATCGAACGTCTGTCGGTCCGCGAGCCGGTTGTACCGCTCGACGGCATATGGGGCAGGCAGGTTGTCCCAGATCACGAGGCGGGAGGACTGTCGCATCAGAGGGCGAGGTGGTGCGGCCGTTCGGCGTCCACGCCGGCGATGCCGCGGAAGACGGCCGCATACTCCTCAGCGCTGTGTTCGATCGTGCGTGAGCCGAGGATGGTCCGTCGAGCGGACCGCGCGCGCGCCACGCGGTGGGGATCCTCGAGCACGGTGAGGAGGCCCGTCGCGAACGCCTCCGGCGCACAGTCCGTCACCTGGCCGCCGCCCATATCCTGAAGCCCCCGGACTTCGCACTGGCGCGTGAGCACGCATGGCGTGCCCGCCGCCAGCGCTTCGAGCGCCGCGAGCGACGTCTCCTCGTACAGTGTCGCGGCGACCGCGAACACGTCGGCGTCGACGTACGCCTGCACGGCGAAGTCGCCAAAGAGCGGGGGGAGAATCCTCACGGCCTCCTCGAGTCGTAGCGCGCGGGCACGCCGGCGCACGGTGCGCAGGGCGCCGTGGTCCCATCCGACGAGCGCGACGGCCAGGTCTGGAAGCGCACGACGCGCAATCGCGGCCGCTTCCATCAGCACGTCGAGCCCTTTGGTGGGATGGAAGCGTCCCATGAAGAGCACCAGCGGCTGCCGCTCGCCGAACCCCGCGGCACGCCGGAACGCTCCCCGCGCGGGGAGTGCACGGAACCGAGAGGCATCGACGCCGAGCTCGATCGGCCTGACCTGGTGGGGCTGCGCTCCCAGCCGTGCCAGCACCGCCGCTTCATGGACCGACTGGGCGACGATGGCCCGCGCTTCGCCAATCAGCCTGCGCGTTCGGTACACGCGATCGTACAGCCGGCGGTAGGGCTTCCGAATCCCGACTCCCTCCGCAAGCCCGCCGAGCGGCGACCAGACAACTGGAACGCCGGCCGCTCGAGCCGCGGCAAATGCCCAGCGCACGTGCGGCCCCCGGGCTTCGGTCACGTGGACGACATCGCATGCGGCCGCCAGGTCGATCACCGCCCGCCGCAGTCCCACCGGGCGGTACGAGAGCCACTGCAGTCGCCCCGCGAGATAATTGGACGGATTCGGATAGCGCCTCATCGTGATGCCGTCGATCTCTTCGTCGGCCTTGTCGGTTCGATACCTGAGATCGACCTGATCTGAGGTCGCGACCGTAATGGCCAGACCGCGGCGGGACAGCGCGCGGTCGAGATCGTAGCTGAACCGCACACCGCCCCCGAAGCTCCACGCAGGAGCGTATCGCGGGATGACGCGCAGAATCCTGATCAGGGTACGGTGTGGGTCAGGTACTGCTGGGCTGCTTCAGGCCGAGCGATCGCATGACACGATCCATGGCACCCGGCTGCGGCCGTCGCCGGACTGATCGAGTCCATCACGGGGCGTGAGAGAGGAATCAGCTGCACGGCGCCGGCCGTCCAGACCAGCAGCAGGGTGACGGCAAGCGGCCGCATGAACCTCTGACTGGCTGATGATGACCCGGCCACGCGTCCGTGTCTATCGGTCCCGCAAAGGATTCCCGTTACAGGAGTCGATGCGCCAGAGTCCAAGCCTCCGCGAGCCGTCGTAGGTCCGGTCGAAGACCTGCTCGACGCGGCAGCGTTGCCGCGCGGCCGACACGAACCGCTCCGTCTCGTCAGAGCCGACGGCCGCCGGGGAAGTATCCTCTCGCGACACGCGGACCAGAAATGTGCCGGGATTCTGCGCCGTGATGGCCGGGAGATCGGCGACGTCCGCCCTTTCGATCCAGATCCGCCGGCGTGGTCCGTAGACGGGCGACACGTACTTCTGCGCGGCCCAGCTGGCGATGAGCGCATCCCCGTCGCGGGTCTGCGCCACGATGTCCTCCGCGACGGCGGCCTCGCGGGCGCCCCACCAGTGCACCACCGGGTGAACGAGAAGCGCTCCTGCCAATGCCACAATGCCGGCCCCTGGCAGCAGGCGCCGCACCGGCCACGCATGACGACGCGCCATGTCCGCCCAGGCCACGGCAACGAGTGGCACCAGAGGGATGAGATACCGGCCGGCGGCCGCCAGGCGCACGAACGGCTGGCTCGACTGCCCGCTGTAGACGTAGAAGACGTACACACACAAGTACAGTGCGACGGCGGCCTTCAGCTCGCGACGGCGTTCGCCGCCGTATGTGGCCACGGCCACCAGACCGCCGGGCACCATGACCAGCAGGGCGAATACATAGATCGGGAGGCTGTCGAACGCTGCCCCGAGCGACCATCTTGATTGGCTATGGACGAAGAACGGCGACCCGAAGAGCCACTGGGACGTCGCGAGCCGGACGCTCATCCCGACCACGAACCCGCCGGCCAGCCAGATCCACCCGTTCTCGCGGCGTCCGATCGCGCCAAGGTAGAACGGAATAAAGAGCAGGACGTTCGTTTCGCGGAAGAGCAGCGACAGCCCGGCCAGCAGGCCAGCCGCGAACCATCTCCGGGCGCTGCGCACGCCGGTCCAGAAGAGCCACAGGCCGGCCGTGACGACCGCCGCGCTGGGGACATCGCTCATGCCGATCCGTCCGAGGACGAGCGTCGGAGCGAACACGAGAAAGAGGAGCGCTGCGAACGGCGGATATCGCAGATCGATCAACCATCGGCCGAGCATGACGATGGTGGCCGCGAGGGAGGCGACCGACGCCCAGGCCGCCGCCTGCCAGCCGCCGGCCTTCACGAACGGGACCTGCAGCAGCGACGTTCCAGGCGGATAGTGGGACACCGGAGCCGGGAATCCGCTGCCGCTTGCCCACGCGACCGCCTGCTCGACGTAGATCGACTCATCGGTCGAGACGAAGGTCTCGGCGGCAAAGAACAGGAGTCCTCCGGCGTATGCCGCCAGAATGACGGCCGTCCAGCGCCAGAAGGTCCGCTCCGTTCGGTCGGATGTGCTATTCATCCTTGATTCCCGCGCCGCAGAGTGCCTTCATGACCATGTGCCCGAACATCAGGTGGACGTCCTCGCAGAGCTGCATGTCGAACGATGGCACCCAGACCGCGTGCCTGGCGACCTGAGCTGTTCGACGATGGCGCGTTGGAGCCCCCTCGGGCGATACCACAGCCATGACATGCGGCTCGCGAGGTAGTTCGACAGGTTGGCGAAGCGGAAAATCTCGATCCCGTCGCCGCAAGGCTGACGGCGAGGCCAGCGAGGAAGAGGGTCAGGCGGATGGTCGTCCGCACGCGGTTCGGGCTCGAGGTTCCGGCGCCGCGTCAGACGGCCGAGCCCTGCTTCAGGCCGAGCGTACGCATCACGCGATCCAGCGTGCCGGGCTGCGGCCGGGTGAGACTCAGCTCAATCTCCGCGAGCAGTGTGAGGCACTCATCGGTCGAGGGCACGAGGTGAATGCCCATCCTGTTCAGCACGGCAGGCGGGGGCGTTTCCCGGTTGCGGAAGACTGCGATGGTGCGCGCCTTCGAGTCGATGGCCACATCGACGCAGTTTTCCGGTGTGTCGTCGACGACGATGTCGAGCGTCAGGCCGGCGGCGATCAGGCCGCGCGACGTCGTGACGACGAAGACGCTCGGCAGGGGAAACCCCTTTGCCTCGAGCCAGCGCTGCGACTGGAGCTGGGCCGTTGCCCCGGCGGTGGCCGGGCGCCTCGTCAGGAAGATGATCTCCCAGCGGTGCTCTGCCGCCAGCGCCGCGAGTCGGGCGACGGTGCCGGGCTCGATCTCGTCGAGCGATTCCCAGAAGCCGTCAATTTGCTGCACGTGGCGCCAGAGGCGGCGCCGCTCGCGGACGGTGAGATGGAGCTCCTGCCGCAGCGGCGCATCGTCGAGGATGGCTTCGGGGACGAGGTCCGAGATCAAGGCACGACCCCTGTGCGCCGAGGCCAGGCGAGGGCCGAAGAGCTTCCCGGCCTCGCGGACCAGTGCGGCCTCCATGTCGGCGAGCACGCCGTCGAGGTCAAAGCCGATCCGCAGCGCCATCAGCTGTCGCTGTCCTCATCCGTGGTCTGATGGAAGCGGTCAAGCTGCTTCACGTCGAGGGTGAGCCTCTGAAGGTTCCGGGCGAACGCCGTACCCTGCAGATTCGGCGGGTCGGCCGCCTTGCGCCGGGCGGCCTCGCGCGCTTCGATCGCATCACCCACGCTGATCGGCAGCCAGCCCCGCCAGTCGCACGCGCGGCACCGGTACGGCCGCCGGCCGGTGATTTCCTTGCGCCAGCGCTCCCACCGGCTCCGCGTCCTCGAACGCCGGAGATTGTGCGAGTTACACTTCGGGCACTGAGACATCGGCGGGCTTTCTCGATGCCGGCATGTTATCACGCGGACTCGGCGTCACCCGGGCTGTCGCGACCGCCGGCGCCAGCGCGATCGCCGCCAGCGTGCAGAAGAGCAGCGCGTTCACCGGAATCTGGAGGCTGAACTCGAGCGTTTCCTGGATCGCCATTGCCACCAGCCCGACGGCCGAGCCGGCGCGGATCCAGTAGCCGCGACCCTCCGCGCGCGCCGCGCGCAGGTTCCGGCGGATCGCCGCCGCGAGCACGATGACGGCGACGGCGGCCGGGACGGCCACGAGGACGCCGCCTTCGGCCAGCAGCTGCACGTAGTCGTTATGGGCCCGCGACATGTGGGAGTCGCGATTCCGCGTCTGATAGAAGAGCATCGCCACCGAATACGTGTTGAGGCCGGTGCCCGTCCACGGAAACGCGCGGATGACGTCCCAGCCGTCGCGCCAGGCATCCACGCGGCTGGTCAGGTTGTTGTCCTGGAACCATTCGAGGAGCTCGACTGGGCCGCGCCTGAGGACGGGCGCCAGCAGAACCGTTGCGAGAATGACGAGGCCGATCGCCCGGCGCGCGTGACTGAGACGGCGCCGCGCCAGCACGAGCCACGCGAACGCGACGCTGGCGGCGCCGAAGCTGAGGATCGCCGAGCGCGACACGGTCCATACGAGGGACAGGGCGCCGACGAGCACGGCCAGCGCCATCAGGACGATGCCGCTGGCCTCCCCGGACGAGAGCCATCCCGCGAGCCGCACGCGCGCTGCCTGCCGTCCGGGAAGCGTCCCCTCGATCCGGCCGAACAGCCATCCCACAAGGACGGAGAGTGTCATCAGCATCCAGCCGCCGTAATGGTTGCGGTTGACGAACGGGCCGAACACGTTCCCGCGCGCGCTCTCGACCGGTACCCAGAACCAGTAGACCAGGTTGTTGGTGTGTTCGCGGTTGTAAAGGCTGAACAGCGCCAGCGGCACGGCGAAGATCGCCAGCGCCGGCGGCAGCGCGCGCAGCGCCTGCGCAGGAAGCAGCGCCGGCATGCCGAGCAGGTAGACACCGAGCGCCCCGAGAGCCAGCAGCGCCACGCGCGTTCTCGCCGGATCGACCGACAGTGGAAGCCATCCTTCAGCTCCGCCGGGTACGGCCAGGTGATAGCCGGCCGACAGGCTGGCGGTGGCAGGGCTGAGCCACTCGACGAGGCTCTGCGGCAGCGGCACGAGCTGCACCGAGACGGCGAACCACACCAGCAGCAGCGCCGTGGCGAGCGGGCGCATCTCCGGCGCCACGCCGCCGCGCCGGAGTCCCCAGAGGCCCATTCCTGCCGCCACGGTGAATAGCGGGACGTAGCCCCAGGCATACACCGCGCCAAAGGCGAGCGTCCCCGCGGCGATGAGCACGACGAGGAACAGCGCCATGTGCGTTCAGGCGGCCCGCGGCCCGCCGCGGCCGGGGAGCAGGCTCAGAAGAAAGCGCTCGTGCTCGGCGAGGATCTTGCGCTGGTCGAAATGCTCTTCCGCGTACGCGCGGTTCCGCGCGCCAAGCGCGGCCAGCGCGTCCGGTGTCAGCGCCTGCAGGCGCTCGACGGCCGCTGCCAGCGCATCCGGGTCCTCGGGCGTGACGATCGGGCCTCCACCGGCGCCGCGAAGGACATCGGCCGCCTGGCTGCCTGGGTTGACGGCGGCCACCACCGGTCGTCCCGACGCCATGTAGGTCAGCAGCTTTGACGGAATGACCGTGTCCTTCACCGTGTGCAGCTGGTTCAGCAGCAGCGCGTCGGCGGCCGCGAACATGCGCGCCACCTCCTCATCGCGTTGGAACGGCACGAACCGGACGGCGTCTTCGAGGCGCTGGGCACGTACTGCGGCGACCAGGTCTTCCTTGGCTTCGCCCTCCCCGACCAGCACCCAGCACAGGCGCGACCCGCGCCTGCGCGCGGCGGCAGCAACGACGTTCAGCAGACCCTGTTTGCGGCCCATGCTACCCGCATGCAGGGCGACAAAGGCGTCAGCGTCGATGCCGTAGCGCGCGCGAAAGGCCTCGTCCCGCGCGACCGGCCTGACCGACTCGACGTCGATCGGGTCGCGGGCCACCCGGATGCGGTCGGCGGTGTAGCCATGCTCGACCAGCGCCTCTGCGAAGCTGGGCGAGAGCACGTTGGCGCCGGCCGCTCCCCGGTACGCCGCGAACTCGAATGCGTCGAGCACGGGATAGAGACGCCGGCCCACGATGCCGACCTCGCGGCCGAGCTGGGCCGCAAGGTCGGTAATGTTCACCACGTAAGGCCGGCCGGCAAGCGCCGAGACGATCCGCACGAGCATCGCGATCGCCGGCTGCGCCCCGTGGTAGATCACGGCGTCGGGCCGGCCGCGGCGCAGGAGCGCAGCGATCATCACGGCCCCGTGGACGATGGCGAACGACCCCTCCATGGCGATACGCTGCCAGGCGCTCGAGGGGCGGCGCGGGATGAAATGCGTGGCTCGATGGATGGTCAGCCGGCCGGCACGCTCCGTCGCGATCAACTGCCCGCGATACTGATGGTAACGGCGCCAATGAGGGGCGAATGGAAACCCCGTGAAGACATCGACCCGGTGCCCGCGCTGCGCCAGGTGTTGAGCGAGCGCCGCGACCCGCGGTGCAAACCCGCTCGGCTCGGGCGGGTAATTCAGCGTGGCGATGAACACATGCACGGCAGTCAGGACAAATCGGCCGCGCCCGGCTTGATGCCTTCGACGTACAACGTATGGCGGTCGTCGGCGCGATCCTTCGGTCCCAGCGCATCCAGTGGGAGCAGCTCCGACTGGCCGCCTGCCGACTGCCGTACCCCCTGAAATCCGGCGGCCGTCAGGAGCCGCTGAAGGTATTCGAAGTCCAGCACGATGGGATGGTTGCCGTTGTCAGTGATGCGTGCGATGAACCGCTTTGCCACCGGCTCGGCCTGATCCAGCCAGTCCGCAAACGCGAAATCGTGATGGAGGTACTGCTGGACCGCAGATTCGAGCGACGGTACCCCGATCCGTACGACGACGCCCCGTTTCAGGACCCTCAGGCACTGTCGAAGGATCCCCCGCAGGTCCAGCCAGAGATCGGCTCCAGAAAATGGACTGATGTCGATATTGATCCAGCCGGGCAGCGGCTGGCGTCCCGCTCCGAGATGAAGCCGCCCGCCGTCGGGCACGCGACACGAGCGAAGGCGGTACTGCGCGGACGCGACGCGCGTCGTGATGCGGAGCGCCACATGAACCGCACGACGTACGCGCCGGTGCATGCTGTCGTGCCGGCGGTCGTAGAGCCAGGAGCTGCCCCGCAGCACGCGGTACAGGCGTTGAGAGACGCTGGTCGCATCGCTTCGTCGGTCGCGAGTATGCTCGAGCGGAGCGTCGTCGCGGCGTACCGCTAGGATGATCGCACCATCCGATCGTGAATCCAGCGGTACGTCGCTTCCATGCCGTCGCGGAGCCGTGTCGGCGGGCCCCACCCGAGCGTCTTCCGGATCAGCGTGTTGTCGCTGCTGCGGCCGCGCACGCCCTTCGGCGCGTTCGGGTTGTACTGCCGCTTGAGCCGGACGCCGGCGATCTCCTCGACCATGTCGACGAGTCGATTGATCGTGACGAGCTCGTCGCTGCCGATGTTGATCGGGTCGTGACAGCCGCTGGCCATCAGGGCCTGTGTCCCGAACAGGCAGTCGTCGATGAACATGAAGCTGCGCGTCTGCTCGCCGTCGCCCCAGATCTCGATCGTGTCGCTGCCGGTCAGGATGGCGCTGATGACCTTCCGGCAGATCGCCGCTGGCGCCTTCTCGCGGCCGCCGTCGTAGGATCCGTGCGGGCCGTAGACGTTGTGATAGCGGGCGATGCGCGTGTCGAGACCGAAGTCCTCACGGAAATGGCGGCACATGCGCTCGCTGAACAGCTTCTCCCAGCCGTACCCGTCTTCGGGCATGGCGGGGTAGGCGTCCTCCTCCCTGAGCGGCGCGACGTCGGGCCTCGTCTGCTTGTGCGCGGCGTAGACGCAGGCGGACGAGGAGAAGAAGTAGCGCTCGGCGCCGGCGTCCCGGGCGGCCATCAGCATCTGCGTGTTGATGAGGACCGACAGCATGCACTCGGCCTTGTGCGTCTCGATGAAGCCCATGCCGCCCATGTCGCACGCCAGGTTGTAGATGTCGCGCGCGCCGCGCGTCGCCTCGACGCACGCATCGCGGGCGCGCAGATCGAGGCGCCGGTTGTCGGCCTCGGGCAGCACCTGGAACCACTCGTCGACCGGCTTGATGTCGACCGCCCGCACGCGCTGATACCCTGAGCGCCACAAGTCGGCGACAAGATGCCCGCCGATGAACCCGCCGGCGCCGGTGATGACGATGAGACTGTCCGTGTCAGAAGCCTGGTTATCACTCATGGGTACAGGACCATACGTCGAAGAGGTCGCCACGCTCGACGAGCCGATAGCGCCTCGAGAAGAGATCGCGGAATCGCTCTGGAAATACCGGACGAGACTGATGATAGAAGTTCACGAAGAGCCGACTCGGTTCCAGGAAAGGCTTCTGCCCTGATGGGATCAGCCAGGTTCTGGTTTCGCACGCCTCCAGATACTGAAGCGTGGCTTCCGGAATCCCTACTCCTACCAGCTGGTATTCCTCGAGAGCAAACCGATCCACCGTGTGGGGATGTCCGTCCAAGACGAGCAGTGCGCGGAACAAGGTGGCCTCGTCGAGCCGCTCCCCATAACCGATTTCGATTGTCCCATCACCATAGCGGCGGGCGATGTCGCGAAGCTCGGCGATCGTCCGGCTATGTCGTGGCACCAGCCCGAATTCCCTCCGCACCTGAGACACGGTTCCGCCGCCGGCAAACAAGATGAACGCGAGCAGTGTCAGCGCGAAGGGGGCGGCCAGCGTGGCAATTCTCCGTTCGGCGGCAGGCCGGGCTTCTCCCGGCAGGAGGGCCCTGCGCCAGAAAAACGCGTGAATGACGAACGGAAGCAGCGGCATCAGGTGCCAGTTCCCCGACCCTATCTTGCCTCCCGTCACCGCGGCGATCACCAACGCGATCGCAATCGAGAGGACGTAGACCGACGCCATCGGTTCTGCCGGCCTGCCGGTCGGCCGGACCACCAGGACGGGAAGCAACAGCAGCGAGGCCCACTGCAGGTTGCGCGACACAGCGTCGAGGGTCACTCCCTCCCGCGCAACCAACGACAAGAGGTCGATGTAATTCGCCAGTGAGACGTTCGGCAACAGAAATGGCAGGAAGAAGACGACCCCGCCGAGAGGCGCGGCCGCGGCCACCGAACGCCATCCATACCGCATCCAGACGAGAACGGCCAGTGGCAGCACCGCGCAGGCGGCCGTGAGCTTCAAGTTGGGTACGACGCCGGCGATTACTCCAAGCGTTGACACCGCCACGGCCCGGCGGTGATGCAGGGCGCCGACGACGCCTGCCGCGGTGCTGGCCACCAGCGATGGATCGGTCGTCGCGTCGAAGCTGCTGAAATGGAAGAACAGCAACGCCAGCGCGCCGGCACCGAGCCCGAGAATCGCTTCCTCGCGTCTGGCGTACCGGCGGCCTACATAATAGGCGGCCGACAGAGTGATCAGCAGGGCGAGAACGCCCGTGAGCTTGGCGCTCGTCAACGAGCGACCAAAGACCGCATAGAAGGGAACGAACTTCAGATAGGCGAGCGGGCCGTAGAGCATGCCGTACCGCTGCGCCGCATCGAGCTCCGGATAGACCGGCAGTCCTCGCGCCGCGACTGCGCCTGTTGCCGGCCCAACCGCGGAGAAGCCCCAGGGCAACACCGGCCATATCAGGTACGCTCCCGCAATCGCCAGCAGGACAGCCACGACCGTGAGCCCGAACCACTTCCAAAGGGTGCGAGATGGCACCAGGCGATCGCCGGCGATCGCGCGTACGGCGGACGTTGCAAGCAGCATCAGACCGAAGAACAGCAGCGGGAACTGCAGCGCGAGATTGCGAAACGTCACGTGGCGCGCCGGACGGAATCGAACGCATAGCTCCGGTCATCCAGGAACCGCGGGATCCGCTCATCCCCGATCGGATCGACGGCGACGGCGGCGGTCGAATAGCCAATCTCCCGCAGCAGCGCCAGGAGGCGGCCACGATCGACGCCGGCGTGCAGTTCCACCACGAGCCGCGGACGCCACCGATCGAGCGCCTCCCGCATGCCGCTCAGCACCTCGACCTCCATCCCCTGGACGTCCACCTTGACCCCGTGGATCGTCGGCTCGCCCTTGTGCAGCAGCGGCCAGACCCAGTCGAACCGCGCCACCGGTACCGTGACCACCGGCCGCCGTGCGCGGAGTGGCAGGGTCGAGTCGGCCATCCCGCGTGCAAGCGGGAGACGCCGGATCTCGAGCGCTTCCGGGGATCCCAACCCGAGCGGCACCACCGCGATCTGTACGAGGCCATTGAGCTCCCGTCCACGGTCCATGTAGCCAGCCGTGGCTGCCACCGGCTCGAAAGTGAACACCCGGCCGCGTGGGCCGACCATGCGCGCCAGCGCGAACGCGGTGTAGCCGTAGTGCGCGCCGACATCGAGCCAGGTGTCACCGGGCCGGACGTGGCGCTGGAACCACTCGAGCAGCGCGCGTTCGGTGCGGCCCATGAGACCGCCGGAATAGTCGTGCCAGGAGGTCACCAGCCACGCGCCACGGAGCGGCCCGCCCAGGATGTGGCGTGGCCGGATTGTGCGCGGCAGCAACGGTCGGAGCCAGTGCCTCATTCGCGACGCGCGTCGGTCACGACCTGATTCCGGTATCACTGACGGCTACGCGTGTCCGCCAGCAGCTCCGCATAGATGGTCGCCGTGCGGGCGGCGGTCGCCGTCCATGTGAATTGCGCAGCGCGCTGACGGCCCCGCTGCCGGAGCTCCGCGGCCAGCCCGGTGTCGGTGAGGATCCGCTCGGTCGCGGCCGCGAGCGCGGACATGTCGCCGGGCGGCACGAGGAGACCCGCCGTACCGACAACTTCCGCGACTGGTGGAATGTCGAACGCCACGACAGGAGTTCCACAGGCCATCGCCTCCAGCGGCGGCCACCCGAAGCCCTCCCAGGCGGACGGGAACACCAGGACGTCAGCGGCGTTGTACCACTCCGTGAGAAGCTGGTCCGTTGCCACGTCGCCAAGGTGCCGGAGACAGTCCGCCACGCCAAGCGTTCGGGCGAGGTGCGCCTCGTCCGGCAACAGCGGCGCGCCGACCCGCAGGAGGACCAGGTCGGGCACGCGCGGGCGCAGGCCGGCAATGGCGTGCAGGAGCGTGGCGGTGTTCTTGTAGCGCCCGGCCGTAGCCACTTGAAGCACGACGGGCGTCGTGTCCCTCAGGCCGGCTGCCGCGCGTCGGGTGGCTCTCGCATCCGGCAGAAATCTGAACGTGGCGTTCAGCCCGTTCGGCACCACCGTGACGCGGCTCGGGTCCACGGCTGTGTACCGTTCGAGCGTCACTTTCGTGGCGGTCGAGACCGCGATGATGCGCCGTGCCTTCGTGAGGTAGGCGATCTTCCGCCTGAAGATCCAGGCGGCTCTTGCCGACACCGGCGACGGAATCGCTCCCTGGGCGGCCAGCAGAGGAATGATGTCGTGGCACGTCACGATCGTGCGGGCGGGATCGAGGCTTCGAATGAGATGCGCGTAGCCCTGGTCGAGGATGTGGAAGACCGCGGCCGAGCGCTGTTTCAGCACACCCGGGTAGGTCACCCACCGGCACCACGCTCGATCGATTCGGCGCGCCCCGTTGGCGTCGGCGAGTCGCGACAGGTACCGGCGGTCGGGTGGCCGCTCCATCGCGATCGCGAGACCATCGCTCGTCGACGCGCGCAGTGCGGCATGCAGTTCTTCCGCATAGCGCTTCATGCTCCGGCTGTCGTCAGAGAGCAGCCCCGGGAGCAGCAGAACGCACCGGTTGCCTGCGCCTGCCGGGCTCACGCGGCGGCGAACGCCGCCGCGAATCGGGCGGCAATGGCGTCCCACGACAAATAGCGATGGAGCATAACGCTTGTTCTCGGCCCCTGCTCAGCCCCTTCCCGTACGACAGAAGAGATCGCGGGCGGCCCCGATCAGGAACTTCCCGATCCACGCGGGCCGATAATAGTAGCTCATAGGTGCAGCCTCCTCACTGGTTGGTGTGGTAACCCCAGCATGAGGCTGTTGTTGTCCCTTGTCGATCCCTTCGCGCGATTTAGGCATCGCTCCGCCCGTGCATGAGTGATGTACAAAGAGATCGTGAGACTTAACTTCTCCATGATCTCTTGTTCGGTGGCAACGATGAGGCTCACCAGCATGAGCGAACCCGGCTTCCCCTCTGCGCCAAAGACGACCGCGTCAGGAGACAGGTCCAGTCGCTCATCAGGGGACAGTTGCTGATTGATCTCCGTGACGGCGGAAAGAACCGCCGCCAGCACTCTGTCATCCATCAAGACGAAGACACCCTGAGGATGTGGGGAGGAAAGGCGCCCTGCATTCCCATGGAGTGCTCGTAACGCGCCGACGCCCGCGCGGGATTGAATGGAATGTTCAGCGCCTTTCGGACGCCTCGTTCGATTGAGTCCCGGGCCGCGACAAGCTCCGCGCTGCTCATGTAATCCGTAAAGACGAAGGCCTTGTACCCTCCATCGGGATCGCCTTTGTAGTACTCCGCCACCTCGCTGAAGTCCACGTCATACGCATGAAGACGATCGCCGGTCTTGGGCACCGTGTAGGTGTACACCCCGGCGAGCTCCTTGTGGGAGACCGCATCGTCGTAGTACGGCGTGCCGGGATAGGTCGTGATGATCGAGCAGTCGAAGTCGGCCGGACGAACCTCCAGGAGCCATTCCTGAAGCTCGGCGATGCTCTGGCCGTCTTCACCTGGATGTCCGATGGACATCAAGGCTTTGACCTTTAGGTCATGCCGAGTGGCGATCTCCATGCATCGAGTATTGTCGTCACGGGCGGCGCGCTTGTTAATGTTCACGAGGATTCGTTGATGTGCCGCCTCGAAGCCCACCAGGAGCCACCGGAAGCCGGCCCGGTGCATCGCCTCTGCCTGCTGATCGTTGAACAGCTCTGACTTCACGAATCCCCGCAGCCGAAAATCGACGCCGAGCCTGCTCTGCAGATCGGCAATCCCATTCATCAGCTCGACCATCGACTTACTGACGTTGAGCTCGTCGTCGTAGAACATGAATCCGGTGTACCCGTAGATGCGGTGCAGCTCTTCGATCTCATTGACGATCGACTGGCTGGCACGGGTGCGAGTCTGTCGCAGGGTCGCGGAGTTGCGCCCTCCGCAGAAACCGCAGCCGAACGGGCATCCGAGCTGAGCGATCAGGCTCACAGCGTCCCGTCCCTCGATCTGATACCTGTAGCTGCTCATGTCCACGAGATGACGCGCCGGCAACGGCAGGCTGTCGTATGAGCTGTCGGTGAGAAAGAGGTGGCCCTTCGGGACATCGGCATCGACGAGCGGGTCGGTCATCTTCAATGCTTCGAACACCGCCAGCTCGCCGTCGCCTGCCACCAGGACATCCGCCAGCTCTCTCAGCCGGTCAAATGCCGCGTGCCCTCGGCCTATGGTGTTCAGCTTGGCCTCGCGCTTGCGAGCGGCATTGACCAGCGTGACGTGGGGTCCGCCGAGAAGAATGCGTGCGTCCGGCCTGACGTCCCGAATCCGTTCGATGACGGAGCGAGCCGCCGGAAGCTGAGGCGTCGTGGCCGTGAGGCCACAAATGGTTGCGGCTGACCCTTTGGCGTGATCGCCCGCGGCCTCGAGATAATTCTCAATTCCGGAAAGATCCAGCACCTCGACCTCGTGGCCGGCACGTTCAAGCACTGCCGCCACGCGCAGAATGCCCAGGCTGACGAACACGCGCTCGTCAAGGAGGAATACCGACGGGGGAATGATCAGGCAGACCGTCAATCGACAACTCGGTACTTCAAGAAGCTCCACAGCACTTTCCCGGTATGGTACCAGCGCATCTTCTTGCCCTGCTCGTACGTACGCCCGTAATAGGCGATGGGCACTTCGTAGACAACAAGATTCTTTTTCAGGAGCTTGGCCAGGAACTCTGCGTCGAACTCAAATCCATCGCTGTTGAACGAGAGGCCCTCGAGGCATGAACGACGGAACATCTTGTAGCACGTGTACACGTCGTGCAGGGTGGTGTTATACAGAACTCGCGTGACCAGTGTAATCAGGTAGTTGCCCACATAGTGCCAGAAGTAGTACGCGCGCTGTGGTTTCGCGCCGCTCACCCGCGAACCGAGGACGAGGTCGGCATCGGCTTTCACGATGGGCTCGAGAAGGTCGGTAAAGTCCTGCGGGTCATACTCGAGATCCGCATCCTGAATGACGATGACGTCGCCGGTCGCGAGGGCGAAACCTGCCTTCAACGCCGCGCCCTTGCCGCGGTTCTGTTCAAGCAGGATCAGCTTGTCGACCTTGTGCTGCAGCGACGTCAGCACGTCACGCGTACCGTCACTAGATCCGTCGTCGACGACGATGATTTCCATCCGAAGACCGACGGCGCGCACGCGATCGATGAGCGTCGCGACGGTTCCCTTTTCGTTGAAGACAGGAATGACGACCGAAACCTTCACGCGATTGACGTCAAGAAGCACGGCACGTGTGGTCGTCACGGCTCGTCTCTGAGGCGATTCACCGGTGTGAGGGTCGGCTTCGGGCTGCCTGCCGGTCGCCGTCGCAGCAGCGGAACGCCATTGCGGAGTGTCGCGCGGGTTTTCGGCTCCAGCGCCTTTCGTGCCAGTTCGGACAACACCTTCCCGGCAGTTGTGCCGCGATGCTCGGCTAATTCCTTGGCGGCCTGCAGCACATCAGCATCGATATCGAGGGTGGTACGCATGGAGACTCATCCCGCATCACGCATCAGATGTCAATGAGTAACGCGATGTTCGACGCGCGGAGCCGCCTGCGTGAAATATCCAGTGAGAAGGTGGGACGTGGTCTGGTCTGTAGGAATAGGAACTGAACCGCCCGCTCGTTATACTTGAGCGCCTCCGGCTTCGCTCTTGCCGAAAAGACCCTCCAGCCGTCGTCGCAGCAACAGCTTATGCCTGAACAGGATGTGGTGCAGTGACGCTTCAGCTCGCGATTCTTCTCTCCCGCGAACCAGGTTAACCAACGTGTGCACCAGCCGCCACGGACGGCGAAGGTACATCGTGCCATAGAACAGCGTGAAGTACAGGTAGCGCGCCCACACGAGATGCCTGTCCTTCACATGTGGGTTGTACGACTTGGCGAAAGCGAGATCCGAGAACGGGATGAGGCTGTCAAAATACTTGTCTGAGGGCGGTTCGATCTTGTTCTGCTTGACGAGCTCGTAATACAACTCCGATCCGGGATACGGCACGTACGGGATGAAGCTCGAGTCAGAAACACCCATCCACGCGCACTTGATCCCGAACTTGAAAGTCTCCCACATCTCGTAGGGAGTCTCGTCGGGAAAGGCGAAGATGATGTTGATCTTCAGATTGAATCCACGCTTGATGGCGGCCCGCGCAGATTCTTCCAGCCGGGGAAGCTTGACCTGTTTCTTGATCCGCTTCAGGACTGCAGGTGAGCCGCTTTCCGGCGCGTAGTTCATATTGCGACAGCCTGAGTCCCAAAGCTTGTCGACGACTTCAGCATCAATCGCCTCGGAACGCGTGCCGCTGGGGAGCTGCCAACTGAACTTCAACCCGCTTTTCCCGACGAGGTCACAGAACTCGACAATCCACTGCTTCTTGACGATGGCAGTGAGGTCGTAGAGATCGAAGTTCTCCGCATTGTACTTGTCGAGGTACTTCTTGATCTCGGCGAGCACCTTTTCAGGAGACCGGGCTTCCCATTTGGTCCCCCACATGTACGGGCTCGAACAGAACGTGCACTGGAACGGACATCCACGCGTAGCCAACAGTGGCATGCTGCGTCCCCGGTTGACGCCGTGGCCGAAGCCTCTGCTCAGGTAGGTTTCGATGGGCAGATCATCCCAGTAGGGCTCCGGTATGTTATCGATGGCCCTGATTCGGCCCCTCGCCGGATTGACCTGCACCGAACCGTCCGCCTGTCGGTAGGCGACACCGTTCAGCGCCTGGATGTCCCTCCCGGCGAAATAAGTGTTCACGATGTCAAGCAGTGTTTCTTCGCCCTCGCCGCGCACGCACAGATCCAGCGCCCGGCAATCCTGCAGCACGTATTCCGTACACGCAGTGATGTGCTCGCCACCCGCGACGATGAGCGCTTTCGGGAAGCGTTGCCTCAGGCGGTTGATGATTTTCTTGTCGTACGTCCACGCACTTGAAAACATCGAGGAAAAACCGATTAGCTGGGCGCTCGCGTCAACCCGATCCACTATGTCGTCGACCGTGAGCCCCTGGGCGAGGCCGACGGTGCCCGGCATCGGCGTGAGACGATCCACATCCTCCCCGAGCGCGTCGATAGCCTGCGGAATGTGACCGTTCGCATGAAGGGTGCCGGAAAGATAGGCAGTGGACAGCGGCGGGGTAATCGCCGTGCTCAGAGAATATTTCGACAGCACCTGGGGTGGCCGAATGAGCACAACGCCGCTCACACCTCCCCCTCTGGCGGAGCCTGGCGACTGTCGCGATGAAAGGTCAATGGTAGCATCGGGGTCGGCTGAGGATACTCTCCCAGCCTCGGTACTGTCACGCGTTGCGTTAATCATTAAGTCCTTGTTGATACACTGCTTGCGGTCGGAAACAACCTCGACCAGAGCAACAGCAAGGCGCCGGGTATTCATCCCTGCGGTTCGGCCCGGTTGCCTGCGCCTGCCGGGTTCACGCGGCGGCGAACGCCGCCGCAAATCGGGCGGCAATGGCGTCCCACGAAAAATAGCGATGGAACGCGGCCAGGTTGCGCTGGTGCGCAGCGGACCACCGCGAGTCGTCGGTGAGGAGGCGGATCAGCTCGGTTGCCAGGCCATCCCGATCTCCCGGAGCGACCACGACGACGCCCGCCTCGGTGATCGGATGGCCGGTCTGGGGGCCGGCGTACGCCACCACAGGCAACCCGCACGCGATGGCGGCGATGGCGGTGGTTCGCCCGCCCGAAATGGCCCCGCGAACGAACAACAGCGCGTCGGCTGCAATGAGGCGGCGGCTCAGCTCCTCGGCCGGCAGCACGCCGGTCACGGCGAGATCCACGTGTGCGGGCGCCAGCGCCGCCTGCAGCAGGGCGCTCGTGTTCTCGGCACTTCGCCCCAGCACGACGATCCGCAGTTGCGGGACCCGTTCGGCAACCCGCTGCGCCACGTAGGCGATGTCGGATACTTCCTCGGCTTCCGTCCGTTCCCCAGCGCGCAGGCAGAAGACCGCAATGGTTCTGTCGCCGCTCCGTCGCTCAACTGTCGATGCGTCGTGCGGCATGTCTTCGAACGCCGGCACATTCGGCCCGACAGGGATCAAGACCGCTTTGTGCGGGTTTCCTGGCAGCCACGGCACGCGCTCCACGGGGATGGTATGGACGGAGAGATGGCTGATGCGGTAGGCAAGACGCATGACGTGGTGCTGCCAGGCGCGCCGAACGCGGTGGCGAAGCCGCTCACCTGGATAGCCTGTCGGATCGTGAAACACGATCGCGACGCGCGCGCCGCGGTGCCGCAGCACACTGAGGAGTGCGAGAAACGCCAGCGGCAGGCCGCGCCACGACCAGTGGAGCGCCGTGTACTGCACGACGACCCAGTGGCCGCTCCAGTGGTGGCTCTGCCGCCAGAGCTGGTGCAGCGCTCGCGCCCATCCGATCTCGTCCCAGGGCACCTGCACCAGGGTGGTACGCCACCCCTGACGCGTCAGCGCCTCACCGAGCAGCGTCGAGTAGCTTTCGATCGCATCGGTGCCGGCAGGGAGATTCAGGCGGCGGCCCAGAAGCGCCACCACCGCCGCGCCAGGGTTCATTTGCGCCGGTGCGCAGCTCGCTCGAGTTTGGTCCCCCATTCACCGACGAGCGTCAGCGGCTGGATCCGGCCGAGCACGCTCGCAACCGCGGGACGACGCGCGGTCCGATCCGGTCCGCCATCCACGGAGGTACACGTCCGGCAGACGCCGGTTTTCGGTCCCGGCGAGACCAGGGCGAGGCGAGCCGGGGCGAGGTCCCGATAGAAGTCGAACAGGGAGTAGCCCGGCCGGGACAGGTCGCCGATGACCGCGGTCGCGTGCTCCGGCGCGTCTGAACGGACTTCGCAGCACAGCATCCCCTTGCCGTTGAAGTCCACGACGACGGAATGCAGCGGACGGAAGCAGGCGGCGCGGCGCTGGTACGCCCCGAGCTCCGGGACGGTCACCAGGCCTCCACGCGTCGAGATGCCGGTGGCGTAGGAATAGTGAGGGACGCCCATCGTGGCGCATACGGTCGTTCCCTCACAGTTGTACTGCCACTTCGATCCATCTTCGACGCAGACGAGCCCTGTTCGCGCCTGAAACTGCCTCAACGCGCGATCGAGCTCGCCTGGATCCCTCTCCTTGCCGTCGGGGAGATACAGGTTGAGCCACAGTCGATCGAGCTTCGACGCTTCCAGCAGCTCGAGCTTGGCGCGATCCAGGTAGTCACCGTTGCTGATCACCACGAGCTGGGCATGGGGGAGCCGCCGGCGCGCTTCGGCGAGCCGATCGAAGAACGACGGGTGCGCCATCGGCTCGTGATAGCGCGCCCAGATGAACATCTGGTCGTAGCGGATGCCTTCGAGCGCGGACAGGATCTTCTCGAACAGCTCGTCCGTCATCAGCTGCGTGGTGCTTCGCCGATCCAACTGCGCATTCGGGCAGAACGAGCACGTACGATTGCAGTAATTGTGATTCTCGATTTCGACCTGGCGGACATACCGGCGGAACAGCCCACGCACGGTCTCATCGTCGATATCCGCGCGGAAGAGATCGGCCGGCAGGGTATTGGCCACGAACGACTTCCCGAGGTTTCTCATCACTCGCATGCCGGTACTCCTCCTTACCCCACGCGCCGCTGCGCCCCGGATGCGTGCGGCTGCGCCCGACGCTCGGTAATGAGTGCCGCCATCCGGTCTGCGGGCGTTCGTCGGGCTGCGATCGATTCCTGCACCGCGGGCTTCGCCGCAGCAAGCCGGGGCAGGCTGAGGAGCACACCCGCCCAGAACCAGTACAGCACGCGCGCTGGAAGCGTGCGTAGTGGACTGTAGGGCCAGCTATAGATAAGGATGGCCAGTTGAAACGCCAAAAGTGCAGCCGCCAGCAATTCCATGTCGGTTCCGCGACACGCGCGAAGGGCCTTGAGGCTGTAGTACGTGATCGCGGCGAGGAAGAGGTAGAAGAGCACGAGCCCCGGCACGCCCGTTTCGTACACCAGCGCTGCGATAAAATACTCGCCCCACTTGATTGATTCTGCACGACCGCCCCATACGCTCGGGTTGGCAGGCCCCTCTACACGCCCAACACCCGGCGAAGCGATCCCCAACCCGCTGCCGAGAATCGGCGTCCGCAGGGCGTCGATCAGGGTGAGTGTCGGGTTTTCATAAAGCGTCCTGTTGAGATCCTCGGAAATCGAGGCGACCCGCCGTCCGAATGCGTCCCCAGCCACATCGGCGACCAGCCAGCCTGCCGCCGCCATCACGCACACGGCAACGGCCATTTTCGTTACCGCGCGCCCGCGTCGCGTGAGCACGACCATGAGCGGGAGCGTCAGCGCCAGCAGCACAATTGCCGCCCGCTGTGTATTCACGACGAGAGCGATGGTGGTGCCTGCCAGGCCAAGCACGAAACAGACCCGGTTCCAGAGCGCGGCGCTCATGCCAAGCAAGCCGATGGTGAACGGGACGCTGAACAGGATGTAGGAGCCCAGGCTCCCCACGTGGGAAAACGTTCCGGGAGGGCGAATGATATCCCCCGGGGTGGTATACCCGAGTGGTGTCTCGAAAATCGCGCCGCTCATCGAGGAGACACGGGTAAACTGCCACACCGTCAGGCCGGCAATGAGCACGAGCTGCAGGGCGATGAGTGACGTGACACTCTCGAGTTCACGACGCGTTGTGAATGCGCGATAGCCAATCCATACCAGCGGGAGGGGAAGCAGAAACGTGCGAAGCCCGATCAGGGTCGGCAGGAGGCCGGTTTCGTAAACGCTGTACGGCACGAGCAGAAGCGCCCAGATGACGAAGGGAATGGCAAAGCGAATCATTGACGGAGGTCCGAACTGGCCCGGAGCATTCAGTGCTCGAACACCAAAGATCAGGTAGAGACCCACCATTTGAAATTCGTAGATCAGGACACTCAGGTTCGAGTCGTCGAATACATTCAACTGGAACCAGCCCTGGACGGGAATCCAGAGCAACAGCAGCCAGACGGCCGCCCGCATGTGGAGCGACGCGAGCAACAGCCAGACGAGGGCTGCGAGCAAGCCCAGAATTACGGTCGCATCCGTCACTCAACGCTCCTGTGTCGCTGTAGGGTACGACAAAGATGCGATGTCACGCAAAGCCGTGCGGCTCGCGGTCCCTTCATTCCCTGCGGATGACGAGCGAGCCCACCACGAGCATGTCCATCTTCGTGCGCAGAAAGCAGTCAAGCGCTTCGGCCGGCCGGCACACAATCGGCTCGTTCTCATTGAACGACGTGTTCAACAGGATCGGTACGCCGGTCCGAGCGTTGAAGGCACAGAGAAGACGGTGAAAGAGCGGATTGGTGTCGGCCGTGACGGTCTGCAGCCGGCCCGTGCCGTCGATGTGCGTGACGGCAGGAATCTCGGCGCGCTTGTCGGCTCGGACGGGGTACACGGTGATCATGAAGGGATCGGGATAACTTCCGTCGAAGTAGTCCGGCGCCCGCTCGGCAACGATCGAGGGGCAGAACGGCCGGAACGGCTCGCGCCGCTTGATCCGCGCGTTCAGAATGTCCTTCATCTCGGCACGCCGCGGGTCCGCCAGGATGCTCCGGTTGCCGAGCGCACGGGGCCCCCACTCCATTCGGCCCTGGAACCAGCCGACGATGCGTCCCTGTGCCAGTGCGTCGGCCGTGTGCCTGCACAGCACGTCCGGGTCGCCGCATTCGCTCACCGTACATCCCCGATCGCGCAACTCGGCGGCGCGCTGCCGTACCTCGACCCGAGCCACCTCGTCGTTGAACGTCGGCCCCCAGTACGCATGGTTCATCACGAACGCGCGCGGCCGGCCCAACGCACGGTGCCACGTGTCGAAGGCCGCCCCGATCGCGGTGCCGGCGTCGCCGGCTGCCGGCTGGATGTACACGTCGGTGAACGGCGTGTGCGAGCGGATCTTGCCGTTCGCCACGCTGTTGAAGGCGACGCCGCCGGCCAGGCACAACGCCCGGGCGCCGGTCTGCCGGTGCAACCGATCGAGCAGCCAGAAATAGACCTCTTCAGTCACCGCCTGAAGCGACGCGGCGAGGTTGCGGTGCCTCTGCTCGATCGGTTCGTCACGGCCGCGAGCCGAGCCGAAACGCCGGACCAGCGCGTCGGAATAGATCCGGCCGATCACCGGCTGGCCGGAGTCCCACGTCATCGCGATGCCCGCCGTATGGTGCAGGAAGTAGTCGAGATCGAGCCGGTATCCCGAGCCGTCGGTCTGCAGGATCCGGCGGAACTCCGGCAGGAACTCGGGCTCGCCGTACGGCGCCAGCCCCATCACCTTGTACTCGTCGCCGTAGCTGGAAAAGCCGAGGTACTGGGTGATGGCCGTGTAGAACGTCCCAACCGAGTGCGGAAACATCACCTTGCCGGTGACGCGGATGTCGACGCCGCGTCCGTGCCCCCACATGGCGCTCAGAAAATCGCCGAACCCGTCGATGGAGAGGCACGCAGCCTCCTCGAATGGAGAGACGAGAAACGCAGAGGCCATGTGCGACCGGTGGTGCTCGACCCGGTGCTGCCGGGCGCGAACGGCGCGGACGTCGACATCGAGCGATTCGGCCAGGGCCGGCCGGATGTCACGAATCCGCACGGCGTGGGTAATCCGGTCGCGCAGGACCCTGGGACGCCTCGAGACGGCAAACAGGATCTTGCGCGCGAGGTATGCGTGTGGATTGTGTGAGACGGCAATGTGATCCACATCGCCGATCCCGACGCCGGCCGCCTCGAGGCAGTACCGCGCGGCGGCAGCGGGAAAGCCCGCGGCGTGCTTGAGGCGGTTGAAGCGCTCCTCTTCGGCTGCAGCGACGAGCAGGCCATCGACGACGATGGCGGCGCTCGCGTCACCGTGGTAGGCGTTGATGCCGAGCACGATCATGAATTCAAGCCGGCTGGACGCCGCGACCCCTGGAAGCGGTGCGCGAGCGCCGATCCCGCCGCGAGGAGCGCGTCGCGGTCGTCGTGCGTTGGCACGACCAGCGATCGCATGTCGACGCCAAACGTCCCGATTGTCTGCCGCAGCAGGAAGACGTGCGTCGAGCTGTACGACAGGAGCGAGGCCACCGCGGCGCCGTATGCGCCGTACCGGGGCAGCAGCGCCGCTAGCGCGGCGACCGTCACGACCAGACCGACGGCCTGCGACACGCTCACGACTTCGGGTCGCCCGCTTCCGTGAAATCCCGTGGAGAGGATTTCATTCATCCCCAGGACGGTGACGGCTGGAACGAGCAGCAGCGCCAGGGGCACCGCACTCGAGAACGCCTCGCCGAAGAGCAGGGGAATGACGAACGGGCTGGCTCCCGCCACGATGACCGCCGCCGTGAGGGTGACCCACAGAAGGCGCCGGTACCAGCGCGCGATGTACGCGGGCGCCGTGCCAGCCTGGTGGGCCGCCACCAGGCCCGGCCACATAGCCATCGCGGTGGTGTTCGCGATAGCCTGGAGCAGCATGGCGTAACTGAAGGCGACCACGTACAGACCGAGCGACGCGGCCGGCGTGAGGGTCGAGAGCAGCAGCTGATCGAGGCGCTCGTTCGCGACAGTCGCCCAATTTCCCCACTGCGTCCGGACCCCATACCCCAGCATCCGCCGGGCCAGCGGCGCCGAGGGCGGCGCCGCGATCGCCCGTCTGCCGGGTCCCAACGCGGCTGCGACAAGCCAGCCGGAGGCAGTGCCGACGAGCAACACCGCCGCGAAGTGCTCGAGCGAATCGACGCCCTCCAGGAACAGGATCGCCATGCCGGCTGCGTTGACGAGCTGAACGATGGGGCGACTCAGATTGAACGCGCGCATGCGCCCGACGCCCTGAAGCCATGCGAGCGCGACACTTGCCCCCAGCGAGGGCACGGCGAAGAGCGCGAGATACCATCGCGCCAGGGGGATGAGCGCCTCGTTGTCGCCGGTGAAGGCGAACGGGACGAACCACCAGCCCACCAGCACGATCACTAGTCCGAAAGCGATCGCCAGTATCTGAGCCGTCGTCCAGACGCGGTCGCGCCGATCTCGCTCGGCCGCGGCGGCGTATGCGGCAGCGTCTGGAAGGCCGAAATCCCCCACGTACACGAACGTAATCGTCCAGACGGTGATGGCGGCCAGCTGCCCCCGACCGTCCGGGCCGAGGCTTCGAGCGGCGATGAGGCCGGTGACGATGCCGCACCCCATGATCACGGAGGATGCGACCGCAGTGCCGACGATGGCCGGAGGCTGTGGTCTATCGCTCATGGCACGTGCGGCTCACCGATGGAGGGCGACACCGCCACGCTCGCATACTTCTCGACGAGCTTCGGGACGATCGCGTCCCAGGTGTACGCGTCGCGCACGAGCGCCGGGCCGCGGGTCGCGGCGCGGCGGCGGAAATCGGGATCCGCCAGCGCCGCCCCGATCCCGGCGGCGACGCTCTCCACCGAGCATTCGACGACGACGGCGCCGCCCGCCTCAGCCATCTCGCGCCAGATATTGACGCGGTTGGAGATCACGACCGGAAGCCCGTATGCGAGCGCTTCGGTAATCACCGCTCCGAAGTTCTCCGCATACGAGGGGAGCACGAAGAGCTCGGCGTCCACGTACGCCGCGAGCTTGAGCTCGTGGCTCAGCATTCCTGTAAAACACACGCGCCGCTCGACGCCCAGCCGTTCCGCGAGGCGCCGTATTTCCAGACCGTATCCACCCGCGTCCGGTCCCGCCACCACCAGCCAGAGCTCCGGTCGGGCACGCGCGATCCGTGCGAACGCCAGAATAAGCAGGTCGAGACCCTTCTTGGGATCGAGGCGCCCCAGAAACAGGAGAAACGGGCCCTGCACCGCCGGAAACGCGGCGCGGAACGCACCGAGAGGCGGTCTCTTTCCAAAAGAGGCGCCGTCGAGCCCCACGGGCACGATCCACGCGGGACAGCGCGGGCGATGCACCGCCAGATCCCGTTCCTGCTGCGATGTGAATACGAATGCGGCGGCGTGCCGGAGCAGCGGTCGTCCCACCGTCGCCAGGTACACGCGCTTGATGACATGGTTCTTCCGGAACTGGTGTGGGTCGAGGCTGCCATTCGGCTGGACGACGAAGGGCACGGCGGCGGCAATCGCCGCCCTGGCCGCGGCAATGCACGCGAAGTTGTACAGCCAGTGAATGTGCACGACATCGTACGTCGCGACACTCGTGCGCAGCGTGCGGAGCATCGTCGGTGCCACGCCGTAGCGGCCGCCGATCGTCAGGACGTGATGGAAGATGTATTCGGCCCCGTCGCGGATCACGCGCCGGTCGAGCGGGACGTCGAGGCGGCCACTGGGGTCGGCATCTGTCGTGAGCAGAGTCGTGTCCACCCCTGCTTCCGTCAGACCGCGCGCCAGGCCCGGCAGGGCGACACTCGGGCCCCCGAATTCAGGCGAAATGAACGGTACGACCTGGAGGACGCGCACTGCGTGAGTGGAGGGGTCAGGAGCTGGAACCGCGATCCGGCCTTTCGCCAGACTCTCGGCTCCACGCGACGGTGCCTGGCGCCGCAGCGCCGGGCGACTGTGGAACGCACGTGATGGAGAAAGGCCCCGCCTGCTCGCGTAACACGCGGCCCCAGCATGTGGTGAACAGTGGCCCCGCGAGGTCCCACGACCACGACTCGGCCGTGCGTCGCGCCGCCTGCCCCATCGCGAAGGTGCGTTCGCGGTCACGGGCAGCTTCGCGCAGCTCCTCGACCCGCGCGTCGATGCTGCGCGGGGGGATCAGCCACATTGGCTTCGCTGATGACCAAGGACGTGGTCGATGATCGATCCGATCTTATGGTGATACGTCGCCCAAGTGAACTCAGAGGCGCGTACCCGCGCAGCCCGCGCCATCCGCTGTCGCATCTCGGGGTCATGGTACAGCCGCTGCAGTCGATCGCAGATTGCCGCGACGTTACGGGAGGGCACAAGGAACCCCTCGATGCCGTCGCGTACAACGCTGCCGGACTCCGCCGTGACGATGCACGGCAGACCCGAGGCGAGCGCCTCGTACACCACCACTGCCGACCCTTCCGACAGCGACGGGAATACGAACACGTCCGCGGTCGAAAACAGCGCCGCGAGCTGGGGCTGCACGAGATTACCGGCCTCGACGACGTTGCCCGAGTACAGCTGCCGTATCCGGGCGAGGTACTGCTCGCTGCTGGGCGGACCGGCAATCACGAGTTCCCCGTCCAGTCCGGCGCGTTGCCATGCGTCGAGGAGATAGTGGACGCCCTTTCTGACCTCCAGGCGTCCGGCGAACACCGCCCGAAATCGAGCGGCCCCTCTCGGTTGTGCGGCTGGCCGAAACGCGTCCGTGTCGGCGCCAAAGGGTACGACAAACGTGCCTCGTCCCGCAAAGCCAGCCAGGCGGATCGACTCGGCCACCGCCGGCGACGGCGCAACAACCCAATCGCTCAAGCCGAGTTCTCGCGCCGCGTCCACCGATGGCGGCAGCGAATCCTTCAGGCCGAGCGCCCGACATTCCTCGCGGCCGATGTCATCGCCGCCAAGCAGGCAGGGTACATCAAGGATCGTCGGAATCCCCAGCTGGCGAGCGCGGCTGAACGTGTGCACAACCGACCCGAAAAACCCATAGACGGCTGCGGGTCGGGGAGACATGCGGGCCAGCACACGGCTGGCATAGAGGTCGGTGGCCCAGTTGGCGAAGACAAATCCGGAGCGGTGCCTCGACAGCCTATCGATCCATCGGATTCGACCAATGGTGCGCGACAGTATCTCCGCGTACGGCCATGATCGAACGCGCTCGGCCGCGATGGCGGGATTTGCGCGCTTGGCGAGCTGCCGGATCGCCCCGTCGTGCAGTGGACGCGGCAGGAGCGGGACCAGCGCGTACGGAAAGGCCGCCGGGTTGTAGTAGATGCCCGTGATGAACTGGCGCAGCCGACCCGCCCGTTGTGCCGCCAGCACGACCTCATACGCGTGCTGCCGTGCGGGGTGAACGATCACCACGCCGCCATCCGGCACGTTCACCTGTATCTCCGTCGTGTGGCGAATGGCCGACACGTACCCTGTGGCTCCAGGTATCAACGCGATCAGAGCGGGCCGGTCGCCACACGCTGGAGCTAACAGGATCACCTACGATCCCGATCCGGACAGCACAGCGTAGACTGTTCGCGCGAGGATTCGCAGGTCGAGCCACAGGCTCCACCGGTCGATGTACTCGAGGTCCAGCCGCACCCATTCGTCGAAATCGCTAATGCGGTTGCGACCGCTTACCTGCCAGAGGCACGTCAGCCCGGGCTTGAACGTCAACTTCCGCTTGTGCCACAGCTCGTATCGCTGGAGTTCATGTGGGAGCGCCGGCCGCGGGCCCACGAGGCTCATGTCGCCCTTCAGCACGCTCCAGAGCTGGGGGAGCTCGTTGAGGCTGTACTTGCGCAGGAACCGCCCAACCGGCGTGATCCGCGGATCGTTCTTGACCTTGAACACCGGCCCGGTCATTTCATTGAGGGCGAGCAGCTGCTCCTTCTGCGCGTCGGCGTCGGCCACCATGGTGGTGAACTTGTAGCCCGTGAACGGACGTCCATTGAGGCCGATGACCTTCCACGGGTAGAGCACCGGGAGGCGCGGAGTGGCGATCTTGATGAGAGCGGCGATGAGCAGAAAGAGCGGAGCGAGCAGTACGAGCAGCGCCGCCGAGACGACGACATCGATCAGCCGCTTGACGAAGATGGAGTCGGCGTCGAGATAGGGAGGCGACAGCACGACCTCGGGCAGGCGGAGCGGATCGCCGCGGTAGGCAAGCTGCAGGTCGCGCAGGTTGCCCACCAGCAGCGCCTCCGGGACGATCCGCAGGCGCACCCGGAAGTAATCGCAGGCGTCGATGACCGGCCGCAGCCAGTCGCGGCCGCCCGACGACTGAATCACAATCACTTCATGGATCGGGTGGTGCACCAGCAGGTCGCCGATGTCGGCGTATTCACCCATCTGCAGCAGCGGAATCTCGCGAAGGGCGTCGTCCCGCCGCCGCTCCGGGACGTGGCCGCTCTCGGGCGCGACGCGAAGCCATCCTGCCAATCGGAACTCGTTGTCCGGCACGTTCTTCCGGAAGTGCCGGACCATCCATTCGATCGCGCGGGGCTGGCCGATGAGCAGCACGCTCTTGGCGTAGACGCCGGCGGCCAGGCGGCGGCGTTGATAGCCCCACACCGCGCTGCGATAGCCAATGAGTCCCAGCGCAGACAGAATGCCGTAGGTGAAGATGACGACGCGGCTCGAGCTCGTCAGCTTGAGCGCGAAGCCGATCAGCGCGCCGAAGCTGATGGCGACCGTCTGCGCGAGCACGGCCTGACCGGCCAGCCGGAATGCCGACTGGCGCACCAGCCGGCCGTAGCCGCCCGCCAGTTCCATGACGACCAGCGTGGCGGGGGCCGTCCCGATCAGCAGCCACGCGACCTCGCTGAGCACGGGGAAGCCGTCGGTCGGAGCCGGAGGAACGGGAAAGACCTCTGGCAGGAAGCCCCCCAGCAGGCCGCCCGGCAGCAGCAGTTCCTGCACGACGGGCGCGAAGTAGTGGGCGATGAGAAAGGTCAGTGCAAGAACCGCGACGTCCGCCGTCCCCAGAAACGTGCGCGGAATGCGGTCGTCGTCGCCGGCCGCAAGCGTCACGCGGTCTGCGTCGGGCGGCGCATCCCTCCGTTGGCCGCCGATGTGGGCGGGAGTCTGCAGCGAGCCTGCAAGGTTGGTCATGGCACGACGTAGTGCCCGGATTTAGCCGGGCTGAAGCCCGGCACTACGTACGGGATCGGCTAGAAGAACCGCTCCGGCACGATGATCGTATCGCGTGGGAGCACGAAGTCGGTCAGCTCGACCCGCATCTCCGCCTTCTTGCCGTCGACGATGCGGACGATCTGAATGCGGCCGGTCGAGGCGCGCTCGGTGACGCCCCCGGCGAGCGAAAGCGCCTGAAGGACGGTCGTCTGCTTGTCGCGGAGCGGATACGCGCCAGGGTTCCTGACCTGGCCGAACACGTAGACGCTCTCGGCCCGGAGCACGAAGATGGTATCGCCGCTGCGCAGATCGACGTTCTGGCTCAGGTCGCCGTTCTCGAGCAGGCGGAGGTCCACTCGCACCACGTTGCCGGAGTCGCTCGCCGTGGGGTCCGGTGCCAGCGGATCGACGAGGATCCCTTGTTCCGACGGATGCACGACGACCGCCTCGCCGCTGGCCGTCGGAAGAGTGGAGCCAGCCAGAGCGAGCGCCTCGACGAGCCGCATGTCGCCCGACAGCGGGTACGCGCCGGGAGTGCGGACCTCGCCGACGATGTAAATGCGCTGGCTTCGATACTGCTCGACCGAGACCGTCAGCTGCGGGCTTCGGAAGAAGCCCTGATCGACCAGCACTTTCTCGAGCATTTCTTCGACCTGCCGAAGCGTCATGCCACCGACCGTGACCCGGCCGATGAGCGGGTAGGTAAACGATCCGTCAGCGTCGATCGTGAACTTGCCGGTCAGATCCGGCTGATCGTAGGACGTGATGATGAGCACGTCCTGCGGGCCCACCACGTAGTTGGCACTTTGCGCCGCCGGCGGCTGCACAGGGGGCGGCATCTGAGGCGGCATCTGAGCGAACAGCACGGCGGCGCCGGCGAGCAGGATGCAGGCGGTGGTGAGCGTCGAGGCTTTACCGCTCATAGGTCACCGACATGCCATAGCGCAGACCGCTGTACTGCGCCCGATCGACTTCCGAGTACCGCGTGGGACGGTCGACGGTGAACCCGATGCGCTTGTCGGCGCCGAGTCGGTACCCGATGCCCAGGCCGAACGTGCGCACACGGTCCGTCCGGTCGGGGGCCTGCACGACTGCGCCGATCCGGTTGCGATAGGCGAGCCGCGTGGAGCCGACCCGCGCGAGGGCGTCGAACGAGCGGTAGAGCTGGCGCTGCACCGTGCCGGAAATGCCGGTCTCGAGGTAGTACGGCTGGTCGATCTCAAACGACGGCTGGATATCGCGGGTGACGTTGAGGGCGAGGCGCGTGGTGCCGAATAGCGCGTAGGACAGCCCTACCGTCGCCACCGTTCCGCGAAACGCGGGGATCTCTCCCCGCAGAGGCGTAAAGCGGCGGTAGCCGACGGCGGCGCTGCCGTTGATGAGCGCCAGCGGCTGAAACGCAATCCGCCCCATGACCCGGGTCGAGTCCGAATCGCGCACTGAAGTCGTGTCGAACCGTTCGTGATCGCGGGAGGTCTCCAGCGAGAGCGACGTCAGCGGCGTCAGCTCGTGGCGGAGTGTGAACGTGTTCGCCGAGAGCTTCCGGTTCAGTGCCTGCGCCAGGTTGATCTCGAGAAAGACGGCAGCCTGATCGAACTCGACGCCCCGCCGCTGCGCACGCACGCCGACGAAGGTCTTGGGCATCGCGCGGACCTCGACCGACCCCTCGAGCCCCCGCTCGGCGCGCTGCGAGCGGGCGTCGATCTCGAACCCGGGCCGCTCGCGTGTGCTCAGGTGCGTCGCGGCACCGCGAAGCCGAAAGCGGTTGAGCGTGCGCGTCACCCCGATCGTGTAGGTGCTGTTCGCGCCGCGCTCCGAGGCGAAGCGCTTATAGAAGACCCAGGCGACGTCGATCGTGCCGTCGATCCAGGTCCGGCCCATGCGGAGCCAGACGTTCGTCAGCGGAGAGAGGGTCATCGTGAAATCGCTCTGGGGCCGGTCGGCGGTCGCCGCGTTGAATACGTTCGTGTCGATGCCGATGTTGCTGAGCGCCAGCGTTGACTTCGCCGACAGCGGGCCGAAACGCATGGTCGCTTCGGCATCGGGATCGGGATCGGAGCGCGCCTGCGCGCCGAGCGGCGAGGCGCACCACACAGCCGCGGCCAGCGCCAGGAGCCATGTACGGCATCGACGAGATCGGCCGAGGGAGGCCGTTGGCTCGATCTCGCCGACCACGCAGCAATGCGTGCAGGCGATCGGATTCCTTACCGCGACGGGCTCGCGACCGGCACTTCAGGGGGCGCCACCACCCCCGTGACGCCGGCTGCGGCCGCCATGAAGCTCATGCTGCGTGCGGCGGTTGCGCCGACCGTTGCCGCCAGGCCGGTCGCGGCGCTGACGGCCGTCAACGCGCCGGTCGTGGCGGTGACGGTGGCCGCCGTGACGGCAACGCCGGCCGGCGCGGCGATGAATCCGCTCGTTCCAACGACCTGCCCCAGCGCGTCGACGACTTCGACCACGTAGTAGCCGGGGCTCAGACCGACAATTGCGTACTGGCCGGTGGCGGTTGCGGCAGCCGTTCCGGCAACCTGCGCGGTCAGGAGATTGCGCGCCTGCGCGGTGATGTTCACCAACGGCTGCCCCGAGGGGCTGACGATGTTTCCGCTGATCGCGGCCTGCGTTGGGTTCAGCACCGAGCCGCCACTGACAGTCTGAGACTGACCGGCCACGGCGCGTTGAGCCAGCCTCGGAGGCGCCATTTGGGCCAGGATGGGCGCGGACAGCTGAAGCCAGATCGCGGTTGCGGCTACGATGACAATGGCGAAGTGACCCATGAAGCACCTCGATGAATTACTTTCGGTTGAACTGTTCGCGCACATCAGCCCGGGCGCCCCCCCCAGGCGCTTTGTGTTCCCAGGTAAATACTAGTCCACAAAGGGCTTGATCGCAACGCAGCCTGCTTCGAGCTTCTGTCCCTACGGCAACACTTCGACCCGTGCGGTGCCATCGGTTCCGTACACGAGACGGCGATCAGGCGTTCCGCGGTTCACGGTATCAAACGCGACCGACACGAGCCGACGGTCTTTGTAAGCCTCCCATTTGTCAATCCGACCGTCCCCGTTCGTGTCTTCGTCGGCGCGTGCGATGACGCCCTGCTCGTAGTACTCGACGCGGTCGATCGTCCCGTCGCGCCTGCTGGACAGCTCCCGGCGAATAATCACGCCGTCAGACCCGTAGTACGCCCACTCATCCTCGGTTCCATCATTGAGGCGCGAGCCCCCGACCTTGTCAAGCTCCTGATCCTCGTCGTAGTACTCCCACCGATCGATCCTACTGTCGCGATCGCGATCGATTTCAATCCGCACGATCCGCGAGCCGTCCATATAGCTCCACGTATCGAACTGGCCGTCGGAATCGGCGTCGTACTTGAGCAGCTGCAGGCGACCGGTTTCGGCGTCGTACACTGGCTCTATGCGGCCGGATGGTTCGCTCCCGCGGCAGGCGGGCGCCGCAAGGGCCGGTATCAGCAGGAGGGGCAGGAATCGGCCAGGCACAGCTTCGCCCTCTCAGTCACAGGTTGGAGCGTCGGGACCGTCCACCGGGCATGGTCCGGCTGCAACCGAAAGTCACTCGTACAGCAAGAGATAGAGGCTACTTTGCCATTGTACCTATCGGTACGAACGGATTCCACGTACAGTCCCACAGTGCGCCAAAGAATACGCGCGCCAAGTGGAACAGGCTTGGAGCGGGCGAGCCGCAGAGGGAAGGAGGAGCTCGGGGTGAGAAAAATGCCGGCTACGACTTGGGCCGCATCCAGGACGGTTCCGACGAGGCTTTGGCCGCTTCTGCCGCAACCGGCGGCGGCGTCATTTCCGGTGCGCTGGCGCGGCGGCCGGCCCCTGCCCCGGAGCGGCCCGCGTTGATGGCGGACAGCGACTCCGCCATCGTGGCGATGGCCGTCACTTCGCGATAGGCCTTCCCCTTCAGCGCGTCTGAAATCAGCGAGTGCAACGACGCTTCCGCCCGGTCGAGAACCTCCGCCGCACTGTCGATAAAAGACATATCAAGAAGCCTATAACGGCTGAGTCGCTACCGTCAAGCCGCCTAGCCGTGGATTCACTATAGCTTTACGGGGCGTGTCGTGCCGGTGAACGGCTAGAGGTGCCGTTCGATGCGGAAGTTCTGAGCGGATCTGACGCCAGACTGGACGCTTCTGAACACGCTGGCAAGCGTGCGGCGGGTAAACGAGGTGCCTGCCGACGCGGCAACGCGCGCCGCCCTCGCGCCCGCGCCGGCGCCGCCGAGGATTGACGCCGCAGCGGGACGGGCCACGACGGGCTCGGCGACCGTGCCGCCGCCACCCCCGCCACCGGGCGGGCCGTAGTAGCCGCCGTAGTCGGGCCGATAGTAGCGCGAGTAGTAGTACGCGTTGTGCTCGAGATCGACGCGGTTGAGGACGGCGCCGACGAACTTCGCCTGGCCGAGCTCGAGCTGCTCGACGGCGCGCTGCGCGACGCGTCGGCTGACCATCTCGGCCCCGACGACAAACAGCACGCCGTGGGCGAAGTTGGCCGCGATCGTCGCGTCGGTGACGACCATTACCGGCGGCGTGTCGACGATGATCCAATCGAAGTGCTGCAGCAGGAACGCGGTGAAGTCCCGGAAGCGCCGGGATCCAATCAGCTCCGCTGGATTCGGCGGATGGGTTCCGGCCGGCATCAGCCAGAGCCCGGGGATCTCCGACTCGAAGATCGATTCGGACGCGGTGGCATTGCCCACCAGCAGGTTCGACAACCCTGGATCGACGCGCCGGGAGAAAATCTCATGCACCCGCGGCTTCCGCATATCGGCGTCGAGGAGCAGGACCCGGTGTCCGGCCTCCGCCAGCGCGATCGACAGGTTCGTCGAGACGACGGTCTTCCCCTCGCCGGGCGCGGAGCTCGTGACCGCGATCATCCGCCCGCCCTCGTCGGTCGATGAGAACAGCACGTTGGTGCGGATCGAGCGGAAGCACTCCGAGAACACCCCCGGCACGCCCTCGCTGATGAGCGGAGGCGAGGCGCGGTTCCCGGACAGGGCGGGGATCATGCCGAGGAAGGGCAGCCCCAGGAGCTTCTTCAGCTCGTCCGGGTTCTTGATGCGGTCGTCGGCGTACTCCAGCGTGAACGCGAGCCCGACCGCCAACACCATGCCGCCGAACAGCGCCAGCAGCAGGTTGTTGATGATGTTGGGCGAGACCGGGCCGGTGGGCATTTCCGCCGGATCGACGACTCGGATATTGCCCGTCCGGAGCTCCTCGGTGACGCCGGTTTCCTGCGTGCGCTTCAGCAGCGCCTCGAACATCTGGCGGTTCGCCGTCGCGTCGCGTTCCAGAGCCCCGTACTCGATTCCCGCGCGGTTCAGGCTCTGCGCCTCGATCTTCTGCTGGTTCAACGAGGCCGACAGGGATCGCTCTTCTGCGAGCGCCGCCTCGTACTCGCTCCGTATGGCCTGCGCGATCTGGGCGATCTCGTTCTGCAGCCGCGTCTCGGCGCCCCTGAGAGCCACATTGATCTTCACCATCTCGGGATGGTTCGGCCCGAGCTTCTCCGACATCTGCGCGCGCTGACGCTGCAGATCGGCAAGCGCGGCCTTCTGCTGCTGCACGAACGTGTTGGAGAGAATCGCCGGCACCGTGTCCATGGCAGCCGGGTCTTCCAGGACGGTCCGTACCTGGTTGTACACCGCCTCCTTCTGGATTCGTGCCGTGTTGGCCCTGGTGACGGCCGCGTTCAGCTCCTGGAGCTTCTGCACGACGATGTTCTGGCGCTCTTCCAGGGAGACGGAATCGGTGCGCTCCCGGTACTCCTGCAGCGCGCGTTCGCTCGCCTCGACCTTCTTCCGCTGCTCGGCGAGCTGCTGCGTCAGAAAGTCCGACGCCTCTCTCGTGGTCGTGGTCCGAAATTCCAGGCTCTGCTCGATGTACTGCTTGGAGTGCTCGTTGGCGACCTTCGCCGCAAGCCCCGGATCGGCGGATCGGAAACTGACATCCACCAGTCGGCTGTACCGGACCGCCGAGACGCCGAGGTTGGCGAGAAACCGATTGATGACGACGGTCTGCGTCCTGGTTTCCGCGGCGTCGGCCGCCTGAGGCGGTCGCGCCGGCTCAAACCAGCTCGCAAGCTTGCCGACGGGCCAGAACAAGATACCGCGGATCGTCAGCCGCGGCGGCTGATTGAGCGACGGATGCCTCCAGAGATCGAGCGCGTCGATGGTGCGGCGCGCCAGCCCCCGGCCCTGCAGGATCCGATACTGCGTCTCGTAGTAGTCATCCGCTCCGTCCGACTGCTCGAACACCTGCTGAAACGAGAGGACATTCGGATCGTCCCGCTCGATCAGGATCCGGACGCTCCCTTCGTACACGCGGGTGGCAGTGAAGGTGAAGAGGGCGACCGTGACGACAGTAGCGAGGAATACCGTAATCGCGGCATACCGACGGCGATAGAGGATCTGAAGGTAGTGAACAAGCGTCAGCTCGGAGTCGCTGGTGACGCTGGTACCGTACCCGTACCCCGAATAGCCGCCATAGCTTCCGGAGCCGTACCCCGACCCACCGGAGCCGTTGGACGGCACCGCATTGAAGACGGGCGATTCAGAGCCGGACCCCTGACTCGCCGGAGCCTTCTGACTGAACTCCGGGGGAATCTGGGTGCTCATCCGCTGACGTCCAGTTCCACGATCATGTCCCACGCGAGCCACACGTATGGCGACACAAATCCACCATGCGGACGGCCGCGTCCATCCCGCGCCATAGTGTCACGTCGTGACTCGGCAAAAAGCGTCACAGGAATTGTAACCCCGGCGCACTGAAAACCCATACCGTCCAGACCCTACCCCTGCCGTTATGCGCACTTACGGCCGCACGCGGGCGGGACGGACCCGGGAAAGTGAGAAAACAGGCCGTATTCAGCCCGGACTCACTTGACGCCCAGCAGCTCGACGTCGAATACCAACGCGGCGTTGGGAGGGATGACGCCTCCCGCGCCACGCGCTCCGTAGCCCTTCTCGGGGGGGATTGTCAGCGTGCGCCGGCCGCCGACCTTCATTCCCGCGACCCCCTCGTCCCACCCAGGGATGACTTCACTCGCGCCCAGATTGAAGGAAAACGGCTCGTTGCGATCGACCGAGCTGTCGAATTTCGAACCTTTCCGATCGGCGCGTGACTCGTCGTACAGCCAGCCCGTGTAGTGCACGGTCACGACGCGTCCCGGCTGCGCCTCAGCGCCAGTGCCGACGCGGGCGTCTTGCGTGATGAGCTCGGTCACGGTATTCCTTTCGGGGCTGCCGCAGGCCGCCGTCAATACCAGGATGAGGATCAGCCACGCCGCATTGTTTCGCATCGGCGTCATGATAAGTGGCGGATGCTGACCTCCCGCGTGCCGCTGCAGGGCCTGGCCGCCGCCGCGGCTGCCGTCGTCGCGGGCATCGGTCTGTTCGAGCTCGCGGCGCGGATCGGTCTCGGTCCGCCGGCCGTTCACCTGCTGACCCGTCCCGCGCGCGACGTGCAAACCGACTTCGACATCACCTATGCGGTCGATCGGAACGGCCGGCGGCGCGGCTGTCCTCCTCCCGCGGCGCCCGGCCGCAGGGTCGCCATCATCGGTGACTCGTTCGCCTTCGGCGCGGGAGTCGGCGATCTGGAGCATTTCGCGGCCCGGCTCGGCTGTGCCATGCCGGGGGCAGAGATCCTGAACTTCGGGTCGATCGGCCACGATTTTCTCTACTACGAGATCGCGCTGCGATCGCTCGTCCCTGGAGATACTGACGACCTGATCCTGCTGCTCTACGACAACGATCTGCCGCCCGCCGACTGGGAGCGTGGATGGTCGCGGATGAAGCGGACGCTGTACCGCACGTCGCACGCCGTGGTGGTGCTGCGCGCGGCGTGGCAGGCGTTCGTTCGGCGGCTGCGCCGCGCCGAGATTGAATCCATCGTGGTGGACGGGCGCCCGAACAACGTCAAGGTCGTCGCGTTGACCAACCCGGGGCACTTCGACTCGATCGCCCATCCGCCGCCGGATCGGCTCGCGCTGTTCGATCGCGCGCTGGATCGCTTCGTCGACCGGGCGCGCCGCGTGGCGCCGCGCGCGCGCATCTTCGTCGCCGTCGTCCCCGATGCCTCGACGCTCTCGCGGCGGCACCGGGCCTTCTTCGCGTCGCTGGCCGATGTGCCGCTGCCGCCGTTCGGCGCGCCGTCGCCCTTCTACCTGCGGGCCCGGGCCGCATGCGCGGCCCTGGCCGGCTGCTCGTTCATCGAACTCTACGAGGCGCTGTCGCACGAGGGCGAGTCGTTGTACTTCCCGCACGATCTCCACTGGAACCCGCGCGGCCACGCGGTCGTGGCCGGCGTGGTCCGGGCCGCGCTGGACGGTGTGGAGCGCCCCCATTCGACCGCCCGCGACTGAGCATCGCCCAAAGGAGGTTCCCGTGTCCCTGCGCCGTGGTGTCATCCTCGTACTCACTCTTATCGGCCTGACCGTGCTTCTGGCTGTAGCCAGCCTGCTGGTGCTGTATATGGCGGCCGCGCGGGGCCCCTCGATCCCCGACGGGGCCGTCCTGGTGCTGCGGCCCGGGGGCGGGCTCCCCGACGTGCGGCCCGACGACCTCGTCGGGCAGGTGCTTGGGCGCGAGCAGACGACGCTGCGCGGACTCGTGGAGAGCCTCCGGAAGGCGGCCCGCGATCCCCGGATCGAGGCGGTCATCCTGCGCCCATCCAGCTTCGACGCGCCGTTCTGGGGCAAGCTGCAGGAGCTGCGCGGTGCGATCGCCGACTTCAGGAGATCGGGCAAGCCCGTGATCGCCCACCTCGAGTACGGCGGCGATCGCGAGTACTACCTGGCCAGCGCCGCCGATCGCGTGTTCCTGCTCCCGACCAGCGCGATCGATCTCACCGGCATCGCCTCGTACGAGGTCTTCCTCCGGGGCACGCTCGACAAGCTCGGCGCCTATCCCGACTTCCTGCAGATCGGCCCGTACAAGACGGCCGCCAACCAGCTCACCCAGCGCGGCTTCACCGAGGCCCATCGCGAGATGAGCGAGGCGCTCAACCGCGATCTGTACGAACAGCTCGTCCTGGGCATCGCCGAGGGGCGACGCAAGACGCCCGGGGAGGTCCGCACGCTGCTCGATGACGGGCCGTTCGTGTCGGAGGCCGCCGCGCGTACCGGGCTGGTCGACGGTCTGGCGTACTTCGACCAGCTCGACGATCTCGTCGCGGATCTCGCGGCAGGGCCCGGAGCCCTGCCGCTGGTCGAGGGCGCCGACTACGAGCGTGTCAGCGCGCGATCGGCGGGCCTTCGTCCGCAGTCGCGCATCGCGGTGCTGCACGCGTCCGGCGTCATCACGAGCGGTGGGAGCACTTACGACGCCGTGAACGGCCCGACCGTCGGGTCCGACACGTTTGTCGAGCAGGTCCGCCGCCTGCGGGACGACGAGTCGATCGAGGCGATCGTGCTGCGCGTGGACAGCCCGGGCGGATCGTCGATCGCGTCGGACGTCATCTGGCGCGAGCTGACGATCACGCGCGACGGCAACCCGTCGCGCCCGCTCGTGGCGTCGATGGCGGACGTGGCCGCCTCCGGCGGGTACTACATCGCCATGCCGGCCCACGTCATCGTGGCGGAGCCTGGCACGCTGACCGGCTCAATCGGCATCTACGGGGGGAAGGTCGCGATCGGCGGCGCGATGGAGAAGATCGGTGTCACGACCGAGACGATCGCATCGGGCCGCAACGCGGCGATTGGCTCGCCCTTCGAGCCGTTTTCTCCGGAGCAGCGCGAACGGCTCATGGTGTACATGACGAGCTTCTACGACAGCTTCGTCGAGAAGGCGGCGCAGTCCCGGCGGACAACCGCCGAGCGCATCGACGCCGTGGCGCAGGGGCGGGTCTGGACCGGCCGGCAGGCGCAGCAGCGCGGCCTGGTCGACGTCCTCGGGGGGCTCGATGCCGCGGTCGCGATTGCGAAGGAGCGAGCCGGGATTCCGGCCGACGAGGATGTCGAGCTTGTGATGTATCCGCCGCGGCGCTCGCTGTACGAGGCCATCGCCGCCGCCGTCGGCGGCGCGTCGTGGGGGCCGGGAGCGGCTGTGGATCTGGCAGGCACGGCGTCTGCGCTGCCCCTCACCGCCGACGACCTGCGCCGGGTGACCGGCGCGCTCGCGCCGGTCCGCCTGTTTCGGCGCGGCGAGCCGCTGGCGCTGATGCCGGGGTGGGTCCGGTAGGGCGGGCGAGCCGGGTCCGAAAGGACCCGGCCTACGGCTACACCCCCGTCGTCGCCGCCAGCAACCGCCGGACGACGTCGTCGTTGACCTCGATGCGCATCCGTTCTTTCGCGTTGGCCATGTACGCGGTGAAGAAGCGGCCGCGGCGTTCGGTCACGAGCTGCTCGCGGAACGCCTCCTTGCCCTGCCTGAGCTCGTCGGCGGTCACCTCATCGCGCTCCTCGACCCGCACGATGACGGTCGCATCGCTGGTGCCGATCGGCTCGCTCACCGCGCCCGCCGGCAGGCCGAAGGCGACTTTGTCCACCTCCGCATTCACCCCGATGTCGGGCAGTGGCGATCCGCGCGGGACGAGCTGCGTCTCTTTCGCCTCGAGGCCCTGGCTCTTGGCCGCGGCGGCGAAGTTGGCGGCGCCGCGCAGCGCGTCGGCGATCTTGGCTGCCTGCTGACGGCTCAGGTCGACGGCGCGCGCCCGAATCAGGTCCTCCCGCACGCGCTCCTTCACCCGATCGAGCGTCGGGACGTACGGCTCCCGGATGCCGGAAAGGGCGACGAACACCGGCCCTCGCGCCGACACGATCGGCCCGCGCACCTCGCCCTGCTTCAGCTGAAACGCGGTGGCGGCGATCTGCGGGGCAACGCCCAGGCCGGGCACCGGGTCGTCACGGCCGAACTCCACCTCGGCAATCGTCAGCCCCGACTCCTTGGCGACGGCATCCAGATCCGACGGGTCGTCGATGCGGCCGGAGAGCTCCGCCGCGCGGGCGGTGACCTGCTCGTCGGCGCGCTGCCGCTTCAACTGCTCCTCGATCTGGGCGCGCACCTCGTCGAGCGGCCTCGTCACGGCCGGCTTCTTGTCGGTGACCTTGATGATGTGAAACCCGTACTGGGTGCGGACCAGGTCGCTCACCTGGCCGGTCTCGAGCGCGAAGGCCGCCGTCTCGAACTCGGGCACCATGCGGCCGCGCGCGAAGTAATCGAGGTCGCCGCCGGTGACCTTCGATCCCTCGTCTTCGGAGACCTTGCGCGCGAGCTCGGCGAAGTCGGCGCCCCCCTTGATCTGCTCGAGCAGCGCCTCCGCCTGCGTGCGGACCGCCGCTTCGTCCTTGCCCGCCGTGTTCAGCAGGATGTGGCTCGCGCGGATCTGCTCCGGCGTCTGAAACTGCGAGATGTTGCCGTCGTAGTACCGCTGCACGTCGGCCGCCGGCACCACGACGCGGCCCTGCACTTCATCGCGGCTGAGCAGCAGCATGCGCACCTTGCGCTGCTCGCCCACGCGGTAGTCGTTCGTGTGCGATTCGAAGTGCGCCGCCACGTCGGCGTCCGCGACGGTCACCTGGCCGCGATACGCCTCGGCGGTCAGCGCCACGACCTGCAGCTTGACCTTCTCGTTGCGCTGCCGGAACTCGCGCTCGACTTCCTCGTCGCCGACGGTAATCCAGTCGGTGAGCGCGCCGCGCAGCTTGTCGATCCTCAGGCTGCGGCGCAGGTTCTCCTCGAAGGTGGCCTTGGTCAGCGGCGGCACCTGGCTGCGCAGCAGCAGCTCGTACCGCTGCTCGCCGATGAACCGGCCGTTCTCCTGCAGGCCGGGGATCGCGAAGATCTGCTGCGCGAGCTCCTCGTCGCTGACGCGGATGCCGAGGCGCTCGGCCTCGACGAGGGCCGCCTGCTCGTCGACCATCTGCTGCAGGATCTGCTGCTCGAGTCCCAGCTGGCGCAGGAGCTGATCGTTGATGCCGCTGCCGTACGCCGTCCGGTACGCCTGGATCTGGGCGTTGTACCGCTGGCGGAACTGGCCGGCGGTCACGGTGCGGCCCTCGACGTCGGCGACCACCTCGCCCGGCGCGGCGCCCACGCCGATCACGGTGGGGTCGTCCAGGAAGCTCGGGATGTAAAAGACGATGAACGCGAGCACGACCAGGGCGAGGCTCCACTTGAGCCACCCCTTGTGCCGGCGCATCCGGTCAAGCATTGTCATGGGCTGAATCCTATCGGGCTTTCGTAGGCGGGTCTGAAGACCCGCCTGGTGTGGGCTGTCGGCCCGCCCTGAAAACGTTCATCTTACAGGCGCAGGGGTTCAGAGTCCAAAGCCGACAGCCGTGGTAATATTCGATGCGTTTAGAAGGACTTAGCGGCATTTCACCGCAGGGTCTCATGTGCATGCCCTATTTCGTTCCCGCCCTGGCTCGCGGTGACACCGATCTCCACCCAGCTTGACGTCGCGCACCCGATGACTCGCGGGGCCCGTCGTCTTGACTTCGCCAGCCACGTCAAGGCGCAACTCCGCACGCTCAAATCCCGTCTCGAGCGGCGCAACGCGGTCATCGAGACCGTGCGCGACGCCAATGCCACGCTCGATCCCCAGAAGGTCGGCGCGTGGCTCGTGCGGCAGGCCGACGAGTGGATTCACGCGCCCTGCTGGGCGGTGGTCGCCCCGGACGTCAACGGCCAGCTCACCGTCATCGCCGACAAGGGCCTGGTGCCGGCGTTCCAGCCGGGCGTCGCCCGTGTCGCCGACTGGGTGATGATCGAAGGCCAGGAGCTGATGGCGGCGGATCTGTCGAGGGACCGTCGCATCGAGGGGCAGGGACTCGGCACCGTGATCGCGTTTCCGCTGGTCTGCCGGAGCCACACCGCGGGCGCCCTGATCGGGCTCGACCCGCTTCCGTCGGCGGCCGCGCCGTCGCTCGGGGCCGCGGTGCTCTCGCTGCTTCGCCTGCTGCTCGAGCCGGCGGCCATTGCGCTCGACAACGCGCTCTCCGTGCAGAAGGCGGAGGCGCTGTCGGTCACCGACGATCTGACCGGCCTGTCCAACTCCCGCTATCTGAACCTCGTGCTGCGGCGCGAGGAGAAGCGGTCGGTGCGCAGCGCGCGGCCGCTCTCGGTGCTGTTCATCGACATGGACGGCTTCAAGGAGGTCAATACCCACCACGGACACCTGGCCGGCAGCAAGGCGCTCGTCGAGGTGGCGGCGGTCATCCGCAGCTGCGCCCGCGAAACCGACGTCGTCGCCCGCTTCGGCGGCGACGAATTTTCGGTAATTCTGCCCGACACCGGCCGCGAGGGCGCCGTCTTCGTGGCGGAGCGGATTTGCGCCCGAATCCGCGCGTTCCGCTTCCTGGAGCCCGACGGGCTGGCGGTGCGCCTGACGGCCTCGGTCGGCGTCGCCACCCTGCCGGAGGTGACCGTATCGGCCGAAGAACTGTTACGGGCGGCGGATCGCGCCATGTACCGCGTCAAGGACCGGGGCAAAAACGGGATCCACGTCGCGGAGAAAGGATCCTAGCCACTTCATGCCTCTGGGCTCGTTCTTCTCGCTCTTCTCAAACGACCTGGCCATCGATCTCGGCACGGCGAACACGTGCGTGTACGCGCGCGGCAAGGGGATCGTCGTCAACGAGCCCTCGATCGTCGCGATCAACAAGATCAACGGCCGGGTCGAAGCCGTCGGCAAGGATGCCAAGGAGATGCTCGGCCGCACGCCGGGCAACATCGTCGCCATCAAGCCGATGAAGGACGGCGTCATCGCCGACTTCGAGGTCACCGAGAAGATGCTGACCTACTTCATCAAGAAGGCGCACAACCGGAACGTCTGGGTGCGCCCGCGCATCGTCATCGGCGTGCCGTCGGAGATCACACAGGTGGAGAAGCGCGCGGTGAAGGACAGCGCGTACCGCGCCAAGGCGAGCGAAGTGCACCTGGTGGAGGAGGCGATGGCCGCCGCCATCGGCGCCGGCATGCCGATCACCGAGCCGTCGGGCAACATGATCGTCGACATCGGAGGCGGCACGACCGACATCGCCGTGATCTCGCTCGCGGGGATCGTCTACAGCAAGGCCGTCCGCGTCGCCGGCAACGAGATGGACGAGGCGATCATCCAGTACGTCAAGAAGACGTACAACCTGCTCATCGGCGAGCGCACGGCCGAGCAGATCAAGATGGAGATCGGATCGGCGTTCCCGATGGACGAGCGGATGACCATGGAGATCAAGGGGCGCCACCTGATTGAGGGCGTGCCCAAGACGATCACCATCACCGACGAGGAGATTCGCGAGGCGCTGGCCGAAACGGTCAACGTGATTGTCGACGCGGTGCGCGTGGCGCTGGAGCGCACGCCGCCCGAGCTCTCGGCCGATATCGTCGACCGCGGCATCGTGCTGACAGGCGGAGGGTCGCTGCTCAAGAACCTCGACAAGCGGCTCCGCGAGGAAACCGGCCTGCCGCTGGCGATGGCCGAGGACCCGCTCTCGTCGGTCGTGCTCGGCGCGGGCAAGATGCTGTCGGATTTCAATCTGCTGCGGAAGATCTCTATCGATTGAATTGACGGATTTACGAATTTACGAATTTACGAAATTGGTCCTGGCAAATTCGTCAATCCGTAAATCCGTCAATTCGTAAATGACATGGCTCTGCTCGATATCCGCCAGCGCACGGGCTATCTCTTCATCGCGCTGACCATCGGCCAGATCATTCTCATTTCTGCGCAGGTCAACACCGCCCGCGGCATCCCGGTCCTCGAAGCCGTCACGTTCGGCGTGTTTGCCGAGATTCAGCGGGTCGCCTCGTCCGGCCTCAGCGGCATGCGCGCCTCGTGGACCGATTACGTGGCGCTCCAGGAAGTGCGGACCGAGAACGAGCGATTGCGGGACGAGGTCGGGCGGCTGCGGGTGGGGCTTCAGCAGGAGCGCGCCCTCGCCCAGCGGTCGCGGACGCTCGAGCAGCTGCTGGAGCTGCGCACCCAGGCGGATCTGGCCACCGTGGCGGCCAACGTCATCGCCGGCGGCGCCAGCCCGGACTTCCGGACGATGACCATCGACCGGGGCACCGGCGACGGCCTTCGCCCCGACATGGCGGTCATCGCCCCGGCCGGGGTGGTCGGCCGGATCATCACGCCCAGCGCCCGCGCGGCCAAGGTGCAGCTGCTCATCGACCGCAACGCGGCGGCGGGGGGGCTGGTGGAGCGGTCGCGGGCGCAGGGGGTCGTCGAGGGGACCGGCGGCGGCCTTCGGATGAGCTATGTCTCCGGAACCGCCGATATTCAGGTGGGCGACGCCGTGGTGACCTCCGGGATCGACGGCATTTACCCCAAGGGCTTCGTCATAGGTCAGATAGAATCTGTAGAGTGGGGGGAAGGCTCGTTCGGGGCGATCGCCATCCGGCCGGCCGTTGACTTCTCCTCGATAGAGGCGGTGCTCGTGGTGCTGACGCCGCCGGCAGCGGTCGAGGACGAGACGCCGGGCGAGAGCGCGGGAGCGGCCCCTGCCGCGCCGTAGCGCGAGAGCGCGGAGGCGGGAGTGAGAGCGGTCGGCGTGCTGATCGCGATCGCGATGGCGATCGCGCTGCAGACGACGCTCGCGCGATTTCTGGTGGCCGGGACGGCGGCGGTGGATCTGGTGCTCGTCGTCGTGATCTACGTCGCGCTGACGGGCGGCGCGGTCACCGGGATGCTGGCGGGAAGCTTCGCCGGCATCATCCAGGACGCGCTCTCGAGCGGTGTGATCGGCATCGGCGGGCTGGCCAAGTTGATTGTCGGGTTTCTTGCCGGGGCGATCGGCCAGCAGTTCATCGTCACGTCGGCGCTGCCGCGGTTTCTGACGTTCCTGGTGGCGACCGTGGTGCACGCCGCGGTGTTCATGGGGTTGTACGTGCTGCTCGGGCTCCGCTCGTTTCCGTCGCCGTGGACGGCGATCCTGAGTCAGGCGGTCGGGAATGCCGCCGTCGGCATGATCGCCTTCACGGTGCTCGAGTCGCTGCCGGGAGTCGCGGAGCGGCGGAGAGCGAAGAGAAGGATGTAGGGGTCAGGGGGCCTCGCCTCGCCCCTTCAATTGGAACCATGGCACTAACCGAAGATCGCCGGCGAATGGCCGTCCGCCTGATGGTGCTGCAGGTCAGCGCCGTCCTGGCGTTTGCCGCGCTCGCCATCAGCTTCTGGTTCCTCCAGATCGCGCAGCACCCCCGCTACCAGGAGATGGCCGAGAACAACCACCAGCGGACGCTCGCGCTGCGGGCGCCGAGGGGCGTGCTGTTCGACCGCAACGGCACGGTGCTCGTCGAGAACCGGCATTCGTTCAACGTGTCCATCGTCCGGGAGCACACCAAGGATCTCGACCGCACGATCCGGCTCCTCTCCGCGGTCGCCGGCCTCGATCCGAAGCAGGTGCGGCAGACGGTGGAGCGCCACCGCAGCGATCCCATCTACCGGCCGATCGTGGTCGTCGAGGACGCGACGCTCGCTCAGGTGGCGGCCATCGCCGCGCGGCGGCTGGACTTCGAGCTGCCGGACGTGGTCGTCGAACAGGTGCCGACGCGCCAGTATCCGGTCGACGCGCTCGCCGCGCATCTCTTCGGCTACGTCGGCGAAGCCAGCGAGGACCAGCTGGGCGACGGCATCACGCGCGGGGCGCTGGTCGGGCAATCGGGCGTGGAGCGCGTCTACAACAGGCTGCTCATGGGCCAGGACGGCGCCCGCGTGGTTGTGGTCAACAGCGTCGGGCGCGAGATTCGCACCATCGAGGAGATTCCGCCGAAGGAAGGCCGCCGCGTCCAGCTCACGATCGACTCCGACCTGCAGAAGGCGGCCGAGGACGGCTTCAGGCATGCGGGGTTCAACGGTGCAGCGCTCATCATGGATCCCCGCACCGGCGAAGTGCTGACGTACGTGAGCCTGCCGGCCTACGACCCCAACGACTTTGCCGGCGGCATCGACCGCGCCACGTGGGCGTCGCTCAACGCCGACGAACTGCGGCCGCTGCAGAATCGCGCGATCCAGGGCCGGTACTCGCCGGGCTCCGCCTTCAAGCTCGTGGTGGCCACCGCCGCGCTCGAGGAGGGCATCGTCACGCCGGACTTCAAGGTGAACTGCGGCGGCGGCGCCAACTTCTTCGGCCGGTATTTCCTCTGCCATCTCAAGGGCGGCCATGGCGTTGTGGACATGCGGCACGCGATTGAGAAGTCGTGCAACGTGTACTTCTACACGCTCGGCAACATGCTGGGTGTCGATCGCATCCACAAGTGGGCCGAACGGCTCGGGATGACCGGCAAGACCGGCATCGACCTGCCCAACGAGCAGGAGAGCCTCGTCCCCTCGACCGCCTGGAAGCTCGAGCGCACCGGCGAGCGCTGGTATCCCGGCGAGACGATTTCGGTCTCGATCGGCCAGGGGCAGGTGTCGGTCACGCCGGCCGCGATGGCCATGATGATCACGACGATCGCGAACGGCGGCACCCGCGTCACGCCGCACATCGTGCGGGCCGTCGACGAGGGCGGCGGGTGGCGCATGGCCACGCCGCCGGTCGTTGCCGAGAGCATGGCCTTCCGTCCCGAGACGCTGGCGGCGCTCCATGACGGGCTCTGGATGGCGGTCAATGCCGCCGGCACCGGCGGCCGGGCGCGGATCGAGGGGCGCGACGTTGCGGGCAAGACCGGCACCGCCCAGGTGATCTCGAATCAGGGCCGGCAGGCCGCCCGGGGGTCGGAACGGGATCTGCGCGACCACGGATGGTTCGTGTTCTTCGCCCCGAAGGACAACCCTGAGATTGCAGGCGTCATCTTCGGCGAGCACAACGAGCACGGCTATCTCGGGGCGCCGATCGCCAGGCACGTGATCCAGACGTATTTCGCAAAGAAGGAAGGGCTGCCGCTGCCGGTGCTGGCGCCGCCGCCCCCGGCCGCGCCGGAACCGGACCCGGACACCGCGCCGGTCGAGATCGCGCCCGCCATTGCCGCCACGCCGGCCGCGGGCGCGGCGCCCGGCACGAACTAGGCATTGACGAATTTACGAATTTACGAATTGACGTATTTGAACGCATGGACATCACGCTCTTGGCAATTCGTCAATTCGCAAATCCGTAGATCCGTCAATGTTTGAGCGAAGGCTTTACCATCACATCGACTGGGCGCTGCTGCTGGCGGTGGCCGCCCTGTGCCTGCTCGGCATCACGCAGATCTACAGCGCGACCGGCGGATGGACCGACATCGTCCAGACGCAGATCTACGCCGTGCTGCTCGGGGTGCTCGCGCTCGTGGTGTGCCTCAGCATCGACTACCGCTCGCTCGCCGACAAGTCGCACTTCATCTACATCGCCGTCATCGCGCTGCTGGCCTGCGTGCTCTTCTTCGGGGCGGTCCGCGGAGGCTCGCGGCGCTGGATCGATCTCGACGTTTTCAACATCCAGCCGTCGGAGTTTGCGAAGGCGGCGCTGGCGCTCGTGCTGGCGAAGTTCTTCGGTGAGAGCCGCCGCGGCACGGTGACGCGCGTCGACCTGGTCGTGGCGGGCGCCCTGACGGCGATCCCGCTCGTGCTCATCGCGCAGCAGCCCGACCTCGGCACCGCGGCGACGCTCATCCCCGTGGCATTCGCGGTGGCGTACGTGGCGGGCATGCCGATGCGGCTCGTGGGCGTGCTGGCGCTCATGGGTGTGCTGGCGGCGCCCGTCGCCTGGAAGTTTGCGCTGCAGGACTATCAGAGGGAACGCATTTCGACATTTCTCGATCCGGCGCAGGATGCCAGGGGCGCCGGGTATCAGCAGATTCAGGCCCGCATCACGGTGGGATCCGGCGGGCTCTGGGGAAAGGGATTCACTGAGGGCACGCAGGGCCAGCTGCGGTTTCTGCCCGTGGCGCACAACGACTTCATCTTCTCCGTGCTCTCCGAAGAGCAGGGGTTTGCCGGAGTGATTGTGGCGCTCGGGCTCTATTTGTTCGTCATTCTGCGTGCGCTCGAGTCGGCCCGGCTCGCCAAGGACCGGCTCGGCGCGTACCTGGTGCTGGGAGTACTGGCCAGCTTCACGTTCCAGGTGATCTACAACATCACGATGTCGGCCGGCCTGGCGCCGGTCAAGGGATTGACGCTTCCGCTCATGAGCTACGGCGGGTCCTCGATGATCGCCACCCTGGCAGGATTCGGCCTAATCCTCAACGTGCGGATGCGGCGGTTCACGAACTAACCCGGCTTTGGGCTTCAGGCTTCAGGCTTTCGGCCGTGTTCGGCCAGAAGCCCGGCGCCCGAAGCCTGAAGCCCTTAGATTGGGCTCGATCATGCCGCACGTCCTCATGTTCATCCTGCGCTCGATCGCCGAGCTGTTCGGGGTGTATCTCGTGCGGCGCGCAGAGCCCGTTCGGAGCTGCGGGCATGACCAAGGAGATGATCGTCTCCTCGAGCGCCCACGAGACACGGGTCGCAATCCTCGAGGACGACCAGGTCGCCGAGATCTTCATCGAGCGCGAGCGGCAGCGCGGCGTGGTCGGCAATTTGTACAAGGGCCGGGTCTCGAAAGTGCTGCCCGGCATGCAGTCGGCGTTCGTTGAGCTCGGCCTCGAGCGCGACGGCTTTCTCTACGTCACCGACGTCATCCCCTCGACCGACGAGTTCGATCGGTTCGAGACGGAAGAGGACGCGTCTGCCCCATCTCCCGTACGTGGGGCGGGTTCCGCCGAGGACCGCGGCTCATCCGCAGGCGGACCCGCCGGGGGCGGGCGTGGAGGCCGACGCGATCGCGACCGCGACAAAGGCCCGGAACCGAAGATCGAAGAGCTCGTCAAAGAGGGCCAGGACATCATCGTCCAGGTGGCCAAGGAGCCGCTCGGCACCAAGGGCGCGCGGCTGACCTGCCATGCCACGATGCCGGGCCGGTTCCTCGTGTTCATGCCGACGGTGGACCACATCGGCGTGTCCCGGAAGATCGATTCCCGCGACGAGCGCAGCCGGCTGCGCGGGATCGTGCGGGAGTTCCGGGAGCAGCACGGTTTCACGGGAGGCGTCATCATCAGGACCGCCGCCGCCGGCCGGCCCAAGGAAGACATCGTCGCGGATCTGAGCTACTTCCACCGGGTCTGGACCGAGATCCGCCAGAAGGCCGAGTCGTCGCGCGCGCCCGCGGTCGTCTATCAGGAGCAGAGCCTGGTCGCCAAGCTGCTTCGCGATCTGCTCACCGAGGAGTTCTCGGCGATCCGCATCGACAACGAGGTCGAATACCGGCGTGTCTGCGAGCTGATCGAGCGCATCATGCCTGCCCTGGCGCCGCGGGTGAAGCTCTACGACAAGGAATTCCCGATCTTCGAGGAGTACGGCGTCCAGCCCGAAATCGACCGGGCCCTTCGCAGCAAGGTCTGGCTGAAATCCGGCGGGTCGATTGTCATCAACCAGACGGAAGCGCTCGTGGCGATCGACGTCAACACGGGGCGGTACGTCGGCAAGAAGACGGCCGGACGGCTCGAAGACACGATCCTCAAGACCAACCTCGAGGCTGTGAAGGAGATCGTCCGCCAGATCCGCCTCCGCGACCTTGGCGGAATCATCGTGCTCGATTTCATCGACATGGAGGAGAAGAAGAACCGGCAGAAGGTCTTTCAGGCCGTCGAGCAGGAGCTGCGCAAGGACCGCTCGCCGTCCAAGGCGCTGCAGGTGTCGGACTTCGGGCTCGTGATCATCACCCGCAAGCGGGTCAAGCAGAGCCTCGAGCGCGTGCTGACCGAGCCGTGCCCGTACTGCGCCGGCAGCTCCGTCATCAAGTCGACGTCGACCATCTGCTACGAGATTCTGTCGGAGGTCAAGAAGATCAGCGGCGACCTCAACGGGCAGACGCTGATCCTCCGCGTGAACCCCGACATCGCGCGCGCGCTCCGCGACGAGGAGCGCGCCGTCTTCAAGGACCTGAAGCAGTCGCTCGGGCGCGAGGTCGCCCTGCGGGCCGATGCCCAGCTGCACCACGAGCAGTTCGACCTGATGGCAGTGGGATAGGGATTCGGGATTCGGGATTGGGGATTGGTGTAGGCCGGGGTCCTGTAGGACCCGGCGGAGGCTTCGTAGATGACAGACAAGGACATCATTGCTGAACGGGGCCGGTCTCTCGAGGATGAGTATTTCCGCAAGAAGGACCGGGAGCTGATCGAGAAGATGCAGCGCGCGGCGGCGACGGCACAGGCGCGCGCCGAGATGGGCGCCATGACCGGCCTCAACGATCCCGCGCTGCTGGAAGAACTGGAGGGACTCGGCTTCACGCCGGACACGGTGGGGCTGCTGCCGCTCGTCCCTGCCATCCAGGTGGCCTGGGCTGAAGGAGGAGTGACTGCAGCCGAACGCACGCTCCTCGTCAAGCTGGCCCGGGCGCGAGGTATCGCCGAGGGGACCCCCGCCGATCGTCAGCTAGGGGACTGGCTGGACCAGCGTCCGGCCGAAGAGGTGTTTGCCCGGGCGACGCGGCTCATCCGAGCCATGCTCTCGACGGGGGCACGCCAGGAAAACGCGGCCGACCTGGTGAAACACTGCGAGGCGATCGCCGCCGCGTCAGGCGGCCTCTTTGGCGTCAACCGCGTCTCAGCCGAGGAGCGGCAGCTGCTGACGTCGCTCGCCGCCGAACTGAAAGGCCGATGATCCGTCTCCCTTCCCCCTGCGCCACGTGAGAGTAGATTAGAGCTGAGGGGGATCGTCAGCGCGTAAGTCGATCAGCGCGGTGAGCAGCCGGTCGATGTCGGCCTGGGCCCTCAGCCGGTACGCGGCCAGCGACGTGCGCACCGGACCGATCCTGATCGACAGCAGACGGTCCGGCCCTGCCGACGCAAAGGCGTCTTCGTCCGTATCGTCATCGCCCACGTAGATGGCGGTGTCGCACGCGAATACCTGCCGGGCCTGCTCGAGCGCAATCCCCTTGTTCGCTCCGTTCCGCGGCAGCAGATTGATCGCCTCGGCCCCCTGGATCGAGCGCGCGTTCCGCAGGTGCGACACGGCGTCGGCGAGCGCCGCCAGGACGCGGCGCTTGTCGCGCACGTGGCGGTAATGGACCGTCACCGTCTGCCGTTTCGGCTCGATCACCAGCCCGGTGCGGTGGGGCAGGCGCGTCCGAAGCTCCGCCACCCACTCGCGCACGTGCGCGGCCGGCGCGTCGATCGTGTCCCAGGTATCGGACCCGTGGTCGCCGACCACGTGCCAGACCGGAAGGTTCCGCAGCCGGCGGGTGAGATCGGCGAGCGGCCGGCCAGAAATGACGACGCAGGGATAGGAGAGCGCCACGCGCGTCAGCAGGCGGCGCGTGAGCGGGCGCATGCGTGCCGCGGCGGGCGTGGGCGCAATCGGCGCCAGCGTGCCGTCGAAGTCGAACGCCACCAGGACGTTGGAGGCCGCAAACTGCGCCAGCGTCGGCATGTGGCGGCGGCTCAGGATCGTTCGGACCGCTCTCCGATGGGCCATCAGACCGGCGCGTCCTCCGTGCCGCGGCCGGCGACCGCACCATCACGTGCGGTGGACCCGGCCAGGTAGTGGAGCGGCTTCGACCAGAGGCTTTCCAGGCCCTCCAGAATGTCGGAGGCCCAGCTGAACACGTTGCGCCCGGCCACGACGCGCCGCATCGCGCGCATGCGGCCCCGGCGCTCCTCGCGCGGCATCTCGATCGCGAGGAGCAGCGCGTCGGCGAAGCCGTCGATATCGTACGGGTTGATGATCAGCGCTTCGTGCAGCTCCTGCGCGGCGCCCGCCAGCGCGCTCAGCACGAGCACCCCATCCTCGTCGTCGCGCGCCGCGACGAACTCCTTCGCCACCAGATTCATGCCGTCGTGCAGCGAGCTGACGATGCAGAAGTTCGCAATCCGGTAGAGCGCCACGAGGCTCACGATGGTGAGGGGCTGGCGGGAGTACACGACCACCGGCGGCGCGCCCGGAATCGTATGTCGGGCGTTGAGGTCGGCAATCGCATGGCCGATCTCCGCTTCGATGGCGCTGTAGCTGGACAGCTCCGACCGCGACGGGACCCCGACCTGGACGAACGTCATCCGGCCCCGCAGATCCGGGCGCCGGGTGAGGAGGGCGTCGAGCGCGCCGAGCCGTTCGGGGATGCCCTTCGTGTAATCGAGCCGGTCGACCCCGATGCCCACGAGCCCGGCGCGCAGCCCGAACATCTGGATCAGGCGCTCCTGCTCGGCCCGGAGCACCGGATCGGCCGCGATGCGCTGGATCCGATCGAAGTCGACGCCGATCGGCACCGACACGACGGTGGTATGCCGGCCCTTGTAGTGAACGTGCGAGGTGTCGGGATCCACTTCGGCGGCGAGCTCCTCCTCGGCGGCCAGCAGGAAGTTGCGGCGGTCGCGTTCGAGCTGAAACGCCAGGAGGTCGTTGGCGAGCAGGCCCGACACGAGCGGCCGCCGCCACGGGCAGATCCGCAGGCGATCGGGGTAGGGCCACGGAATGTGCCAGAAGAGCGCCGTTCGCGCGTCGGGACGCAGCACGCGCAGCGCGGGTGCCACGAGCGCCAGATGGTAGTCCTGGATGAAGATCGAGGTGGTCGACGAGCCGAGCTCCTCGTGAATGGCCGCCGCAAACCGCGCGTTGATGGCCTGGTAGGCCGCCCAGTCCTCACTGCGGAACTGAGGCCGCACGTCCACCATGTGGCAGAGCGGCCAGAGGCCCTCGTTGGCAAAGCCGCCGTAGTACGCCGAAAAGGCGGGCTCTTCGAGCCAGAGGCGCCTGAGCTCGTACGACGGATTGTCGGGCGGCACGGCAATCTTGTCCTGCTCGTCAACCACCTCGCGGTCGGCCGAGCCCGCGCCGTGGGCGATCCAGACGCCCCCGCGCTCGCGCATCAGCGCGTCGAGCGCCACGGCGACGCCCCCGGTCGCGGGCGCAGCCACGATCCGGCCGTCGCCGTTGCGGCTGTGAAGATACGGCTCGCGGTTCGAGACGACGAGCAGCGGCCGTCGCGTTGCCGGATCGAGCTCACCGGCCCGCGCGAGACCGTGGCGGAAGACAATCGGGCCGACCAGCTCGTGAATGGCGATGAGCGCCACGAGCAGCGTCTGCACCCGCAGTCCCCATTCGGGGAACTGCGTGGCGACGATGGAGGCGAACCCGAGTGTGATGCCTGCCTGCGAGATCAGGCCGGTCCACGCGTGCCGGCCGTGGGAGAGGCCGGCCAGCCGCAGGCCGGCGGCGACGCCGACGCGGATCATCGCCAGCCGCCACACCGACAACGCGAGCGCCACCAGGCCGACCGTGGCGAGCGCATCGAGGCGGAGCGAGGTGCCGACCGCCACGAAGAAGATCAGCAGAATCGGCGGCGCGCCGCGCTGCACGGCGGCCTTCAGCGCATCGCCCTGGGCGACGGCCAGGTTCTCGATGACGAGCCCCGCGGTCATTGCGGCCAGCAGCGGCGCGAACTCCTGCGTCGTGCCCACCTGGCTCAGAAGCGCGCATGCCGCGATGAGCACGATCGTGATCTCCCTGCCGACGTACCGCACGTACAGCGCGAATAGGGCTCCGACGAGGGCGCCGAACGCGGCCGCGCCGCCAACCTCCCAGGCGAAGTGCGCGAGGATGTTGCCCTGCACGCCCGAGCTGAGCACGACGCGCGCCAGCTGAATCGCCAGCGAGAAGAGCACCAGCAGGATGAGGTCGGCCAGAATCACCATCGTGAGCACGAGCTCGCTCAGGCGTCCGCGCGCCCCCGTGTCGGCCGTCACCGCGGCCGTCATCGTCGGCGAGAAGCTGACGACGATGACCACGAGCAGCAGGGTGATTGCGATCTGCTGGGCCACGCCCGCGCCCTCCGGCATCAGCCCGAGCCACGGCGAGGCGAACCAGGCGAAGGCGAAGAGGCCCGCCATGGCGATTGTGAGCGTGGCGACGGTCATGCGCGCGATCGCGGCCAGACGCCGGCCGAGCCGCTCGATGTTCAGCGAGAGCCCGGCGATGAGCGCGATGAGCGTCGTCGCGACCCCAGTAATCGCCTGCAGCTGCCCGGCCATCTGCGCGCTGATCACGTTCCCGAGGTACGGGCCGACCAGGACGCCGAACAGCAGGTAGCCGGTGAGCCGCGGGACCTGAAAGTGCCTGAGCGCATCGCCCGTGATCCAGGCGCCGAGCAGCGTGAATCCGAGCGCCAGCGCCGTTCCGGCCGATGCCGCCGTCTCGGCCGGACCGATGCGGCGGACCCAGACCACGGCAAGCACCGCCAGGATCAGGGCCGCCAGCCGCCTCACGCGGCTTCCTCCCGTCGCGACACGAGCGCGGAGATCATGTCGGACCCGAGCGTGCCGACCGCCGCGACCGCCAGGATGCCTGCCGCATCGGGGCCGCTCGCGCGCAGTACGTTGAGCGCGAACGCGATGCCGAGAACGCCCGGTGACAGCAGCCGCATTCCGAGGTCCGCCGGCACGGCGCTCCCCCCGATGCGCCGCGCCACCCATCCCGCCGCCAGCTTGGCCCCCGTGCGCAGGAGGATGTACACGAGACCCAGTCCGATCCAGACGGGCGGCAGCTCCACGCGGGCGCCTGTGACGATGAGCACGAGCACGAGGAGCGGGTGCTGGAAGTGGAGCACGTCGCGGCGCACCGAGTCGCGGGCGCGTCCGCCGATTCCCTCGAGCAGCAGGCCGGCGAGCAGGCCGCTGAGGAGCGCCGAGAGCGCAAGGTAGTCGGCGGCGCCGCCGAGCAGAAGGAGCAGCGCCGCCGTGAAGACGCGCTGCTCCGTTTCGGAGGCCGAGCGGCTGATGAGCAGCCACCCGGCGAGCACGATGACGAGCGTGACGCCGGCCGATTCGAACAGGGTGATGATGGCGGCGGCGCCGGACTGCTCCCGCAGCAGCGCGAGCGCCGCAGCCCCGACCGCAATCGGCAGGAGGCCGTCGAGCGTGCCGATCCGCTCCGCGGCCGTCCGGGGGTCGTCGTGGCGCGGCGCTGCCACAGACGACGGCGCGGCACACACGCCCACCACCAGCGCAAAGAACCAGTAGGGCACATCCGCCGGCCCGTTCCAGGCCGAGATCACGAGGAGCATCCCCGCAGCCACGATCACGGTCGTGATGAGCGCTTCGATGCTGGCGGCCGCGAGCAGCCGCCGCTCGCCGGCCGGACGCACCGCGACGCCGAGGCCCGCCAGCAGCCCGAGCGCCACCAGCGCCACCGGCATGGCCGGGTCCAGAAACGAGAGGACGTCGGCCGACAGCACGCCCAGGCCGGCCGGGCCGAGCGCGGCGCCGACGAGCAGCAGGAGCATGCTTTCGGAAAGGCGGCCGATCATTTCTCGAGTGCCGTGACGGCGTGCGCTCCAGACCGATCGTACGCGATGAGCACTGCGCCGCCGTCCGGGGCCCGTTCGAATGCACGCCGGATCGCCGCCGGCGTCGGGGCCTTCGCGGTTCCGGCGAGCGTGATGACATCGCCAGGGCGGAGGCCCGCGCGATCGGCCGCGGAACCGCGCTGAACGTTCGTGACGACCGATCCCGCTGCCGCCACGTTCCGCATCCCCAGGCCCAGCTGCCGCCCTGCCGGATCGCTTCGAGGCGCGGCCACGAGCACGACCTCGCGAATCTGGGTGCCGCGTCGCACGCGTACAGCCAGCTGGTCGCCGGCGTTGACGCGCGCGGCGCGCGCCGTCCAGTGCAGCGGCGTCGGCAACGGCGCTCCGGCGGCCGCTTCGAGGACATCGCCAACCTCGATGCCCGCGGCGGCGGGTCCCCCGGGATCGACCCGCGTCACGACGACGCCGGCGCCGGCTCCCGTGGCTCTGGCGATGGCCGGCGTCAGCGCCTGCACGTCGAGCCCGAGGGTGCCTGGGATCCCGGTGGATGGCGCCTGCAGGCGATTCGCCTCGGCCAGCAACACCGCTCCGGGAACGATTGCGGTGCGCGATCCATGCTCCACCACGAGGCCGGCCAGCAGCCCGTCGGTCGTGAACACGAACCGGCCCGGCGTGAGCCCGACGGCCGGCGGCACGGTCCAGATGATGCCCGGCCACAGCGGACTCTCGACCGGCACCAGCGATCCGACGAAGACCGGGCGCAGCGAGACCGTGCCGGTCGGGGCCTCCGCGGCCACCAGGTATCGCGGCTGCTGCAGATCGCCGGGGTTCCAGGGGACCGGCGGTGGCGCGGGCAGGAAGGGCACGCTGACGACTGCCAGGCCCGAGGCCGGATCGGCGCGCAGCACGTCGCGCCGCTCCCCGGCCTCCGCCGGTGCGGGCCCGAGCCAGGTCAGCCCCACATCGTTACGGATTCGGAGTATCGAGCCGGCGAGCAGCGGGTCGAGTCGAGGGCGAAGCTGAGCGATCTGGTCGGCGAGCTCCTCATATCGAGGGCGCGCGGCGAGCTGAGTGAGGATCGGCTGGACCGGATTTGGCGACGCCGGCTGATCCGGAAACCGGATGCGCGCGAGGATCCACAGCACTCCGACCGAGAGGAGCGCCGTGACCAGGAGGAGGCGTGTTTCGCGCGACACGCGCGCGCGCCGGGGGACGCCGTGATTCATGGCCTGGGTGAATGTTACTTACCGAACGTCGTGAGCACACCCTCTACATCCGGAGCGCCGCCAAAATACCCGCTCGACAGGACACGGCGCGGCTGAGCTTGAAGCCGGGCTAAAGCCCGGCACTACGTGTTGTGCGTAACGTAGTGCTCGGCTTGAGCCGAGCCACAGCCGGGCTAAAGCCCGGTACTACGTGTTGTGCGTAACGTAGTGCTCGGCTTGAGCCGAGCCACAGCCGGGCTAAAGCCCGGCACCGCGTACTTCGCGCTGCGGCCAGCGGACGTCGCGAAAGCGCCGGATCCGGCCGTTGCCGATGGTGATGCCTTCGGCGTGGAGCAGCGCCTGCTTCAGCAGCGGACTGGAGCCATAGCCGCCGAGCGCCCCTGAAGCGCCGACTACGCGATGGCACGGCGTGACGCGATCGTCACACTCGCGCATGATGTTGCCGACCGCCCGCCACGCGCGAGGCCGGCCCGCGAGCGCCGCAATGTCGCCGTAGGTGGCGACCCGGCCGGCCGGAATTCGGCGCACGGCGGCCAGCACGCGGCGTCTGAAATCGGAGGACACGGCTACCGGCCGACGGCGATTTTGACCCGGATCGTCGTGCCGCCCAGATTTGATTCCTGGAACTCGCGGGCCACGCTGTTCGCGTCGACTCCGAGGGCATCTGGCACGGTGGCCCATTCCACTTCGAACGCGGCCGCCGCCCAGGGCACGACCCGGATCTCCGCGCCGCCGAGCACCTGAAACCCGCGGAAGACCTCTTCGATGTTCTCGGCCTCCTCGGCAAATGAGGACGTTTCGCGGTACCGGTGCCAGCCGATGCCGCCTCCCGCATACGGGACGAGGCGCTGCCCGTCATCGAACCGGTAGCCGCCGGTCAGCTGCACCGGCACGATCGAGACCGTCACCGGGATTCCGAGGTCGAATTGCTGGTCGCCGAACACGAACACGCGCTCGCCCGTCCGACGGAAGCGGGAGGCACGCATGGCGATCGACACGCGCTGCGGGAGCACCAGCTCGAGCCCGCCGCCGAGTACAGCCCCGCGGTCGCTGCCGAGCACCGCGTCGAAGCTCTGCCCGGCCGTAAATGTCGTCGACCCGACATCGGCGAAGCCGCGGAACATGAACTCCCGCGTCTGCGCTTCGGCGGGGGATGCCGCAACGGCCACGAATCCCACCGCGA
>MEKU01000019.1:131255-156101 GCA_001767195.1 Acidobacteria bacterium RIFCSPLOWO2_02_FULL_67_21
GTACCAAGATCCTCTCTGTGTCTCTGTGCCTCTGTGGCTCGTGATCGACGGGAGACCTCAGGCCCGTCCTCATCGTGCCAATCCCAGGCCCCGCAGCGTGGCCCGCGGGTTGATGAGGCCATGGCCGTACTCATCGTCGCGCCCCGATCGGCCCAGATCGGTCGCGTACCGCTTCATGGCGGCCTCGATGGCCGCCGGAGCTGTGATGCCCTGCTGGATGAGCAGCGCCGCAAACCCGGCGACGTGCGGCGTGGCCATCGATGTCCCCTGCAGGAACTCGAAGGTGAAGGCGTCGAAGCGCGGCGCCCGATATTGCGCGGGGCCGCGGAAGTACGTCTCGACCAGGTCGAAGTCGAACGTCTGCTGCAGGATGGCGCCTTCCGTCCCGCCGACCCGCGAATCGCCTCCTGGGGCGACGACCTCGACGTAGGAGCCGGTGTTCGAGTAGAAGGCCCGCTGCCGGTCGCGGCCGATCCCGCCGACGGCAACGACGCCCTCAATCTCCGGTGCAAACTCCGCAAGGCGCTCGACCCGGTTACCCGTCTCCGCGTCGTTGCCGGCCGCGACGGCGACGAATGCGCCGCGGCTGACGGCGTAGGTCATCGCGTCGCGAAGCGCGGGCGCCGGCGGGCCCAGCCGGCCGATGCTCAGATTCAGCACGTTCGCCCCGTTGTCGACCGCGTAGCGGATTCCGCGCGCCACCACATCATCGGTTCCAACCGACGGGCTGCCGAAGATCAGGTCCCAGTCGCCGGCGATGACCTTCACGGGCATGATCCTCACATTGAACGCCATGCCGGCGACGCCGATCCCGTTGTTCGTCAGCTGCCCGATGGTGCCCGAGACGTGGGTGCCGTGTCCGTCCAGGTCGAGCGGCATCGCAGTGCCCCAGATGAAGTCGCGGGGCGACACGAACCGCTCGGGGCCGCCAAGCTCCGGCGCCGGAGCAAACGGAATGTCGACCGGCCCGAGCGGGCGAAAGATGGGACCGCCCGGCGACAGCCGGAACGCCTGCGCGGTGTACCGGACGAAGGCGGCGCGATAGGCGACGCCGCTGTCGAGGACGGCCACGGTAATGGCGGGCGTCGCGCCCTGGTTGATGTCCCACGCGCGCTCCATGTCGAGGGCCGGGTAGTTCCATTGCCGCGAGTAGAGCGGGTCATTCGGCACGAAGCGCGGATACACGCGATACCGTGCCTGCGCGTACTCGACATCGGGCTGGACGTCGAGGCGGCGGGCCGCCTCCTCCGGGTCCGCGGCCGGATCGATCGCCACGACCTCGAATGGCGCGTAGCTCACGGGCGCGCCGCCCGTGCTGTCGACCTGGGCGAGCAGTGCACGGCGCGTGTCGGTCTGCGTGCCCGGCCTGAACTTCACGATGAGGCTTCCGCGAAGGAACGGCTCGTCGAGCTCGCGTAAAGGCGACGAGCCGTCCGCGCGCGGGGCGCGGGGCGGGTCGGCGTCGCGCAGGCCGCGGTCGATGGCGGGGGGTGCGACTTCGGAGAGCAGGACGGGCAACGACGTCCGCACCTGCGCGTAGTCGGCCGCCGCCCAGACGAGCCAGATGCCTGCCGCCGCGCCGGCCAGCACCCGCCGAAAATGGGGTCGGGAGTCATTGTTCGAGGACGGCGCCCGACCGTGGCGCGAGGTGAACTGTCCTCGAAAAATGACTCCCGATCCCATTGTCTGGTCCTACAGGTAGGTGAGCGGATCGATGTCGTAGGCGGCCGGGTCGACCGGCGCTTCAATGGACTGCGGCTGCCCTTCGGCTGCCTCCCAGAGATTCAGCTCCGCCACGCGATCGACTCGCGCGCCGTTCGCGTCGAACAGAATCCGGACGCGCGGACGATACGGATCGGGGGCGTAAGTCTTGAGCACCACCGCGACGTCGCGGGTGTCGAGCCGCACCAGGTTGCCGGCCGGGTAGATGCCGACCAGCTGCGAAAACCGCCGGACGAGGTGCTGATCGAACTGCGTGCCGTCATTGCGCTGCAGGACGGCCAGAATGCGATCCGTGGGGAACGCCTGCTGGTAGACGCGCTGGGACCGCATGGCGTCGTACACGTCCGCAACGCCGCACAGCATGGTCCCGAGATTGAGAGTCGATCGTGACACGCCGGACGGGTAGCCCGTACCGTCGAGGCGGAGGTGATGCTCGAACGCCACAACGGGCGCAAGCGCCGGCATCTCCGGCGTCTGCCGGAGAATCTCGGCGCCGTCGACCGTATGCCGCCGCAGGATGTCGAACTCGCGGTCGGTCAGCTTCTCGCTCTTGTTCAGGATCTCGACCGGCGTCTTGACCTTGCCGATGTCGTGCATGAGGGCCGACAGGCCGACCTCGCGCAGGAGCGCCCCGTCGATCCCGAGCCCGCGCGCCTGTCCCATCGTGAGAATCGACACGTTCACCATGTGCGTGAACGTATAGCTGTCGTAGTTCTTCAGCGTCGTCAGCGCGAGGAGCGCGGTGCGGTTCTGCGACACCTCCTGCGCGAGCGTGTCCACGATCGCGCGGCCCGCGTCGGCGTCGGGCTTGCCTTCGGTCTTGGCGCTGTCCCAGAGCGTCTCGGCGATCGACACCGCGTCGTTGTAGAGGCGCCGGTACGTGGCGATGTCGCCGACCGGAGCCTCGGCCCGCTGCTCCACCTGCAGGCGCCCGACGCGGATGTGCCGCAGGCGCGCGAGCGCCGTGGTGGCCTCACGGGGATTGCTGGCGCCGAGCGTCTGCACGAGCTGCGTCAGCTCGCTCTCGGGGACGCCGCGGTCGATGACGATGCGCTCGATGCCGGCCTCCTGGAGCTGCTGCACGAGCTTGCCCATGCTCTCGGCCGCGCGGGGCACCGGGATGTCGCCGACCACCAGCTCCTCGCCGACCATGCCGATGGCAATCGACGCCGCGCTGCCGTGGGCGAGCGCCAGTGCCTCGTTGAGGGCGGCGATGCTCCGGGCGACGAGCGGATGGGTCGAGGCGTAGAGCTGCACGGCGCGCAGCGCCGCCGCGAACCGCCGCAGCAGCTCCTCGGCGAGCTTGGTCTTCTGGGGGGCGCTCATGTGTGCTGCCGTTGCCGCTGCGGCACAGGCCGCACATGGGCCCGCGCCGCGTTCCGGACGCCGCGGCTGCCGGTCTTCACGGCCTCCTCGAGGACGGCCAGCGTCGACGACGTGCCGATCCGGCGCAGCGCGGCGGCGGCCGCGCGGCGCAGCGCGGCGGTGCGGAAGGGCGCCCACCACTCGCCGCGATGCAGCACGATGCGGAGGGCGCGGGTCGCTTCGGCGTGGTCGCCGAGCCCGCCGAGCGCGTCCATGATCTGCGTGTGCACGCTCACCTGCTCGCCGCGGGGCGACGACTGGCACAGGACCGAGGCCAGCAGCGGCACGACCCGATCATCGCGCAGCCCGATCAGCTCCTGCAGGATCGTGGCTGCCGTCCCGGCCTGCAGGAGGGCACGCTGCAGAATGGCAAAGGCCTCGGGGATTCCGGTCTGAATGATGGCGCGAACCGCTTCCCGCTGAACCTGCGGGTCGGCATCCTCGAGCATCGTCGCCAGCTCGCCGAGCGCCTCGGTGCCGCCGAACATGCGGAGCAGGTCGATGGCCGTACGCCGGACGGCCGGGTTGGAGGACATCTTGAGCCGCTCCACCGCGTCGCGGCCGGCGGCGCCGAACCCGAAGAGCAGCTCCCGCAGCCGCCTGATCGCACGGGCGTTCTCCTCCACCAGCAGCACCTCGGCGAGCGGCCTCACGATCCGCGTGCCGATCGTGTGACAGAGGCGTGTCGCCGGCTCCAGGTCGACGTCCTCGGCCCGCCGCAGATGATGCGCGAGATGGCGCACGAGCGGCCCGCCCGCGAGCCGATCGAGCGCCGTGTCCGCCACTGCGCCCAGCGTCGGCCGCCCGTCGGCGCCTGTCTCCCGGACGATGGCAAACGCGAACGTGTGCGCGGGCTGAAAATGGCCGGCCAGCGTCAGCCGCTCGATCTGCGTCACGGCCAGCCGCGCCACGTCGGCCCAGGCCTCGGCGTCGGCTTCGACCTGCAGCAGGTCGTGGAGCAGCTGGCGGTCGAGATCCTTCAGCGCCTCGTCGGAGATCGTCGTCAGCCACGCCTGAATGCGATCGGGCGGGTCGTCCGAGACACGCTCGACATCGACCGCCTGCCGCCTGGCGCTCGACAGCTCGCGGGCGTACTCGGACGACACGAACCGTTCGTCGGAGTACGAGGTGAGCATCTGCGCGGCCGACTGCCAGAGATCCTCGAAGTTGGCCTCCTGGCCGAGCGCGCTGCGGCCGGCTTTCTCCCTGGCAAGACTGAGCAGGCGTTCCTTGTGGTCGAGCTCCGGCACCAGCGCCTCGAACGCCTGCGCGAGACGGTCGGATGCACCGCGCGTCTGGACGATCGATCCGGCCACGAACGAGGCAATCGTCTCGTCGCCCAGACGTCCGATCAGCGCGGAGGCCGTGTGCGCCTGCTCCATCTCGGGGGCGACCGTCTGGCGGATGATTTCGAGCATCATCTCGGGCGTGAGCCGTGACATCGCCGTCGCGGCCGTCTGCAGCACGGCGTCCTCGCCCTGGCCCTTCGGCCACTGCGCCGTCGCTTCGAGCATCCGCCGGATGAGCGTCAGCAGCGCGGCCGCCCGTGCGCCGACCGTCGCGTCGCCGCCCGCGGCCGCGCCCTGGAGACGTTCGAGCAGCTCCGCAAACTCCGATGCCTTGCCGAGCGTGCCGAGCAGCGCCGCGAGGCCCGCTTCGTCGAGCGGCCCCGATCCGCCCTGCAGGCAGTAGGTGATGATGGCATCCCACTGGGTTCCGTCGCCGCCGGCCCGCTCCCGCAGGACCTCGGCGTAATCGATCTCACGGATCTCGAAATTGGCGCGGCCCGTCGCCGCCCACGCCTTCGCGATGCCGCCCTCGGCGATCAGCTCCTCAGGCGGACGGGAGAGCAGGAGCAGCAGCGCATGCCAGTCGAGGGCGTCCGCCAGGCGCGACACCCGGAGCGCCCCGACAAGGCGCTCGTGCATGAGCGCGGCGAGCTCGACGATGGCCGTCTCGGGGCGCGCCGGGGCGCGGCCCTCGATCACCAGCACGTCGGGATACACCGTCAGCAGGAGATCGGCCGCCGGGATGAGCCTGCCGGCCGCGGTGACGACGCGGGTCAGCGAGGCCTGGATCGAGGGATGCGTCGCGGGATAGAGCGACACCGACCGCGCCGCCGTTCTGCACGCCCGCGCGAAGTCAGCCAGCGCGGCGCTCTGTTCCGGCGACAGCGGGTTCACGGCCGGGGCGGAGGGCATTGGCTCAGATTATACTGGGCGCTCTTCCATGAGTTTTGTCGACGTGATCGCGAAAAAGCGCGATGGACACGCGCTTGCGCGCGAGGACATCGATCGGTTCGTGAGCGGCGTCACGGCGGCAGACATTCCCGATTATCAGGCGTCAGCCCTCCTCATGGCCATCGTGCTGCGTGGCATGTCGGCCGAGGAGACCTCCTGGCTGACCGACGCCATGGTGCGGTCGGGCGAGCGCGTCGACCTGTCGGAGATTCCCGGCATCAAGGTCGGGAAGCACAGCACGGGGGGCGTGGGAGACAAGGTCTCCATCATCCTGGCGCCGCTCGCGGCCGCATGCGGCGTGGTCGTGCCCAAGATGTCGGGCCGCGGGCTGGGGCACACCGGCGGCACGCTCGACAAGCTCGAGTCGATCCCCGGCTACCGGACGAACCTCACCATCGACGAGTTCAAGGGCGTGCTGCGCCACGTCGGCACCAGCATCATCGGCCAGTCGGCGTCTCTGGCGCCGGCCGACAAGCATCTGTACGCCCTGCGGGACGTGACCGCCACCGTCGAGAGCATTCCGCTCATCGCCGCGTCGGTGATGAGCAAGAAGCTCGCGGAAGGCGGCAACGCGCTCGTCCTCGATGTGAAGTGCGGGCAGGGGGCGTTCATGCGGAAGCAGGCCGACGCGACGGAGCTGGCACGGATGCTCGTCGCCATTGGGTCCGGCGCGGGCGTGCGCACCGAGGCGCTCATCACGGCGATGGACGCGCCGCTCGGACGCGCGGTCGGCAATGCCGTCGAAGTCATCGAATGCATCGAGGTGCTCAAGGGGCGCGGCCCCGAGGATCTCATCGCGCTGGTGACGACGCTCGCGGCGCGTGTGCTCGTCCTCTCCGGCCTCAGCGCCGAGCAGGAGGCCGGAGGCGCGATTGCCCGGGCGGTGTCGTCCGGCGCCGCACTCGAGCGGCTGCGCATGCTGATCGAGGCGCAGGGCGGAGACGCGCGCGTGATCGACGAGTACGGCCGGCTGGCCTCCGCCGCTCGGCGCCGCGCGATCGCCGCCGACCGCGACGGGTACGTGGACGCCCTGCAGGCCGATCTCATCGGCCGTGCGTCGATGGCGCTCGGGGCAGGCCGCCAGCGGGTCGGGGACCGCATCGATCACGGCGCCGGCATTCTCATCGTCAGGAAGCCGGGCGAGGCGGTGCGCGCCGGAGACACGATCGTCGAGCTGGTGTACAACGCCGAGCACGGCATCGAGACCGCCTCGGCACTGGCGCAGCGCGCCATCCGCATCACGCCTGACGCGCCGGTGCTGCCGCCGCTCGTGCTCGGCAGGGTGGCATGATGGACCACGGATCAAATCCCAAATCCCGAATCCCAAATCCCAATGGGTCCTTCATGGCGGCCCGGCGGCTGCGGCTGCTGGCCGTCGCGCTGGCCGCGCTGCTCGGCCTGTCGGCCTGGGTGCTGGGCGGTGTTGCCGGCTATCGCGTCCAGGCGGCTGCGGGCGCGCTCTGCTTTATCGCGGTCGTGGCCGCCTGCTCGCCCGATCTTGGCCGCGTGAACTGGCGCACCGTGCTGTGGGGAATGGGGCTGCAGCTCGGGCTCGCGCTGGTGATCCTGAAGCTGTCGGTGGCGGGACGGCGGCCCGGCTATGAGTTCTTCAGCGCCGTCGGCGCCGGCGTCAGCCGCTTCCTGCAGTTCACGGATGCGGGGTCCCGGTTCGTGTTCGGGGTCCTCGCCAGTCCCGAACCGCTCGGCCGCGCGGTCGGCGCCGAGAACGGGTTCGTGTTCGCGTTTGTCGCGCTGCCCACCATCATCTTCGTGTCGTCCTTCTTCACCGTGCTGTACTACCTTGGCGTCCTGCAGTTCGTGGTCCGGATGATGGCGCGCGCCATGATGCGGCTGATGCGGACGAGCGGCGCCGAGACGCTCTCGGCCGCCGCCAACGTCTTCATGGGCCAGACCGAAGCGCCCATCATCGTCAAGCCGTTCGTGCCCCGGATGACGCAGTCCGAGCTGCTTGCGATGATGACCGGCGGCATGGCGACCATCTCCGGCGGCGTGATGGCCGTCTACATCGCGCTTGGCGCCGATCCGGTCGCCATCCTGACGACGAGCGTGATGGCCGCGCCGTGCGGGCTGTATCTGTCCAAGCTCCTGCTGCCGGAGCTGGAGCAGCCGGAGACGGCCGGCACCACGCCGATCAACGTGGAGAAGCGCCACGTGAACGTCGTCGATGCGGCGGCGGGTGGCGCCTCTGACGGGCTGGTGCTCGCCGTCAATGTCGCGGCCATGCTCATCGCGTTTCTGGCGTTCATCGCGCTCTTCGACTTCCTGCTGGGCGCCGTCCGGCCCGGGCTGACGCTGGCCGGCGTCTTTGCGGTGGTGTTTGCTCCGGTGGCGTTTCTGATGGGCGTGCCGCCGGCCGATGTCGGCCCGATGGCCGACCTGCTGGGCACGAAGCTCGTCGCCAACGAGTTCGTCGCGTTCGTGAAGCTGACCGGCGAGTACCGGAACGTCATCAGCGAGCGATCCTACGTGCTGGCGACCTTCGCGCTGACCGGCTTTGCCAACATCGCGTCCGTGGGAATTCAGCTCGGGGGCATCGGCGGGATGGCCCCGGAGCGTCGCGGGGATCTGGCGCGGCTGGGCGGACGCGCGCTGCTCGCGGGGTTCGTGGCGACGCTCGTCAACGCGTGCCTCGCCTCGATGCTGCTCTGATGATCGTCGAGCGCGTGGAAGAGGCGGCGGAGGCGATACGGCGTCGATCCGGCGGCCGCGGGGCGGATCGATTCGCCGACGTGGCCATCGTCCTTGGTTCGGGGCTGGGGGAGTGTGCCTCCGCGCTCACGGATGCGGCGAGCATTCCCTATGACGAGCTGCCGCACTGGCCGGTATCGAGGGTCGTGGGCCATCCCGGCCGCCTCGTGGTCGGCACTCTTGCCGGCCGCCGGGTGGCGGCGCTCGCCGGGCGAGTGCATCTGTACGAGGGCCACGACGCGGCCTCCGTGGTGTTTGCGACGCGCGTGATGGGTCGCCTCGGCATCGCGCGGATCGTACTGACCAACGCCGCCGGAGGCGTCAACACCCGGTTCGCCGCGGGCGCGCTGATGCTCATCGACGACCACCTCAACCTGTTGGGACAGAATCCGCTCGCCGGCGAGAACGACGAGCGCCTCGGCCCGCGCTTTCCCGACATGACGGAGGTGTACTCGGCGCGGCTCCGGCGTCTGGCGGGCGCGGCGGCGGCGGCGCGCGGGATCGACCTGGTTCACGGCGTCTATGCGGCCTGCCCGGGCCCGAGCTACGAGACGCCGGCCGAGATCCGCTACCTGCGGACCATCGGCGCCGATGCCGTCGGCATGTCGACCGTGCCGGAGGCGATCGCGGCGCGCCACATGGGCCTGGAGGTGCTGGGCATCTCCTGCATCACCAACATGGCTGCGGGCGTGCTGCCGCAGCCTCTGCGCCACGAGGACGTGCTCGAGACGGCCCGACGCGTCCGAGGCACCTTTGCTTCGTTGCTCGAGGGGATCATTGAGCGGCTCTGACCTGATCGGCGCGGCCCGCCGCGCGCGGCGCCTGGCGCATGCGCCGTTTTCGCGCTTCAAGGTCGGCGCGGCGCTCGAGGCGTCCGACGGCACCATCATCACCGGCTGCAACATCGAGAACGCCACGTACGGGCTGACGATGTGCGCCGAGCGCGTCGCCATGTTCAAGGCGCTCTCGGACGGGCACCGGCACTTCCGGCGGATCGCCATCGTTGCCGACACCGCGGCGCCGACGCCCCCCTGCGGCGCGTGCCGGCAGATCCTCTGGGAGTTCGGCGGCGACCTCGAGGTGATTCTCGCCAGCCTGCGCCGCGAGACCGGCCGCCACCGCCTCAGCGCACTTATGCCGCTGCCGTTTGATGCACGAATCCTGCGCTGACCGGTGCCGAGCGATCTTGCCGCGCGGTGGGTGGCGCCGGGTGGGGCCGTCCCAGCCGCCGCGCAGGCGCCTTGCAAGTGATCGTGTTCTTGGCGCCGAGGACGGCTGGGGCAACCCGGCGACAGGACCCACCGCGCGGAGGGGATTCGCTGCTCGATGAGCGAACCGAGCGCCGCTGATATCATCGTTTCACATGCTTCCAACGATTGAGTGGAAGGGCGACGCCGTCGTCATGATCGACCAGCGGAAGCTTCCGGCATCAGAGGTGTACGTGTCGTGCCGGACGGCCGCCGAGGTGGCCAGGGCGATCAGGACGATGGTGATTCGGGGCGCGCCGGCGATCGGTGTGGCGGCCGCGATGGGGATTGCGCTCGGGATGCGGAAGAGCCGGGCGACGGGCACGAAGCAGTTCGTCACGGAGTTCCAGAAGATCTGCGACCTCATGGCCGGGACGCGCCCGACGGCCGTCAATCTGTTCTGGGCCATCGATCGCATGAAGCGCGCATGTGCCGCCGCCGCCCAGGCCGGCGGCTCGGTGGCCGAGCTCAGGCAGCGGCTCGAGGCGGAGGCGCTGCGAATTCACGATGAGGACGTCGCGAGCTGCAGGGCCATGGGCGCGCACGGGGCCACGCTCGTCCCCGACGCCGCCACGATCCTGACGCATTGCAACGCCGGGGCGCTGGCCACGGCCGGCTACGGCACCGCGCTCGGCGTCATCCGCGCGGCCGTGGAGCAGGGCAAGCGGGTGGCGGTGCTGGCCGACGAGACGCGTCCGTTTCTGCAGGGCGCGCGGCTGACAGCCTGGGAGCTGGTGAAGGACGGCATCGACACGACGGTCATCACCGACAACATGGCTGGGGCGATGATGCGCCAGGGCTCGGTGGACCTCGTCGTGGTCGGCGCGGATCGGATTGCCGCCAATGGCGACGTGGCCAACAAGATCGGCACCTATACGGTGGCGGTGCTGGCCAAAGAGCACCGGATTCCGTTCTACGTGGCGGCGCCAATCTCGACCGTCGACCTCGACACCCCCGACGGGAGCCGGATCCCGATCGAGGAGCGCGCCGCGCGGGAGGTGACGCACATCGGCGCCGCGCGCCTCGCGCCGGACGGCGCCCGCGTTCGCAACCCCGCATTCGACGTCACGCCCGCGTCGTACGTCACGGCGATCGTGACCGAGCGCGGCATCGCGCGGCCGCCGTACATCGAGTCGCTCGCGGCGTTGGTTGGCATCAGGCAGCCTGCTGCCTCCTGAATGATCGTCCTCGGCATCGAGACCTCCTGCGACGAGACGGCGGCGGCGGTGGTGGAGGAGACCGCCGACCCGCAGCACCCCTGGCGCATCCGCTCGAACATCGTGGCGTCACAGGCGTCCATTCATCAGGAATGGGGCGGCGTCGTGCCCGAATTGTCGGCGCGACAGCACGTGCGGGACATCTGCGGGGTCGTGCGGCGCGCGCTCGACGAAGGCGGCATCGGCGCGTACGACGCGATTGCGGCCACGCAGGGACCGGGGCTGGTCGGATCGCTGCTGGTCGGGCTGTCGTTCGCCAAGGCGCTTGCGTGGGCGCGGGCGGTCCCCTTCATTCCCGTTCATCACCTGGCCGGGCATATCGAATCGCTCGTGCTCGAGCACGGCGAGCTCCCGCTCCCGGCCATCGTGCTCGTCGTCTCGGGCGGCCATACGAGCCTGTACCGGGTGCCGGCCGCCGGCCGGTACGAGCTGCTGGGCCGGACGCGCGACGACGCGGCGGGCGAGGCGTTCGACAAGGTCGCCAAGCTGCTCGGGCTCGGGTACCCGGGCGGTCCCGCGATCGATTGCATGGCACGCGACGGCCGCGACCGTGCCGTCCCGTTTCCGAAGACGCGGCTGACCCACGCCGACCGGAATGCGCCCGAGCTGCCAGGGCACCGCGACTTCAGCTTCAGCGGCCTGAAGACATCGGTCCTTCGCCACGTCACGAAGCGCCGGGCGGCCCTCGGCCTTGCCGAGGGAGCGCCGCTACCGGCATCTGACACGGCCGACATCGCTGCGAGCTTTCAACGGGTGGTGGTCGAGACGCTGCTCGACAGGCTCTTCGAGGTCGTCCGCTGGTACGACGCGCGAAGCGTCGGGATTGCCGGCGGCGTCTCGGCCAACAGCCGGCTGCGGATCGAGGCCGCTGCGCGCGCCGCCTCGCGCGGCCTGCCGGTCTACATTCCGGCGCTCGCGCTCTCGACCGATAATGCGGCGATGATTGCCGCGGCGGGGCTCAGGCGCTATCGGGCGGGGTTCCGCGGGAGCCTGCAGGAGAACGCTGAGGCGACGCTGAGACTGACATGAAATCAGCGACAGAGTACCTGTGGTTTGAAACGAAGAAGCGGCAGGAGTTCATCCGCATCACCGACCAGGTGGAGGACGTGGTGAAGAAGAGCGGCGTGGCCGAGGGGCTCGTCCTCGTGTCGGCCATGCACATTACCGCGGCGGTATACGTCAACGACTGGGAAGACGGCCTGATTCACGACTTCCAGGAATGGCTCGAAAAACTGGCGCCGTCCGGCCGCAACTACCGTCACCACCAGACCGGTGAAGACAATGCCGACGCGCACCTGAAGCGGACGCTGATGGGCCATCAGGTGATCCTGCCGATCACGAAAGGAAAGCTCGACCTCGGCCCATGGGAGCAGGTGTTCTACGCAGAGTTCGACGGGCAGCGCCGCAAGCGGGTCGTCATCAAGGTGCTCGGCGAATGACCGCACGGGTCGACCGGCGCGAATATCCCGAGCGTCCGATCGTCGGTGTGGGCGCGGCGATCGTGCGCGACGGGCGGGTACTGATCGTCAAGCGCCGCTACGAGCCGCTCGCGGGCCGCTGGAGTCTGCCCGGCGGCACGCTGGAGATCGGGGAAACGCTCGAAGCGGGCGTCACCCGCGAGATGCAGGAGGAAACGGGCCTCGACGTCGAAGTCGGTCCCGTCATCGAAGTCTTCGATCGAATACTGCTCGACGAGGCGCGCCGGGTCCGGTACCACTTCGTGCTCGTCGACTATCTCTGCTGGCCCGTCGGGGGCGACCTGCGCGCCGGGTCGGATGTCGACACGGCCATCTTCGTCGACCCCGCCGCGCTGCTGCCGTACAACCTCACGGCCAAGGCGCAGGCGGTCATCGAGCGCGGGCTCGAGCTCGCACGCGAGGCACCGTGGACGGCGCGCTGAGTCGCGACGCGGCCTGGCAGCTCCTCACCGAATGGACGCAGGGCGAAGGCCTGCGTAAGCATGCCCTGGCCGTCGAGGCCGCGGTTCGCGGGTACGCCCGCCTGTTTGGCGAAGACGAGGAGGCCTGGGGCGTCGTCGCGCTCCTGCACGACCTCGATTACGAGCGGTTTCCCTCCGCCGCCGATCATCCGTTCCGCGGGTGTGAAGAGCTGCAGCGCCGCGGCTATCCGGCGTGGGTGACCCGCGCCATTCTGTCGCATGCCGATTACAGCGGGGTCGCGCGGGAGAGCCGCCTCGAAAAGACACTGTTTGCCTGCGACGAGATGGCGGGATTCGTCACCGCCGCCGCCCTCGTCCGGCCGTCGAAGAGCATTCTGGATCTGGAGCCTGCGTCGGTGCTCAAGCGCATGAAGGACAAGGCGTTTGCCCGGGCCGTCTCGCGCGACGATCTCCGCCGCGGTGCCGAAGAGCTGGGTCTGCCGCTCGACCGTCATGCCGGCAACGTCATTGCGTCCATGCGCGAGCGAGCCGATCTTCTCGGCCTGCGCGGTACCCGGTAAAGGGGGGTGCCGGGCCGTAAACGCCGCACCCTCCGCCGGCGTAACTCGCTCAGAACCACACGATTCCGCGACATGGTCGATCTGGTCTTCTTCTACGGCACCCTGATGCGTCCCTTCAATTGGACAGCCCGTCTCCGTGTCGACGAGCACCTGATGTACGTCGGCAGGGGGAGCATTGCGGGCGCCCTGTTCGATCTGGGGATCTATCCGGCGGCCGTCCCCGCCTCCGATGCGCAGGTCTGGGGCGAGTTGTTCCGGATGGCCCACCCGGCCATCGTGCTTCCGCAGCTGGACGAATTCGAGGGGTGCCGGTCGGAGGAGCCCGAGAGCAGCCTGTACACCCGTGCCCTGACCCCGGTGCTGCTCGAGGACGGCCGTACCGTCGATGCGTGGGCCTACTTCTACAACGCGCCGCTCGGGCGGGCCGAGCGCATCCACTCAGGCGATTATCTGCAGCACCTGCGGATCGGCCAGTAGATCACACGCCGCTGCGGTTCGCCTTCACGCTCTCCAGGAACTCCACGATGGCCGCCACGACCGGCGGCGACGGCTCGATGAACTCCAGCCCGGTCCGGTAGACCACGGTGTCCTGGTCCATGTCGCTGACGTGCGAGTGGACAACCCGGCTCTTGACGACGACCGATCGGTCGCCGAGCGCCAGCCGGATGTCGTGCAGCGAATCGATTTGAAGTGGAAAACGCGTCTCGGCCGTGGCGCCGGTCCGGCAGATCTCACGGACCAGCATCGGCTGGTACACCATCACCTCGCCGTGCAGCTCGCCGAGCATCGGCACGCGCTCGGCGTCGCGCTTGTCCCGGTCCGGCACGGGGCGGACTATAACAGAAGTAGGCAGTAGGCCTAATTCATTCGGAGTGCGGGACGGGTAGTGATGAATTCCTCCTCGTCCTCAGCCATGCGGGCAATCGCCTCGTCCAGATCCTCTCCATCCCACTCGGTCGTGTACGTGAGCACCGGGATGTCGCGCGTGTCGGTATCGAGCTTCAGCATCGTCAACAGCTGGAACGCCTGAAGACGATCCATCCGCGCGCAGACGATCACGAGATTCGGCACGACCTTCTTGATCTGCGAGTAGGCGTGATTGCTCGATTCCACGAACACCATGTCGTAGCGTCCGGCATCGAGGACAGCTTCGAGCGTCCCGAGGATCTCCGCGCTGCCGTCGACGACGACAACCTTCTGGACCTGGGCAGCGGCAGCGGCGTTCGTGTCAGCCATAGCGGAATCGCCCTTCTGCCGGGTCTCCAATTCAGATTCTGTGCCACCGTCTGGAGTCGCGATCTGCACACTATTGCCGCTGTTTCTTCGGTGCGCGCAGCCGGCCGCCGGGTTTGTAACTCTTTGGGATACAGCCGATTCCGTCCATGCCGAGGTCCAAGCGGAGCCGTGGCCGCCAGCGCGGCACCGGGGGGAAGAGCAGAATATTACGCATGACGTTCCAGAACTGCATTGGCGGCCGGTGGGTGCCGTCCCGGTCGGGGAAGCTTTTCGACAACCGCAATCCGGCCGATCGGGACGACCTGATCGGGCGTTTTCAGGAGTCGACCCCGGAGGACGCCGCCGACGCCGTCGCCGCCGCGCGGCGGGCGTACGAGTCGTGGCGCCTGGTTCCGGCGCCGCGGAGGGCGGAGATCCTCTTTCGAGCCGCGCAGCTCATCGCGGAGCGCAAGGAGGATTTTGCCCGGGACATGACCCGGGAGATGGGGAAGGTCCTCGAGGAAACGCGGGGCGACGTGCAGGAAGCGATCGACATGACGTACTTCATGGCCGGCGAGGGCCGCCGGCTGTACGGGCAGACGGTCCCCTCGGAGCTTCCCAGCAAGTTCGCCATGTCGATCCGCCAGCCGATCGGCGTCTGCTCGGTCATCACGCCGTGGAACTTCCCGATGGCGATTCCTTCATGGAAGATCGCGCCGGCCCTGGTCTGCGGCAACACGGTCGTCTTCAAGCCGGCCACGCTGACACCGCTCTCAGCGGTCAACTTCGTCAAGGTGCTGGAGGAGGCTGGCGTTCCGCCGGGCGTGGTGAATCTCGTAACGGGCGGTGCGGATGTCGGGACCCTGCTGTCCACCCATCCCGACGTGTCGGTGGTCTCGTTCACGGGGTCGACGGCGGTGGGGCGGACGGTCAGCCAGCATGCGGCGCCCACCTTCAAGAAGGTCCACCTCGAGATGGGCGGCAAGAACGTCATCATCGTCATGGATGACGCCCAGCTGGAGCTGGCCGTCGAGGGCTGTCTGTGGGGCGGCTTCGGCACCACCGGGCAGCGGTGTACGGCGGCCAGCCGCGTGGTGGTGCACGAACGCCTGTATGAGGCGTTCGTCGACGCGCTGGTCCGCCGGGCGGGCGCTCTGCGTGTGGGCAGCGGCCTCGATCCCTCCGTCCAGATGGGGCCGTCGGTCAGCGAGGCCCAGCTGGCGACCGTCGTGACGTACGTCGAGATCGGCCGGCAGGAAGGCGCCACGCTGTTGACCGGCGGCAGCCGCCTGACGGCCGGCGCGTACGCGCGCGGGTTCTTTCACGAGCCGACGGTCTTTGGTGATGTCCGGCCGGAGATGCGGATCGCGCAGGAGGAGATCTTCGGGCCTGTGGTGGCCGTGATGCGATGTGCGTCGCTCGAGGAAGCGGTCACGATCGGCAACGGCGTGACCTACGGCCTGTCGGCGTCGATCTACACGCGCGACGTCAACCGGGCCTTCACGGCCATGCGGGATCTCTATACCGGAATCTTCTATGTCAACGCGCCGACGATCGGCGCCGAGGTGCATCTGCCGTTCGGCGGCACGAAGTCCACCGGCAACGGGCATCGCGAGGCGGGGACGGCGGCGCTCGATGTGTTTTCGGAGTGGAAGTCGATCTACGTCGACTTCAGCGGGCGCCTGCAGCGGGCGCAGATCGACACGCCGGAGCTCTGAGAAATCCCAAAGACTGGCCACCGTCACGCTAGGTACAAAAAAGGGGCGGCCACGCGGGCCGCCCCTCTTGAGTTCTCCGTGCGCTCCTTATTGGAAGGTGAACTGCACGCCGGTGAAGAAATACCGGCCCAGGTGGTCGTAGGTGCCGTAGAAGCCCGGACCGAAGTCGATGTCGGACAGCCCCGCGCCGAACGGCGGCTCCTTGTCGAAGACGTTGTTGATCCCCGCGACGAAGTTGTAGTTCCGCCGCACGCGGTAGCTGGCCGAGAGGTCGAGGTAGTTGAACGCCTTGATCGCATCGGCGAAGTTGAGCTCCAGCGTGCGGATGTTGGCCGCGTCCCCGAGCGCCGGATTGTCGCTCAGGTCGTCGTTCTCGGTGCTGCCGATGAAGCGCCAGTTCGCGGCGAACGTCGTGTTGAACGTCGTGTCCCACGCGAACCGCGCCGTGTGCCGCCACCGGGGCGTCGGAATGCCGCACTGGTTGCCGTGGAAGCCGACGCAGTCGTAGTCGAAGAGCCCCGTATTCGTCCGCTGCTTCGTCAAGATGTTGCCGGCAAGCGTGCTCGTAAACGTGCCGTTGCCGCCAAGCCCCAGAATGTAGTTAGCGGTCACGTCAACGCCCTGTGCCTCGAGCTCGCCGACGTTCTGATTGGTGGTGATGATCACGCCGTCGCTCCCTGCGGTTGGCAGCCACAGCGTCCCAAACCGGTCACGCGTGATCAGGTTGCAGAGCGCCGGATTTCCGGTCGCAATGCACTGGTTCATGATGTCGTCCGCTTCGAGATTGCCGATGGTGTCGTCGACCTTGATGCTGTAGTAGTCGACCGTGGCCGAGAAGCCCGGAAAACCGCTCGGCGTGATCACCACTCCCGCGGTGATGGTATCCGCGATTTCCTGCTCCAGGTTCGGGTTGCCGCCCTCGAGCGTGTTGTACTGGCCGGCGGGGTTTTCGAGGATGGTGCCGTACTGGGATGCCGGTACGCCCGCCCGCGTGCACTGCTCCCGAGTCGCGGTGGGCGCGGTGCCCGCGCAGAGGTCCTGGCTCCCGCCGAGGCCAACGCTCTGCGGCTCGAACAAGGACACGACACCGGGCGAGACTGTCGCGCGGTTATAGCCGGCACGAATCCGCAGGTCGTTCACCGGTGCCCACGAGGCGCTGGTCTTGTAGCTGGGCGCGCTGCCGGTGCTGCTGTAATCCGAGAAGCGGTACCCCAGCTCCAGGCTGAGATCCTGGACCCCGCGGCGGTCCTGCACGAGCGGAATCAGTCCTTCAGTAAAGACCTCCTTCACGTCGTAGTCACCGTCGACGGGAACGGTCGCGCCGCCCTGGCCGGCGCCAAGCGCCAGCCTGTAGGCGAGGTCGGGGTTCACGAACAGGGATTCCTGCCGGTATCCGCTGCCGAACGCGACCCTGACGCCGTCGTTGGCGCTCCCAAGCCTCCAGCCGTAGCGTCCCAGGTCGCCGGTGATCGTGCCGCTCGCGCCGCGCGTTCTCGTCCCGGAATCCAGGATCAGCGGCAGCTGCAGGTACTCCAGCGCTTCCCGGGTCACGCCGCCCACCCTGAAGATATTCCACGGGACACATCCCGTATTCCCGGAACGGCAGCGCCACGTGGCTGGATTGTTCGGATCGCCGTCGACAATCAGGGCGTCCTGAAGGCGGTCGACGTGGAGGTCGTTGGCGTACGACTGCGGCGACTGGACCTGGCCCTGCAGGCCGAAGACGTCATACCGCCACGCATCGTTGATGTCGCCTCTCATGCCGAAATTGAAGCGGAGCGCCGTGTGACGGATCTGCGCCACCCGGCCGCCGCCCTCGACGTTGCGCCTGAGGATGATGACGGTGGCGATGTCCGTGGGGCCGTAGCCCCTGTCGGTGCACAGGAGCTGCCGCTGCTGCGCGCTCAGCATCGGGTTGTCGCAATTGAGCTCGTCGGTGTTGCCGAAGTCTCCCGACGGCGCGATCTGCGCGTCGGTGTAGTCGTCCATGAACATGACGTCGGCGTAGGCCTCGGCATGCCTGTTCCACTCGTAGTTCATGAAGCCGCCGCCGAGCCACTTCGTGTCGGGCCGCTGCATGAAGTTGTGCGGCGCGAAGTTGTAAAGGTCGGTCGCGGTGCGGGGCCGGAACTGGTTGCCGCCCGGCGCGTTGACGTCCAGTGCGAAGTCGCCTGAAGAGCGCCCGCTTCCCGGCTTGGGAAGCACGAGGAATCGGCCGTTCTGCCACGTACCCGAACCGCTGCACTGCGGGCCGGTCGCGCCCAGTCCCTGGACAGAGCAGTTCGTGTAGTCGCGCTGGTCCTTGGTAATCGCGGGAGTGTCACGGTAGTCGAGATACACGGTGGCGTGCCCCCGCCGCTGATCGAAGTTGGCGCCGAGCGCCACGTTGAAGTTGGCCGGGGCGCGATTCCAGACGCTGCCCTCCGGCAGCGTGAAGCCCCTGGCCGCGTTGATCCGACGGGCGGTCTCGTTGTCGTTGTTGTGCTGGTAGCCGCCCCAGTTCACGCCCCCTTTGACGCCGGTGAATTCCCTGTCCAGGACGAAGTTGATCACGCCGGCGACGGCGTCGGAGCCGTAGACCGTGGACGCTCCGCCGGTCAGGATGTCCACCCGCCGTACGAGAAAGGACGGGATGAAGTTCAGATCACCGGCGGTGAAATCCGAATCCAGCGCATCGCCCGCCGGCAGCCGGCGGCCGTCGATCAGGACCACCGTGCGTCCGGGCCCGAGATAGCGCAGGTCCGCTGACGCCGTGCCGGAGGCGCCGTTGGACACCGAGGCTTGCCCGAAGTTCGTTGAGTAAACCTGCGGTACGGTGATGAGCAGGTCCTCGACCCGGGTCATCCCGCGCGACAGGATTTCTTGAGCGTCCAGCGTCACGACCGGGCTCGCCGCTTCAATCATCGGACGCGGAATGAGCGTGCCGGTCACCTGGACGGCCTCGGTCTGGCCGCCGAGCGCGAGCTTCGTTTCCGTCGTCGCAGGCTGGCCGGCCGAGACGACCACCTTGGTCGTCTGCGCGCTGAACCCCGTCAGCTCGAAGCTGACCTGGTACGGGCCCGGCGCCACATTCTCGAAGACGTACCGGCCCTGGGAATCGGTCACCGTCGTGCGGGTGGCGCCGCTGCCGGACGTCAGCGTCACGGTGACACCCGGGACGACCAGACTCTGCGGGTCCAATACGCTGCCGGTCACGCTTCCTGTGCCGGCCTGAGCCCATGCGCTGGCAGTGACGGCCATCATGAGCGCCACCACAAAAGCACTTATGCGTGCGTACATTGGTTGTCTCTCCTTTGAGAAACGCTTCACTCCTGGGTAACTATCGTGTCGGACACACGGAAACTACGTACCAAGTTCGACTTGGCACGTAAAATCCTTATAATTCAACAACTTACATGAACAGGCCGGCGGCAGAACGCCCTATGGATCCATGGAGGCCGAATCGTTGACACCAAAATCGTGGATCCTCCACGGCTAAATGCAACCATAAGGATAATCAGCTTTGGCCAAAGTCCCTTTGAAAATTCGGCCACTTGTCTGCAAGAAACAGTCCTGCTGAGCTGGGTCTGCTGCGGCTCGCCCCAGTAACTTCCGCCATATCAATGTGATGCGGCTCGCGGTTCGGAACCGGGAGCACGAGCGCCCGCGGCGTGGGGTCGGCTGGAGGCCTCGCCGCTCCGGAACTTATCGCGGAGACCGGAGAATTCTCACAGTCTGCCTCTCAGTACCGTTTTTTGAGTTGCCGCATCAGATCGAACTTGGCCGTGTCGGCAATGGCCATCACCGCCATCACCCCGGCCTGGACGGGATCGGTGACGACGAGATCGGCGGCGTCAGGAACGCTGCCCGCCATGTTGAGGGAGATCACGTAGAGGCCCTGCGTCCGGACCTCCTGGACCGCGTCGGCGATGTCGCCACCCATGAGCGAGCCGGCGAGCACCAGCAGCTTGACGCGCGGCAGGCGCACGACCGACCGCACCGCCGCCGCAAGCTCCTGCTCGCCGACGAGCGGGATGGTGTCGACCGAGATGCGCTCGCCGCGGATGTTGTGGCGGTCGGCTTCCGAGACGGCGCCCATCGCGACGAGTCCCACCTGGGCGCCGCCCCCCATCACGATGATCCGCTTGCCGTAGATCTTCGCGAACGACGGCAGCTCGGCCACCGTCGCCACGCCGGCGACCTGGCGCAGGTCGGTCAGAATCGGCTCGAGGGCGACTCCATCGAGCGACAGCTCGAAGTAGATCGTCGACTGAGGGGCGCCGCTGTGGATGTCCACGTAGGTGATATTGGCCTGATGGTCCGCCAGTACTCTGGTCAGGCCGAACAGCATGCCGGGGCGATCCGAGACGGTCGCCAGAATCGCGTGGGCCGTCACCGATTCCTGCTGTCGAGCGCCGCCTTTACACGCTCCGGCGCAAACGGCAGCTGCCGGATGCGGGCGCCGGTCGCATCGAAGATGGCGTTGCCGATCGCGGCGGCGGCCACGGTGATCGACGTCTCGCCGGCGCCCATGACTTCGCCGTCGGGCCGGTTGATGACGATGGTGTCGATCACCGGCACCGGCTCGCCCACAAACCACGGCCGATAGGTCTGCCAGTCGATCGAGGTGACCCTGTCACCGGCCCAGGTGACCTCTTCGCGGAGCGCGCGGCTCATGCCGTGAATGAGCCCGCCTTCGACCTGGTTGCGCAGCCCGTCGGGATTGGACACCGGTCCGCAGTCGATGGCGGCCACGCAGCGCCGGACGAGGACCACGCCGGACTCCTGGTCGACTTCGACTTCCGCAACCAGCGCACAGTAGCCGTTGTCGCCTTCGTACAGCACGCAGGCCGCCCCGCGGCCCCGCGCAATGCCGTTCGGCCGGATGGCGGGGCGCGGCGAGGGACGCGCATCCCACCCGGCCTGCACCGCCGCCCTCTTCAGCACTTCCCGCAGCCGCGGATCGCGCACGTGGCGAAGCCGGTACTCAATCGGGTCGGCGCGAACGGCCGCGGCAACCTCGTCGAGGAAGCACTCGTGCGCGAAGGTATTCTGCAGCCGCGCCGGCGACCGGAGCGGGCCGGTGAAGAAAGGGGATTCGACGAGGTGCGACAGCACACGTTCACTGCGCACGGTGCCGGTGCCGCCGCACGCCCCGCCGATGCAGCCGCTGACGTATGAAGGCACCGTGTTGCTGGCGTTGGCGTACGCGCCTGAAGGCGGCGGCGCCGGCGAACGGGGCGCCACGCCGGCCGGCTCGAATCCCGCCAGCCGGCCCGTCACGACGTTGCCCGGCGCGTTGAGTCCCGGCCGTCCACCCAGGCTGAGCGACCACCCTTCGTGGTCCCACGCGATGATGGTGCCCGCGCCGTCGACCCCGGCGCGCTGGTCGACCGCGAATGCGGGGCCATAGTTCTCCCACGCCATCTCGTCCTGCCGCGCGAGCTGCACTCGCACCGGCCGCCCCACCGCCTGTGCCATCAGCGCGGCATCGTAGGAGACGGCGTCGGCGCCGTTCACGCCGTAACATCCCGGCCCCATCCGGAACATGATGCGGACGCTCTCCGGCGGAAGGCCCAGGACCATCGCCATCGTGTTGCGGAGCGGATACACGGCCTGAGTGGCCGACCAGACGGTGGCCTTGTCCTTCTGAACGTCGGCTACCGCGCACGCCGTGCCGATCGAGGCGTGCATCTGGTACGGATGGAGGTACGTCGCGCGCACGACCCGTGCAGCGCTCTTGAGCGCGGCGTCGACGTCGCCCGAGTCGACCGAGAGCGAATCGCGCGTGGCCGTCTGGCTGCGGAGGTGCTGGTAGAAGGTGGCCTGATCGGGAAGCGTGGTCCCCGCCGCCCAGGCCGTCTTCAGCCGGCGCGCCGCCTGTTCGGCCTGCCACGGCTTTTCGGCCACGACGCCGACGAAGTTCTTGCGGACGACCACCTGGACGAGGCCGGGAAGCCCCTGCACGGAGCTTTCATCGACCGAGACGAGCGTGGCGCCGAGCGCCGGGGGCCGTACGACGCGGCCGTGCAGCATGCCCGGGACGCGGACGTTCTGCACGTATTCGAAGGTGCCGGTCGCCATGGCAGGAATGTCGAGCCTCGGCACCGGCTGGCCGAGCACGGTCCACTCACGCGCCGGCTTCCGCGCCGCGGTCCGGCTCACCTGCAGATTGAAGCGCCGCCCTCCAATGAGCTCTTCATAGGAAATCTGCCTGGACCCGTCGGCCAGACGGACCTGCCCCTCTGCCGCCGTGAGGCGATCCGCGGGCACTGCGAGCCGCCCGGCCGCAAGGCTCACGAGCGCTTCGCGCGCCGTCGCGGCCGCCAGCGCAAGATTCGCGTGGTTGAAGTTGGTCGGATGCGACTGCGCGCCGGACGTCGTCCCCTGATCGGGCGTGAGGGCGGTGTCGCACTGGATCAGCGTGACCCGCTCGACCGGGACGCACAGCTCCTCGGCGACGAGCTGCGTCTGCGCGGTGTAGAGCCCCTGGCCAAGCTCGCACTTGCCGGTGTAGGCGGTGACGCGTCCGTCGGCGCCGATGGCGATCCATGCGTCGAGGTTGCCGCTGCCGGCGCCGTCGAGCCGCTGCGCCGACACGACGCCCTGGACCAGGCCAAGATCGCTTGCGACCCGGGCCGTGCTGAACGCCACGACGAGCGCTCCGGAACGCTTCACGAAATCCCGGCGCGACAGCCCGGCGTCTCTGAGCGCGGCGCGCGCCTCCGCTGTCAGCCGCGGGCTCATGGCTGAGGCACCTCGCGCAGGCCCCGCGCATATCGGTCAATCGCCCGCAGCATTCGGATGTGAGCGCCGCAGCGGCACAGGACCGTGGAGAGCGCCTGCTGGATCTCTGCGTCGGTGGCGTTCGGGTTGCGATCCAGCAGGGCCTTGGCAGTCAGCATCACGCCGCTGATGCAATATCCGCACTGCATGGCCTGCTCGCTGATGAACGCCTGCTGAATCGGATGCGGCTGCTGCGGTGACCCGAGTCCTTCCAGGGTGACAATCTCGCCCGCCGCGGCCGACTGCACCGCGACCGAGCACGACCGGGTCGCCTCGCCATTGACGAGGACGGTGCAGGCGCCGCACTGTCCGAGCCCGCAGCCGAACTTCGGCCCGTGCAGATTGAGATCGTCCGCCAGAACGTAGAGCAGCGGCGTGGCCGGGTCGACGTCGACCGTATGGCGGCGGCCGTTGACGGTCAGGGTGAACACGCTCATAGGGGTTGCGCGAGGTGCGCTGTGCGAATGCTACTCCCGACAAATCCCAAAGCCCAAATTCCGCCTACGCCTCAAGGCTCCGGCGAGACCTCGCCGAAGCATCGCGAAGGCGGACCCAAATCCCAAAACGCGGGTGGGGACCAAATTCCTTGGGCTTTGGGCTTTGATCCGCCTACTGCCGGCTGGTCCTGCGGCTCGTGAGCGCGCTCTGTAGCTGGCCGGCCTCCCGCGGGGTGAACGCCCAGTCGCCGGGGCGGTTGCTCAGGAGATCCTGCGGCGACCAGATGGCGCGCATCACGCCGGCAGGGGAATGCCCGCCGGTGCCGAGCAGCAGATGACCGATTTCGTGCGCCACGGCGCGGCCGAGGACCGTGGGCATGTCCAGCGCGCTGAGGTCTGCCAGGCGCGATACGCGATCGACGTAAATGGTCGCCAGCGCGCCAGACCGATCGGTGGGATTGACCAGCGAGTACCCGAGCGTGACGGCCCCCGTCGTGTCAGTCGGGGCAAGCCGGACGAGGCGGAGCGCCAGCTCGTGGCGTCCGAGCGGGGCCGGGCATGAGGCGGCCTCCAGTCCCGGGTCGCAGGACACCCACGCCAGCTGGATGCCGGCGGTGGCGAGGACCGCTTCGGTCGCCTGCCGCATGCCTCCGCGAATCTCCGGTGCCAGCGCGGTCTGGTCGTACGTGCGCACTTGCAGGTGCAGGCCGGGTCCTTTCGGACCCGGCACAACGGAGGCTGGCGTTTCGGCGCTCGCCTTCCCCGACGGCGACAGGACGAGTGCCGCGAGGAAAACGGTGGCAGCGGCTGTGCGCATGCCGCCACTGTGGGCTCCGCGCGCAGGTGCCTCAATGCACTGGAGGTGACCCGGGGTGACATGTGGGTGACACGGCTTGTCGGCTTCGGGCTTCGGGCTTTAGGCTTTAGGAGTTCGCAATGCCCAGCCCGCCTGAAGCCCGAAGCCTAAAGCCACGAGCGGATTCGTGCGGTTCGGGCCGTTCGAGCTCGACGTGCGATCCCGCGAGCTGCGCAACGGCGACATCAGGGCCCGCCTTCAGGAGCAGCCCTTCGAGATTCTCCGCATGATGCTGGAGCGGCCCGGCGACGTGGTCACGCGCGAGGAGCTGCGGCAGCGGCTGCTCGAGGGGAGCGTCCGGCGGGAAGGCGACCGCGTGCGCGTGACCGCGCGCCTCGTGGAGGCTGCGCCGGAGACGCACCTCTGGGCGGAGACCTACGAGCGCCACCTGACGGACTGCCTGGCCGTGCAGGCTGACGTCGCGGCGCGCATCGCGGAGTCCCTCACCCTGGAGCTGGCGCCTGACCGCGCCGCGCCCTCGGGCGGTGCCTCGACCTCGGTGTCGGCGTACCAGGAGTATTTGAAGGGGCGCTATCACTGGAACAACTACCTGCGGCCCGATGACGAGGGGCTCGATCGGGCGCAGGCGCATTACATCGAGGCGTATCGCCTGGATCCGCGGTTCGCGCCGGCGCAGGCGGGCCTGGCGCGGGTGCAGATCGCCCGCGCCGTGAACTATCGGGACCGGCCGCGCACGGCGCTCGACGCCGCGCGCGGCGCGGCCAAGCAGGCGCTCGATCTCGACTCGCGCCTCTCCGAGGCGCATCTGGCCTTCGGCGACGTCCGCCGGATGCTCGAATGGGACTGGCGCGGCGCGGAAGCGGCATACCTGGCCGCCATCGCGCTCAACCCGAGCCAGGAGAACGCGCATCGGGGCTACGGCACGATGCTGGCG
>MEKU01000020.1:0-5907 GCA_001767195.1 Acidobacteria bacterium RIFCSPLOWO2_02_FULL_67_21
GCCCTTGCTCTCGGCGAAGACGTTGACCGGCGGGGTCGGAATGCTCGTCACCGGCGCCATCTTCTTCTGTCTCTCCGGACGCATAATGCCTTCCGTTAACTCGGGAGGCCTCAATATTTCCTCATAGGTGATCACTTAACGGCCGGCACGATGGTGAGGCCGGCGCACAATCGGCCCGAGCGATGATCGCGTGGCACGTTCGCACGTCTGGCGTTCTCGAGCAGATACGTCAGTCCCCGTCGAAGAAGTCCGAGGAGACCGGCGCCCACGAGCAACGCGGTGACGAGATCGTCGAGGATGTGGTGCGCGCACATCGCGACCCGACGTGTCGACATCGCCGCGCCCGTCCCAACGCGCTGTGCTGCATGGGCCAGGAAGCGCTTGAGCACCGCGGCACACAGGCCCGCCCAGATCAGTCCCTCTGCGATATGCGCGTTCGCGGTGTCGAACTTGTGCAGGTTCGCGTACGACTTCCACTCTGTGAAACAGCGTTCGATCTGCCACCGGAACCGATAGAGCCGCGCCACCACGTCCAGCGAAAACGGCGGGCGCGGCAAATTGGTGCACAGACGCGTCAGGGCCTTCTCGCGGCCAGGGAGCACCACGACGCGGAAGCCGACAACGCGGTGCCCACGTTCGAACTCGACGTCGAGATCCAGACGACGTTCGGCGTGCCGGGCGAGCAACCGCGCCAACCGCATTCGTCCCGACAGGTCGAGGCGACGACCATCGACCCAGGCGGTTCGAACCCACGGATCGTCGCTGCGCGTGAGTCGCACGATGACACTCCCGCCGTGCGCGTGGACGGCGTCAAAGGAGGGCACGCTCGGATAGCCGCGGTCCGCCAGCCGCAAGCGATCCGTCAGCGTGGATGGGTCCGGGAGGAACGGGCGTTCTGCAGCCGCATCGGGCGCGATCTGTACGACACGCACCTCGTCGGCAAACCCGCTGTACGTGGCGTGGACCTCCACCGCCGCGGGCTCAATCGTCGTGCACCGACCCGGGAAGGTCCCGCGTCGCGCCGGCGTGAGCGCAAATGACGAGCCGGCCTGGATGACGATGTCCTTGAAGCGGGCGCCCGCCACCGGGCCCTCCGGTGCCAGAGTGTGGACGCTCAATGGCTCGACGAGCCGAGCAAACATCTCTCGCATGAACGTGGCGAATCCGACGCGGGCCAGGCGGTTGTAGAACGCCTTGTACGCGACCGTGACGCCGTTCTGATGATTGAAGGCCCGGAGCACATCGGCCAGCGATTCCACCTGCGCGCTCGCGAGCGTCGACACGACCGCCAGAAATAACCGGTGGGGCGTGACGGTGCGCAGCCGCTTGGCTTGACCGGTGTCGCGACCCAGTTGGTTCACATCATCGCCCGAGAGCGCTCGCGCCAAGGCGTTCCTGACTTTGCGAAGCTCGGTCGTTGACAAGGTGGACAACGGCAGCCTCCTGACTGGTTGGTGTCGTAACCCCAGCATGAGGCTGTTGTTGTCCCTTGTCGATCCTCCGATGTATCGCCGGCCCTCCGTGAACGCCGGCCGTTAAGATCTCACCTGTGAATAGTTCCTATCGTCTCCGGCATACCGGAAACGCAAGCGACGTAATGTCAGGCGGAATATGGACCGATCCAGACATGCACGTCACCGAACGCGAACGCTACCACGCCGCCATCGCCTACACCCGGCCTGTGGGTAATACCGATCCTGACAACGATCCGGTCGGCCAGGCGTTCCTGATGGTTGGGGATGCAACCAACAGCACCGGCTACCACCTACCGGCTACCACCGGCCACCTGGTACCGATAGAATGCATCGGATGGGCGAGCCGCGCCTGTGCGTGCTGTGCCGCAGGCGGCCGGTGGACGAGCGCTGGAGGCCGTTCTGCAGCGAGCGGTGCCGGAACGAAGACCTCGCACGATGGGCGGACGGCCGCTACAGCGTGCCGGGCGAATCGGCTCCCGTGCCCGACACGGAGACAGAGACGGAACATTGACGAATCTACGAATTTACGGATTTACGGATTGATCGCGCACACGTGAATTCGTCAATTCGTCAATTCGTCAATTCGTAAATCGCACTTATTCATCTATGGCCGATACGCTCACGATCACCGATAACCGCACGGGCAAGCAGTTCGAGCTTCCAATCACAGACGGCACGATTCGCGCCGTCGACCTCCGCCAGATCAAGACGGCGGCCGACGACCCGGGCCTGATGACCTACGACCCGGCGTTCATGAACACCGCATGCTGCCGGAGCCGCATCACCTTCATCGACGGCGACAAGGGGATCCTCGAGTACCGGGGCTACCCCATCGAGCAGCTCGCCGAGCGCTCCACCTATCTGGAGACGGCCTACCTGGTCCTCTTCGGCGAGCTGCCGACCGCCGCCCAGCTCGACACCTGGCAGCGCGACATCATCGTGCACACGATGCTGCACGAGAACATCAAGAAGCTGATGGAAGGGTTCCAGTACGACGCGCACCCGATGGCCGTCTTCCTCAGCATGGTCGGCGCGTTCTCGTCCTTCTATCCCGACGCCAAGCAGATCTTCGACGAGCAGTCGCGGCGCAAGCAGATCCACCGCCTCATCGCCAAGGTCCCCACGATTGCCGCCTACGCGTACCGCCACAGCATCGGCCGTCCGTACAACCAGCCCGACAACGACCTGAGCTTCACCGGCAATTTCCTGAACATGCTGTTCCGGATGACCGAGCTGAAATACACGGTGAACCCGGTGCTCGAGCGGGCGCTCGACGTGCTGTTCATCCTGCACGTCGACCACGAGCAGAACTGCAGCACGAGTGCGATGCGGAACATCGGCAGCTCGCACGTGGACCCCTACTCGGCGATGGCGGGCGCGGCCGCGGCGCTCTACGGCCCGCTGCACGGTGGGGCGAACGAAGCCGTGCTCCGCATGCTCAACGAGATCGGGCACGTCAACAACGTCCCGGGCTTCATCAAGCGCGTGAAGGCCGGCGAGGGGCGGTTGATGGGCTTCGGCCACCGCATCTACAAGTCGTACGATCCGAGGGCGAAGATCATCAAGCGGACGGCCGACCAGGTGTTCGAGGTCACGGGGCGCAACCCGCTCCTCGACATCGCCATCGAGCTCGAGCGGATCGCGCTGCAGGACGACTACTTCGTCACGCGGAAGCTCTACCCCAACGTCGACTTCTACTCGGGCCTGATCTACCAGGCGATGGGGTTCCCGGTGACGATGTTCCCGGTGCTGTTCGCTATTCCGCGGACGGCAGGCTGGATCGCGCAGTGGGAGGAGATGCTCCTCGACCCCGAGCAGAAGATCGCCCGGCCGCGGCAGATCTACATCGGGCCTTGCAAGCGCGACTACGTGGCGCTGGACAAGCGGAAGTAGACGGCCGTGCGATTGGCGATCGCGTCGGTGCGAACGCATGGACGGCTGCCGGTGCGATGGATTGCGCCGGCCGTCACGGCGTTCTTGATCGCCTGCACGGGCGGGAACAGCACTGAGGCCATGCGGAACGAACGGGTCGCACCGACCGACGCCGAGATTGCCCCGACAGACGCCAGCCCTGTTGCACCGACAAGCGACAGCTCGATCGCACCGGCTCAATCCACGGTCGCACCCTCTCTCAGCTTCGACAGCACCCGCGCCTACGAGCACCTGCGCCGGCAGGTCGGGTTCGGGCCCAGGCCGGCCGGTTCAGCGGCGCTCGCGCAATGCCGTCAGTACATCGTCACCGAGCTGAAGAGCGCCGGGATCGCGGTCCGCGAGGAGGCGTTCGAGGCAGCAACCCCGCTCGGCCGGGTCCGGATGGTGAACCTCATCGGCACGATCCCGGGCCGCCGCGCCGATCGCATCGCGCTGGCCACGCACTACGACACGAAGCTCTTCAACGAGTTCCGGTTCGTCGGCGCCAGCGACGGCGCCTCGTCCACCGCAGCGGTGCTGGAGCTCGCCCGCGTGCTGGCCGGGGGGCAGCGCGAGTACACCATCGAGCTGCTCTTCTTCGACGGCGAGGAAGCCGTCGTCGACTGGTACCGGAATAGCGACAACACCTACGGCAGCCGCCACTACGTCGAGACGGCGCGCAAGGCGGGCACGCTCGCAGGCCTCAAGGCGCTCGTACTGCTCGACATGATTGGCGACCGCAACCTCACCATCCGGCGTGACGCCAATTCCACGCGGTGGCTGACCGACATCGTCTGGGGCTCGGCCGCACGGCTCGGGTACGGCACGTTCTTTCTCGACGACGTCACGACGATTGACGACGACCATATGCCATTTGTACGGGCGGGCGTGCCGGCGGTCGACGTGATCGACCTCGATTACCCGGCCTGGCACACGGCGCAGGACGACCTCGAGCACGTGAGCGCGCGCAGCCTGCAGGTGGTGGGGGACGTGGTGCTGGATGCGCTGCCGCAGATTGAGAAGGGGATCGGCGGGTCCGCGGCTCGATGATCTGAGCTCGCCGCGGCACCCGCCCCACGTACAACCGGCCCGATGATCTGAGCTCGCCGCGGCACCCGCCCCACGTACAACCGGCTCGACGATCTGAGCTCGCCGCGGCACCCGCCCCACGTATATGCGGAGTAGGGCGGGTGCCGCCGGAGACTCGATCGCATCGACCGGCGGACCCGCCAGACTCAGCTACGCATCCAAACGCGTCGGCCGCGGGCGCGCGTACTGGATCTCGGTCAGGATCTCCTCTTCGGTGAGCACCTTGGACGCGCCCTTGGCGCGGCGGAACACGCGGTCGACCAGATCCTCCGCGGCGTCAATCCCGTGGCGCTCGAGCCAGAACACCACGTTCGACTTCCCCGACATCGGACCGATCTCGATCTCCTGCACGCGTCCGACCAGCCGCGCGGGAACGCCAGAGTACACCGCGTCGCTCAGGCCGGGATCGTGCTTTCGAAACGCCTTGATCACCGCGGCGGCATGGACGCCGGTCGCCGTGCGGAACGCGTCGCGCCCGAAGACCGGGTAGTTGTCGGGGATCGGCTCGCCGGTCGCCTCCGACACCGTCCGCACCAGTTCGTTGAGGCATCCGAGGTCCCGTTCGATCCAGCGCATCAGGACGAGATTGACGAGCAGCAGGTCGAGCGGCGCGTTGCCCACGCGTTCGCCGATACCCATGATCGTTCCGTGGACGCGCGTCGCACCCGCTTCGAGCGCAAAGAGCGCGTTCGTCGTGCCAAGGTCGCGATCCCGATGGCCATGCCAGTCGATGCCGATGCCCTTGCACCCGGACTCCTCGATCACGGCCTGCGCGAACCGCACGAGCGCCCGCGTGCCGTCGGGCGTCGCATGCCCAACGGTGTCGGCGAGGCAGATCCGCGAGGCGCCCGCACGCAGTGCGGTGAGGAACAAGCGGCGCAGCGTCTCCGGATCCGATCGGGTGGTGTCTTCCGTGACGTACATCACCCGCATCCCGTGAGACACGGCGAACCCAATCGCCTCCTCGGTGCAGCGCTGCAGGTAGTCGACCGTCCAGTCTTCCGCGTAGCGCCGTACGGGGCTCGACCCGATGAAACAGCAGCACTCGATCGGGAGCCCAGAGCGCTGCTGGATGTCGGCGATCGGCTGAATGTCGGAGATGACGGTGCGGGCCGCGCACTGCGCCGCGATGGCGAGCTTCGCGTCGACGATCTCGCGCGCGAGCCGCTCCGCGTCGCGCACGACGTGAGGCCCCGCCCCCGGAAGCCCGATGTCGGTGGTATCGACGCCGACGCGGTCGAGAAGGTGAAGAATGCGGAGCTTCTGATCGATCGACGGCGTGCGGACCGACGGCGACTGCAGGCCGTCGCGGAGCGTCTCGTCCACCAGCATCACCAGCGGAGGCGGCGGCGCGGGCGCAACCCGGTTCCAGTCGTAAATCAGCCCGTCATTCACGGCGCGCCCTCCGGGCGATGACGATGGCGGCGGCACT
>MEKU01000020.1:5916-28929 GCA_001767195.1 Acidobacteria bacterium RIFCSPLOWO2_02_FULL_67_21
AAGCCCCGCCCAGAAAAGACCCTGCTCAACGGATCGCTCGACTGCCGGACGCATGACGGCGTCGATGCTCACCGCAGGACCCCTTCCCGCTCGTGCCTCCCGCTGCAGCCTGACGTACTCGTGTGCGCCCGCCACCGTGACGCGATCCTGTACGACCGCGAACACGGCAACCGCCGCGGCCAGCGTCAGCAGCACGATCGCGCGGAGACGCATCCACAACGGATTATACGGCTGGCCTCGCACGCAGGCGTGCGCCTTGCTTGACGATGCAGGCGGACCGCCGCTCGACGGGTCGACACTCGTGGCAGCGCCGCCCTATAAGGAGGCCCAAATGCAGATTCGCGACGTCATGACACCGAACCCACGGTGCGTATCGCCCGACGACACGATCCAGAACGCCGCCCGCATCATGCGTGACGAGGATACCGGCGTGGTGCCGGTGGTGAAGGACGGACGAGCTGTGGGCGTGGTGACCGACCGGGATATCGTCGTGCGGGGCGTGGCCGAGGATGGCCAGCTCAACCGGCCGATTCGAGAGATCGTGAGCCGCAGCCTCGTCTCGGCCACGCCCGACATGTCCACCCGCGAAGCCGCCGAGCTCATGAGCGAGCACCAGGTGCGCCGGCTTCCCGTGGTCGAGGGCGAGCGCCTGGTCGGCATCGTGTCAATCGGTGACCTGGCCGTGAAGGAAGAGCGCGACAACCGGGTCGGCGACGCGCTTCAGCACATCTCCGAGGGCGTCAAAGAGCGCGAGTAACCCACCACCAGAGCGCGAGAAGCGCGAGCAGCAGCACGGCCACGATCGCCGCGAGCGGACGCCTCGACCGCCGCGGGCGATCGAAGAGCGACCCGCCGGAGGGAGGCTGCACGCGCGGCTCGCTCGTCGCACGGCCGCAGCGATAGCAGATAAGCGCCTTGTCGGCGATTTCGGTTCCACAGTGGGTGCAGATCATTCAGAGAGTTCAAAACCGACGTAGTGCCCGGCTTTAGCCGGGCTGAAGCCCGGCACTACGTACGAAAGTGGTGGGTCTACGGTACTCTACGAACGTCGTCGGATTTCCTGTGCGAGCCGCGCCAGCTCGACGAGGATGCGCTCCAGCTCGGCCTGATACTCTTCGTCGGTCATTGAAGCTTTCCGCGCCTTGAGCGTCTCGAGCTCCCGCTCGAGCGCGGCGCGCTGACGCTCCAGGCCGGCAACGGCCGTGCCCGCCGCGGCCGTGCCCGGCTCGGGGTCGAGGTACAGCGTCCGCGCGATCGCGCCGTCGTCGCCCGGCGCGTCGGCCTCGCGCCCCATGCCGTCGCCGTCATCGTCCAGGATCGGCCGTTCCGTCGGCAGCTGTCCCCGTTGCTCGTAGTGCTGCTTCACGCCGGCGCTCGCCGCCGCAAAGGCTTCCCAGACCGAAATGCGGCCGTTCTTGTCCAGGTCGCTCGCCAGGCTGGCCAGCGCGCGGACCAGGTACTCGGGGAAGACGGTGGCAAACCGCTGCATCGCCGAGTCGGTCGCGGTGATGACCACGCGGCCCCGGCGAGACAGCGGCTCGAGAAAGGGAAAGCTCGATTCGGTCGTGTTGATCACCACCAGCCGGCCGGCGATGCCGTCGAGCATCGTCTTCCACTCCGGGACGCCGATGTCGGGGCCCACCAGGTTGAACTTCGCCTCGGTTCCGTCAAAGGTGCCGTGCCCCATGAGCACGACCATGACCGTATCCTCGCCGGACACGCGGCGCCGGAGATCGCCGAACAGGCGGCGCACGTTGTCGGCGGTGGCGCGGGAGCTGCCGCCGCTCTGCTCGTCGAGCATCACCACGTTGGCGTCGGGGACTGCAAAGGTCGTGGTGAGAAATGCCGCGAGCTCCGACCGCCACTTCTCCTGCTGCGCGGCATACTTCTCGTCGCCGGACGCCCCGGAGACAATCACCGCGTACCGCTCGGCAGCCGTCGCGACACACGAGAAGCCCAGGAGGCACGCGAGCACGAGGGTTGGGATCTGGACTTTGGGATTTGGGATTTGGGACTTGGGGTTTGCCGTCATCGCAGCCCCCAGCGACGTCGAAGCGTCCACTCCAGAGCGAGGAGGAGCAGCAGCGTGGCGAAGATCCAGACGTTGTGCCAGAGCTCTTCGAGCCGCGGCGGGACCGCGTCCACCACGGACGAGGCCAGCAGGGACCGGAGCTCTCCGGCCTCATCGGCCCGGAGGTAGCTGCCACCGCTCGCGCTCGCCACGCGCCGCAGCACATCTTCGTTGAGCCGCGGGTCGGCCATCTCGAGATCGGAGCCGCCCGCCAGCACCCAGCGCTCGGAACGGGCCAGCGTGGCGCCGCCCCGCTGCGCGGTGGCGGTAATCCGGTACACGCCAGGCTCCTCGAACCGGACCTCCCCCGCGTACCGTCCCGATTGCTGGTCGGCGAGCGCCGCCGCGACATCCTGCGTGCCCCCGCCCGGAAGCGTCACCCGAAGCCGGACGTTGGCGTCGGCCACTGGAGTAAAGTCGCCGTTGCGAACGTCGACGGCGACAGTCGCGCCGGTGCCGGGCAGCACGTCGTGGAGCGGGGCGATCGACACCCGGTCGGGAGCGCCTGCGGCGGCCCAGCGTACGGCCTGCCGCCAGAACAGCTCGTGGCTCCGGTCCTCCGACGGCAGCCGCATCCGCCAGCGCCAGGAGGCTTCACCCGCGAAGATCATCGCCCGGCCCTGACCGAAGCGCTGGACCGCCAGCAGCGGACGCGCGCCGTCGGGCGCCTGGACGAGCGCGAGCGCCTGCGCCCCGGGCCGCAGCGAGCCCAGCGGGGCCACCCCGGCGAGCGGCGGAATGGCGCGCCAGCGGCTCTCGGTCTCCTCGGCCGTGGCGCCGATGCGCATCACCGGATGCGCCTGGCCATCGGAGGTGAGCGTCACGGCGTAGCCAGGCTCGCGCGCCGCCGATGTCCGGATCACGCCATTGCCCCGGTCGGTCAGCCGGAGCGGCAGCACGTCTTCGAGCGGCGTGCCGCCGAATCCCTGCTGAAGGAACGACTTCGCTCCGAGCATCAGCAGACCGCCGCCCCGCTGGTCGACGAAGTCGGAGAGCATCTGGAGCTGGGGCCGCGAGAGCGCGTCCCCTTCCAGGTTTGCGAGCACCACCGCGTCGTACTCGTAGAGCGCGGCCCGCTCCTGCGGAAAGCCGCCGGCGAGCCGCGGCGCGCGCGCGTCGCTCGCCTGCACGAAGTAGGTCGACGCGCCGCGCACGTCGCGCCCCTTCCGCACGACCGAATCGAGCTCGATCCCGGCGTCGGTCGCCAGTGCGCGCTTGATGAACGAGTGCTCGAACCCCGGCGATCCCTCAATCATCAGCACCCGGCGTGGGCGGCCGGGCGGCTCCACGAGCACGCTCCGCCGGTTGTTGTCCAGAGCCACGTCGCCTGCCGCCGATGGGATCTCGACCGTGTACAGCGTGGCGGTCTCCCGCGGCGGCGACACGGTGACGACCGCACGGACCGGACTGCCGTCCGCGGCTGGAGTGACCCGCCGCAGGTCGATGGGACGGCCGTTCTCGAGAATGCGAAGGTCGAACGGCGCGGCGCGACCGCGGCTGACCGCCGCAATACTGAGATCCACCGAGGACTCGGTCAGCGCCGCTTCGCCCGCCGCCACGTCGAGCACTTCGAAATCAATGGCGGGGCGCGGAGCGCCGACGCCGATCGCGTACACGGGCGCTTCCCCGGGGCTCACCGATCCTGAGGCGTCCTCGGTTCCGGTGTCCCCGCCGTCGGATATCACCACGACGCCGGCCACGCGGCGCTCGCGGTAGCGTTCGCGCACCGCGCGCAGGGCGCCGGAGAGATCGCTCCGCCGGCCGTCGGCCGCAAGCGCCCCGGGAGCCGCGGGCGCGAGCCGGTCGCCGAACGTCCAGACCTCGGACCGGAACCGCCCGTCGAGGGCCGGCTGGATGCGGTCGCGCAGCAGGTCGCGCGCCACGTCGATGCGCCGCACGCCTCCCACATCGGGCAGGCCCATACTGCGCGAGGCATCGATGAGCACCGGCACGACCGCATCGGCGCTGGCATCCGGCGGCACAATCCGCACCGGCCGCAGCAGGCAGGCCATCAGGAAGAGCAGCGTCAGCGCGCGGATGGCGGCAAGCGCGGTCCGCCGGCCGCGCGGCAGCGGGACAATCCTGCCGGCGTACAGGCCCCAGGCGACCGCCGCGGTCGCGACGGCCATCAGAAGGAGCACCCACCACGGAAACGCGACGGCGAACTGCACCTACTTCCCTTCTCCTGTCGCGAGCGCGCGATAGTACTTCTCGATCAGCCTTCGGTACTGCTCGGGTACGGCCTGCGTGGCACCCGCATTCAGCCGATCGCGCGACTGCTGCTCGCGCAGCCGATCGGCCGCCGATCGCTCGGCGCGCTCGAGCGCCGCTGCCACCTGCACCTTGAGCCGATCCCACTTCTCGAAATCCTGCTTCCAGCCCTCCGTTCCAGGAGCCGAGCGCCCCGGATTGAATCCTTCGGTCTCGGGCACATCCCCGCGGTTCTCGCCACGGAGCTCCTTCAGGAGCTCGGAGGCCGCCGCCCACGCGCCGGAGCCGCCGGCCGTCTGGCCCGACGGCCCGGGCTGGCCGTCGCGTCCGCCCTGATTCGACTCGGGCTCGCCGCCCTGCTGACGGAGCTCTGAGAGCTGCCGGTCGAGCGCCTCCAGCTCCTCCCTCTGGCGACGCAGGCTGGACAGCTCATCGCTCAGCTGCTGCGACGCACCGCCCTGACCAGCCGCGGCGCCCAGCCGATCGGCCACGCTCTCCAGCCCGCGCGCGATCTCCTGCCGCTCGCGCTGCATGTCGGCCTCGCTGGGCGGCTGGACACCGCCGCGCTGCCCTGCCCGTCCGCTCTGGTCGCCTGCCGCCTGCCGTTCTTCGCGGGCCGCCTCGCGCATGCGCTCGGACAACCGCTGCCGCTCCACTTCCTGCGCGGCCTGGCCGAGCGCGCTGCGCTCCTGCTGGTCGCCACCCTCGGCGCCGCCGGCAAGCTGCCGCACGCCGTCTTCGAGCCGCCGCGCCCGCTCCGCGAGGCGCTCCTGCTCGGCCGCACGCTGCCGTCCGCGATCGGCCCGATCGCCGTCGCCTCTCGCGCCGCCCGCCGCCCCGCCGAGACGACGCTCGGCCTCGGCAAGCTGGCGTGATTCAAGCTGCAGCTCGCCGATGGCACGGCGGCGATCGTCCGGCTGCGCACCGCGCACCCGCTGCTCGACGTCGCGCAGCCGATCGGCGGCCCGGCTGCCGCGGGCGCTCGCCTGCTCCGGGTTCTCACGCCGCAGCTCGTTGGCAGCTCCCTGCATCTCTTCCGCCGCCTGCTGCAGCGCGCGGCTCGCCTGCTGGCGCTCACCGGCCTGCCCTGCCTGCGCGCTCTGGCCTCCCTGCGCCCCCCGGCCCTGCTGCGCGCCCTGCCCCTGCCCCTGCGCGCTCTGCCCGCCGCGGCCGCCCTGCGGCTGCGACCGCTCCATCTCCTGCGCCAGCGCCTCGGCCTGCCGCCGCAGCTCGCTCTGCTCGCGCGTCAACCGCTCGAGCTCACGCCGGCGCTCCTCTTCGGGCACGGAGGCGCGGCCGCGCGCCAGATCCCGCTGGCTCCCGGTCAGCGCATCCTGCCGCTCGGCGAGATCCCGCACCTTGTCGAGCACCTCGTCTGCCGGCTTCGGCTCGTCCCGCGTCTCGCGGCCGGACGGCGTCTCGTAGTTGGTCTGCTGCTGCTTGGCGAGCTCCCGATCGAACAGCGAGGACATGTCCTGCTGGCGCCGATTGGAGCCGCTTCCGCCGGTGCCGCTGGCCTGCTGCGCGATTTCACGGCGCCGCACCTCGGCCTGGGCGCGCAGAAGCTCGTTGAGCGCGCTCATCTCGTGCGGCAGCGCGCCGGCGGTCTTCAGCCCGTCGAGCTGCTCGTAGGCGCTTCCCATCGCGACGGTGGCCCGGCCGACAGCTTCCGCCATCGCGTCGGGACCGGCCGGCGCTGCGCCGCCGGCAGGACGCCGCCTCCGGATGTCGGTGGCGCGCTGCATGCCCCTGAGCATCGTCGTGGCGCGCGTGCGGAGCTCCTGCTGCGCCTTCGCTACGGCTCTGACATCCTCGGCCGACCGCCCGCCGCTCGCGCGCGCGCGGCGGTCGAGATTCCACGTGGCGGTGATGATGTCCTTCTGCGCCTGGATCAGATCCTCGAGGCCCTGATCGCTGCCGCCTCCGCCACCGCCGCCCCCCTGCGTCTGCGAGGCGACGAACTCCTCTTCGAACGGCGTCACCTCGAGAAAGAAGATGTCGCTGCGCGCCTCGCTGGACCGCCGGCCGCGGCTCGCGTCCCTGGCGCGCGCGTAATAGGCGACCACGTCGCCGGGCCGGACGCGGAGATCCTCGAGATACACGGTCCGCTGTCCGGTCACAGCCGTCCCCTCGCCGCTGCGGGCGAACGGCACCGCCCGCTCGGGCCCCCCGGCAACCGAGTAGACGAGATCCAGCGACGCGACGGCGAAATCATCATCGGCGCTCGCTTCGATCGACACTTCCTCGAGCGGCGTCACCTGCCGGTCGCTCGCCGGTCGGACGATCCGCACGTCGGGCGGCCGGTCCTGCAGTGTGCGGATGAAATACTCGGTATCGCCGTCGCTGGCGAGGCCGTCCGTGTCGGCCAGCGCCACCCGGTAGCCGTCGTCCCGCGTAATGGTCAGCTCGCCCTCGAGCGCCCCACTGCGCTCGGCGAGACGCACGACGCCGCCCTCCGTCAGGTTCAGCGCCGCCTCGCGTACCGGCTTGTCGGCATGGACGGTGATACGAACGCGCGTGCCTGCCGGACCGTAGATATCGCCTCCGTCCTCCTCGCGGCGGGGCGCCATCCCGAACGCGGCCGGATAGTCGTACTGCAGGTCGATGCGCGCCACTCGCGGCGGACGGACCACCGTGACCGAATACTGCGGCGACGACGCACCGGCGGCGGTCACGGTGTAGCGGAAGCTGTCCTGGATCCCTTCGAGGAGCGCCGCAAACCCGTCGGGGCCCTTCGCCATCGGAATCTCGCGCCACGCGCCGTCGCTGCCGGTGCGCAGGACCGGCGCCACCGCGTCGCCGGTTGAGAGCGTCGCCACGACGCGCACCGACGCGCCGGCGCGGACCTTCACGTCGCCGGGCTGCACGTCGATGCCGAGCCGGTGCGGCAGCACATAGAGCGACAGCAGCCGGGCCGCCTGTGCCGCAGGCGCCAGCGAGAAAAAGGCCGCGATGCCGAGGGCCAGCGAGGCGGCGGCGGCCTGCAGCACCGCGCGCCGCAGCGCCTCCCGGCCGATCACGCGGTCGAGATCGAGCAGGCGCGCGCGGCGGATGGCGTCCTCGGCGACGGCTGCCGCCATCGGCCCGGCGTCGGCACCGCGATGGCCGATTGCGGTGACCAGCGCGTCCTCGAGCTCCGGACATCGCTCCTCGATGAGCCGCGCGACCCGAAGATCGCGCGGCGCGAGCCGCAGCGGCGCGAGCGCCCGGACGCACACGCCGCTCACAAGGCCGGCCGCCACGCCCCACAAGAGGATCAGCGCGCCGCCGTCGACGTGCCCGAAGTGCCCGATGGCCGCCGCGGCCGCGAGCACCAGCGCGCAGCCCGCGGCGGCCCGCGCCCACGCGGCAAGCGCCGTGAAGGTGCGCCACCGCCGCGTGACACGGCCGATGAGCGCCGACAGCTCGGCGTAGCGCTCGCCCATCATCCAAGCCTCCGGCCGAGGAGCCCCTCGGCCGCGAGCGCCACCACCATCAGCAGAAGCCCGTATCGCCAGAGGCTCTGCTGATCCTCCTGCTGCCGCTCGTCGGCACGGGCCTGTTGCGCGGCGGTGGCACGGAGGCGCGAAATGCCGGCCTGAAACGACTCCGCCGTCATTCGCCGCGGGTCCGACTCGCGCGGATCAACGTTGACGGCCACTCGTCTGGCGGCCGGGCCCGCCCCGATCGCCGCGACGCCGGCGATGCGGCCCTGCTCGCCCGGCAGCTCGCCCACCAGATACTCCGACCGGGTGGCCCGGGACGAGGCCAGGTACCGAAGCATTTCGTGAACGAACGGGACGAATGCCGGCTGCAGCGGAAAGTCGTTCCACCGGTAATTGAGGTCCGACCCGAACAGCAGGAACCGTCCTGCGGCTCCGCCCGGGTGTCCGCCCTCCTCGATCAGGGCCGGCGTCCCGTCGGTGAATCGCGCGAGCACCACGGCCTCGGGGGGCGCCTCGAGCAGCGCCGCGCGCTCGAAGCTCACGTTGCCGAGCGCCCCGCCGCCGCCGAACAGCCGGAAGATCGGGTGGCGCGTGTCGGACGGTGCGAGGCTCAGGGTGCCGCCGCTGCGCGACGTCCAGGCCACGGCGGCGACGCCCGCCAGCGCCTGCCTGATAACCGCGGGCTCCACATCGGGGCCGGCCGCCACCAGCAGGCCGCCCCCGGATCGGACGAACTGCGCCAGGCGCTCACGTCCGCGCTGTTCCATCCCGCGCGTGCCGAGCACGACGATCGCGCTGACGCCCTCGACCTCGGCGGGGCCGAGCGTGGAAAACGTGGCGCCGCTGAGCGCCCGGAACTGAAAGCGCGCCGGGCCTTCCGCCACGGCCAGCGCGCGCTCCAGGTAGAGGGCCTCCGAGGGATGGCCCGACGCAGTAACCGCCAGCACGGAGGCGGCATTGCTTCGATCGAGCACGGCATATCGGGCGTTGTCCGCGCCGTACCCCGCGCGATCGTCGACCGATGCCGATACCACGCCGGACTCGGCCGCCGGCAGCGGCAGTCTCGCCTCCGTGCTGCCGTCGGCAGGCACGACGACCGGCACCGCGCCCACGCGGCGGTCGTCCAGCGTGAACACCACCTGATCCGCGACCGGCTGCCTCGAGAAATTGCGCACCGCGGCCACCGCCTCACGGCCCTCGATACGCAGCGCCGCCAGCGCGATATTGGCCGCGGGGCTCTCGACCTCCTCCACCGCGACCGTGGCGTTCTCGGGAATCGCGCCGCCGCTCGCGGCGTCCCAGCCGCTCTGCTGCAGATCCGTTACGACGACGAGGCGGCCCGGCCGCCCGGCGAGCTCCTGCGCCGCGCGCTCCAACGCCGCGCGGAAGCGCGTCGCGCCGGCCCCTGGGGCGAGCGCCGCGATCGACGCGAGGGCGCCCGCACGGTCGCGTGACAGCGGCGCGACGACGTCGGCGGCATGGGCGAACGACAGGACGGCGACCGCGTGCCCGGACGGCGCCTCGCGGACGGCGCGCCCGGCCCGCTCGCGGACGGCGTCGAACTGTCCGGGCGCGGAGAGACTTGCCGACGTGTCGACGAGTACGACGGTCGCCTCGCCGGTCAGCGCGGCGGCCTCCCCGGTGAGGTACGGCCGCGCGAAGGCGCACGCGAGCAGCGCCACGGCGGCGACGCGCAGCGCCAGCAGCAGCAGCTCCCGCAGGTGGCGGTGGCTCGATTGCTCGACCGGCGCGGCGCGCAGGTAGCGCATCGCCGCAAACTCCACGACCGGCTCGGCGCGCCGGTAGAACAGATGGATCGCAATCGGGATCGCGGCGGCGGCGGCCCCCAAGAGGAACAGCGGCGAGAGGAACGCGAGGCCGAACATCAGCGCGCCCGCCCCCGCGTGGAGAGGTAGGACATGAGCGCGAAATCGAGCGGCGTCGAGGTGTCCATCAGCCGGTAGTCGATGCCGGCCGACCCCAGCTCCCGGCCGTAGCGCTCGATCGTCTCGCGCAGCGCCCCCAGATACTGTTCGCGAACCGCCGACGGCACCGCCATCAGCTCGTCACCGAGCTCCAGGTCACGGAACCGCGCGGCCCGCTCGAACGGAAAGGTGCGCTCGGCGGGATCGATCAGGTGAAACACGATGACCTCGCTGCCGCGGAACCGGAAGTGCCGCAGGCCGTCGATGACCGTCTCCGGCTCGTCCAGCAGATCGGAGATCACGACGACCAGCCCGCGCTTGTCGATCGCGTCGGCCAGCAGGTGGAGCGGCTTCGCCATGCTGGTGCGCTGACCGACGGCCAGGGTGTCGAGGGCGACGAGCACGGCCCGCAGATGGCTCGGCCGCGCGCTCGGCGGCAGCATCGTCGCGAGCCGGTCGTCGAACGTCGTCAGCCCGACGGCGTCGCGCTGCCGGTGCATCAGGTACGCCAGCGACGCGGCGAGCATCGACCCGTACTCCAGCTTCGACACGCCGCTCGAGCGGTACGCCATCGAGGCACTGATGTCGAGCAGCAGGTGGCACTCGACGTTGGTCTCTTCTTCGAACTTCTTGACGTAGTAGCGGTCGCTGCGGGCGTAGACCTTCCAGTCGATCGTCGAGAGGTCGTCGCCGGGGAGGTACGGGCGGTATTCGGCAAACTCGACGCTGAAGCCCTTGAAGGGGCTGCGGTGGAGGCCGGACAGAAACCCCTCGACCACGGCCCTCGACTTCAGCTCCAGCGTGCCGAGATGCGCGAGGACCGCGGGGTCGAGAAACCGCAGCTCCCCCTGCGCCCCGCGCGGCGCGCTCATACGGCCAGCCCGCTGCTCGGCACCGGCACCGATTCCAGCAGCCGCGCCACGATGCTGTCGGCGTTGAGGTGCTCGGACTCCGCGTAGAAATTGGTGACGATCCGGTGACGGAGGATCGGCAGCGCGAGCGCCTGAATGTCCTTGAGGGAGACGTGATGGCGGCCGTGCATCAACGCACGGGCCTTGCCGCCGAGAATGAGCGCCTGCGACGCGCGCAGGCCGGCGCCCCACTTCACGTACTTGCCCACGAAGTCCGGCGTGTCGGCCTGTCCGGGGCGCGACGCCGAGACCAGCCGCACGGCGTACCGGGCGATCTCGTCGGTCACGATCACCTGGCGGACGACCTGCTGGAACTCGAGGATGTCGGGACCGCCGAGCACGCGCGCCACCGACGGCTCCTCGGCATCGGTCGTCTCGGTCACGACCCTGACCTCGTCGTCCTCCTGCAGGTAGGTCATGACGACGTTGAACATGAACCGATCGAGCTGCGCCTCGGGCAGCGGGTAGGTGCCCTCGAGCTCGATCGGGTTCTGCGTCGCGAGGACGAAGAACGGCCGCTCCAGCGGGTACGTGCGGCCGGCGGCGGTGACATGGTACTCCTGCATCGCCTCGAGCAGCGCGGCCTGCGTCTTGGGCGGGGTGCGGTTGATCTCGTCGGCCAGCAGGATCTGCGCGAAGATCGGTCCCTGCACGAACCGCAGCGCGCGGGTGCCGTGCTGCTCCTCGAGGATCTCGGTGCCCGTGATGTCGGCCGGCATCAGATCGGGCGTGAACTGAATCCGCTTGAAGCGGAGGTCGAGGATCGCGGCGAGCGTCTTGATCAGCAGCGTCTTGGCCAGGCCAGGGACGCCGGTGATGAGGCAATGGCCGCCGGTGAAGAGCGCGATGAGCACTTCATCGACCACCTGGTCCTGGCCGACGATCACCTTGCGGAGCTCGGCGAGCAGACGCTCGCGGCCCTGCTGAACCCGTTCGGCGAAATTCGGGACGGCGACCGTCGTAGGCATGATCGGGAAGGCAGCGCGTTAATGCGTCAGGGTGTAAACGATTTCGTTGATGAACATGCGGTAGGCGTCTGCCGTGTACTTGAGGTAGCCCGGATATTCCTCGGCATTCGACCATTCCACGCCGTCACCCATGTCCGTGTTCCAGTTCGCGAGCACCATGGGACGCCCGCGATCGTCGAGGATCGCGCGCAGGCGCGCCACGAACCCGCCCTTTTCCCAGGTGCGCCCTGCAAAGAACGACCCCAGTCCCGGGGTCTGCGGAAACCCTGACAGCACATAAAAGCAGGAATAAATCGGGTGCGGCGGCTCCAGATCCACGATCTGGCGATCGGGAAAGACGCGCCGCATCTCGCTGGCAAAATTGTCCCACTCGTACGGGCCGTGGAAGTCGTCGAACGTCGCCGTGCCGCCCCGCAGCAGGAACTCGCGAAGAATCGAGACCTCCTCGTCGCGCAGCCGGAGGTTCCCCGGCTCGACGAAGTACAGCCATCCCTGGTCCCACAGCTTCTCGTCGTCGAGGGTCAGCACGATCGGGTCGTTCACCTCGATCGACGTGGCGGTCCGCAGGCGGCGCGACAGGTTCTGCTCGGCGGCAGGGGCATCGATCGCCCACGGCTCGCCCCAGTAGTCGAGGCGATAGCGGTTGTCGACCGTGAACGACTGGTACCGGACGCGGACGAACGTCCACTGCAGCCCCGCGAAGCGCTCGTCCTGGAGCAGCGGCACCTGCGCGATGGCCTGGGACACCCGTGTGGAGTCGACGAGCAGCAGCGCGGCCAGCACGCCGCTCATGACGATGCCGGCCCGTCGAAGGGTCACCCCTCGACGGGCTCGGGGTGAGCCCGAGCTGTGTCGAAGGATCATGGCGTGGCCACCGCCGGCGGGGCGCCGATGATCGTCAGCAGCAGGTCCTGCCCCCGTTCGAAGGCCGGCGCAATCTCGAGCGCGGCCAGCGCCTCGCGCTTGGCGTCGCCCAGCTGCCCGGCCAGGATGTACGCCTCGGCCAGATCGGCATGCGCGGATGCCCGGTCGGCGGGGCCCGCGGCCAGCGCGGCGCGCAGCGCGCGCACCGCGCGCACGCCATCCTTCCGCTGCAGCGCGTGGCGGCCGACAGCCGCCTGTGCCTGCGTATCGAACGGGTCGAGCTCGGCGACGCGCTCGTAGACCGCCGCCGTGCGCGCGCCGTCGCCGAGCGGCGCCACCAGCGCGGCGAGCTGCCGGGCCGTCTCCAGGTCGGCGCCGTCCACCTTCAGCACGGCTTCGAGCGCCTGAATAGCTCGAGTGGAGTCCCCCTGCTTGGTGGCGATCGCCGCGATCATGGCGTGCGGGTTCTGCTGTCCGCTGGCGGCCGGCACCAGCGCAGACGCCCGCTCGAGCGCCTGAATCGCGCCGGCCGCGTCGCCGCCCTCGAAGAGCGCGCGGGCGAGCGCCATCTGCGCGACAAAGCTCCCCGGGGTGTCGGCGGCCAGCGCCTTCAGCTGATCGACGGTCGCCTTGGGCGGAATCTCCGGTCCGCGCAGCGCACGGCGAAGGGCGGCGTAATCGCGCTCCAGCTTGACGTCGAACCCCGCCTGTACCTCGTCGACCGTGGCGTTGAAAGCCTCCTTGAACGCGGCGTCGGTCTCGAGCCCCTTGCCGTACGCCCGGAGCAGCCTCCACAGCGCCGGCTCGCCATACGCAGCCACGATGTGCTCGACGACGAGTGACGCCTGGTGATAGACGAGCGAGATCAGGCGCGGATCGCTGAGGCCTTCGTTCAGATTGGCGATCTTGAGGAGCTTGCCGGCCTCGAGCGCCCGGGCGAATTCGAGCTCCATCTCGCGGCCCCACTCCGGCCGCGCCCGCCGCTCCTCGTAGACCGACATCCCTTCCGAAATCCACCGCGGCACGCGGTTGTTCGACATCTGCAGGCTGATGACGTGCGCCATCTCGTGCCACAGCGTAGCGGCCCAGCTGAACTCGCCGGGCTGGCGGGCGCGTGGCGAGTCGAGCGTCACGACCTTGCCGAAGCAGGCGCCGAGCGCGCCGATGAAGCCGGGCAGCCCGATGGTGCGCACGGCGAAATCGTCGTGCTTCGGGAACATCTCGACGAGGATCGGCCCCTGCGGCTTGAACTGGTAGCGCGCCGACAGCGCCTCGAGCGCCTGGCGCGCCAGCGGCACCACCTGCTCCCGCATGACGGCTGCTTCGTCGGGATGCAGGCGCACGATCAGCTCGCCGTCGCGAATCGTTTCGAACTTGTCGACCGTGTCGAGCATCGCGAGCAGGTTGTACGTGACCACATCGTACGGATCCGCCTTGAACGACGCCTCGAGCGCGCTCCTGGCGCCGACTTCATCGCCCGTCCGCAGCAGGTGCATACCGAGATCGGCGAATGCCCGGATATTGGTGTTATCCACCACCAGCGCCGTCCGGGTGAGGAACACGGCCTCGTCGAACCGGTAATTGCGCGCCGCGTGCTCGCCCGCGATGCGATACGCCTCGCCATAGGCGGGATTGAGCGCGCGCACGCCTTCGACGATCGTCTTGAACTCGTCGGTCTTACCTTCGAGAAACGCGATCGCGCCCTCGAGCGACCGCGCTTCCAAGCTATTCGGGTTGACGGCGAGCGCCTTGCGGAGCGCGTCGCGCGCTTCGTCACGGCGGCGCTCGTCGAGCGCCAGCTCCGCCATCAGCAGATGGGCCGGCACGTAGTTGGGGTTGGCCTTGAGCGCGGCGGCGATGGCCTCCTTCGCCTCCGGCGGGTTCTCGTCGACGTTGGCGCGCGCCAGGCCGATGAGGGCGGCGATGTTCCCCGCGTCGGCCTTGAGCGCCGCCTGAAACGACTTGACGGCCTCGGCGCGATTGTATTTTTCGAGAAACAGCTCGCCCCACGCCGTATCGACCGCGGCATCGCCAGGCGTCCGCGCGCCTGCGTCGCGGAAGAAGCCGTTGGCCTCCTGAAACCGGCCGAGCCCGCGGGCCGCCCGGCCAAGCCGCAGCAGGTCCGCGCCGGTCGAGGCGCTCCCCCGGGTCAGCACCGTCTGCAGCGTGCGCGTCCCGTCCGGACGCCGGCCAAGGTACAGCTGCAGCAGGCCCAGCTCGAGTGCGGCATCGCCGGCAGGCGCCGAGGCCGTCACCGCGCCAAGCAGCTTCTCAGCGTCGCTGTAGCGGCCTCGGGCGACGTGCGCCTGCGCGCGCAGCACGACCGACCGCTCATCGGTGGCCGAGCTGAGCATCGTCTCGACCTGGTCGTAGTCGCCACGGCTGAGCGCGCGGGACGCGGCAGCGGCCGGGGAGGTATCTACAGCCGGGGTTTGACCTGAAGATGAGGTGGAAATCGCGATCGCCAGGGCCGTACACACTGCAGGGAGTCGCCGTCGGGTCAGGACCCGCAGTGCGTGGCGATCGGCGGCCATCGGATTCCCGTAAGTATATGTCACGTCTCAGCGTCCGGCTCCGGAGCAAGGGGGGTGCCGGAGCGCCCGATCCTCGACCCCGATCCGCTTGTACAACAAGACGCTGAACAGCACCACTGCGGCCGGGCCGGTGACCCGGGCGCCGACCAGCAGCGCCATGCTCACCAGCTCTCCGACGACGGCCACGTAGTTGGGATGGCGCACGAACGCGTACGGACCGGTGTCGACGAGCGGCTCACCCGGCAGCGTCAGCACGCGAAAGGTCCACCGCGGGCCGAGCGCGGCGATCGCCCAGAACTTCAGCGCCTTGGAAGCCACCAGCAGAATCAGGCCGGCTCGAGTGGGTGAGCCTGGATCGGGACCGGATATCGCACCCTCGGCAGCCATGGCGACGAACACGGCCGGGTAGACCCACTGCATGACCGCGTACACGTCGCCGGGCGGCTCGATGGCGCCACGATGCCGGAGGTTGCGCTCGTTCCGGCGCGAGACGAGCGCTTCGGCGCCCATCATGGTGAGGACGGCCAGCAGCGCAAGGAATGCGACGGTGGTTGGGGACATATCCTCTTGGCCCGGCTAAAGCCCACCACTACGTACTTTTGGCCCGGCTAAAGCCGGGCACTACGTACGAACAAGAGTACGTAGTGCTTGGCTTCAGCCAAGCCCATGTCCGTAGTGTCCGCCTTCAGGCGCCTTCAGGCGGACCGTGCCAGCTCCCGGGCCAGATGCAGATCGGCGGCGGCCTCGATCAGCAGGCGTACTGGGGCCGGCCAGTGGGCCGACAGCGCGGCGGCCGTGGCCACCCCCCGCGGAGAGCCGACGAGCCGGCGCAGCGCGCGATTCAACCGCCATTTGGCCCCGAACTCGCGCCGCCGCGCCGCATCGAGGCGCGCGTGCGCCGGCTGCCCCGTTTCGAGCTCGGCGATCGCGGCCACTGCCGCCAGCTCGCCACCTCGAATCGCAAAGCGCAGGCCGTCGCCGGTCATCGGATCCACAAAGCCGGCAGCATCGCCCGCCAGCAGCAGGCCGGGGCATCCGGCCGCCACCGCATCGACCGCCAGCGGGCCCAGCACACTCACCGGCCCGACGCGATGAGCGCGCCGAAACCGATCGCGGAGCGCGGGGTGGCGCGCGAGCGCCGACGCCACGACCTCCTCCGGACGGGCATGCCGGAACGCGTGGAGGTCGTGGCGATCGCAGACGACGCACACGTTGGCGAGCCCGCCGGGCAGCGGGGCCACGCCCGTATAGCCGCGCGGCTGGATGTGCATCTCCCCCCGCGTAGTCAGCTGTTCGACGCCGGCGTAGTACGCACCGAAGGCCCACCGTTTGGGCGCCGCCGCGAATCGCGCAAGCCCCATCGAAAACGCCAGCGTCGAGTGACGGCCGTCGGCCGCCACCACGATGCGCGCCCGGCACATGGACTCCGCTTTCGTGCGACCGACGCGCACACCCGCGACCGTGGCTCCATCCGCAGCCACCGACGGGCCCGTGACGTGGACCCCCGGCGTGAAATCCGCGCCGGCCGCGATCGCGGCCTCAAGCAGCGTGGCGTCCAGGCTGCTCCGCAGGATGGCCAGGCCCTGCATGCCGTCGGGGTAATCGGCGGCCACGGCCGCCCCGCCGGGCCCCGAGACGAGCATGCCGGTGATCGCCGCCGCCCGTGCGCCCACGGCCTCGGCGAGTCCAAAGCGCCCGAGCAGGGCCGCGGCCCCCGGGTTCAGCGTGTCGCCGCACAACTTGTCGCGCGGAAACGATTCCCGATCGACGAGCCGGACCCGGACGCCCGCGCGCGCCAGCACGAGCGCGGCGATGCTGCCGGCCGGACCAGCCCCGACGACAAGAACGTCCGGGATAGGGATCAATGCAAAATGCCCAATGCCCAATGCTCAATGCCCGGAATCAACCAATTCCGTACGTAGTGCCGGGCTTCAGCCCGGCCTCGGCTAAAGCCGGGCACTACGTCGGTTAGCCGTTTGTCATTGGGCATTGAGCATTGGGCATTCGGCATTGATCTAATCGGCGCGCCCGAGCACGAGCACGCTGTTCTTGGAGCCGAACCCGAGGCAGTTGCAGAGCGCCGCCTCGACGTCCGCGGCGCGGGCGACGTTGGGAATGAAATCCATCTCGCACGCCGGATCCGGATCGTGCAGGTTGATGGTCGGGGGCAGCACGCCTCGCGTCAGCGCCAGCGCGCTCGCCACGACCCCCGCGGCGCCGCTGGCGCCTTGGGGATGACCGATCATCGACTTGGTGGACGAGCCGGGCACGCGGTCCGCCACGCCGCCGAACACGCGGCGCACGCAGCGCGACTCGACCGCGTCGTTCAGCTGCGTCGACGTGCCGTGGTAGTTGATGTAGCCGATCTCCTCGGGGCGGCGGCGCGCGCGCGCGAGCGCCGTCTCGATGCACCGGACGATCTCGGTCCCGTCCGGATCCATCTGGACGCGGTGGTAGGCGTCGCACGTCGACGCGTAGCCCTCGATGCGCGCGTATCGCGTGGCGCCGCGCGCGATCGCGCGGTCTTCCCGCTCGATCACCAGCATCCACGCGCCCTCCCCGAGCACGAAGCCGTCGCGGCCGCGATCGAACGGCCTCGACGCCTCGGCCGGGCGGTCGTTGTAATGGGTGGACACCACACGCATGCGCGAGAATCCGAAGATCATGCTGGCCAGCACGCATCCTTCGGCGCCGCCCGAGAGGATCGCGTCGTATTCGCCGGCGCGAATCAGCGACGCGGCGTAGCCGATCGCGTCGGTGGAACTGGTGCAGCCGCAGGAGAGCACATGGCTCAGCCCGCGGAGCTGCAGCGCGATGGAGATCTCGCTCGAAAGCATCCCGCAGATGCCGATGGCGATCGCATAGGGCGTGACGTGCCGGCCGCCGCTCGCAAAGAAGTCCTCGTATTGCTTCTCGCCGACGTCGATGCCGCCGCCGCCGCTGCCGATGAGCACGCCGGCATTCGGCAGGCCGGCCGGCAGGCCCGCGTCGCGCCAGGCCTCGCGCGCGGCCACCACGCCGAAGAGCGCCGCGCGTGAATACCGCTTCGGGTCGGCGCGGCCACCGCCGTTCTCGTTCTCGAGCGCCGCCGCCTCCTCGATCGAGACCGGCGGCACCCACGCGGCCACACGACACGCCAGCGACGAGGCATCGAACTGCGTGATCGCTTTGCAGCCGCTGACGCCGCGGCTGATGTGATCCCAGTACCGCTCGCGGCCGGCGCCGAACGGCGAGACCACGCCGATGCCGCTGATGACGACGGCGGGCTCTCCGTTGGTGAACATGAGGGCCACTATAATATGATCGCCGTGCGCGACCGTGAGGGCTCGTCCACCCGACTCGCGCGTCTCTTCAGCTGGGCGGGCGCTCTCCTCTTCTTCAGCTCGCTCGCCTACTTTCTCTTTGCGTACGTCGTTACGTTCGGCGTCATCGCGCGGGAGGGGCGCGCGCTGCCGGCCGCCCTCTGGAACATCGGCGCATTCAGCGTCTTCGCGCTGCATCACAGCCTGTTCGCGCGCCCGCCGGTCCGCCGGTGGGTCGCACGGTCCTTTCCGGTCGAGCTCGAGCGCCCGTTCTACGTCTGGGTCGCCAGCGTCCTCTTCATCGCAGTCTGCGCATTCTGGCGGCCCGTGCCGGGCCTCGCATGGCAGGTCGAGGGCGTCGGCCGCTGGGCGCTGCGGCTGGCGCAGGCGGCCGGTGTCGTGCTGACGCTCAGAAGCGCCGCCATCCTCGACATTCGGGAGCTCGCGGGCCTGAAGCCTGCGGCCACGGACGCAGGCGAGTTCAGGACCACGGGGCCCTACGGCTGGGTGCGCCATCCGATCTACGCCGGCTGGTTTCTTCTGGTCTTCGCCGTCGAGACGATGACCCTGACGAGGCTGACGTTTGCGGCGGTCAGCTGCGCGTACCTGCTGATCGCGATGCCGCTCGAAGAGCGAAGCCTGCGCGCCGCATCGCCGGCGTACGGCCGCTACATGGCGCAGGTGCGATGGCGGCTGGTACCGCGAATATATTGAAGTAGGCAGTAAGCAGTAGGCAGTGGGCAGACTGCTTACTGCCTACTCGTCGTAGTCCTCCTGCGGCAGGCCCTCGAGCTCTTCGAGGAAGATCAGCGCCCGGTGCGACGGAATCTCGAACCGCTTTCCGCACACCTTGCAGGTCACATCGTCATCGACCCGGATCAGATGATCCTTGCTCTTGTCGAACAGCGCGCGGTCGCGCGGGTCGGCACCCGCCGGGACGTTCGCCTTCTTCGTGCGGCGTATCCAGCGGATCGTGTAATCGGCCGTGCGGCGGCAGCGCGGGCACTGGAGACTGGCGGGGCGCTGCTCGGGCTTCTCAGTGAAAAACTGACGTTCGTCCACCCCCAGAGGGTACCACTGATAAACTGACGCTGAGCCCAATGGCCGACCCGACCCCGCCGCTCCCCTCCGAGCTTCCAGTCCTGCCGCTTCGCCGGACGGTCGCGTTTCCGCTGACCCTGCAGCCGCTGGCCGTCAACCGGGGGGTCTCGGTCGAGTCGGTGAACCGCGCGCTCGCCGGCGATCGTCTGCTGCTGATGCTGCTGCAGCACACCGAGGCCGACGATCCGACGCCCGACGACGTCACGCGCATCGGCACCGTCGGCGTCGTCCGGCAGATGGCCAAGTCGGGCGGCGGCATCAACATCATCATCGAAGGGCTCGCGCGGGTGCGCGCGGATGTCGTCACACGGGCCGGCGTCTCGATGCGGGCGCAGATCACGCCGCTTCCCGAGAGCGTCGAACGGACGATCGAGGTCGAGGCGCACGTCCGGCGGATTCAGGAACTCGTCGAGAAGGCCCTGTCGCTGGCGACCGGGCTCTCCGAGGAGCTGCGCACGGTCGTCATGAACATCGACAACCCGCTGCGCCTCGCGTACGTGCTGGCCACCCTCATCGACATGAAGCCGGCCGACAAGCAGGCGCTGCTCGAGGAGAACGATCTGCTGAAGAAGCTGCAGGCGGTCGTGGCGGCGCTCACGCGCGAGATTTCGCTCCTCGAGCTGAAGGGCAAGATCGAGTCGCAGGCGCAGCAGGAGATGACCGACGCGCAGCGCCAGTATTACCTGCGGCAGCAGCTCAAGGCGATCCAGCAGGAGCTCGGCGAGGGCGAAGGCAACGAGCTCGCCGAGCTGCGCACGCGGCTCGAGGACGCGCATCTCCCCGAGGCGGTCTCGACGGTCGCGATGCGCGAGGTCGACCGCCTGACGCGAATGGGCGCGGCGTCGCCCGAGTACCAGATGGTGCGTACGTACCTCGACTGGCTGCTCGATGTCCCATGGGCCACGACGACACCCGATCGCATCGACCCGGTGGAAGCGCGCACTGTGCTCGACGACGATCACTACGACCTCGACAAGGTCAAGGAGCGCATCGTCGAGTACCTGTCGGTCCGCAAGCTCAAAGGGGATATGAAAGGGCCGATCCTCTGCTTCGTCGGACCGCCCGGCGTCGGCAAGACGTCGCTCGGCCAGTCGATCGCGCGGGCGATGTCGCGCAAGTTCGTCCGGATCTCGCTCGGCGGCATCCGGGACGAGGCTGAAATCCGGGGACACCGGCGCACCTACATCGGGGCGATCCCGGGCCGCATCGTCCAGGCGCTGAAGCAGGCGGGCTCGATGAATCCGGTGTTCATGCTGGACGAGATCGACAAGGTCTCCATCGGCTACCAGGGCGATCCGGCCGCCGCGCTGCTCGAGGTGCTCGACCCAGCGCAGAACCACACCTTCCGCGATCACTACCTCGAAGTCCCCGTCGACCTGTCGCGCGTCCTCTTCATCGCGACCTCCAACCAGCTCGGGACGGTCCACCCGGCCCTGCTCGACCGGATGGAGGTCATCTCGCTTTCGGGATACACCGAGGAGGAGAAGGTCCACATCGCCCGCAAGTACCTGCTGCCCAGGCAGATGAGCGAGCATGGGCTGCCGGCCGACGCGCTCGAGGTCACCGACGCCGCGCTCCGGCAGACGATTTCCGAGTACACGCGGGAAGCCGGCGTCCGGAATCTGGAGCGGCAGCTCGGGACGATCTGCCGGAAGGTAGCGGCCCGGCTCGCCACCCGGCAGCCCGATGCCCCCGCTGCGGCGAAGACAGTCGTAGACAAGGACGACGTGGACGATTATCTTGGTCCGGCGCGGTTCAAGAAGGAGGTCGCGTTTCGAACGTCGCGGCCGGGCGTCGCCACCGGCGTCGCCTGGACCGAGACCGGCGGCGACGTGCTGTTCATCGAAGCGACCTTGCTTCCTGGCGGAAACCAGAACATCATTCTCACGGGCCAGCTGGGCAACGTCATGCAGGAGTCGGCGCGTGCGGCGCTCAGCCACCTGCGCGCTCACGCCGAGGAGCTGGGCATCTCTCCGGGCTTCCTGGCGAAGCACGACCTGCACGTCCACGTGCCGGCCGGCGCCATCCCGAAGGACGGTCCGTCGGCGGGGGTGACCATGGCGACGGCGATTCTGTCGGCGGCGCGGAACCTGGCGGTCCGGCAGGACGTTGCGATGACCGGCGAGATTACGCTCAGCGGGCTCGTGCTGCCGGTCGGCGGCATCCGGGAGAAGGCGCTGGCGGCCCGGCGGTTCGGTATCAGGACGTTCATTCTGCCGGCATTGAACGAGCCGGATCTGGCAGAGTTGCCCGAGGAAATCCGGCGTGAGATGCGGTTCGTTCCGGTTCAGACGCTGAATGAAGTCATCGCGGTGGCGATGACGGACGGTGAACACGAGGACCGCCCGGGAGCTGAAACGGTGACCACGCACGCTCAGTCGGACCGATAGCTTGGCAGCTGCGATCGTCTTTTACATATCCGGCCACGGATTCGGCCACGCCTCGCGCATCATCGAGGTCATCAACGCCGTACTGGCCCGCCGTCCCGAAACACGGATTGGCGTGCGCACGGCCGCGCCCCGGTGGCTCTTCGATCTCACCGTCAAAGGGAAGATCGCCTTCAGCACGCTCGAGTGCGACACGGGGGTCGTCCAGGTCGACGCGCTGACGCTCGACGAGGCCGACTCGATCCGCCGGGCGGCGGCCTTCCACAGCGATCTGGTCACGCGCGCCGCGAGCGAGACGCGCATGCTGCGCGAGCTCGGCGCCGGGCTGATCGTCGGCGACATTCCCCCGCTGGCGTTCGCCGTCGGCGCGGCGGCGGGCATCCCCTCGATCGCCATCGGCAACTTCACGTGGGACTGGGTGTACAGCGAGTACCCGCGCGTGCGCCTGGCGCCGTCGCTCCTGCCGGCCATTCGCGGCGCGTATGCCAAGGCGTCGATGGCGCTCCGCCTGCCGATGTCGGCGGGGTTCGAGAGCTTCTCCTCCATCAAGGACATCCCGTTCATCGCGCGCCATGCCACACGCACGCCGGAGGAGGTCCGCAAGCTGCTCGATCTCCCCGACAAGCCGCTGGTGCTCTCCTCGTTCGGCGGATACGGCCTGCCGGGCCTCGACACCGAAGGGCTGACCAAGTTCCGGAAGTACGTCGTGGTCGAGGCCGCCGGCCGCCCGGCCAGCCGCGGGCGCAAGGAAGTGCCGCCGGTCGAGCGGCGTGGCTCCTTTGTGGCGATCAACGAGGAGGCGATGTACGACGCGGGCATCCGGTACGAGGACCTCGTGGGCGCGGCAGCCGCCGTGGTCACCAAACCGGGCTACGGCATCGTCTCGGAGTGCATCGCCAACGACACGGCGATCCTGTATACGTCGCGCGGACACTTTCCCGAGTACGACGTGCTCGTCGAGGAGATGCCGAAGTACCTGCGCGCGGCCTTCATCAGCCAGGAAGACCTGTTCGCCGGCAAGTGGGAGTCCCACATCGACAAGCTGCTGGCCCAGTCGAGGCCGAAGTCGTACAAGAAGCCCGACACCAACGGCGCCGCGGTGGCCGCCGACATCCTGCTCGCCGCGCTCGACAAGCCGCCCAAGAAGCCGCGCGGGCGCCCGCGCACCAAGCGCTGAGCCGCCGGGTCCACGGCTCGATGGAGCTCCACTCGCCGTGGCACCCGGACTAGGCGGGTCCACGGCTCGATGTCAGCCGCTCGCCGTGGCACCCGCCCCACGTACTGTCTGAGTGGGGCGGGTCCCGCCGGAGACTC
>MEKU01000020.1:28947-74804 GCA_001767195.1 Acidobacteria bacterium RIFCSPLOWO2_02_FULL_67_21
CGATCACGGCAGACCCGGCGCATCTCGCGCGCGACCTGCACCGGATCGGGCACGACGCTGATCACATACGGCGCTACAGCGTGGTCCCGATGCCGGTGCCGGTGCCAACCTCGAGCACATGGTGTCCGGGCTGCAGGGCCCATCCGCCCGACTGCAGCGACCCTGCCCGGCTGCAGCGGGGCGCCGAACAGGACATCGTAGACCGGCGACAGCTTCGCGTAGACCCGATCGATGAGCGCGTTGCCGAAGGCGCCCGCCTGGCCCAGCCGCACCTCGGGCGCAAAGTCGTCATACCGATGCGGTGAGAGAGCCATCCGGCTCTCTCACCGCATCGTTCGTGCCCGGATTAGTGGATGTCTTTGCTGGAAATGACGAGGGACCAGAGCGGCGGGATGCTGACCTTCTCGATCGAGACGGGCCGGAGTTCGGCCTGGGCGAGAAAGCCGGGAAGGTCGAGATCGGACTTGAAGCCGATGTGGACCGTCAGCGGCGAGAGCGCGCGGTCCAGCCGCGAGAGGATGGCGTTGGCGCTGCGGAAGTGGTTCAGGATGACGATCTTTCCGCCGGGCCGGCAGACGCGCCGCATCTCGCGGACCACCTGCACCGGGTCGGGCACGCAGTTGACCAGGTACGGCGCGTACACGACGTCGAACGAGTCGTCTGCGAACTTCAGCGACTGCGCGTCCATCTGCATGAGACGGATGTGCGAGAGCCCTTTGCGGCCGATGCGGGCGCGCGCCTTCTCGAGCATCGAGGACGAAAAATCGATTCCGGTCACATGGCAGTTCTGCGGGTAGAGCGACGCATTGATGCCGGTGCCGACGCCGACTTCGAGCACCCGGTCGCCCGGATTGATGCCGATCCGCTCGAGCGCCACCAGCCGGCCGGGATGGAGGATGGGGCCGAAGATCAGGTCGTACACCGAGGCCAGCTTGTCGTAGACGTTGACGACGAAGTCGTTCTCGATGGCAATGACCGACAGCGCCTGGCTGCGGAGGTCGGGCCGGAACTCGTCGTTTTCACGCTCGAACAGCGCCATTCAGAAGTCTCCCGACCGTAACCGCTTGATAATGCTGGAGTTCGTGGAAGCCCACGCCGGGCTGCCGTTGGACCGCCTCGGCACTATACATCGATAAGGGACAAAGCCCAAGCTGCAAGTCGCCCGCGGGTTCAGCCGATCCCCTGCAGCACCTCGACCGCCGCCTCGACGCGCCCCGACGGCGCCGCGACATGGACCCCCTGGACGATCCCCTTCAGCGCGGCGCCCACCTCCCGCGCGATCGCGATCCCCTCGGCCGCCTCGGCCTCAGGCGTCGGCGCGCGCCGGATACGGTCGAGCACGGCGTCGGGGACGCGCACGCCGGGCACCTCGTTGGCCATGAACTCCGCATTGAGCACGCTTTCAAACGGCCACAGCCCGAGGATGAGCGGCAGGCGCGACGATTCGACGCGGCGATGGAACCGCTCGAACGTGGCGGCGTCGAAGACCGGCTTGGTCATCGCGAACTCCGCCCCGGCGGCCACCTTGTACTCGAAGCGGCGGACCTCGTTATCGAGGTCCTCGGCGCCGGGGTTCACCTGCACGCCGATGTGAAACGCCGTCGGACTGCCGATCGTCTGGCCGCCGATGTCGAGGCCGTGGTTGAGCCGCGTGACGACGTTGGTCAGCCCGATCGAGTCGACGTCGAACACGGCGGTGGCGTCGGGATAGTCACCGACCATCCGTGAGTCGCCGGTGACCAGCATCACGTTGCGCAGCCCCATCGCGTGCGCGCCGAGCAGGTCCGACTGCATGCCGAGCAGGTTGCGGTCGCGGCACGAGTACTGGAGGAGCGTCTCGATGTGCACCTTCTGCTGAATCAGCACGGCCAGCGACAGCGCGCTCATGCGCGCGCCCCCCTGGCCGTCACGCAGGAGCACGACATCGACGCCGAGCGTCTTGAGCGCCCCCGCCTGCTCGAGCACCGCGTCGCTCAGGTGCCCCTTGGGCAGCGGGAGCTGCACGATCGTGACGAAGCGCCCCTCGGCCAGCGCATGCGAGAGCTGCGACCGGCCGGCGCGTGGAACGACCGGAACCGATCCGTCTGCGGCGGCCACCGACACGTGCGCGGCCGCGTGATGGCTCGAGCGGTCGCGCGCGGCCGCGCGCGCCTCTTCGGGCGCGAGCGCCCTGACGGCGCGGCTGATCAGGCCGATATGCTCCGGCGTGGTGCCGCAGCAGCCGCCGACGAGCCGGACGCCGTGGCTGATGAACCGGCGGGCGTAGGACGCGACGTACTCGGGCGACGAGAGGTAGATGTTGCGCCCCTCGATGTCGCGCGGCCGCCCGGCGTTGGGCTGCGCCGCCAGACGCGCGCGGGTCACCGCCGCCATCCGCTCGATCGTCTCGAGCATCGGGGCGGGGCCGATGCTGCAGTTGACGCCGACCACGTCGGCGTGCGGCTCGAGCGCGGGCGCGAACTGCTCGGGCGGCGTGCCGTCGAGCGTGTTGCCGTCCTCCTCGATCGTCATCTGCGCCACGACCGGCAGCGCGCACACGCTCCGGACCGCCGCGATGGCCGCAAGCAGCTCGTTGAGGTCGCGGAAGGTCTCCAGGATGAACAGGTCGACGCCGCCGGCCAGCAGCGCCGCCGCCTGCTCGCGAAAGAACGCTTCCGCCTCGTCGCGGCCCGTCTTGCCCCACGGCTCGATGCGCACGCCGAGCGGGCCCATGGCCCCCGCCACGTAGGCCTGCCGGCCGGCCACGCTTCGTGCGAGGCGGACGCCTTCGATGTTGATGTCGCGCAGGCGGTCGGCCAGGCCGAAGCCGCGAAGCTTGATGCGGTTCGCGCCGAAGGTGTTGGTCTCGAGCACGTCGGCGCCGGCGCGGACGTATCCCTGGTGCACCTCCGCGACGCGGCCCGGATCGGTGATGTTCAGCGCGTCGAAGCAGTGGTTGATGAAGACGCCCTTGGCGTACAGCATCGTCCCCATCGCGCCGTCGCACACGAGCACCCGCTGATCGATGGCTTCGAGAAAAGGCTTCATGGAGAAGGAATCAAACCATTATCGCATCGGCGGGTCCGCCGCCCGATGCGAACGCACCTCGCGCCGGGTCCGCCGAACGCCAATGATGACGGCGGAACCCGGCCCACGTACCAATGAGTGGGGCGAGTCTCCGCTTATCGAGCCGCCTCATTCGTGGGGCGGATTCCGCCGCGAGACTCCGACTATCGAGCGGCGGATCCGCCGACGCTCGCCGGCACGAGCATGTCCGCCTTGTCCCAGATGAACTCGTCCTTGCTGTAGACGGCGAGCTCGTAGTCCTTGCCCATGAAGATGGCCGACACGGGACAGGCTTCCTCGCAGTACCCGCAGAAGATGCAGCGCATCTTGTGGATCTGATAGACGCTGGCGTAGCGCGGGCCCGCCATGACGGTGCCGTCGTTCTCGGCCGCTTCCAGATAGATGGCATCCGCCGGGCACGCCACCGCGCACAGGCCGCACGCCACGCACTTCTCGAGCCCGTTCTCGTCGCGCATCAGCACCTGCTTGCCCCGGTACTTCGGAAACATCGGCACCTTCTCATCCGGATAGTTCACCGCCACCTTCTTCTTGAACATGTGGCGGAAGGTCGTGGCCAGCCCGACGAGCAGCGGTCGAATCATGAGGCCATGATATCAACTCCCAAAGGCCAACTCCCAACTCCCAACGGTTGGGCGTTGGCGTCTTGGATGTTGGGAGTTTGCAGACGTAAGTACAATGGCCTCCGTGTTCCAGGGCCCCGCGTTCCTGACGGCGGATCAGTCGCTGCTGACCACGCTCATCGTCAAGCTGGCGGTGGTGGCGGTGCTGGCGACCATGCTCGCGCGGTTCCGGAAGTTCCAGCACATCCTGATCTTCGAGCGGCGCGACTGGACCGACCGCCTCGTCTTCGCGCTCGCGATCGGCGTTCCGGTCATGGCGGGGGTCACCGCCCGGCTGCTGCTCGGCTACCATGCCGCCGACCTGACGCTCGAAGGCCCGTTTCTCACCGGGCTGATTGCCGGCCCGTACGCGGGCGCGGTCGTGGGCCTGCTCGGCGGGATTCCCGCCCTCGCGGCCGGCGAGTTCATCGCGCTGCCCTTCGCGATCGGCTGCGGCTTTGCGGGCGGAGGCCTCCGCGAGGCCTGCCCGAAGGAAGCGATCTGGCAGTTCACGCCGTTCGTCGTCGTCGACCTGCGGAAGCACCTCTGGCAGGCGCTGCGCCGGCTGGAGCCGAACTGGCAGCTCGTGCTCCTCATCGCCCCGATCGGCCTCGAGCTCCTCCGCCAGGCGCTCGGCCTCCGGTTCGGCAGCTCGCGCCTGTTCTACCTCAGCTCCACGTCGCCCTGGATGACGGCGCTCGTGGTGCTGGCCGCCGTGCTCGCCGTCGCCACGCCGATCAAGATCTGGAACAGCGCGCGCATCGAGCACCGGCTGCAGGAACAGGAGAAGCTGCTGCTGGCGGCGAAGATCGAGGCGCTCAAGAGCCAGATCAATCCCCACTTTCTGTTCAACACGCTCGCGTCGATCTCGTCGCTCATCCGCTCGAATCCCGAGACCGCACGGACGCTCATCATCCGCCTGTCCGGCCTGTTACGCCGGCTGATCCGCAGCCACCAGCACTTCGTCACGCTGCGCGAAGAGCTCGAAGCCGTCGACGAGTACCTCGACATCGAAGTCGTCCGGTTCGGATCCAATCTCGGCGTCCGCAAGGAGATCAGCCCCGACACGACGGAGCTGATCGTCCCGAGCATGATCCTGCAGCCGCTCGTCGAGAACTCGATCAAGCACGGGCTCGCCCGCAAGATCGGGCCTGGATCGATCGTCATCCGCAGCTGGCGCGAGCCGGGCCTCGTCGTCCTCGAGGTCGAAGACGACGGGATGGGCTTCCTGACGGACCGGCTGGACGAGCCGATGTCGACCGGGATCGGCCTGGCCAACGTGCGCGAGCGGCTCCGCGTCATCTACGGGGCGACATCCCAGCTCACTCTGACCAGCGAGCCAGGCGCCGGCACGCGCGTCCGCCTCGAGATCCCCGAGCTCATCGCCGTCGAGCCCATCACGGCATGAGAAACTCCCAACAGCCGACTTCCAACTCCCAATCGGGCCTCGGTTTGGGAGTTGTGGATTTGGAAGTTGGGCGTTGAACATGGATACCCCCCTTCGTGTGATGGTCGTCGACGATGAGCAGCTGGCGCGCGACGAGCTGTGCTATCAGCTCGAGCGCGTCGGCGGCGTGGAGGTGCTGGCGCAGGCCGGCAACGGTCTCGAGGCGCTCACGGCGGCCGCCCGGCACGAGCTGGACGTCATCTTCCTGGATGTCCAGATGCCCGGCCTGACCGGCTTCGAGGTGGCCCGCCGGCTGCTGGAAGAAGACGAGCAGCCGCCGGCCGTCGTGTTCGTCACCGCGTTCGACCAGCACGCGGTGGAGGCCTTCGAGGTCAACGCGGTGGACTACCTGCTCAAGCCGGTGGATGCCCCGCGCCTGGAGCAGGCGCTGGCCCGGGCCCGGCGGCGGCTGAGCCTGGAGCGCCCGGGCGGCATGAACAACCAGCTGGAACGGCTGGTCAGGATGATGGAAAGCCGCCAGATCCGGCGGGACCAGGTCGCTGTCAAGGTGGGGGAACGATTTCTGCTCGTGCAGGCCGAGGAGATCATCTATGCCTCGCTGGCCGACGAGTCGATTAACATAGTGACAGGCCAGGTGTCGGGCACGTCCAACTACCGGACGCTCGACGAGCTGCAGGCGAGGCTGGACCCCGAGGTCTTCTGGAGGGTCCACCGGTCGCATCTGGTCAACATCAACAAGATCAAGGAGATAGTCCCTTGGTTCAGCAGGAATTACATCCTTCGGATGAAGGACACGAAATCGACGGAGATCCCGGTCAGCCGGGCTCAGACCAAGCGGCTTCGCGAGTACCTGAAGCTCTAGGCCCGGCCGAGCCGTTCGAGCCCGTCGCGCAGCCCGTGGAAGCGGCCGCAGCGTTCCCGGAGGCGGAGGAGGCCGCCGTGCTCCCCGTCGGCGCCGAGGCGGCCCCGGACATGCGGCTCATCATCGATTCGCCCTCTGCCGCGCTGATGCACCGGCTGGCGATCTGGCGCGACGAGGCGGTCGCCTGGTTCAAGACGCTCGCGTCCGCGGCGGTGTACGCCACGCTGATCGTGACGTTCGGCTTCCAGGTGGCGCGCGTGGAAGGCCAGAGCATGGCCCCGACCCTGTCGGATCAGGACCGCCTGATCGTCAACAAGCTGGCCTACCGGCTGGCGGAACCGCGTCGCGGCGATATCGTGATGCTCTATTACCCGCTCAATCCCGACAAGTCGTTCGTCAAGCGGGTCATTGCCGAGGAAGGCGACCAGGTCCGCATCGTCGAAGGCCGCGTGTTCGTCAACGACGTGCCGATGCAGGATGACTTCGTGCCGCCGGAGTACCGCAGCCACGACGACTTCGGGCCGTCAGTGGTGCCGGAAGGCTACTACTTCGTGATGGGCGACCACCGGAACAACAGCTCGGACAGCCGGCACTGGGGGTTCGTGCCGAAGAAGTACATCATCGGCAAGGTGCAGCTCCGGTGGTGGCCGATTCCAACGGCGCACATCTTCTGACCGATCGCTACTCGCACGTCGTTCGCGTCCTCAATCGCGTTCTCGTCCTCAATCTGGCCGTCGCGGCCGCCAAGATCGTCCTCGGGTACATGACGGGGGCGGTTTCGATCCTGTCGGACGGCTTTCACTCGCTCACCGATTCCGCCTCGAACGTCGTCGCGCTGGTCGGGGTCTCGATTGCGCGGCGTCCGCCGGACGAGAACCATCCGTACGGCCATCGCAAGTACGAAACGATGGCCTCGCTCGGCATCCTGATCTTCCTGGTCATCGTTCTGGTCGAGGTGCTCTCCGCCGCCTACAACCGGTTCATGTACGGCGGCGTGCCGCGGGTCTTCCCCGAAGGGATCGGGATCATGACCACGACGCTCGTCGTCAACCTGTTCGTGGTCTCGTACGAGCTGCGCGCCGCGCAGCGGCTGAACAGCGAAGTGCTGCGCGCCGACGCCAAGCACACCCGAAGCGACGTCTTCACGTCGGCGGCCGTGCTCGGCGCGCTCATCGGCGTCTGGTTCGGGTACCCGCTGCTCGATCCGCTGGCGGCGCTCGTCGTGGCCGCCTTCATCGCGCATGCCTGCTGGCAGATCGTGCAGGAGGCGTCGCGCATCCTGGGCGATGAGATCGTGATGCCGGAAGATGACATCCGCGCGGTGGTGGCATCGGTGCCGGAGGTGCTCGGCTGCCACCACATCAGGACGCGCGGCTCTTCCGATCACGTCTTCATGGATCTCCACGTCTGGGTCGACGGCGCGACCCCGCTCGAGGCGGCGCACGCCACCTCGCACATGGTCAAGGATCGACTGATGGCCCGCTTCCCCTCACTCGCCGACGTGGTCATCCATATCGAGCCTCCTTCACCAACAAATCCCAAATCCCAAATCTCCGCCTACGCCACAGGCTCCGGCGAGACCTCGCCGAAGCTACGCGAAGGCGGGCCAAATCCCAACGGGTAGCTGCCGTCACTTTGGGATTTGAGCATCCGGCCGACGCGAGATGCGCAAGGTGCACGTGATGCCGGAGGAAGCGGTCTCGACGCTGAAGGAGAATGCGGCATGGATCGCGAAGCGCGTGCCGGTGCTGGCCGGCAGCCTGATGGCGTGGAAATCTTATCGAGTTCGTACGTAGTGCCGGGCTTCCGCCTTCGCATGAAGCTTCGGCGGACCACCGTAGCCTTGGCGAAGGTGGTCAGCCCGGCTAAAGTCGATGCCTTTCGGATATTCGGCGCGGGCGGGCAGGGGCAGGGGCCGTGGGGGCGATCCCGTTCGGCGGCGCGGAAAGCACGCGCGTCCGGCCGGTGGATGGCGGCACACGTTGATCTGCCTGGCCATGTCGGCGGGATCTCGCCAACGGGTGCGTCTCCAAGCGCGTGTTTACCGGCGTCGCCTCATCGCGCCGCCTCAAGGGCTCCCCCCCACCCGCACCGTCCTCGCCGCGCGGTCCGGCGACCGGAGCCGGATTCGCGGCCCAGGGCCGTCCACACCGCCGCGGTCGGCGGCGACCTGCGAATATCCGACAGGCATTGGGCTAAAGCCGGGCACTACGTCGGTAGGGGCCGGACCGGCCGCCGCGCTTCTCCACCAGGCAGATCGCGCCAATCACCATCGTCTTGTCGACGGCCTTCACCATGTCGTAGATGGTCAGCGCCGCCACCGAGACGGCGGTGAGCGCTTCCATTTCCACGCCGGTTCGCGCGCTGGTCCGCACGCGCGCTTCAATCCGGTATCCGCGCGCGGTCGGCGCGAGCTCGACGCTCACATGCGTCAGCGGAAGCGGATGGCAGAGCGGAATCAGGGCGGATGTCTGCTTGGCGGCCAGGATCCCGGCCAGCCGCGCCGTCTGCAGCGGATCGCCCTTGGCTACGGCGCCGCGGCGAATCGCCCGCAGCGCGGCACCGCTCATCGTGATTTCGCCGTGCGCCACCGCTTCGCGCACCGTCACGGGCTTGGCGCCCACGTCGACCATCCTGACGCGGCCTTTGCGATCGACGTGCGACAGCTTAGCCACTCTCTTCTCCTTGCGCCAGGTAGAAGGAGAGGCTCTCGAGTGACACGGTCAGGTCCACGCTCTTGAGCTTCACCTCCGCGGGCACCTTGAGCGTGCCGGGCGAGAAGTTCAGGACCGCCTTGATGCCGGCTTCGACCACCGTATCGACCACGGGCTGGGCGTGCGGTGCCGGCACGGCAATGACGGCGATGTCGAACCGATCGCGCCTCGCCAGCCGCTTGAGATCCTTGATGTCGTAGATCGGCACGCCGCCGCGCGACTCGTGGCCGATCTTCTCGTTGGCCACGTCGAAGAGCGCGGCAATCTCGAACCCTTCCTGCCGGAAGCCCGGGTAATCGGCCAGCGCAAGGCCGAGGTTGCCGGCCCCCATGATGACGACGCGCAGGTGACGGTCCAGGCCGAGAATCTGCCGCAGGTGGCGCCGGAGATCCTTGACGTAATAGCCGACGCCGCGAACGCCAAACTCGCCGAAGTACGCCAGGTCCTTGCGGATCTGGGCGGCATTCAGGTGGAACTGCTCGGCGAGCGCCTGAGAAGAGATCGCCTGGACGCCGGCGGCATCGAGCTCGTTCAGGCAGCGCAGGTAAACCGAGAGGCGGTTTGTGGTCAGCTCCGACACCTGTTCGGACGCCTGCCTGCGCTTGTTCGGCTGATTCACAAGCTCCAATGCTACCATCCGCGCCATGCCGCCATCCACGCCGTACGTGCCCTCATCGGAATCGCCGGCGGAGTTCACCGCCAAAGCGATCGTGCTCGGCGCCGCCTTCGGCCTGCTCTTCGGCGCCTCGACCGTGTACCTCGGCCTTCGCGCGGGGCTCACCGTCAGCGCGTCGATTCCAATCGCCGTGCTGGCGATCTCGGTGCTGAAGCGGCTTGGCGGCTCCACGATTCTCGAGAACAACATCGTCCAGACCATCGGATCGGCCGGCGAATCGGTGGCCGGCGGCGTGGTGTTCACGATTCCGGCGCTCATCTTCCTGGTGCCGTACGGCCCCGAGTACTTCAACTACGTGCAGATCACGATGCTGACGCTCGCCGGCGGCATTCTCGGCGTACTGATGATGGTGCCGCTGCGGCGGGCGCTCATCGTGAAGGAGCACGGCGTGCTTCCGTACCCCGAGGGCACCGCCTGCGCGGAAGTCCTGGTGGCCGGCGAGCGCGGAGGCCGGCTGGCGGCGCTCGTCTTCGGCGGGCTCGGCATCGGCGCGCTCTGGAAAGCGCTGTCGTGGATCGTCAACCTGTTCCGGACCGAGATCGGCTATGCGATGTCGCGTACGAGCCAGTTTCCCAACGCGACGCTGGCGGTCGACATCTCCCCGGAGTACCTGGGCGTCGGCTACGTCATCGGGCCGCGGATTGCGGGCACGATGGTCGCCGGCGGCGTGCTGGCGTGGCTGGGGCTGCTCCCGCTGCTCTCCATCCTGGGGCAGTTCATCACGGAGCCCTTTCCGCCCATCCATCCGAACTTCGCGGTGAACCCGGCAACCGGCCGCCCGTTTCTGATTTCCGAAATGGATGCCGGACAGCTCTGGAGCGCCTACATCCGGTACATCGGCGCGGGCGGCGTGCTCGCGGCCGGAATCCTGACGCTGGTCCGGACGATCCCCACGATCGTGTCGTCGGCGCGCGGCAGCCTCCGTGAGTTCAGAGCCATGGCCGGCGGCGCCGGCCAGAGCCGGACCGAACGCGACATTCCCATGCCCGTCGTGCTGGGCGGCTCGCTGCTCCTGGCGCTCTTTCTCGCACTGGCGCCCGGGCTGCCGACGCAGGGCAACTTCTTCGCGGCCGTCCTCATCCTGATCTTCGGGTTCTTCTTTTCCACCGTGTCGTCGCGCATCACGGGACTCATCGGATCCTCATCCAATCCGATTTCCGGAATGACCATCGCCACGCTGATCCTGACCTGCCTGCTCTTTGTGGCGCTCGGATGGACCGGCGACATGTATTCGCCCGTTGCGCTGTGCATCGGCGCGATCGTCTGCATCGCCGCGGCAAATGCCGGCACGACGTCCCAGGACCTGAAGACCGGCTACATCGTCGGCGCCACGCCGCTCTACCAGCAGCTCGGGCTGATCATCGGCGTCCTGGCCTCGGGGCTGATCATCGGCATGACGACGCTCTACATGCACCAGGTGTTCGGGATCGGCTCGGCGGCGGTGCCGGCCCCCCAGGCGACGCTGATGTCGACGATCATCACCGGGCTGCTCAACCAGAACCTGCCATGGGGCCTGGTGCTCGTCGGCATCTTCATCACGGTGACGCTGGAGCTGTGCGGCGTGCACTCGCTGTCGTTTGCGGTCGGACTCTACCTTCCCATTGCGACGACGGCGCCGATCTTCGCCGGGGGCCTCGTGCGCGCCTGGGTCGACCGGAACGTGGGGCGGGTTCCGCGAAGCGGACCCGCCGAGTCTGACGTCGATGCCGGCACGCTGTTCAGCTCGGGGCTGATCGCCGGCGGGTCGATTGCCGGGATTCTGTTCGCCGTGCTGGTCGGCACGGGCCTGATCGGGCCGTTCGCCGCCATCGGAGCGGCGTTCCCGTTCTTCAACGCGGACTCACTGCTGGGCCAGCTCGCCAGCACCGCGCTCTTTGCCGGCCTGGCGCTCATCGTCGCCCGGATGGGAATGCGCAAAGTAGAATGATCGGGTGAGGCCCGGCCGCAGCCTGATTGTCGCCGCGCTGCTCGCTGCCGCCGCAGCGCCGCCGGCAAGCTTCGCCGGCGCTCGCCAGAGCGGAGGCGGGGCCCCTCCCCGCCGGCTGACCGCGATTGCGGCGCTCCGCCAGTATCCCGCGTACTTCCACCTGCAGAACGTGCTCGTGCACGGCGAGTTCGCCGGCGACGAGCCGGCCATCGTGCTGCGGGGCGGCGATCACGAGGTCACCGTCATCCTCAACGACGCCAGAACGCGCAGTGGGCTTGTCGAGGTGCGCGGGCAGCTGTTCGATCTGGGCCGGATGGATCCCGCCGACCCCCGGCTCGGCGCGTACCAGCACAAGCCGCGCGCCGAAGACTGGCCGCGGCCCGGCGAGGAGCTGGTGCTGAACGTCACGAGCGTGTCGGAAGGTCAGTACGCCGCGACGCCCTCGATCCGCGCGCTGGCGCTGCAGCCGTGGCGCTTCGTCGGGCAGAAGGTGACGGTCGCCGGCGAGTTCCGGGGCCGCAACCTGTTCGGCGATCTCCCGAGTGCGCCCGGGCGGAGCCGCTACGATTTCGTGCTGCGGTCCGCCGACGCGGCGATCTGGGTCACCGACCTGAGGCCTCGAGGCCGCGGCTTCGATCTGTCCGTGGATGCGCGTGTCGACACGGGCCGATGGCTCGAGGTGACGGGGACCGTCTCCGAGGATCGGGGCCTTGTGGCGGTGGCGGGGACCGCCCTTGCCGCGACGACCGCGCCCGAGGCCGAGACGCACGAGGAAGAGCCGCCGGCGCCCCCGCCGCCGCCCGAGCCCGGAGAGGTGGTGTTCAGCTCCCCCACTGAAGGAGAGACCGATGTCCCGGTGGCGGGGACCGTGCGCGTCCAGTTTTCGCGGGGGGTGGATCCGGCCTCGCTGCCGGACCGGATCCGTGTGACCTACGTCGGCTCCGCGGAGCCGCCGCCGCCGTTCACCTACACGTACGACGCCGCCGCCCGGGCGGTCGAGATCCGGTTCGCCAATCCGCTTCAGAGCTTCCGGACGATACGGGTGGAGATGCTCGAAGGGATCAGAACCTTCGACGGCGCGCCGGTGCAGCCATGGAATCTTACGTTCTCAGTAGGTGGATGACGGCTGCTTGCCGTCAAGTCCCAAGTCCCAAAGCGCGAAATGGCTCAAGAGAAGGTCCTTGTCTTTCTCGTTCTGACCTTCGCACTGAGCACGCCTTTCTACATCGGGATCATCTCTGCCGGCACCGTCAATGTCGCGGGTGGCCATCTTCGTAAACAGGTGAGGAGCTCGGATGGCACGGGCTTATTCCTGAACTTTACAAACTGACAGGGTATACGTGGGCCGCGGTTATCACAGGCCTTGCGTGGGCTCTCTTTCAGGATTTCTCAGGGAACAGTCCCGGCATCCACCGCGGTGCGAGCGCGGCGGGAAATGCCAGGAACAGTGGCGCGCGCGCGCTGTCCGACACCAGTACCCCGCGCTCCAGAAGCGTCGCGACGACGCGACGGGCTTGGCGATCGCTCATGCCCAGAAGAGCGGAGACATCTCCGCGGGGCAACTCACCACGGAACAAGATCGCTTCCAGAACCTGCCCCGCTTTGACCGGCAAGCTGTTCGCCCGCGCTTCTTCCTCGACCCAGAGCAGAATGCGGTCACGCAGCCGGTTGGGTTGCACCAGTTCCTCCATGAACCGGACCTGATCGAGACAAGTCTCGAGAAAGAAGCGCGTGAAGGCCGCAAGCGCCTCTTCGCTCAGCGCGCCCCGGCCGTCCAGATCATTGCGGCGCGTCGCATCGCAGGCTGCGAGGTGAGACTTGTAATTGTTTTCGCTTCGCGCGAGTCCACGCGCCACCGACCAGATGCCGCCCGTGCCGAGTGCTTCGAGCAAGACGGCATGCGACATCAGCCGCGCCACGCGGCCGTTCCCGTCCAGAAAAGGGTGAATCCAAAGCAGCCGGTGGTGAGCGGCGGCGGCGGTGAGAATCGTTTCAGACCGTCCCAATGCGCCGTAGACGTTTTCAAACCGAGCAAGAAAACGCGGGACAGCTCCCGGACTGATCGGGATGTGGCGTCCAACCTTCACGTCCCTGTGGCGCAGTTCGCCCGGCATGACAGTACGCTCTTCGCCGCTATCCGGGTCGTTGACTTTCAGGAGTTCCGCAGGCAACAGCTCGCCGAACCGCCGGTGGACCTCGACGATCCCTTGTGTGCTGACCGCACGTCCCGCCAGCCCCCCGCCGTCAATCCATCCCTGCACCGATACGTGCGCCTTGGCCTCAAGCTGCAGGTTGCGCTTCCCCGCGTCCGCACTGTAGTCGTTCTTCATCGCCCGCTCGATGTCGACCGGATGCGTGTCATGGCCTTCGATGAGGTTCGAGTAGTAGCAGTTCATCGCCCGAACGAGATCTGCCAGCGCCTTCACCACGCCCGGCGGGAGGCCCCGGCGAAAACCCGCGGAGGTGGCTGCTAGCTCAACGGCGAGGTCATTGAGCGCCGGCCGGTGAGGCGACCCCTCGGAGAGCACCAGTGGCTCCATAAGACCCGTTGTCTCGCCCCGGTCGATGGCCGCTTTGGTGTCCGCTCTGATGTCCGTAGACGAACAATCCATAACACATGTTTTAACAATTATTTACGGGCAATTCAACGGCTAATATGTCCGCTTTAATGTCCGCTTACATACGGATCGTCAGCACGATCATTCGCAATGCGGGCGGATGACTCAGTCTCTTTGGGATTTGGGATTTGGGATTTGATTCCTAGCCCCACAACGATCCCTGTCGCAGCAGCGCTTCCACCTCCTGGCGCACCCGGTCGATGAGCGCGTCGCGATCGTCGGCGGTGAGCCCGGCCGTCGGAATGGGCCGGCCGATCCGCACGCTGACGCGGACGGGACGGACGATCCGGCTGCCCTTGCGCATGGCCGCTCGCCCTCCCTGCACCGCCACCGGGACGATCGGGGCCTGCGCCTCGATCGCCATGATGAAGCCGCCCTTCTTGAAGGGCAGCAGCTCGCCGGTCCGGCTGCGCGTCCCCTCGGGGAATATCAGGAACGACCGCCCCGCGCGCAGCAGCGCGGCGCCGCGTGCGATCGATCGCATGGCGCTGTCGCGGTCGCCCCGCTCGATCGGCACGAACTCGCCGACGTCGAACACCGTCCCCATGATCGGGAACCGGTGCAGCTCCGCCTTATAGAGCACGTGCAGCTGCGGATGGAGCGCCTGGAACAGCACCGGCGGGTCGACGTTGCTTTCGTGGTTCGAGCAGAACACGACCGCCGAGCGCGGCACCTGACCTCTGCCCGCAACGCGGTACCGGATGCCGACCAGGGTCAGCCCGAGCCAGACTCCCGCGTGGCCGAGCGCATAGAGCCCGCGCGTCCACCGCAGCACGACCCCGATAAACAGGCCGATCGGCCCGACCACCGCAATGTAGGCCAGCAGCGCCACGTAGGTGACGACCGAACGCACGGCGCCAATGAATTCGGACATCGCCGGAAGATCCTCAGGACCTATTCTGCTCTGTGACTCTGTGGCCCGTCACGGCGAGGCAGGAAAAAAAACGCCCGGGAGATGAACCCCCGGGCGGCGAAGAAGGCTAAGGCAAGAGCGTGGCGAACAGGACGCCGGCGATCACGACGCGCGAGCGGCGCGCCGCGCCGGAGCAAGCCGCGCCGACGACAGCACGGTCGCCTTTACCGGCCTGGCGATCTTGGCGCGCGCGGAGGCACGGGCCATATTGCGCGCCTTGACCATGAAGCACTTTTCGAGGGCGTAATCCACTTTCTGTTCGATCTCGAGCGCCTTTTCGCGCAGCACCTCGGAAATCTCGGACACGATGAGCGCCCTGGCGCGATCGAGCATCCGCTTCTCGCGGAACGACAGGCTCTTCGACTTGCTCAGGAACGTGAGGCTCTTGAGCACGTCGGCCATGTCGTAAATCGAACCGGTGCGCATCTTGTCGGAGTTGTCCTTGAAGCGGCCCTTCCAGTTCTGGTGGTTGTCGATCCTGCCGTCGCCCAGCAGCCCGAACAGCCGCTCGACCTCTTCGTCCGTAATGGCCTTGCGAAGGCCCACGTTGTCGACATTCGCGACCGGAACGAGCACCGTAGTGTCATTCGACACGATCCGCAGGTGAAAGAAGCCGCATGTGGTCCCCAAAATGGTCTTCTCTTCGATCCGTTCGACGATTCCGAGCCCGTGATTCGGGTAGATGACCTTGTCGCCGATCTGGAATGTCACATTTCCCCCGTAGGAAGGTTGGTAGGACCGGTCTCGCGCCGGGTACTGCGCCAGTGAGTATAGCGCACTGGAAGGGCCCAATCAACGAAAATTGGCCGAAAAACTGCCGTTTTGCGCATTTCAACCCGGCGGTTTGACCGTTGGCTGCCGCGCGCCGCCCGCGTGGTTCGACGCGGTAACCCACGGAAAATCGGCCATTTGTGGGCCGCTGCCGGCGTGCCGGGACCGCACACCGGGCAGGCAATGGATGAGCAGACACATTGAGTCGTGTCATATCAGAGTCTGGCCCCTGGTCGGATAGAATCGCCCCCATGCCGCCCTGGGTGGCCATGCTTGCCACGGCGAGCTTCGCACTCCAGGCGTCAGCCCCCTTTGTCGCGACGCCGCCCGACGTCATCGAACGGATGTTTCAGCTTGCCGGAGTCGGGAGCGGCGATGTCGTGTACGACCTGGGATGCGGCGACGGCCGGATCGTGATCGAGGCGGCCAGGAGATATGGCGCCCGCGGCGTGGGGGTCGATATCGACCGTGTGCGCATCGACGAGGCGCAGCGGAACGCCAGGCTCGCCGGGGTCGGCCATCTGGTGTCATTCCGGGTCGAGGATGCGCTCACGACCGACGTATCGGACGCCACCGTGGTGACCCTGTATCTCGTGTCCGCGCTCAACGTGCAGCTGAGGCCGCGGCTGACCGCTCAACTGCGCCCCGGCGCCCGAGTCGTGTCGCACAACTTCCCCATGGGCGACTGGGACCCCGATCGCGTCGATGTCTTCACGAGCGCGGACGGACAGTCGAGAACGCTGTATCTCTGGATCGCCGATGCAAAGGCCGACCCTAGACAGTAGAATCCGCCCATGCCATCCCGCACCGCCGCCGTCGTGCTGCTCACCGGTATTGTCTTTGCGGCGTACGCCGCAGCCCAGGAATCTCGATCACCAGACAGAGTGCCAGCGTTCCGGGTGGACGCCGGGTGGCTGAAGCTTCCGCCGAAGTGGAAGTTCGGCGAGGTATCGAGCGTCGCCGTCGATGCCCGCGATCACGTGTGGGTGCTGCACCGCCCCCGCAGCGCGCCCGGCGACCCGGTGGCGCTCGCCACGCCGGCGGTTATCGAATTCGACCCGTCGGGCAGCGTCGTCCAGGCCTGGGGCGGACCGGGGGCCGGGTACGAGTGGCCGGAACGCGAGCACGGAATCCATGTCGATCACAAGGGCAACGTCTGGATCGGCGGCAACAACTGCCCCGCCCGCACGCTGCCGCTGCTCAAGACCGTATCCGACGACCAGCTCCTGAAGTTCACGGCCGAAGGCAAGCTCATTCTGCAGATCGGCCGCAGCAACCAGGGGAGCGGCAACCGCGATCAGCGCAACTTCCGGCAGGCCGCCGATGCCTTCGTCTACGCGAAGACCAACGAGGTCTTCGTGGCCGACGGCTACGGCAACCACCGGGTCGTCGTGCTCGACGCCGACACCGGCGCGTTCAAGCGGATGTGGGGCGCGTTTGGCAACACCTCCGTGGACCGGGAAACGTGCCCTCCGCCGACGGGACCACCCGTCGCCGACAACCGCGGCCCCGGCCCGGCGCAGTTCGCCATCGTCCACGCGGCGCGAGTGTCCAACGACGGCCGGGTGTACGTGGCAGACCGGGAGAATCGGCGCGTGCAGGTGTTTACGGCCGACGGCAAGTACGTCGCGCAGGTCGTGCTCGGGCCTGGGGCGCCCTTCATCAAAGGGCAGGTCTCGCCGGGATGCCTCGCCTTTTCCGCAGACCCGCAGCAGCGATTCCTGTATGTCTCCGGCAGTTCACAGATTGCCGTGCTGGACCGCCAATCGCTCGAGGTGGTCGGCGCGTTCGGAGGCGCGAACGCGCACCACATCGCCGCCGATTCGAAGGGCAATCTCTACACCGCCGAGACCGGCACGCGGCGCCTGCAGCGGTTCGTACGGGTGAATTAGGCGCGGGCGAGCGCCAGGTCGACGATCTCCGCGACGAGCTGGGTGTAGGTGCGGCCCGACTTGCGGGCCGCCATCGCGAATTCCGCCCGGGAGGCGAGCCAGGGATTGGGGTTGACCTCGATCACCTGAACGCGGCCATCCGGCTGCAGCCGCATATCCACACGGCCGTAATCGCGCAGCTCGAGCGCCTGATATGCCGCAATGGCGGTCTGCTGCAGCAGCTGCATGAGGTCATCCGTCAGATCGGTCGCGACGGCCGACTTGGTATCGCGGTACGCGCGCGTCCCTTTGCCCCACTTCACCTCGGCGGCGGCAATCCTCGGCGTTCCCTCCGGCAGCTTGGAGAGGTCCAGCTCGATGATCGGCAGCGCCTCCGGCTTGTCGTTGCCGAGCACGCCGACATACATCTCGCGCCCCTCGATGTACTCCTCGATCAGCACGGGCGAATCGAAATTCGCGTGGAGCCAGTCCATGCGTTCCATCAGCTCCCGGATCGAGCTGACGACGGCGCTGAACTCGATGCCGATCGAGCCGTCTTCCCGTGCCGGCTTGACGATGACCGGGAACTGCAGGTCGTGGGAGAAGTCGAGCCTGCCTCGATAGCACTTGGCGAAGGTCGGCGTATGGATCCCGTGGAAGGCGAAAATCTTCTTCGCGACGGCCTTGTCCTGCGCGAGTATCAGCCCGTGGCTGCCCGACCCAGTGTATTTCTTTCCGAGCAGCTCCAGGAATGCCGCGATCTTGAAGTCGGACGTGTCATCGTCGGCAAACGACTCCGCGAGATTGAACACCAGATCGCCGTCGACGCGTGCCAGCCCCAGCAGGCTCTTCTGCGTACCGTCGAGCTCGTACATCACGGGCTCGTGCCCGAGCTTGGCGAGCGCTTCGGCGACCTCCTCCTCCACTTCCTTCTTGTCGAGCGTGCGGACGACCGGCGCCTTGTCGCCTGACGCCGGCTCCTCGTCGTCATCGACGAGGACGCGATCGTAGAGCACGGCGATCCTGAGTTTGCTCACCACCTCTACGATACCTGTATCCGACGAATTTGTAGAGGCCCTACGTGTCGAATTTCCCGCGCGTCAGAAAATTCATCGCGAGCGTCGTGGTGAGCGCCGTGACCTCGACGAGATAGCGGGCTTCCTCGCCGAGCTCGCCCCACAGCTTCATCCGCTCGCACGTGCGGCAGATGGAATCGATCGACCCGCGCACGATGGCGCGCGGCACGCCGGTCCAGTACGTGATCTTGTCCACGAGCTCGGACCGATGCTTGTCCACGAGCGCGGCCGCCGGCTTGGACTCCCGGCGCCGGCGTGTCAGGAAAATCTGCGGCAGGTGGGCGTCGAGCGCGATATCGATGCGCGCCTGCCGCTCCTGAGCGGCCTTCTCATAGAACTGCTCGACGGTCACGCCGATGTCCTCGGGCGTGATGTCGACCTCCCCGGTCTTCACGATCGGCTCAACGTCGGCCAGGGCGCGGGCGACGCGCTCGACGTACCGCAGCTTCTGCAGCACCGGCCACCCCTTGTAGCGCCGTCGCCAGGCGCTGCGGGGCGTCAGCCACACCGCGAAGGTTTCCGCGAAGTCTTCGTCCGGATGCTTTTGCGCGTACCACCCCTCGATGTGGCGAACGTAGTGGCGGCTGAACGGAACCGGGCGATAGTCCTCGCGGTACGGACGGAAGAAGGGGCCGAACAGCCGGCGCCACTCCGGCGTCGTGTAGAGCCGGTAGGCATAGTTGAAGACGTGGCCGGCCTCGTGCCGCATGTACATCATGACCTGCCGGTCGGTTTCGAGGGCGTCGACCGCCTTTTCGATCGTCCGCAGCTTCGGATCGGCCAGGTAGAAGGGGATCCCGAGCACCGGCTGCTGGTCGGGACAGCCCCACTCATCGGTGAGATAGCAGACCGGCCGGAACTTCTTCAGGACCCGTCGCTCGAGCTCGTGATAGAGCTGGCGGATATATCCTTCAACCGGAGAGCCTTCGACGCGAAGACCAAGCTCGCTGACCTTCTTCCCCAGCACGCCGCGAATTTCCGGGTCGAGCGACTCGAACTTGACCACACCTGGATGATAGTCGGTAGCTGGTGGCCGGTAGGTGGTAGGTGGACGCCGGTAGCTGGTAGGTCGCTGAGGTTGGCGCGGTCGATGCAACGAACGGTTCAGGTTCTATGCCGGAAGTACCCCGATCGCCCGAACCGGTCACGCCGCGGAAGTCGACGCCTCCGTCACCGCACCCGTCGCCGCACCCGCCGGAGCGGCGCGCCACGGATGAGGACGGCCGCGGCGCCCGGCCGGAGGAGGCGCCGCAGCCCGAAGAGGAAAAGCGGATCGAACGGTTCGCCGAGCGCTAGCGGCTTGACTTGTGGCCCACCTCCCGCCGCACCTGCGGGTCCTTCTTGAGCTCCTTGCTTTCACCTCGTCGGCGCTCGTTGATACGCATGAGAACAAGGCGTCCAAGACACGTACCACCGACCCCATTTACGACGCGCATTCGCCGTCCATCACCTCTGGCGCAAACACCTGGCTCTCGCCGAGGTCGATGAAGTCGTCTGCGGTGGTCCGGTCGGGGCTCAGGTCGGCGAGGTCTCTCAGCGCCTCCGTCACCGCGGCCGGGTCGAGCCTTCGGAAGAACGCGCCGAGCGGCTCCTGCTCGCTGTCGCGCTGCTCGCGGTACAGCGCAACCAGACGGTCGACCGCGTCGGTCAGACGATGGACCGGAATCTTCGAGACGACCTTGCCGAAGTGAGCGCGGTCACGTGATACCCCGCCGCCCACGAGAACGAAGTACTGCGGCACGGCTTTCCCCGCCAGCTTGCGCACGCTGCCCTGGAAACCGAGCGCGGCAATGTGGTGCTGGCCGCAGCCGTTCGGGCACCCGCTGATCTTGATATCGCCGGACGGGACGGCCGCCACGAGCTCGGGATGCGCATCGAGGTGCTCGGTGAGCACGCGGCCGAGGCCGCGCGACTGGGTCACGGCGAGGCGGCACGTCTCTGCCCCGGGGCAACTCGTCACATCGGCAATCGTGCCCGCCTGTGCTGCGCCGACCCCCGCGGCCTTCAGCCGCTCGTACAGCGGCAGAACGGCGGCGGCCGGCACCCATCGGAACACGACATTCTGGTCGATCGTGAGCCGGACGGTGCCGTCCGAGTACGCCTCGGCAAGGTCGGCAAACACCTGGGCCTGGCCGGCCGTGAAGTCGCCAAGAGGGAGCCGGGCGGTGACATACGCATACCCGGACTGACGCTGGCGGCGAACGTTGCTCCGTGCCCACGTCGCATATCCGTCCGGCAGCGTCTGCAGCCGCACGGTGCCCGGTACGATCCCCGGCCCTTTGACCGGCGTCTGCGCCAGCGTGGCGGCGGCCTGCGGGCTGAGTGGCGACGGTTTGGGCCAGTCCGGCGCCTGCTCCACCGGTGGGGCGTCCACCGGGAACGGAAGCCGCGCGCCTCCCTCGGCACGGAATTCGGTCAGCGCCTCTTCGAATCTGGCGCGGTACCCATCCCAGCCGAGCGATCGGATGAGGAACTTCATCCGGTTCCGCTGCATGTGCTTGCGGTCGCCGAAACGATGGAACACCCGGACGACCGCCTCGGCGACATTGAGCATCTCCTCAGCGGGCAGGAAGTCGTACAGGAGCGCGCCCGTGTTCACGAGGATTGCCGTGCCGCCGCCGACCGTCACGCGGAACCCGCGCCGGCCGCCGACAATGCGTGCCTGCCACCCGATGTCGTGGATCGCCGCCACCGCATGGTCCTCGGGGCAGCCCTCGAAGGCGATCTTGAACTTGCGCGGGAGCGAGGCCGACAGCGGATGCCGGAGGAAGTAGCGCGTCATCGCCTCTGCGTACGGGGTCACGTCGAAGATCTCGTCCTCGGCGACTCCCGCATAGGGGCAGGCCGTGATATTCCGCACGGAGTTGCCGCACGCCTCGCGCGTGGTCAAGCCGGTGTCGGCGAGCGCCCGCATGGCGGCCTCGACGTCAGGGAGCGGCACGAAATGAAGCTGGACGTTCTGCCGGGTGGTGACATGCCCGAAGCCGCGCGAGTAGCTCGTCGAGACGCCGGCGACGGCGCGCAGCTGCGCGGACGTCAGGATTCCCTGCGGCACCTTGATCCGCAGCATGTGAACCGCCTCGGGCTGCCGCTGGCCGTAGGTGCCGCGCACGAGGCGGAACTTCCGCCAGTCTTCCGCCGAAATCTCGCCGCGCTCGTATTTGCCGAGCACATCGACGAACTCGTCGATGTCGTGTTCTTCGGCAAACGACAGGCGGCCGCGGCCGACGGTGGTTTGATCAAGGACGCCCATACTTCACCTCTCCAAGAATGGGGTCGGCCTGAAAATGGGGTCGGGAGTCATTCTTCGAGAGCAGCACCGTCTCCCTCCGTGCCCGTCTTCGAAGAACGACTCCCGACCCCATTCTTGACGACCCCATTTTTCAGCGCTGCCTGAATCCTGACGACCTCGCCAATCACGAGCACGCCGGCGGCCCCGGCCGGCGGCGCCGCGCCGCCCATCTCATCGAGCCTGCCGATCCATGTCCACTCGCGCGGCGTTGACGCGTCGCAGATGATGGCCGCCGGCGTGTCAGAACGCCATCCGTGAGCCATGAGCTGATCCGCCAGCCGGCTGCGCGCATCCAGGCCCATCATCATCACCACCGAAAGGGCGTTCGGCTGAACCGATTCGAGCGCACGGTTCACCGACTCGACCGTATGTCCCGCCAGCACGAGGAACCCCGAGGCGACGCCCCGATGCGTGAGCGGGATGCCGGCCAGCTCCGGCGCCGCCACCGCGGTCGTCACGCCCGGCACCACTTCGAACGGGACCCCGGCTTTCGCGAGCGCCAGCGCCTCCTCGCCCCCGCGGCCGAAGACGAACGGATCGCCCCCCTTGAGCCGTACCACGTGCTTGCCGCGGCGCGCCGCCCGGATCATCAGGCGATGAATCGTCTCCTGCGGCACGCTGTCACGGCGCGCGCGCTTGCCGACACAGAAGCACTGCGCGCGGCTGCGCGCCCGCAGCGCGGCGGCATCGACCAGCGCGTCGTAGAGGACGAGGTCCGCGTCCTCGATCAACCGCAGCGCGCGTCTGGTCCAGAGTTCCGGGTCTCCCGGACCAGCCCCGACCAACGACACAACACCCACGCGGTTGGGAGTTGGGAGTTGGGAGCTGGGAGTTAGGTAGATCCTGTTCAGGATCTCGAGCAGCTGCGGGCGCCGCTGTTCCATCGGCACCTGCTGCTCCTTCCAGGTGCGCCGGGCTGCATCCGCCGCGGTCAGCCATTCGTCGAGGTCCGCGGGGAGCCATGCCTCCAGCGCCTCGCGAAGCAGGCCGGCGAGCGCGGGCGCGCGGCCATCGGTCGAGATCGCGACCGTGACACCGTGGCGGCGCACAACGCCGCCGAGGTACGCCGTCGCATGCTGCGGATCGTCGACGGCGTTGACGAAGATGCGCCGCTCGTCCGCGGCGGCGCGTGCCCGGGCGTTGATCTCAGGCGTCGCCGCGGCCACCACCCACCACGCACCGTCGAGGTCGCGCTCCTCAAAGGGGCGGCGCAGGATCGTGACCGGGCGCTCCTCGATCGTCGGCACGACGTCCGGCGCGACCACGGTCACATCGGCGCCGGCAGCGATGAGGGCGTCGAGCTTGGCGGCGGCCACAGGACCACCGCCCACCACGACGACGCGCCGCGAGGCGAGACTCAAAAAGGCTGGAAACATCGCTCAAAAACAAAACCCGGGACGGGGGTCCCGGGCTTTCGATCTGCTCGTGTTGTCGGGCCGTCTTACGCGGGACCCGCACGGCGGACCGAGAGCGCCGGGACCGAAGTCCCCGTACAACAACAGGCGCACGCACAGCCGCACCGCATCACCACGTGGGGAATTTTACAGGTAGAGGGGGCAAGGGGGCAAGGGCCTAACCCCTGTCCCCTACCCCGATCGCCGCCTCCCCGAAGACCCGCTCGAAATCGGCCAGGCTGCGTCCGATGCGCGTCGGCCGCGCGACGCGGTCGGACATCACCTCTGCCGTCTTGTACCCGTTGCCGGTAATGCACACGACGACAGACTGGTCGGGCTTGATGACGCCGCGCTTGATCAGCGTTCGTGTGACCGCGAGCGTCGTGCCGCCCGCGGGCTCCGTGAAGATGCCCTCGGTTCTGGCCAGCAGCTGGATCGCGTCGAGAATCTCCTCGTCGCTCGCCATCGCCCCCGCGCCTCCGGTCTCGGTGACCACCCTCACGACCTGGAACCCGTCGGCCGGATTGCCGATGGCCAGCGACTTCGCGATTGTGTGGGGCTTCACCGGCTCGGGGAACTCGAGACCCGCCTCGAGCGCGCGGATGACCGGCGCCGACCCTTCCGGCTGCGCCGCGTGAATTCGCGGAAGCGCGCCGCTCACCAGCCCGACTTCGCGCAGCTCACGGAAGCCTTTGTAGATGCGCGGCAGCAGCGTGCCTCCGGCGACAGGCGAGACGACATGATCCGGGAAGCGCCAGCCGAGCTGCTCCGCAATCTCGAACCCCATCGTCTTGGCGCCTTCGGCGTAGTACGCGCGGAGGTTGATGTTGGCAAAGCCCCACCCGTACCGATCCACAATCTGCGTGCACAGCCGGTTGACGTCGTCGTAGTTCCCTTCGACGGCCACAACCTGCGGACCGTAGATGGCGGCGCCGAGGATCTTGTTGGGCTCGAGATCGTGGGGAATGAACACGTAGCACGAGAGGCCGAGACGTGCGGCGTGCGCCGAGACGCTGCCGGCCAGATTGCCCGTCGACGCGCACCCGAACACCTGAAACCCGAGCTCCACGGCGCGCGTGGCGGCAATCGAGACGACCCGATCCTTGTACGAGAACGTCGGATGATTGACCGAATCATCTTTGAGGTACAGCTCGTCGACGCCCAGCTCGCGCGCCAGGCGTGTGGCGCGCACGAGCGGCGTGAAGCCCGAGCTGAAGCCGGTCCGCGGCTCCTTGACGGGCAGCAGCTCCAGATACCGCCAGAGCGAAGGCGGCCGCGCCTCGATGACCGCGCGCGTCAGCACACCGCGGATCGCGGCGTAATCGTAGGAGACCTCGAGCGGCCCCAGACACTCGGCACATACCCACGAGGCTTCGGCCGGATACGTCGCCCCACAGAGATGGCACGTCAGACCGGCGACGTACTTCATACCGTTCTCCCATGGCCGGCGAAGGCCTCCTTCGCCGCATGCGCCGGCTGGTGCACGCGGAGCGTCCGGACAGTTGCCGGACATCCGGCCCTCTGATAGGTCGCCCCGACCACCTGCTCCAGCCGATCGAAATCCCGTCGAGCCAGGATCGCCGTCGACGGCCCGGCGCCCGACAGAAACGCGCCGAGGATCTCGGGATCGTCCAGCGCCAGAACCGCGGCAAGCTGCGGCACCAGCGCCGCCCGGGCGGGCTGGTGCCAGCGGTCCTGCGCGGCCTCGCGCAGCCGGCCGTACTCGCCGCTCTGCAGCGCGTGCACGAGCGCCAGCACGCGCTGGAGGTTGAATACGGCATCGGCCCGCGGAATGACGTCCGACAGCGCCGCGCGCGCTTTCGAAGTCGACAGGCCGGCGGCCGGCGTCGCCACGATCAGCCGCAGCTCGTCGGGCCAGTCCCAGCGCAGCGCCTCCGGCTCCTGCCCCTGGCGCTCGATAACCGAGGTCAGCCCGCCCAGCAGCGCCGCCGCGGCGTTGTCCGCGTGCCCTTCGAGCGACGCGGCAATCGCGAGCAGCACGCCGTCGGGCAGCGGCCGGGTCACGCGCTCGAACACTCTGAGACCGGCCACCACAGCCGCCGCGCTGCTCCCGAGCCCCGCCGCCATCGGAATGTCGCTCTCGACGGTCACCGTCACCGACGGCACCTTGAGGCCCGTCCATCTGGCCGCGGCCTCAAACGCCCGCTCGACGGCGTTCCGGCCACGAACCGGAGGCGAGCTCTCAGATACCGATAGCGCCGTTCCCCCATCCGCTCGCACGTCCACGATGCGGACGCGCAGATAGAGCTGCACCGCCACAGCGAGCGTGTCGAACCCGCCTCCAAGATTGGCGACGGAGGCGGGAACACTGATGTCTGAAATGCTCTTAAATGACACGAACTACAGAAGATACCACGATCAGTCGCCCAGCAGCATGGGGAGGGCCAGCGGCGGCTCGGCGTTGAAATCTGAGCGGCCGATCTCGTGCAGCGCCGTTTTCAGCGGGGCCTCCTGGCAGGCCTCCACCGTAATCACGAACGGAAGCGCGTCCTTGGGATACCCGGGCTCCTGCAGCACGGCATCCAGGTTGATGCCCTGCCGGGCGAGCGCGGCGGCAATCGACGCCAGAATGCCCGGCCGGTCCCGCACGACGAACCGGAGGTAGTAGGGACGCGCCGGAGGCGGCGTGATCGTTCCGGCGGGCCATTCTTCGCTCCGCTCGTGGGTGCGCTGCGTCAGCGAGAGCAGGTCCGAGACGACCGCGACCGCGGTGGCCGGCCCGCCGGCGCCGGCGCCGCTGAAGCTGTTCTCGCCGCCGTAGTGGCCGGCGATCGTCACGACGTTGTTGGCGCCCATGTTCAGGCCGAAGTTGGAGCCGCGAAGCACCAGCGCCGGACCCACGAATGCATGGAACCCCCCGTCACTGGTCCCGACCATCGCGATCTGTCGTATGGTGCACCCGAGCTGACGGGCGTACCGGAAGTCGGCGGCGGAAATGGACCGGATCGACTGACGCGGGATGTCGGCCAGCCGCAGGTGGCGCCGGAACGCAATCCCGGCCAGCACCACGATCTTGGCGCCCGCGTCGTCACCGTCGATGTCGGCGCTTGGATCCGCCTCGGCGTATCCCAGACGCCGGGCGTCGTCCAGGACGGCGCTCATCGGCTCGTCGCCGGCCGCCATGCGGCTGAGCACGTAATTCGACGTGCCATTCAGAATGCCGGCCACGCGCAGCAGGCGATCGCCCGCGAGCCCTTCGCGGACGCCATGGATCAGCGGGACGCCGCCGGCGACGGCCGCCTCGAACCGGAGCTGCGTCCCTTTGGTCGCGGCCAGATGCAGCAGCTCGGGCGCGTGTGCCGCCAGCAGCATTTTGTTGGCCGTCACGACCGCCACGCCCTGTGTCAGGGCGCGGCGCACCCAGGTGCCGGCCGGCTCAAGACCGCCGATGACCTCGACGACCGCATCGGGCTTCGAGGCAAATACGTCGTCCACGCTCTCGGTCCATGTCACCGAGGGCGGCACCCACGCGCTTCGCTTGCGGGCGACATCGCGGTTGAAGATGTGCGTCAGCTGAACGCGGTCGGCGAGGTCGGGTCGGTCAACGAGAATCCGGGCGACGGCAGCGCCGACGGTCCCGAACCCCAGGAGGGCGGCGCGGAGCGGTTGTGCGGTCATCGTGAAGGCGAAATCAAGGCTACCATGGCTACTGGCATGTTCACGGTTGGAGTCATCCAGGACCACGCCGACGCGGACGTTCCGGGCAACGTCCGGCGTGCCGAACGCCTTGTCCGTGAAGCCGCGCGGCGCGGCGCGCAGATTGTGTGCCTCAAAGAGCTGTTCAACGCACCGTACTTCTGCAAGTCCCAGCAGTGCGATCGGTTCGACCTCGCCGAACCGATTCCGGGGCCGACGACCGACGCCATGCAGGCGGTTGCCCGCGAGCTGGCCGTCGTCGTGATCGCGCCGATCTTCGAGCGTGAGGCAGCGGGCCTCTACCGCAATTCCGCGGCCGTGATCGACGCCGACGGAAGCCTCCTCGGGGTCTATCGGAAGATGCACATTCCAGACGACCCGCTCTACTACGAGAAGTACTACTTCACGCCGGGCGACGGCCACTTCGACTACCACGGCGAGCAGGCGGGCGAAAGCGGCGGGTTCAAGGTCTGGAAGACGCGCTATGCGACGATCGGCGTGCTGATCTGCTGGGATCAGTGGTTCCCCGAAGCGGCGCGCATCACGGCGCTGATGGGCGCCCAGGTGCTGTTCTATCCGACCGCGATCGGGTGGCATCCTGCTGAGAAGGATGCATGGGGCCAGGCACAGGTCGACGCCTGGCGGACGATCCAGCGGGCGCACGCGATTGCCAACGGCGTCTACGTCGCCTCGCCGAACCGGATCGGCCACGAGGCGGAGCCGGGCACCAACGGCATCACGTTCTTCGGCCACTCCTTCATTGCGGACCCGTTCGGCCGGTATGTCGCCGAAGCGGGTGCCGACGAGGAGATCGTCATCGCCCGGTGCGATCCGGCGCTCATCGAGAGCGTGCGGCGCAACTGGCCGTTCATGCGCGACCGCCGGGTAGACGCCTACGGCCCGATTCTGAAGCGGTACCTCGGAACGGACGAACCACGAAGCTCACGATGATCACGGAGAACACGAAGGTGGTTGATCAGGGTTCGTGCCCTTCGCGATCTTCGTGACCTTCGTGGTTTGATTCACGCCCATGCGCATGCCCGCGGAGTGGGAGCCGCACCGCGCCACCTGGATTGCCTGGCCGCACCATGAGCCCGACTGGCCCGGCAAGCTTGCCGCGATTCCCTGGGTGTACGCGGAAATTGCCCGCGTGCTCGCAGAGCACGAACCGCTCGAGATCCTCTGCCACAGCCGCGATGTCATGGCCGGAGCGCGCGTGTCGCTCGAGGCGCACGGCGTTCGCCGCGACCGGCTGACGCTGCACGTGGTGCCGACCGACCGCGTCTGGCTGCGCGACTCGGCGCCCATCGGCGTCATCGGCGACAACGGCGATGTCGTGCTCCTCGACTGGGCGTTCAACGCCTGGGCGAAGTACCCCAACTGGCAGCAGGACATGGAAGTGGGCACCGCCATGGCGCGATTCACCCGCCTGCGGCTCGAGACGCCGGCACGCGCCGACACCGGCGAGCGGATTGTGCTCGAAGGAGGTGGCATCGACGTGAACGGGCAGGGGCTCCTCCTCGTGACGGAGGAGTGGCTCCTGAGCGACGTCCAGGTCCGGAACCCCGGCCTCACGCGCGCCGGCTACGAACAGATCTTCAGGGAGTGGCTCGGCATCCGGCAGACGATCTGGCTCGGCGAAGGGTGCGTCGGCGACGACACACACGGGCATGTCGACGACGTGGCGAGATTCGTGGCGCCGGATATCGTGGTGGTCGCCGTCGAAGACGATCCGTCAGACGAGAACCATCGCCGGACAATGGACAACCTGCGGCGTCTGCAACATGCGTCGGAGACGTCCGGTGCCGGTCCGCTGCGCCTGGTGAAGCTGCCGTTCCCGCGTCCCGTCATCATGGACGGGATGCGGCTGCCGGCCAGCTACTGCAACTTCTATGTCGCCAACGGGCTCGTGCTCGTCCCGACCTTCAACGATCCGCAGGACCGGATCGCGCTCAACACGCTGGCCGAGCTCATGCCGCGCCACCGCGTCATCGGCATTCATGCCGTGGACCTGGTGTGGGGCCTCGGCACGATCCACTGCCTCACGCAGCAGGAGCCGGCGCGACAGTCGTAGTGCCTGGCTTTAGCCGGGCTGACCACCTTCGCCAAGGCTACGGTGGTCCGCCGAAGCTTCATGCGAAGGCGGAAGCCCGGCACTCCGTACGGACCGATTACGGTCGAATCGCGAGCGACACCGCGACCGCACGCCCGGGCATGGCAACGCCCAGCACCTCCTGATAGGACGCGTCGGTGAGGTTGGTGCCTTCGATGCCGACCTCGTAGACGCCGAACCGCTTGCTCACGCGCACGTCCGCCACGAGATAGTCGGATTCGCCGGTCGATCTCGTCCGGTGCTTGTACTCGAGCCGTGGACCGACGCGCAGGCCGATAGGGGCCGGTATCGACGCGGCGACCGCCAGACTGTGCGGCGCATAGTCGAGCACGTACTTCGACAACTGCGTCACTGCCGCGGCGCGGACATCGAGCCTCGTGTAGCCGGCCTGGACGAACGAGCCGTCCGCCAGCGTCCGGCGCATCGTCACTTCTACGCCGATCGTGTCGACGTCGCGCACGTTGTACGTACGCCAGCGCTCGGACGTGTTCGGCCGCAGCCAGTCGATCACGTCCTCGTCGAGGCGGCCGAAGATCGTGCCGGAGAGCATCCACCGCTCGTCGAGCAGGATGTCGGCGCCGGTCTCGCCCGCCCAGGACGTTTCGGGCCCGACCTCGGGACGCGCCCAGTTCGCAGGATCCGAGTAGAAGCGCTCGGTGAACGTCGGAACGCGGAAGGCGCGCCCCGCCGACGCGCGCAGCCGGAGGGCACGCCCGGGCCACCAGCCCACGCCGACCGAGGGGCTCCAGGCCGTCCCGAACTCCGTGTAGCGATCGACGCGGACGCTGGCGTCGACCTGCGTGCTGGCACCCGCCGTCACGCGCCACTCCCCGAACGCGCTCACGCGGCGCGTGTCGTGGTCGCCGAGGTTGGTGGAGCGCAGCCAGTCCGACCCGGCCTCGATGCCGGCCGTCAGGGACCCTCGGCTGCCGGTGCTGCGGGAGCCGCGAACGGCGCCCAGGACCGCATGCGTACGGTGGCGGTTTTCGGCGACGCCCGGCCGGCGGACATCGAACAGGAAGTGATCGCCGTGGGTGCGATACGACAGATTGCCGCCGACCTGCCACCGGCCCCACATGCCGAAGCGCCGATCGGCGGCGACGAGCGTCTGATTGGTCCATTCGTGTGAAGGCGCATTGCCGTAGAACCCGTTCGCACCGAAGTCCTTCCACAGGTACGACGCGAGGATCTGCCCTTCGCCTCCAAACGACGTTCGCGAGCTGAGTCCCGCCACTGCGTAGTCGCGCTCGAACATGAACCCGCCGGAACGCTCCGCCGAAGCGGCCAGTACCTGCCGGATGGCGCCCCGCGCGGCGCCGACCTGCCCGCGTGCGCTGGCCAGCCCGAAGCTGCCGGCAGCGGCCGATGCCGAGAAGGCCGGCGCGCTCGATCGCGTAATCACGTTGATCGTGCCGCCGAACGCGTCGGCGCCGAAGAGCGACGACCCCGGACCGTGCAGCACTTCGATGCGCTCGACGGCATCGAGCGGGATCGGAATGTCGCCGTTGTGGTGCCCCGACTGCGCGTCGTTCAGGCGCACCCCGTCGACGAGCACGAGCATCTGGCCGAACCCGGCGCCACGGACGGCGAAGTCGGTCTGAATGCCCCGTTCGCCGCGCGCGCGCACGTCGACCGATCCGGCGATCCGCAGCACGTCCGCGATGCTGTGAACCGGTAGTCGCTCGATCTGGTCACGCGTAATCACCGTGACGGTGCGCGTGATCGAGCCGAGCTCGACCGGCACCGCGGCGGCGGTCACCACCACATCCTGCCGGTACGGTCCCTGCGCGGCCGCCGGCGCCGCCAGAAGGACACTGAAGATGAGAACGGATTTGCGCATGGTGTGTCCGGGTCGCGGTCTTACCGCCAACGGATCAGCGCCAACCCCGCTGCCACGAGTGTGAGCCCGGCGATGCGGATCGCAGACACCCGCTGCACCGGCATGCCGAGCCAGCCGTAATGGTCGATCAGCACGGAAGCGAAGATCTGTCCCAGGATCCCGGCGGTCGCCACCAGGGCCGCGCCCAGCCGATGGGCTGACAGCAGCGCCAGGAAGACATAGGCGAAACCGCCGAACCCGCCGAGCCATACCCACCACGGCGCGCCGGCCATTGCAGCGGTCGACGGCAGAGGGGCGCGGCCGGCCGCGATCCCGAGCAGGAGCGCCGTCAGTCCCGTCGCGGTCGTCACCGCGAAGGAAATGTTGGTGGCCCACAGGCCGCTGCCCGTCACCAGGCGGAGCTGTGCATTCATCGCCACCTGCGCCGCGACCGCGGCGCCGGCGGCAATCATCAGAAAGACGTACACGCTGGTCATTGGCCCGATGATCGCATGGATAGGCGGCGTGTACGCCCGTCATGACGCTCTCGCGCCTCCCCGGTGTCGACGAGGCAAGCGGGGTCGCGGTGAGCGGGTGGACAGCTCTTTGTCGTGTCGAAGGAGAACGCGGGCACGACCGCGCTCTATCGTGCACCGCTCGGTGCGAACGCCGCACGGCTCGAAGCCGTGGCAAGGCTGCCGGTGGGGCGCATCACCGGTGGGGACGTGTCGCCGGACGGTGACTGGGTCGCCATGCGAACGAATCAGGAACTGCTGCTCTACCGAACGGCCAGCTTGACGGGCGGAAAGCGGGCCGAACCGCGTCGCTTCGAGCTGGCATCGGTCGCAGAACCGCAGAGAGAAGGGGTGGCGATCGGAGCCGACGGACTGATCTACCTGGTGGGCGAAGGGGGTGGCGGCGGCGGTACGCTGGCCACGATCCGGTGCTCGCTCCGCTAGAGCTAGTGCCGGCGGAACCGGCCCACCCCCATCGCGGCCGCCGCCCCCACCGCCAGCAGCGACCCCGAAAAGCTGAGCAGTGCGCCCATCTTGGTCTGATCGAGCAGATTTCCAGGCGGGAAGGCGGCGGTGGCAAAGAAGAGGGCCACGGTAAAGCCGATGCCGGCGATGAGGCCAACCACCGTCATGTCACGCCAGGTCACACCGGCCGGCCGGCGCAGCCCGCCCGCCACGCACAGCGCGGTGAACAGCACGATGCCGATCGGCTTGCCGAGCAGAATGGCGGCCAGGACGATCCATGTCCCGGGCCCCACACTCGTGATCCCGACACCTGCGTTCACGAGGCCGAAGAAGAAGAGGATCAGCTGCACCGGCAGCTTCCACCAGTGCTCGAACTGGTTGAGCGTGTCGTGCAGGTAGGGCGCGTCGACGAACAGGCCGGGGTCACGCCTGGCGTGCGGGAGGAACGGGATGATCGGCACAAGGGCGAGCGCCGGGTGCAGCCCGCCCAGATAGAACGCCACCCACGATACGAGGCCGGCGCCCGCCACGTACGGCCAGAAATTCTTCGTACGCCCGCGCTTCAGCCAGTGGGCGAACCCCATCGCCATCGCGAGCAGCACACCAAATTCGAGGGGACGGAGCGCCCCTGTCGGATAGAAGACCGCCAGGATGATCAGCCCGAGCGCATCATCGGCAATCGCGAGCAGGAGCAGGAATGGGATGCCAGGATGGCTGGGACCGAGCACCACGCGCGCGACCAGATAGCTGAACGCGATGTCGGTGGCGGACGGAATGGCCCAGCCCCGCATCAGCTCGGGGACGCCCGTCGCGACGACCAGCGCAATGTAGATGGCCGCAGGCCCGACCATGCCGCCGACGGCGGCCAGCATCGGCACCGACGCGCGCCTCGGGGAGTGAAGCGCGCCGCCGGGAGCGGTCGCTTCGACGACCTCCTTGGTGGCCAGGGCAAAGAAGAACACCATCGCGACGTCGTTCACGACGAAGTGCAGCGCGTGCGCGAATTGTTCGTAACTGTCGTGGGCGAGGTTGGCCCAGACGAGCGCGGCAGTGGCGCCCGCGATCAGCAGGCCGGAGTTGTCGATGAATCGTCGCAGCACGGCGTGGCCCTTCGACTCGCTTCGCTCGCTCAAGGCATTCGACTCGGCCTCCATGAGCGAGGCGCATTGCGACAAGCGTGGGCCGAGTCGAATGGTGCCGGAGGTGGGACTCGAACCCACACGGGGGGTGAACCCCACCGGATTTTGAGTCCGGCGCGTCTGCCAGTTTCACCACTCCGGCGGCAGTGTGGAAACGCTTCAGTATACTGTGCGCCCCTCCTGCACCGCAGAGTTTCCCTCCTTCCTTCCGCTCAGCTGGATAACGGCCGCGCTCGGCGAGGCACACAAGATGCACCGCTCATCACAGCGGCCGAGGCCGCCGCCAGCGAACCCTACGCTGCGCAGCGCCCCAGATCATCTGCGGGCGCATCGAAGGAGGACCGAAGCATGACACGCATCAAGATAATGGTGACCGCGGTGGCGTTGACGCTCTTTGCGGCGTCGGCGCCGAATGTCGCGGCACAGATGCCCGACACGCTCGACAAGACGTTCATGACGTTCAGCAATACCGTCGAGCTCCCCGGGCTGCAGCTCCCCGCCGGAACCTACATCTTCCGGCTCGCCGACACGCCGTCGCGCGGCGTCGTACAGGTACTGTCCCAGGACGGAAAGGAAATGCTCGGCCAGTGGCTCTTCATTCCGGCTGAGCGGCAGGAGGCGACGGGCGACACCGTCGTGACGTTCCGGGAGACCGCGGCCGGAACCATGCCGGCCGTTCAGTACTGGTTCTATCCTGGCGAGAGGACCGGCAAGGAGTTCATCTATCCGAAGGACCAGGCGACGCAGATTGCGCAGCGCACCGGCGCCACGGTCATGACGGAAGAGGGCCCGGTCGGCACCAACGCGCAGGCATCGGCGCGGAGCGACGCGCAGATCGCGCCGGCGCAGGAACAGGGCGCCGTGGCGGTACAGAGCCAGACGCAGAACCAGCCGGTCGGCACGGCTGGACGCCAAGACCGGAACCCGCCGTCGGGTGTGACCAGCTCGCAGCAGGAAGGGATGCCGGCCACGCGCGGGCAGACCACGATGAGCGGCGACCAGCAGACCGGTCAGACGGCGCGCGCCGAGCTGCCACAGACCGCCAGCCCCCTGGCGTTCGCCGGGCTGCTCGGGCTGCTGATGCTTGCCGGCGCCGCAGGGTTGCGCGCGTTCCGGAGCTAACGCAGAGTACCTATAGGAGTGCTTAGAGTGCCAAAAGTGCCTGGAGTGCCTGAAATGCACGAGCTCCAGCACTTTAGGCACTTCAGGCACCTCAGGCATTGCTATCCGTGCGACTGACGTCTTCGCTGCTCCTCGTCGTGTGCGCCGCGTCTCCCGGCGTTACGCAGGAACCGGAGCCCGTTTTCCGTTCCGAATCGGATCTCGTGGTGCTTCACGTCAACGTGTTCGACGGCCGGTCGGATGCCGTTCCCGGTCTCGGACAGAACGTGTTCCGGGTTGTCGATAACGACGAGCCGCAGCAGATTACGTTCTTCACGGCGGCCGATCTCCCGGTCGCGGCGGGGCTGATTCTCGACAGCAGCTCGTCGATGATCACGCGCCAGCGGCTTGTGACCGCGGGGGCGACTGCGTTCGTGCAGGCCAGCCATCCTGAAGACGCGCTTTTCACGATCCATTTCAACGAGCACGTGGAGTTCGGGCTGCCGCCGGCACTGCCCTTCACCAGCCGCGCGACGATCCTGCAGGCCGCCATGGCACGCTATCACGCCGGCGGGATGACGGCACTCTACGACGCGGTGATCGCAGGCCTCGAGCATCTCGAGCGCGCCGACTCCGACAAACGCGTGCTCGTCGTCCTCTCCGATGGCGAAGATAACGCGAGCCGCCAGTCGGAGCGCGCCATGCTCGACCGGGCGCAGCGCAGCAACGCCATCGTGTACACCGTATCGAACGCCGATCGACGTTCTGGAGCGGCCGGCGATCCTGCTGTCCTGAGGCGGCTGGCCGAAGCCACCGGCGGGATCGCCTACTTCCCGAACTCGGACGACCAGGCCGTCGAGAGCTTTGAAACGATCGCCGCCAATATCCGGCGCGGGTACACGATTGGGTACACGCCGAACCATGCCGACCACGACGGCAGCTTTCGCCGTGTGAAGGTCGCCGTGGACGTGCCAGGCCGCCGCAACCTGCGGATACGCAGTCGGCCGGGCTACTGGACGCCGTACCATGCTGATGGACGCTGATCGGCCTGCGGAGGAGACCCCGCAAACGCGGCGGCGCGTCCTGCGCTGGCTGGAGCGAATGCTCGTTGTGGTCGGTGTGGTGTTGCTTGGGTACTGCGGCTACGTCTCCCTGGAATCCTGGCTTTACCAGAGGGTCGCGAACCGCGAGCTCGAGGTGGCCATGGTGGGCCCTCCGGCGGCAGTACCGAGCCCGTCCAGGGCGCTGCCCCGGATTCCTCAACAGGGCGAGCTGATCGGCCGGATTGAGATTCCACGGCTGGGATTGTCGGCGGTCATCCGGGCCGGAACGGACGACCGGACACTGCGGCTCGCCGTCGGGCACATCTCCGGCACGGCGCTTCCAGAGGACGGGGGCAACATCGGCCTTGCCGCCCATCGCGACACGTTCTTCCGGCCGCTGCGCGATATCCGGATCGCCGACGAGATCCGGCTGGTAACGCCGACCGGCACGTTCACATTCCTCGTTGCCGACACGAGCATCGTCAAGCCGACCGACACGTGGGTGCTCGACCCTACCCGCGGCATGACGCTGACGCTGGTGACTTGCTACCCGTTCAGCTACGTCGGCGCCGCACCCGATCGCTTCATCGTGCGCGCCGTCCCGACGCACGGCTGAGCTCAACGTTGGAAGCGATGCTCCTCTAATGGGACGGAATTCAGTCCGCAACTGTCGCGCTTCGTTTCATGACTATTGCGGCGTACAACCCGAAGGACGAGGTCGGCAAGACCACGACCGCCGTGAATGTGGCAGCCGCACGCACGTGATCCGCGCGCCGATCGACGCGCTCAGCGAATCGGACCTGGATCTGACCGGCACGCGGTCGGAAGCCGACCTTCGCGCGATCCTGACGGCGCGGCTCGGACAGTATCGCTCCTAGTACGTTCGGGGCGTTCGAGTCGTTCGAATCGTTCCGGACGTTCAGAGTCCCGACACACCTTGAATCGAGCGCGCTCGCGCTCCGTGCGTTCGGCCCACGAGACGCTGACGATGTTCATCGCGAGCCGACGTGTATCATGGATGCGATGACGGTCGCAAAACTGCACAGGACGGTCGGCGTCCGCGTGGGCGGCGTGCAGATTGGCGGGGGCGCCCCGGTCGCCGTGCAGTCCATGACGATGACCGAGACTGCGGATGCCGCTGCGACCGCCCGGCAGTGCGTGGATCTGGCGGAAGCCGGGTCGGAGCTCGTTCGCGTCACCGTCAACACCGCCGGCGCAGCGGCGGCCGTGCCCGAGATCAAGCGGCGCATGCTCGACGCCGGCTGCACGGCGCCGCTCATCGGGGATTTTCACTACAACGGGCACCTGCTGCTGACCCGCCATCCCTCCTGCGCCGCTGCGCTCGACAAGTACCGCATCAACCCGGGGAACGTCGGCACCGGCACCCGGCGTGACGAGCAGTTCGCCACCATCTGCAAGGTGGCCGTCGAGCACAACAGGCCCGTCCGCATCGGCGTCAATGGCGGCTCGCTCAACCAGGAGCTCGTCGTCGCGAAGATGCAGGAGAACAGCGTCCGGAACCAGGGCCGCAGCTCGGAAGAGATCCTGAACGAGTGCATGCTCATCTCCGCGGTCGAATCAACACAGCTCGCGCTCGATGCCGGCCTGCGCAAGGACCAGATCATCATCTCGTGCAAGGTGTCCCGTCCGCGCGACCTGATTGCCGTCTACCGGGAGCTGGCCCTCCACACGGACCAGCCGCTTCACCTCGGGCTGACGGAAGCAGGCATGGGGATCAGAGGGCTCGTCTGGTCGGCGTCGGCCATCGGCGTCCTGCTCCACGAAGGCATCGGCGACACGATCCGCGTTTCGCTCACGCCGCGGCCGGGCGGGGATCGGCGCGAGGAGGTGTATGCGGCCTGCGAGGTCCTCCAGGCGCTGGGGCTGCGCTCGTTTGCGCCGAGCGTGACCGCGTGTCCCGGCTGCGGCCGCACGACGAGCACGACGTTTCAGGAGCTTGCCGAACGAACCCAGGAGTACATCCGGCAGCGGATGCCTGACTGGAAGAAGCAGTACGACGGCGTCGAGACGCTCACGCTCGCCGTCATGGGCTGTGTCGTCAACGGCCCCGGAGAATCAAAGGCCGCCAATATCGGCATCAGCCTGCCGGGAACCGGCGAAGCCCCCCAGTGCCCCGTGTACGTCGACGGCGAGCACGTCACCACGCTGCGGGGGACCTACGACGAGCTTGCCGACGGCTTCCGCTCGCTCGTCGACCACTACGTCGCGTCGCACTACCCCGTCCGTTCGTCGCGGTCCTCGTGACGCTCAACGTTCGTAATCAGCCGCACGCTGCGCTGCAGGGTGACGTACGCCATCGCCCACTGGACGAGCACGACCAGGCGGTTGCGGAAGCCGACGAGCATCACGATGTGGAGAAACAGCCACGCCAGCCACGCCGCGAAGCCGGAGAACCGGATCCAGCCGAGGTCGGCGATCGCGGCGCCGCGTCCGACGATCGCCATGCTGCCCTTGTCGCGATAGACGAACCGGGATGACGGCCGGCCGTCGATCCGCCGCAGGATCGCGCGCGCGGCATGACGGGCCTGCTGCATCGCGACCTGTGCGACCCCGGGAAGCGGATGTCCGGCCTCATCCACGAACGCCGCGGCGTCCCCGACGACGAAGATCTCCGGGTGCCCGGGAATCGACAGGTCCGGCGCCACGAGCACCCGGCCGGCCCGGTCGAGCGGCGCGCCGATCGACCGGACGAGCGGCGAGGCGGCGACGCCGGCCGTCCAGAGAACCGTCCCGGCGGTCAGGCGCTGCGATCCGAGCATCACGCCTGCCCCATCGATGCCCGTCACCGCCGTGGCCTCGCGCACGTCGACCCGCAGCCGCCGCAGCGAGGCCCGGGCCGTGTGTCGGAGCGCTTCGGGAAATGCCGGCAGGATCGTCGGCCCCGCCTCGACGAGCACGACCTTCGCCTGCGCGGGATCGATTGAGCGGAACTCGTGCCGCAGCGTCTGCCGGGCGATCTCCGCGAGGGTTCCGGCGAGCTCGACGCCTGTGGGGCCGCCGCCCACAAGCACGAACGTCAGCAGTGTCTGACGCTCCACGGGGTCGGATTCGCGTTCCGCGCGCTCGAACGCCAGCAGCACCCGTCGGCGTATGTCGAGCGCGTCCTCCAGCGTCTTGAGCCCTGGAGCGTAGGCGGACCAGCCGTCGTGCCCGAAATAGGTATGGCTCGCGCCGGTGGCGACGATGAGGAAGTCGAACGCGAGATCGGCGCCGTCGCGAAGCACGACGCGCCGCCGATCGGCCTCGATCGAGGCCGCCTCAGCCAGCAGCACTCGAATATTCGGCGAACGTCTGAAGATCCATCGAATCGGCGACGCGATATCGCCGGGCGACAATGCCGCCGTCGCGACCTGGTAGAGCAGCGGCTGAAACAGGTGGTAGTTGTGGCGGTCGACGAGCGTGACCTGAACCGGCCGGCGCCGGAGTGCCTTGGCGGCAGACAGGCCACCGAAGCCGCCGCCGAGGATGAGGACGTGCGGGGATGACATGATTCCGCGCCAATGTACACTGATGGCGGGTCCGCGGCTCGATGAGCGCGGCTCGCCGCGGCACCCGCCCCACGTACCCCTATGAAGACCGCTACCACCGTTGTCACCGAGCGCACGGTCGCGACGGCCTGTCCGCTCGACTGTCCCGACTCGTGCAGCCTCGACGTCACCGTGCAGGACGGCCGGGTGACCGCGATCGACGGCTCGCACGCCAATCCGGTCACCGGCGGCTACATCTGCGCCAAGGTGCGGAGGTTCGGCGAGCGTCTGTACAGCGCAGACCGCGTGCTGTACCCTGGCGTCCGCAAGGGCCCGAAGGGACAGGGCGCCTTTACCCGCGTCTCATGGGACGAGGCGCTGGCCACGATTGCCGCGCAGATGCGGCAGGCGCGCGATCGCTGGGGCGGCGAATCGATCCTTCCGTACTCGTATGGCGGCTCCAACGGCCTGCTCACGCAGGACACGAGCGACGCCACGCTGTTTCGGCGGCTCGGGGCCTCGCGCCTCGCGCGGACCGTGTGCGCCGCGCCGACGGGCGCGGCGAATCTGGCCCTCTACGGCAAGATGCCATCGATCGCCTACGAGGACGTGCCCGAGGCCAGAGCCATCGTCGTCTGGGGCGCCAATCCGTCCGCCTCGGGCATCCACATCGTGCCCTACATCCGCGAGGCGCAGCGGCGCGGGGCCACGCTGATCGTCGTCGATCCGCGCACCACCCCGCTCGCCAGGCAGGCCGACATCCATCTGGCGGTCAGGCCGGGGACCGACCTGCCGGTGGCGCTGGCGATTCACCGGTACCTCTTCGAGGACGGGCGCGCGGACCAGGCGTTTCTGGCCGCGCAGACGCGCGGCGCGGAGCGGCTGCGCGAGCGCGCGATGCCATGGACGTTCGAGCGCGCCGCCGGCGAGGCCGGGATCGATCCGCGCGCGCTGCAGGCCGCGGCAGAAGCGTACGCCGGCGCGACACCTGCGCTCATCCGCTGCGGCTGGGGACAGGAGCGCAACCGGAACGGCGGCAGCGCGTCGATGGCGGTCCTGGCATTGCCGGCCGTCGCCGGGAAGTTCGGCGTGCGGGGCGGTGGGTACATGATGAGCAACTCGGCCACCTGGGGAATCGAGCGCACCTGGATCGGCAGCCAGGAGCCGCCCACACGTCTCGTCAACATGAACCAGCTCGGGCGCGTGCTCGAGACCGCCGATCCGCCCGTGAAGGTCCTGTTCGTCTACAACAACAATGCGGCTGCGACGACACCCGATCAGCACCGCGTGCTGCGCGGCCTGGAGCGCGAGGATCTCTTCACCGTGGTGTTCGAGCAGGTCATGACCGATACCGCCCGCTATGCCGACGTCGTGCTGCCGGCGACGACCTTCCTGGAGGGGTACGACATCGCCCGTGCGTACGGGCCGATCAGCCTGCGGCTGGCGCAGCCGGTCGTCGAGACGGCCGGGGAAGCGCGATCGAACGCCGAGGTGTTCGGCGATCTGATCGGGCTGGTCGGGCTGCGGCACGCGACTGACCCGGTCGGCGAACTGGAAGAGATGCTCGACGTGCTCTCCAGGCTCCCCGATCCCGTCGGATCCGACCTGCGCAACCGGGGCACCGTGACCCCGCCGTTCGGCGGCCGGCCGATCCAGTTCGTGGATGTCTGGCCGCGCACGCCCGACCGCAAAGTCAACCTGTGTGCGGAGGATCTCGACGCCGCGGCGCCGGCCGGCCTGTATGGGTATCAGCGCGATCCCTCGACGAGGGCGTTCCCGCTTGCGCTGATCTCGCCAGCCAGCGAACGGAGCGTCAGCTCGACACTGGCCGAGCTGCCGCGGCCGGAGGTGCGGCTGCAGATGCACCCTGACGACGCGGCGGCGCGAGGGCTGAGCGACGGCGATGCCGTGCGGGTGTTCAACGCGCAGGGCGAGGTGCGCTGCAACGTCACCGTCGGACCGTGGATACGTCCGGGGACGGTGTCGCTGCCCAAAGGGCTCTGGCGGAGGCACACAGCCAACGGGTTCACCGTCAATGCCCTGGTGCCGGACGCGCTGACGGATCTCGGAGGGGGCGCATGCTTCAACGATGCGCGCGTGCAGGTGGAGAAGACGATTAAAAGCTGAAGAAGAAGATCAGATCGATCCCCGCGCGCTCGATCCGCCGGAAGGTGACTCGCTGCGTGCCGCCTGACGTCTCCGCCACCGCGCCCTGCAGCCGCAGGAAATCGGCAATCTGATACTCTAGAATCAGCTCGGTCGCCTCGGCGGCTCCGAAGCCCTGGCGGACCCTCACGAACAGCCGCTCGCCGACCTGCTCGCCGATGCTGAGGCTCGGCCCGAGGCCCTCTTCGCCCTGCGCCTGAAGCTCCAGCTCGTCGATCTCGAGCGCTTCCGCAATCGATCGCGTCAGGCCGGAGACGAGGTAGGCGCCGGCCAGGGCGCCCGCGCGCTCGGCCAGCGAAATCTGCTGCCCTTCACCGAGCTCGTTGGCCGGCATGTTGAAGACAATCAGCGACAGGATGTCCGCCTGATCCTGGGGCGGGTTGCTGCTGAACGAGAGTTCCGGCTGCCGCATGGTCCCCTGCACCCGCACGAAGGTCTCAACGCCGGAAATGACGCGTCGCGCACGAAGATCGACGAGCGGATCGAGCTCCTCCGTTCCGGCAAAACGGATCCGTCCGCCGCGCACGATCTCGAACCGGCGGCCCTGAAACGTGTAGCTGCCGCGGATCGTGTTGACCTCACCCGTCAGCTGCGGCCGCTCACCGGGCGCCTTGCGCACCTGCACCGCGCCGCCGACCGTCAGGTTCATATCGCCGATATCGATCGGCGCGTGGGCCGGGCGGAGATCGTTGCCGCGCAGAACCAGGTTTCCGGGCACCGCGATACCAAGATTCAGCTCGAGGGCGTCGAAGATACTGGCGCCGATCGGGGCCGCCTCGCCATCGGTCGCCCCTGTGGCGTCGGTCCCAGCCGGCTCCGGCGCATACGGGTCGGCGGTCGTCTCCTCCAGCACCCGGGCCACGTCCACGGATCCGGTCTCGAGCTCGACGAACCCCTCGACGCGCGGTGCCCGGAGCTCACCCGTCACGCGAACGTCGGTGTCGAGCTTCAGGTCGGCCAGGTCGTTGTCGATGACCTCGAAGTTCTCGGACTGCACCCGCACATCGACGGCGCCGACCTCGCGTTCGTGCACCGCGAGCGTGCCGCCGATCGTCATGACCCGCTGATGCTCGTCAACGATCCGCATTTCGCTGATGGTGACCGCGTCGGGCTTGAGGTCGATTCTCGTGTCCAGGCCCGTATACGCAGTGCCGAGATCCGGAATGGCGAAGCGGCCTCCGCGGATGTCGATGACGCCGTCGAGATGCGGGTCATGGCCGGTGCCGGTCACCCGCACATTGGCCTGGAGCGCCCCGGTCACGTCGGTGACGTACGTCGTAAACCCCTGGATGACGCCGAGATCGATCTGACTGCTCGCAATCTGCAAATTAATAGCATCCCCTTCGGCCGGCGTCTCATGGCCGGTGGTGCCGGGCAGGTTGCGGTGGAAGAGCGACAACGGCGCAAACCCGGTCGCCGTCAGCCAGGCGCCCGGTGACTGCTCCAGCCGCACGTCGACGTTGAAGCCGCGCGCCTCGTAGTCCACGGTTCCGGCCAGCGAGCCGAACACGAACTGCCGGAACGCGCCCTGGGTCAGCGAGAACGTGCCCTCGGCGCGCAGCGCCTGCAGCGTCCCTCGCACGGCCACGTCTGCGGTCAGACGACCGGCAAGCCGCTGGTCGCCCAGCAGGAGCCGATCGATCTGCGTTACGTCGACGTTCTCGGCCTGGACCTGGAGGGCTTCCGTGGACGATCCGATCACGCCATTCGCGGTGATGCGCTGATCGCCGCTCTGCAGCTGCACATTGTCGACCGCAATCCGATTGTCGCCGTAGCGGATTGCCACTTCGCGTCCCGGCACGGATCGCCACTCGATGTCTTCGGACTTCAGCGCCAGACTGGCGAGATGCCCTTCCTGATGGTCGGGATGCAGCACCACCGTCCCATCGGCAGCGAGCTGTCGCAGGCCCTCCTGGGCGACCGCCTGGAATTCGAGCTGGTGCTGCGAGTACGTCGTCTCGGCCGTCAGCTGACGGATACTCTGGCCTGCGACTTCGACGAACGTGCCTGTGCTGTTTGCCTTGATCGTTGCAGCTTCCGGCGCAAGGTCGGGCATTGCGATGTCGAAGGTGCTCGAGAGACTGAGCGCCCGGCTGTCGCCATATCCGATATGGCTGCCCTGGAGCGCGCCCTGCGCACGCAGTTCGCGCGCGTTGCCGGTCAGGGTGGCATCGACAACGGCCCCGCCCGTGAGCGGCCGGCCGATGATCTCGCCAATCCGTTCGAGCGACGGGGTCTCGACATGGGCGGTCAGGGCGGACGACCCCGTCTCGTTGAGCGCGAGCACACCCTCTCCGCTGACGGTGAGATCCGAGCCCGCGATCTCGAGCTGCTCGAGGCGGCCTTCGCGATCCGCATACGTCCCCTGAATATCCGCCGTGTCGATCTCCAGGCCGGCGACAGTCGACCGGTCCAGATGCACGCGTCCCGACACGTCGATCGAGTCCACCGTGCTGCCAGCCGCATAGTCTCGAATCGTGGTCTGGACGTCGGCCGATCCGCTGACCTCTCCCGCCAGCTGCGTCCGCCCCGAAACGACGGCCGGGTCCAGGCCCGAGAAGCTGCCTGCAGCTTTGACGGCTGCATTTCCGCCCTTCAGAGACGTTTCGAACGTCAGATGCGGGAAGGCCGCGCCGAACATCGCCGTATCGACCAGAACGCCGGCAATTTCGAGCGCCAGCGGATACCGGCCGCCGCCAGTGCCGCTGAGGGTGAAGGTGCCGTTGACGCGGCTCTTGAACCGATCGTCCGCGATGGCGCGGATGCCGAAGCCGCGGCCGACCTCCTGCACGTCGAGGCCCGTCACTTCCCCGTTCGCGGCGTACGCCGGCGCGCCCTTGCCGGCGCTGAACTGCACGGTGGTCCCCGGCGCAATGGCGGCGCCAGCCAGCGTCGAGGCCTCGAGTCGCGCCTCGCCGGAGTACACCCCGTCGCGGCTCGTCAGCGTGTAGCCGAAATGGAGATCGCTTGGCACGCCGGGCACCCGGAATACCGGCGGCAGGTTCCGAAGATCGATGCCGGCGGCGCGGCCGGCGAGGTCAAGCGCGATCGGCTGCCGGGTGTCGATGGTTCCCGATGCCGTGGCATGTCCGCCGTAGGCGTCGGCCGCGCCATCGACCTGAACCGTCCGTCCATCGAACCGCCCCCTGGCCCGGACGTTCCGGGCCTCATAGCCAGCCACCTGGGCACGGTCGGCATCGATCGAGTAGGTGCCGCGCAATTGCTCGCCGCGGGCCGGCAGGGCAAGATCGATGTGGGCGTCGCCGGTGATGTCGCTCGAGACGGCGCTTCCCGGCGCGTGCGCAGAGACGATCGGCGCGATGTTGAAGTGCTCGAGTGAGAGGCGGCCGCCGATCCGGCGCTCCGGGCCGGCCGCATCTATCACGAGGTCGCCCCTCGCACGGCCCAGCGTCGCCTCCCGCGCGTTCATCTCCACGGCAAGCGCGTCGAGCGACCCATGAGCCGCGATCTCGAACGCCGGCTGCAGCGTGTATCCCCGCAGGGCCGGGATCACCCGCGCGATTTCCTCGATCGCGAACTTATCGGACGAGGCGGTCAGGTCCAGCACGCGCGGCCCGTCCTCGGGCGTCGTCAGCGTACCGTCGATCGCGATCGAGGTCTCCTCGGTGCGCAGCGCCACGTTCTCGAAGATCACACCGGTGTCCGTCCGCCTGATCACGCCGGACAGGGCGTTGACGCCGAGCTCCGGTCCTGTCGCGCGCATCGACAGATGCGCGATATCAATCGTCAGTGCGTCCTCATCGCTCGTCACGCCAATCGACGCGTCGAGCCGATCGATCCTCTCCGGAACGACCACCCCGCTCGTTCCAACGGGGCCGCCTTCGACGTAGAGCGTTCCGTCAGAAATACCGATCTCGCCGACTGCAATCGGCCGGCGGCCGCGTTCGGCGTCGGGCGTGCGCGCCCGGAACAGCTGCGCGAGGTTCCACCCGTCTTCGCCCTTCTTGACGCGGAAGACCGGGCGGTTCAGCCGGATGTCATCGATGACCGCGTCTCCGGTGAGGAACGTGAACACGTTGTAGTCGAGGCCGACGTCCTGGATATTCACGACGGGCACCCCGTCCATCGTCACGTCGATGTCTTCGAGCTCGACGCCGAAGAGCAGGTTGCCGTCGAGCCGGCCGATCGAGAGCCGCCCGTTCACGTAGTCGGCCGCCTGACCGACGATGAAGCGTCGCGCCCACTCCTTGAACCAGGGCGTCTGGGCGACAAGCAGCGCCATCGCGGCGGCTCCCACGACCAGCGTGCAGATGAACGCGAGCACCTGAAGGGAACGGCGGCTGGCGGACATGACTACCGGTCCATTTCGTTAGAATGCCTGGCCGATGCTGAAGTGGAGCCGCCAGCGGCGGCGTTCGGGCTCGCCGTTCACCCGCAGGCCGGCAATCGGATTCAGCTGGTAGCCGAAATCGGCCCGCACGGGCCCGATGGGCGTGACGTACCGGAGACCTGGGCCGGCGGCGTACCGGAGATCGTTCAGGTTGAAGTCCCAGGACTTCGCCCAGACATTGCCGTAATCGACAAAGGCCACGGCGCCGAACTGGCCCCACAGCGGGAGCCGAAGCTCGGATGATCCTTCGAGCAACGTATGCCCGCCGATCGGCAGGCCGAATCCGCTGATCGGACCGACCTCGAACCGGCCCCACCCACGGATGCTGGACGACCCGCCCAGAAAATAGCGCCTGTGAAACGGCACGTTCTGCTCCAGCGGACCCAGCGCGTCGATGCTTCCGGCCTGCACCCGGCTGGCGACGACGAGCCGCCTGGCCACCGACAGGTAGTGCCGGCCGCCGGCCGCGAGCGACCAGTAGTCATAGGCGCCGGGCAGCCACCGGCCGGCCTGCTCGACGCGGCCGTTGAGCACGTAGCCGGTCCGCGCGTCGAGCAGGTTGTCGGCGGTGTTGCGGTTGACCTCGAAGGCAACCGCCGACAGGGTTCCGGCCGCCTGGCCGTCGCGCGGGTCCAGGCCGAGCGCGATGAGCTCGTCGCGAATCGTGAAGTCCTCGAGCGCTTCGGGCGTGATCGTACTGCGCTGATACTCATTCCGGAGCGAGACGGTCCAGACGTCGTGGGGGTTCGGCTGATGTCGCAGCGTGATGCGCCCGCCGAGCGAGTTGAGCGAGTACACCGGCTCGGCGGCCTG